>JANSXS010000045.1 GCA_024742835.1 Paracoccaceae bacterium | reverse complement strand
GAACAGCTCGGCGATATCGTCTTTGTCGAACTTCCCGAGGTCGGGATCGAGGTCAGCAAGGATGACGAGACCGTGGTGATTGAAAGCGTCAAGGCGGCGTCGGATATCCTTGCGCCGATCGACGGCGAGATCGTGGAGGTCAACGAGGTGCTGATCGATGACCCGTCGAAGATCAACGAGGATCCGATGGGTGCGGCGTGGTTTTTCAAGATCAAGCCCGCCGATGCCAGCCAGATGGACGATTACATGGATGAAGCCGCCTACAGGAAATTCATCGCCTGACTTTTGTGCCGGGTGGCGGGAAAACTTTTGTAAAAGTTTTTTCAAAATCCTTGCAAGGATTTTGCTGCCTCCGGCGGGAGCATTTGGACCACGAAGAAAGGGCAGGGTGTGCGCCCTGCCCGCGCAAGGGAGCCTGACATGCCTTTCGAGCCGACCGAGTATGACCCGTATGATTTCGCCAATCGCCGCCATATCGGCCCCTCGCCAGAGGAAATGGCCGAGATGCTGGAGGCTCTGGGCACGCGAAGTCTTGAGGCGCTGATCGACGAGACGGTACCGGGTTCTATCCGTCAGGCGGAGCCGCTGGATTTCGGCCCGCCCAAATCAGAGCGCGAACTGATGCATGACCTGCGCATGGTTGCGGGCAAGAACAAGGTGCTGGTCAGCCTGATCGGGCAGGGGTATCACGGCACGGTCACACCTCCCGCGATCCAGCGCAATATCCTTGAAAACCCTGCGTGGTACACCGCCTATACGCCGTATCAGCCCGAGATCAGTCAGGGTCGGCTTGAGGCATTGCTGAATTTCCAGACGATGATTTCGGACCTCACCGGGCTTGAGGTCGCCAATGCGTCCCTGCTCGACGAGGCGACGGCCTGTGCCGAGGCGATGACCATGGCGCAGCGCGTGGCCAAATCGAAGAGGCGCGCATTTTTCGTCGATGAAAACTGCCATCCGCAGAATATTGCCGTGATGCGCACACGGGCTGCACCCTTGGGGATCGAGATCGTGGTGGGCGCGCCCGAGGATCTGGACGCGGCGGAGGTCTTTGGCGCGATCTTTCAATATCCCGGTACGTTCGGGCATCTGCGGGACGTGACCGACCAGATGGACGCGCTGCACGAGCAGACCGCGGTCGGCATCGTCTCGGCCGATCCGCTGAGCCTGACCTTGCTGAAGGAACCGGGCGCGATGGGGGCCGATATCGCCGTGGGCAGTGCGCAACGCCTTGGCGTGCCGATGGGCTATGGCGGGCCACACGCGGCCTATATCGCGTGTCGCGACGCTTACAAGCGTGCGCTGCCGGGGCGGCTTGTGGGGGTCAGCGTGGACAGCCACGGCAACCGCGCCTATCGGCTGAGCCTGCAAACCCGCGAGCAGCATATCCGGCGGGAAAAGGCGACATCGAACGTCTGCACCGCGCAGGCGCTTTTGGCGGTCATGGCGTCGATGTATGCCGTTTTTCATGGCCCCAAGGGGTTGCGCGCCATTGCCGAGCGCATCCATGCCAAGACCGTGCGTCTGGCCGCCGGGTTGCGCGAGGCGGGCTTTGGCGTGGCGCCGGAGGCCTTTTTTGACACGATCACCGTCGATGTCGGCCCGCTGCAAGCGGCGGTGATGAAATCTGCGGTGGATGAGGGGATCAACCTGCGCGCCGTGGGCCGCACGCGCATTGGCATCACGCTGGACGAGGCGACCTTGCCCAAGGATATCGACGCGGTCTGGCGCGCCTTTGGCGTTGCCGGTGCAGAGACCGGGGAGGCGACATGCTGCCTGCCCGAGGCGCTGTTGCGGCGGTCGGATTACCTGGGCCACCCGATTTTCCAGATGAATCGCGCGGAAACAGAGATGACACGCTACATGCGGCGGCTGGCGGATCGCGATCTGGCGCTGGACCGGGCGATGATCCCGCTTGGCTCCTGCACGATGAAGCTGAACGCCGCCGCCGAGATGATGCCGATAAGCTGGCGGGAATTTTCGCGCCTGCATCCTTTCGTGCCCGCCGATCAGGCAGAGGGCTATGCCGAGATGATCGCGGATCTGTCGCACAAGCTGTGCGTCATCACGGGGTATGACGCCATGTCCATGCAGCCCAATTCGGGTGCCCAGGGCGAATATGCCGGGCTGTTGACGATTGCCGCCTATCAGCGTGCCAACGGGGAAGGGCACCGCGATGTTTGCCTGATCCCGATGAGCGCGCATGGCACCAACCCGGCTTCGGCGCAGATGGTGGGGTGGACGGTGGTTGTCGTGAAATCCGACGAGAACGGCGATATAGACGTGGAGGATTTTCGCGCCAAGGCCGAGAAACACAGTGAAAACCTTGCCGGCTGCATGATCACATATCCCTCCACCCATGGTGTGTTCGAGGAAACCGTGACCGAGATCTGCCGGATCACCCACGATCACGGTGGCCAGGTCTATATCGACGGGGCGAACCTGAACGCGATGGTGGGCCTGTCGCGGCCCGGCGATCTGGGCGGGGATGTGAGCCATCTCAACCTGCACAAGACCTTCTGCATTCCGCATGGCGGGGGCGGGCCGGGCATGGGCCCGATCGGGGTAAAGGCGCATCTGGCGGCGCATCTGCCGGCGGATCCCTTGTCGGGGGCCGATGGGGCGGTCTCATCGGCCCCGTTCGGGTCCGCCTCGATCCTGCCGATCAGTTGGGCCTATACGCTGCTGATGGGGGGTGAGGGGATGACGCAGGCGACCCGCGTGGCGATCCTGAACGCAAACTACATCGCACAGCGGCTGGAGGGGGCCTATGACGTGCTTTACAAGGGACGGCAGGGGCGCATTGCGCATGAATGCATCCTTGATACCCGCGCCTTTTCCGAGTCTGCGGGCGTGACCGTGGATGACATCGCCAAGCGGCTGATGGATCACGGCTTTCACGCGCCAACGATGAGCTGGCCGGTGGCCGGGACGCTGATGGTGGAGCCGACGGAATCGGAGACCAAGGCAGAGCTGGACCGCTTCTGCGACGCGATGCTGGCAATTCGGCAAGAGATCCGCGAGATCGAGGAGGGGCGCATCGACCGCGACAACAACCCGCTCAAGCACGCGCCGCACACGATGGAGGATCTGGTCCGCGATTGGGACCGTCCCTATGGCCGCGAGCAGGGGTGCTTTCCGCCGGGGGCGTTCCGGGTGGACAAGTACTGGCCGCCGGTCAACCGGGTGGACAATGCTTACGGCGACCGCAACCTCGTTTGCACCTGCCCGCCTGTCGAAGAGTATGTCGACGCTGCCGAATGAGAAAAAGGCGGTCCCGAGGGACCGCCGCATTTGGTTCTGAAAAGGCTGCTTTGAAATTGTTCGGCCGCGAAACACCACACACGACCTGTTCCACCACGCCTGGGGTCAGCCAGGACTTGCGGTGGTACGCCACACTATGGACACTATCATGTTATCTTAAGATATAATATGATAATTTTATGAAAATTTCCACTGAAAGATTTTTATGTGGAGGTCGTGGGGTATGGAACTGGCGCGCCGTGGCTGTGCCGGTGGGGCGCGCCGGGCGTCAGCCCTCTGTCAGGAAGGCGAAAAGATCGCGCAGTTCCTGCCAGCTTGCCTCGTCTGGGGCGGCAAGGACATAGCCCTGTGCGATTCCGGCGTTGTAGTCGGTCCCATCCAGCATCCGCACGACGCCGCCCGCCCGTTGGCAGATCAGCACGCCCGCCGCGTGATCCCATGGGTTCATCGTGCCGGAAATGGTAAAATCCATCGCGCCTTGCGCCAGCATCCGGTATTCGTGGCAAGAACAGCGCAGCATCTGCGTGCGCGCAAAGCCGGGCAGACGCGCGGCCATCTCTGCGCGTTTATCTTCTGGCAACAGATAGAGATGCACGAAGCCCGAAAGCTCTGCCGCGCTGGCCCCTTCAGAGACATGGATCTTGCGTGTGGCTCCCATCCTGCGCGAGAGTCGCGCGGGTCCGTTTTCCTCGGCGATGATCCAGTCATCCATCATCGGATCATAAAGCAGACCGAAGACTGGCGTGCCAAAGCGCGTGACCGACAGGATGACCCCGAAAAGAGGCAGGCCATGCGCGAAATTCCACGTGCCGTCCACGGGATCGACGATGAAGGCCAGTTCCGCCTCTGCCAGTCGGGCGCGTATGTCGTCTTGGCCAGCGGCCATTTCCTCGCCCACGACAAGCGCGTGGGGAAACATTCGCTGAAGCCCGCGCAACAGCATCGACTCGGCGGCTTCGTCGGCCTCTGTCACCAGATCGAACCGGCCCGATTTGGCGCTGATCGCGCCTGCGCCAAGATTGCGAAACCGCGGCAGGATCTCCGCCTTGGCGGTGCGGCGCACAAGGTTGATGATCGCGGTAGTCTGCGCCGGGGTCAGGGGGGAGCTGAGCGGTATGGGCAGGCTGTCTGGCATTTGGGGGGCTTCCGATCTGGGCGATTTCGACACGATATGTGTTTTTCCTTAAAGCGTTTCGCGGAAAACCGGAAACACGCATTTGCGCGAAACGCTTTAAACACGGAACGCTTGGATCGCCGGGGGAGGGGGATCAACCGCGCTCTTCGCGGGCGCGCAGGGTTTGCGCGGGGCGGGCGGATATCGGTCCGAGCGCGAATAAAAGCCCCGCCAGCAAGCTGATCAGCGCGCCACCCGCCACCACGATCAGGCCCGGCCCCCACGCAATGGCGAAATCGGTACCCATCACGTGATGGGTAACCGCCCACGCGCCTGCCAGCCCGGCACCAAGCGCCACGGTGCCAGCGGCCGCGCCCAAAAGCCCGGCCCGCAGGGTCAGTCCCCAAAGGATGCGCGCGCGGCTGGTGCCCAGAACCTTGAGGATCGCGGCCTCATAGCTGCGGCTTCGCTGATCCGCCGCTGCCGCCCCGATCAGGACGAGGAAGCCGGTCAGAAGCGTGGCCGCCGCCCCCCATGCAATAGCCGAGGCAAGCCCCGCCAAAAGCCCCGAGACCTGTTCGACCGCGTCCTTGACGCGGATCGCGGTGATGTTCGGGTATGACTTGCTCAGGTCACGCAGGATCGCGGCCTCTGCCTCGGGTTCGGCATAGACCGTGGCGATGAAGCTGTGTGGCGCGGACATCAGGGCCGATTCGTTCATGATCATGACAAAGCCCATGCCGGCGCTGGAAAAATCGACCTCGCGGAACGAGGTCAGCGTGGCGGTGATATCACGCCCAAGGATGTTCAGTGTGATCTCGTCGCCAAGCGACAGGCCCAGTTCACCGGCCTCTTCGGCGGCAAAGCTGATCTGTGGCGCGCCGTCATACCCTGCGCCCCACCATTCGCCGGCGGTGATCGTGGTGCGATCGGGCAGGGCGCTGGCGTAGCTGATGCCGCGATCGCCCTGCACGACCCAGTGATCGCCCGCGACCTCTTCGGCGGGTTGCCCGTTGATCCGGGTCAGCACCCCGCGCAGCATGGGGGCCGCGTCGATGCGGCTGACGGCGGTATCCTCGTCCAGCCGTGCGCGAAATCCGGGCATCTGGTCACGCTGGATATCCACGAAGAAATAGCTGGGTGCGCGTGTGGGCAGGTCGCGCGCGATGGCGTCGCGCAGGTTGTGGTCGATCTGTCCGACAGCGGCCATGACCGTCAGCCCCAGCCCCAGCGACAGCACCACCGGCCCCGCCGTGCTGCCGGGGCCACCGATGGCCGCCAGGGCCCAGCCAAGCGCCACGCGCCCCCGGATGCGGGGCCGCAGCGCCCGCGCCAAAAGCCGCATCCCGCGCCCGGCCAGCGCCAACGCGACAAGCGCGCCGCCAATGCCCAACGCGGCCCACAGCGTCAGGGTGGCATTGCCCGAAAACCACGCCGCCAACGCCACCAGCCCCGCGACCAGCGCGGCGGTCAGCGCCGCCAGCCCAAGACCGGGCCTGCCCGATGCCTCTGCCCCGCGATAAAGCGCGGCGGGGCGTATGTCGCGCACCCGCGCCAAGGGCCAGAGCGTGAAGATAAGCACGGTCAGCAGACTATAGGCGACAGCCTCGATCATCGGGGCGGGGTAGAGGGCAAAGACCGCGGGTACCGGCAAACGCGCCTCGATCAGCGGGGCCAGCAGGATGGGCGCGCCCACCCCAAGCACCAGCCCCGCCGCGATACCGATCACGGCAAGCACGCCAACCTGAAGGAAATACACCGTGAACACCATGCGTTGATCGGCGCCAAGGGTGCGCAGCACGGCAATGACGCGCGTTTTGCCAGCCAGATAGGCGCGCAGGGCGGCGGAAATGCCTACGCCCCCCACCGCAAGGCCAGACAAGCCGACAAGGATCAGGAATGCGCCCAGCCGGTCAACGAATTCCGCCACGCCCGGCGCGCCGTTGCGGGCATCTGACCAGCGCATCCCGCTGCCGTCAAGCGCGTCTTCGGCTTTGGTTCGCAGAGCATCCAGATCGGCCCCCTGTGGCAGGTCCAGCCGGTAATGCGCGGAAAAAAGCGTGCCCGGTTCCAGTAGGCCCGACGCATCGAGCGCGTCGCGGGCGACGATCACGCGGGGGCCAAGCCCGAACCCGGCGGTGCGGGTGTCGGGCTCGCGCTCCAACCGGGCCATCAGGCGAAACGCTTGCGTGCCAAGCTGCACGGTGTCGCCCGGTGCAATCCTCAGACGGTCCACAAGGATGGGATGCATCACCATGCCGGGCAGGCCACCTGCACCGGCCAGTGCGGTATCCAGCGGCATAGGCGGATCAAGCCCGACCTCGCCGATCAGCGGATAGGCGTCGTCCACCGCCTTGACCTGTGCCAGACCGCGCTCGTCCCCGGCCACCGCCATGGAGCGGAAATCGGCGATTTCGGACACGTGTTCGGCGACGCTGGCCATCCAGGCGCGTTCCGCGTCATCGGCAAAGCGATAGGTCAGTTCGATCTCGGCGTCGCCGCCCAAAAGGGCCGCGCCCTCGTTCGTCAGGCCGGTGGCGATGCTGGCGCGCACGGTACCGATCGCGGCGATCGCCGCCACACCCAGAACCACGCAGGCCAGGAAAATCCGGAACCCGCGAATGCCGCCGCGTAATTCGCGCGCGGCGATCCTTGCAGCGATGCGCAGGCTCATGCGGCGTCCGCCGTCCGATCAAGCCGCCCGTCGCGCAGCCGCACCACCCGCCCGCAGCGATCCGCAAGCGCCTGATCGTGGGTCACCATGACAAGGGTCGCGCCCTGCTTTTCGGCCAGCCCGAACAGCAGATCGACAATCGCCGCGCCGGTCGTGCTGTCCAGATTGCCGGTCGGCTCATCCGCCAACAGTATATCGGGCCCCGGTGCCACCGCGCGGGCCAGCGCGACGCGCTGTTGCTCGCCGCCCGACAATTGTGACGAGTAATGCCCGGCCCGCGCGGCCAGCCCCACCGTTTCCAGCGCGGCGCGCGCGCGGTCCATCGCGTCGGCTGCGCCCGCAAGTTCCAGCGGCGTGGCCACGTTTTCAAGCGCGGTCATGGTCGGGATCAGGTGAAAGGACTGAAAGACGACACCGATATGATCGCGCCGCAGACGCGCCAGCGCATCCTCTCCCATCGCCGTCAGATCATGCCCCAGCGCCTGAACCGTCCCGCCGGTGGCGCGTTCCAGCCCGCCCATCAGCATCAGCAGCGAGGATTTGCCCGATCCGCTTGGCCCGACAAGCCCAAGGGTCTCGCCCCTGTGGACATCCAGATCAATTGCCTCAAGTATCTGGACAAGGCCCGCGTTCCCCTCAAGGGACAGCGCGGCCTGCGACAAGGACAACACGGGATCTGACATGGAAATGCGCCTGTTTCACAAGGGTTTTCTGACATATGGGCTTGGCCGACTGGTGGGCAAGGCCCTGTTGGGGCTTTTGGCCCTGGCTGGCCCGGCCATCGCCGATCCGGTGCGCGTGCTCGCCTTTGGTGACAGCCTGACCCAAGGTTACGGCCTTGTCGCACAAGAAGGCTTCGTTCCGCAACTGGATGCCTGGGTGGACGAACACGGCGCGGAGGCAACAATCGTGAATGCCGGTGTGTCCGGCGATACCACGGCAGGCGGCGCAGCCCGGATCGACTGGAGCCTGACACCGGATATCGGCGCGATGATACTGACCCTTGGGGGCAATGACATGCTGCGCGGGCTGGACCCGTCGGCGGCGCGTGAAAATCTTGACGCGATCCTGCAAAGCGCGCGGGCGCGGGACTTGCCCGTGCTGGTGGTGGGCATGACCGCACCGGGCAATTTCGGGCCAGAGTACAAGCAGGCCTTTGATGCGATGTATCCCGACCTGGCGCAGGCATACGGCGCGCTGTATTTCGAGGATTTTTTTGCGGGGCTTGGCGCGGGTGATCCGTCTGAGCTGCAACGCTATTTCCAGCCTGACGGCATCCATCCGAACGCCGAGGGCGTGGGGCTGATCGTCGATGCGCTTGGACCCAAGGTGCTGGAGCTGATCGCAAGGGCCAATGCGCAAGAGCGGTAGCGGGCAGCCGGGCAAAGTAGAGGTCCAGCAAGACAACCAAGAGCGTGTCCCAAGGGCTTGCAGAACGACATCTGCGGTGTGGCGGCTTTGCATTGACCCGCGGATCAAGCGCCCTGAGTACAGGTCGATGACCGCCGCGAAACAGGCTTGGCCCTTCTACCTCCGGATGTCGGCTGAGTGTCTTGAACTTTATGTATCTGGCCCGGTGCAAGCGGTTTCAGATACTCAAGCGCCGACGCCTTCGCCAAACAGTATGGCGAACTGGCTGCGGGCTGCACGCCCTTGATGAGGGGACCGCCCCCGGACGGCATCAATGTGCCAAGGTTGGTCTGCGATGCTCCACAAAGGAGGACGGTCATGTCGGAGATTATCGCTGTCGTTCTCGATGAGGCGAAGAATGTGTTCCAGGTCGACGGGGCAGATGGCTCTGGCAAAGCGGTTCTGCGCAAGAAGTTGCGGCGCGCGCAGGTTCTGGAGTTTTCAGTCAACCGCCGGGCTGTTTGGTTGGAACGGAAGCGTGCGGCGGCCCCCATTTCTGGTGTCGTGAGATTGTCCAGCTTGGGCCTGAGATGAGGCTCGTCCCGCCCGCTTGCGTGACGCCTTTCGTGAAGCGTCGGAGTGAGACCTCAGAGTGAGGCGGACAGGAAAACGATCCAGTGAATCGTTCTCCCACCGCACGATGCGGCCGATGCCGAGTTGATCTGCGAGGCCGCACCGCGCCCGCCGATGCGGTTCGTGCCCGTGAAGAGCGAATAGATGCAGGGCGCTGCTATGGTGTTTCAGGTGCGCGGCCATCATGTTTTTGCAGATCGTCATGTACAATCAGCCAAGGCACGTGCTCGACCCAGTGTACATGAGCGGTTGGTCTGTAAACTGCCAGGTTGTCCAAGGTAGCTGCGAATAGATGTATTTCTCCAGGCCAGCGTGTGCTCATGTAATGCATTGGTGTGCCACACTGACCGCAAAACCCACGTGTGACGCTGGGTGAGGATTTGTAGAAGCTGCGTGTGCCGTCCCACGATACCTGTGCCCGGCTTACGCCAAAGTAACTGGCCATTGGCGAACCGGTAGCCTTACGGCAGCTTTGACAATGGCAGTGCACCGCTTGAAAGGGTGAGCCCGTGACCTGATATCGAAGTTTGCCGCAAGCGCAGCCCCCTTGGAATTCCATTTGTGACCCCCATGAGATGTGAACTTTTCAGTGATGACCGCTTTGCTCTCTTTGCGGCTCTATGCGGTCCAGGACTATTCTTTGAATTTCCAAAGACAGCTCTGTCTTTGATCGAAAAGGGGTGTCCATACCATGCTTTTATCACTTCGCCTGCTTGGCATACTTGCGGCCAGCACCTTAGGGTCAGGACTCATAGCCAATAGATGACCAGCGCGGCGAGTGCGATTGCGGAGAGGAAGACCTCGGGGCCTCTGTCGTATCGTGTGCCACACGTCGCCAATCCTTCAGCCTGCCAAACATGATCTCAATCCTGTAGCGACGCTTGTCGTACTTTACCGGTTTCTTCCGCTGTTTTCGGCCAGGGGTGCAGGATCTTATCCCTTTGTCTTTCAACGCTTCTGTGAACCAGTCGGCGTCATAGCCTTGATCCCCGAGCAACCATTCGACCTTGGGCAAGC
This sequence comes from Paracoccaceae bacterium, assembly GCA_024742835.1. Lineage (GTDB taxonomy): Bacteria > Pseudomonadota > Alphaproteobacteria > Rhodobacterales > Rhodobacteraceae > Roseovarius. The sequence continues at coordinate 1,284 of JANSXS010000045.1, read as the reverse complement.
TACTCAGCAAGGCCCGTGTCCCGATGTGGCCGCTGATCTGTCCGGCGGTGACGAACAAGTTGGGTCGCCGCCCCTGACTGTCGCAGATGGCGTGCAACTTGGTGTTCATGCTGCCTTTGGTCCGACCGATTAGGCGTCCACGCTCCCCTTTTTTTACGCCCATGCTGGTCGCTGTTCGGTGGGCCTTGAGATAGGTTGCATCGATCATCACGGTCTTCTCTTCACCGTGGTTGGCCGCCAGCGATGACCTCTGAAACACTCGAAGCGATCCGGGCGGAAGCTGGCCGCTTTGCCTACACGATGGGAGGGGCCATGCAGGATGGCCCCGACCAGCCGACCGGCTAGTTAGCTTGGCCGATGGCAAAGCGGTCAATGGCCCCTTTCAACTGTCTTGGTACTCTTCACGACGCGCTTGCCGTTCTCAAGCGTCAGCCGCGCGTACCAGTTGTCGCTACCCGCTCGCTTATCCAGCTTCAGCTTTTTGTGGACAGTTACCGTCTATACGCCGTAGCTCATCGGATGCCGTTTCAGCTAAGTGTCTGTTAAGCATAGATATACATGAGAAGCACGAAAAGCGCAGCAGAAACTGTGCGCGGAGTGTGTGAAAATTGTGTACAGTCGGCGTTTGGCTAAATCTTGTGTTTTTGGCGCTAATTTGCGGAAAGATCACAAGATGTTGTGGAGGCGAGTACCGGAATCGAACCGGTGTACACGGATTTGCAATGAATTACTTATCTATAACATGTTGATATATATGGGTTAAATCAAGCCATTTCGTCGGTGTGTATTATAGTGCGAAAATCCGTCACTTTGGGTTTGACCGAAAAAGCTGGGTGTAACACAGTAAACCTTTACGCTGGAATGAACGCACTTGTTAGGTGTTTGAACCCTGTGTTCGCAAATGGTTGTGGAAACACAGCGCCACCAAACACTTGCGAAGATATTTGCCGCCACAGTACACACTTCTTCAACTGACGCTACACCCTGCTTGCAGTTGTGGCAACCTTTGGGAACCAAATAGTTTCGGACTTTTCAGAGCCACTGATTTTAAAATGGAATGACTGAGGAGTGCAGCAGGTAATTGACTTGAACCGACCTCGCCCAGAAAATCCGACGCGCCGTTGACGACCTGTGGCTGTTCGATGAAATCCGGGGTCGAATTGACGAACGCGCCCAGCTTCACCACGCGCTTGAGCCGGTCAAGATCACCGCCGCAGGCCGCCTTGACCTGTGCCAGAAGGTTGATCGCGCAGACCTTAGCCGCCGCGGCACCCTCGGGCGTGG
>JANSXS010000031.1 GCA_024742835.1 Paracoccaceae bacterium | reverse complement strand
CAGGAAAAGCCATCATCGCCACCGCGCGAAAGCTCCTGACCATCATCTACAACACATTGAAAAACAAATGGGTCTTCGAAGACTTCACAGCCTTCAAGATCAAAAACTCCAGCCAAACCGCTGGACAAACATCATAGGAGCAGAGCATGGCGGAAGAAACGGGCAACAAGGGGATCAAGACGGCGCTGGAATTCGGCCCGGTGCTGGCGTTTTTCGTGGCTTATCTTTGGCTGAAGGACGAGGTCTTTACCATCGCCGGCACCGAGTATGACGGGTTCATCGTGGTGACAGCCGGGTTCATCCCGGTGTTCTTGCTGGCGATGGGGGCGTTGTGGTGGCTGACAGGGCACCTGTCGAAGATGCAGGTGGTGACAGCGGTGCTGATCGTGGTGTTCGGCGGCATGAGCGTGTGGTTCAACGACCCGCGCTTTTTCAAGATGAAACCGACGATCATCTACCTGATCTTTGGCGGGGCGCTGGCCATCGGACTGATGCAGGGGCGGTCCTATCTGCAATATGTGATGGACGGGATGATGCCGCTGACCGATCTTGGCTGGATGATCCTGACGCGGCGCATCATGATCTTCTTTCTTGTGCTGGCCGCGCTGAATGAGGTCGTGTGGCGCAGCATGTCCGAGGAAATCTGGGTCTATTTCAAGACCTTCGGCCTGACGGCGGCGGTGTTCGGCTTTTTCATCACCCAGGGCAAGCTGTTCAGCGAGCACGGCACCGGCGACCAGGACGATGGCTGAGCCGGGCGCGGGGGCTGTGCGATGGGTCAGCGTTGCACGGTCCCAATGACCCCACCGACCGAGGACAGCCACGCCCGCGCCGTGAGCGCGGGAGGTGCTGTCCGGGGCCAAAGCCGCGACCAGCGTGGATCGGGATCGTGGCACAGATGCGTGCGCAGCCGACCCAGCGACAGATGCTCGGGATCGCGCAGAAGCGCGCGGTAGACCTCCATCAGGCCGGGGCGCAGATAGGCGGACCAATGGCAGATGCGCGTTGCGTCCTGGGCCACGTCAAAGCCAAGCTGCGACAAGGCGCTGCGCGTGGCGGGATGATCCAGTTGGATATGCAGCGTGTTGGGCCGCGCCGGAAAGTGCTCTGCCAGGCACCGCGCGCCGCGCCGGGGCGGCTGGATCAACCGCTCGAACAGAAAGTCGAACAGATCGTTTTCGCGCGTCGTGATGTTCAGCAGCTCGGCCCCTGCGCCAGCGGCGGAAGTCAGCGCGCGCTGCGCCGTATCTGCGTAATCTGCCCCGTTCAGCAAGATAACCCGCCCGATGCTGCCAGCCGGGACCGCCGCCACCGCACCCAGAACCACCCGCGCCCCCAGCGAATGCGCGACCATGTGAACCGGGCGCTGCGGGTCGATCCGGTGGATCGCGCCGATCAGCTTTGCCAGTTGGCGGGCGGCGTCGGGCGCGCGACCATAGGCTTGCCAAAGCGTGCCACGCGCCGACCAGCCAAAGGCGACGGCCAGCCCTTCGTCGGGCGCATCCTCGCCAAAGCCAAGCCCGCGCGGCCAGCTCAGCGCCTTCCAGTTGCGCCGCGGCGTCAGCGACAGGATATGCCCGTGCGGGCAGTCGCGCGCATGTCCGGGGGCGAATTTGAACCCGTGGACCATGATGATGACGGGGCCCGTTCTGCGCAGCGCATCTTGCAGGGCCGTGTCGGGGCGCTGCCCGCCGCGGTGCAGGCGGGGGCCGTCGGGGCCGGTGTTGATTTCCAGAAGTGGCACGGGTGCGTGATCCCCCTACGTGATGTTGATGGGTGTTAGGGGCGGCGTGTGAAGCGCGTGCGACGACTTGGTTAAAACATCGTGACGCGCGGCGCGGGACGGGTCCGGCGCGAGCGGTTGACGGGGTTTTGCCATCGGAGTATTCCGACGCTTGTGGCGATTTGTTACCGGATTGCGGGCCACGTTAAAGACAGCCGCTAAAGAGGTCAGGAGAAAGCCCCCTTTCGCTTGACCGGCACGGGGTTTCATGGGGCGCGAGGCCGCCCGGAGGTCGAAAAATGACAGATGAATGGAAAACGCGCACCCAACTCGTGCACGGTGGCACGCGGCGCAGCCAGTGGGGCGAGGTGAGCGAGGCGCTTTTTCTGACCCAGGGCTTCGTCTATGACAGCGCCGAGGCCGCCGAGGCGCGCTTTGTGCAGGCGGGCGAGGACGAGTTCATCTATGCGCGCTACGGCAATCCCACCGTGGCCATGTTCGAGCGGCGGATCGCGGCGCTTGAGGGCGCGGAAGATGCCTTTGCCACCGCCAGCGGCATGGCGGCGGTGTCGGGCGCGCTGACCTCCATGCTCAAGGCGGGCGATCACGTGGTGTCGGCCCGCGCGCTGTTCGGCTCCTGTCTTTATGTGCTGCAAGAGGTGCTGACGCGCTTCGGGGTCGAGGTGACCTTTGTGGACGGCACCGATCTTGACGCGTGGCGCGCGGCGGTGCGCGATGACACGCGGCTGGTCTTCTTTGAGACCATCGCCAACCCCACGCTGGAGGTGATCGACATCGCGGCCGTGGCCGAAATCGCCCATGCCAAGGGTGCGGAGGTCGTGGTCGACAATGTCTTTGCCACGCCGATCTTTTCGCGCGCGCTGGAACAGGGCGCGGATGTGGTCGTTTATTCCGCGACCAAGCATATCGACGGGCAGGGGCGCACTCTGGGCGGCGTGATCCTTGGGACGAAGGCCTATATCCGCAAGACGGTCGAGCCTTACATGAAACATACCGGCGGCTCGATGTCGCCGTTCAACGCCTGGGTCATGCTCAAGGGGCTGGAAACGATCGACCTGCGGGTGCGCGCGCAGACCTCTGGCGCAGAGGCGATCGCCACGGCCTTGCAGGGGAATCCCAAGCTTAAGCGGGTGATCTATCCGGGCCATGAAAGCCATCCGCAGAATGCCTTGGTGCAGCGGCAGATGGGCAAGGGCGGTACGGTGATCGCGCTGGATCTGGCGGGCGGGCAGGCGGCGGCCTTTGCCTTTCTCAACGCGTTGAGGATCGTGTTGATTTCCAACAACCTTGGCGATGCGAAATCCATCGCCACCCATCCGGCCACCACGACGCACCAGCGCCTTGCCGAGGATCTAAAGGCGACGCTTGGCATCACGCCCGGCCTTGTGCGCCTGTCCGTGGGGATCGAGGATCCAGAGGATCTGATCGCGGATATCCTGCGCGCGCTTGAGGCCGTGTGAGCGCCGTTTTCTTGCAAGAAAACGGATCGGAATTTTTCAAAATTCCGTTTCGGCGCCTGGGGTTCGGGGTGGCGCACTTTGATCCGGTCCGACGCGTTGCTCGTATAAAGTGACGAAAATGGAAATTCCCGCCGCACCGGCCTATATATACCGGAGCGATGACATATGAGGACAGGGCCCATGAATATCCACACCTCCCGACTGACCGATGTGAGCAGCCGGACCGAGGCCGAAGAGGCGCTGGAACGCCTGCGCGCCTGGGCGGCGCAGGCCACGCCCGAGGAGGTTGCGGATCTTGACCCCGGCCTTGTGCAGCTTCTGCCTGAAACCACACCCGCAGATTACCCCGTCTTCAAGCGCGACTACCCCGAGGATTTCGCGCCCGACGCCGCGTATCGCGCTGCCATGCCCGATCTTCAAAACGGTCCGGCCTCGCTGATCAAGGGGGCGCGGCGCGCGTTGCAGCATGTCGGTATTTCCAACTTTCGTCTGCCGATCCGGTTCCAGACACGCGACAATGGCGACCTGACGCTCGAAACCTCCGTGACCGGCACCGTGAGCCTTGAGGCCGAGAAAAAAGGCATCAACATGTCGCGCATCATGCGCAGCTTTTATCGGCACTCGGAAAAGACCTTCAGCTTCGAGGTGATCGAGGCGGCGCTGGATGATTACATCTCGGATCTCGACAGTTTCGACGCGCGCATCCAGATGCGATTTTCCTATCCGATGAAGATCCGGTCGCTGCGCTCGGGGCTGGAGGGGTTCCAGTATTACGACATCGCGCTGGAACTGGTGGAGCGCGACGGGGTGCGCCACAAATACATGCATCTTGATTATGTCTATTCCTCGACCTGCCCGTGCTCTCTGGAGCTGAGCGAACATGCCCGGCAATCGCGCGGCCAGCTGGCCACGCCACATTCGCAACGGTCGGTGGCGCGGATCTCTGTCGAGGTGACGACCGATGGTTGCATGTGGTTCGAGGATCTTGTCGATCTGGCGCGCGCCGCAGTGGCGACCGAAACGCAGGTAATGGTCAAGCGCGAGGATGAACAGGCCTTTGCCGAGCTGAACGCGGCCAACCCCATCTTTGTCGAGGATGCCGCGCGCCTTTTCGCCGAGCCGCTGATCCGTGACGACCGGATCGGGGATTTCCGCATCGTGGCCAGCCATCAGGAAAGCCTGCACAGCCATGACGCGGTCAGCGTTTTGACCCATGGTGACAGTTTCGACGCAGCCAGCCTTGACCCCAAGCTTTTTGCAACGCTGATCCACGTCGGCTGATACGCTTATTGCCTTATTTATGGGCGTTGATGCGGCGGTGCAGCAATGCGCCGCCGCTTTCATATGCCTTTTTTGCAAGGCGTTTTGCATATCTGTCGCTGCGGTTGCACAATGGTTGCACACTATTCAGCCGGTCGGTCGATTCGTCCGGTGCAACCATTCAGACCGAAAAGGACGGAACATATGGATATGTTTGCCGCACCGTTGAAAGCATCGGCCGCCGGGATCCGGCTGGTCGGATATGTGGTGGAAACCAACCTGAAAATGGCGCAGGTCGGCATGCGCGCCGCGATCGACGCGCAAATGAGCGTCATGGGGTTTCGCAGGCCCGCCACGTCCGGCAGCGCAGAGGCGGCCAAGCGTTCGGCCACCAACGTGACCCCGGCCAGCAGGACCGCGAAGACCGCGCCCAAGCCCAAGGCCGCCACGCCCAAGGCCCCTGCCAAGCCGGTGGCCAAGCCGTCGACCCCTGCCGCTGCAAAGCCTGTTGCGAAATCCGCCGCGAAAACACCGGCCACGCCAGAGGCCACGACCCCGGCCAAGCCCATGATCAAAGCAGGCAACACGTCAGCGAGTGAAACAAAGCCCACCAAGGCACCGGCCACCAAGGCACTGGCCACCGCGGCACCGGCCAGCCCTGCGAAAAGTCCCGCCGCCACTGCTGCGCCTACTTCCGCGCCCGTGGCTGCCAAAGAGGCACCCGCCCCGGCCAAGGCCGCCACGCAGACCCCGGCCCCGGCCAAACCTCAGACCAAGGCTGCACCGGTGCCGGTCAAGGATAACGTCACCGCGTTTCCCGCCGCACAGCCTGCCGCGCCCGAGGATCAGGCCGATACCAAGCGTCCGCGCAAGCCGTCATCGCCGCCCGCCATGCCAGAGCGCAAGGGCGCGACCTGACACAACATCCCGGCACATCGTCGAAACACGCCAAAGCCCCGGTTTGCGCCAGATGCAGATCGGGGCTTCTGCTTTGGCAATGGTCATGTCAGCGTTTATGACCTATTTTCATATCAGGGAGGAAACCAACCACCCATTTGCGAGGTTTCCAAAATGGCTTCTACAACGACAAACTCTTCTGGACGGCCGGGATTTCTCGGCGCGGTCTTTGCGCGGCTCATGCAGGGTCTGGAGAACCACATGCGGGTTGCGTCGCGTCGCGATCTGGTCGAACGGCTCGAATCGAAATCCGACGCCGAACTGGCCGAGCTGGGCATCCGCCGCGAGGATATCACCAAGCACATCTTTCGCGACCTGTTCTACGCCTGATCGCATAACTGCTTTGCCCCCCGTCGACGGGGGGCATGCGCCCTTGCCGCGCAGGTCTGTTCCCATGGGGGCAACGGGCGCACCGTGCGGCGTCAACAGGGCTTTGGCCGGTTGCTGCGTGCCCACGCGCGCCGCATACAGCCGCGCTTGACACCGCTTGCGCCAGCGGCCAACTCTGCGCCTCATGTTGGATTTTCGCCCCGTCGGATACGTGATCGGCCTGATGGTCACGACACTTGGTTTCGCCATGCTGTTGCCGCTTGCGGTGGATCTGGCCGAGGGGCGCGGCCATTGGCCTGCCTTTGCCGAAAGCGCGATCCTGACGGCGCTGGTGGGGGGGCTTGTCGCACTGGCCTGTCGCAATGGCGTGCGCGAGGCGCTGACGCTTCAGCAGGCGTTCTTGCTGACCACCGGGGTCTGGGTCTTTTTGCCACTTTTCGGCGCTATGCCCTTTATGCTGGGCGCGACGGAGGCGCGGTTCGTCGATGCGCTGTTCGAATCCATGTCGGGCCTGACAACCACCGGATCGACCATGTTCGCAGGGCTGGATGATCTGCCCAAGGGTCTGCTTTTGTGGCGCGGGATGCTGCAATGGCTGGGCGGGCTGGGCATCGTCATCGTGGCGATCGTGTTCCTGCCGGTCATGCGGGTGGGCGGGATGCAGTTTTTCGTGTCCGAGGGGTTTGATACTTTCGGCAAGGTGCTGCCGCGCACGATCGACATCTCGAAGGGGGTGCTGAACGTTTATCTGACCCTTACGATGGCCTGCGTTTTTGTTTACGTGGCGCTTGGCATGAGCGTGTTCGATGCCACGGCCCACGCGTTGACCACGATTTCGACGGGTGGATTTTCCACGACCGATCAGTCCTTTGCCGCCTTTCCGGGCTTGCCGCAATATGCCTGCGTGGTGTTCATGGTGCTGGCTGGCCTGCCCTTTGTGCGGCTGATGCAGGGGGTGCAGGGCGATCTGAAACCGCTTTGGCATGACAGTCAGGCGCGCGCGTTCCTGCGCTGGATCCTGTATGCGCTGGCGGCCGTGGTGGCCTATGACATCGGGATCCATGGCGGCGAAATCAGCGAAGAGCGCATTCGCGAGAGGCTGTTCAATATCGTTTCGATCTTCACGGGCACCGGATATGGCGACGGGGATGTCACAGCCTGGGGCGTGATGCCCTTTATCGTGCTGATCCTTGTGGGCGCGGTCGGAAGCTGTACCGGATCCACGGGATGTTCGATCAAGGTGTTCCGCTACGAGATCCTGTTTCGCGCCATTCGCAACCAGATCCGCGCCATATCGCATCCGCACCGCACCATGGTCCTGCGCTATGGCGGGCGGGCGGTCGACGACACGGTGGTGCAATCGGTGATCTTTCTGTTCACCGTCTACATCCTGTTCTTCGGGTTTTTCAGCGTCGCGCTGCAACTGACCGGACTGCCCTTGACCGAATCCATCACCGGCGCCTGGACGGCGATCTTCAATATCGGGCCGGCCTTTGGCGGGTTGGTGGGGCCGACAGGCGCGCTGGACGCGTTCCCGACCACGGCGAAATGGCTGATGATCCTTGCGATGCTTCTGGGGCGGCTGGAACTGGTTGCGGTTCTGGTGCTTTTGGTGCCTTCCTTCTGGAAACACTGAATGCGGGGCGGCGCGTCCGCCCCCCCCCCCGCGATTGTCACCGGAGGACCAGATGACCGAAAGACCGCTTGGCGCGCAGATCTCTCATATGCTCAAATCGCAGGGGGTCGATACGATTTTCGGCATTCCCGGCGTGCATAACATAGAGATGTATCGCGGCATCGAAGAGGCGGGGATCACCCATGTTCTGGCGCGGCACGAACAGGGCGCGGGCTTTATGGCCGATGGCTATGCGCGCGCCACGGGCAAGCCGGGTGTTGCCTATGTGATCACCGGGCCGGGCCTGTGCAACATCATGACGCCGATGGGGCAGGCGTGGTCGGACAGCGTGCCTTTGCTGGTGCTGTCTTCGTGTCTGGACGAGACGGCGGCACGGCGGGGGCAGTTGCACCAGATGATCGACCAGCAGGGCGCCGCCGCCACCGTCTGCGACTGGAGCCTTGAAGCACGCAGCGCAAAGGCGGCCTATGGGCTGATCGACCGGGCCTTTGCCGAATTCGCGGGCGCGCGCCCGCGTCCACGCCACATTCAGGTACCAATCGCGCTTGGCGGAACGATCAGCGCGCCCGCACCGGGCATGACGCCCCCCATACCGGCGCGGCCCGTGGCGGACCCGCAACAGGTAGAGGCCGTGGCGGCGCGCCTTCATGCGGCGCGGCGACCCGTGTTCATCCTTGGTGGTGGCGCGGCGGGCGCGGCGCAGGCGGCGCGCGCGGTTCTGGCGCGTAGCGGGGCTGCGTCCTTTACCACCTATGCGGGGCGCGGGATCGTCGGCCCCGACGATCCGCTGCATTTCGGGGCAACGCTGGCCCGGCCTGACAGTGCCCGCGTGTTGGCGGCGGCGGATCTGGTGATCGCGGTTGGCTCTGAACTGGCGGAGGTGGATCTGTGGCGTGATGAACCGGGGGGCGACGCGCCGCTCATCCGGGTGGATATCGACGCGACCGAGTTTGACGACCCATTGCCCGACATGGCGATCCTGTCGGATGCGGGGCATTTCCTGACGGCGCTGGCCGCCGCGTTGCCGGAAACCTGTCAAAGCGACTGGCGCGCCGATCAGGTGGCCGCCGATACTGCCCGCTGGCGGGCCGAGATCGCGGCGGAGCGTCCGGGGATCTTGCCGGTGCTGGAGACGGTGCGGGCCTGTGTGCCCGAGGACGCGATGATCTTTTCGGACATGACACAGATCGCATATGCCGCGCTTGAGACATGGCCAATGCCGCGCCCCGGCCATTGGCACCATCCGTTTGGCTTTGGCACGCTGGGATACGCGCTGCCCGCCGCCATCGGAGCGGCGGTGGCGCGGCGCGGCCTGCCGACGCTGGCGCTGGCCGGGGATTACGGGCTGCAATACACCCTGCCGGAACTGGGCACGGCGGTGGAGCTTGGCCTGCCGCTGCCGATTCTGGTGTGGGACAATGCCAAGCTGAAAGAGATCGAGGACGCGATGGTGCGCGCACAGATCGCGCCGAATGCCGTGGTGGCGCAAAATCCGGATTTCTGCGCGGTTGCACGCGCCTACGGGGCCCATGCGGCGGCCCCTGCGTCCTTGTCAGAGATGCGCGCGGCTATCGGTTTGGCGTTTGAGGCCGACCGCCCAACGCTTATTCACATCCGGTCCGGGATCGCCTGAGGGCTGCCCGGCTAAAGCGTTTCGCGAAAAACCGGAATCACAGATTTTCGAGAAACGCAGTAATCTGTCCAGTCGTTGCACGCGTTCCGCCTTTCGCTGATGTCTCAGGTTAAAGGCGGAACGCTTTAGGGCCGCGCTACTCCCAGCAACTGACCAGCACGGTCATTCCGGTGGCACGGGCGGTCAGCGCCTCGGGGTTGAGCGCGGCGCTGCCGGTGCTGCCGGAGATATCGACACCGGCGGCCATCAACACGTCGCGGATCGTTTCGGATTTGGCGGCAAAGCTGACGCCTTTTGGCAATTGCCGCCCCTCGGCCCGTGCTGGCAACAACATGCCCACGACCGCGCCATCCACATCCACGACCGGACCGCCGACATCGCCATCCAGCGCGTTGAGCGCCAGCCGCTTGAGGCTGTCCTCGCCTTGCAGGCCCTGTACATCTTCAAGCTGGCCGAACGTCACCGTGGGCGCACCCAGAACGCCGCCATAGCTATAGCCTGCCACGGCCACATCCGCCTTGAGGCGCGGCAGGCTTTCGCCGAATGTCGCCACCGACAGGGGGGCCAGCGGCTCGACCGGGCGCAGCACGGCGATGCCGGTATCGCTGTCCACGGTCTGAACCGTGGCGTCGTAGGCATCGTCCAGCGTGATCCGGCCACAGCCCTGTACCACCTCGGCGGTGGTGACCACCGTGCCCGCGCGATCCACGTAAAAGCCCGACCGCGACAGTTTCGGTTTGCGGATCTCCAGGCCCGAGACAAGGTCGATATCCTGGCTGCGGTCTGACCCGGCGGCGGGGTCAAGCGTGCCGTCAAGCCGGGTAAAGCTTTCCTGCATTTCCCCCAACAGCCGGCGGCGGCGTTCCTCGTCCCCGGCGGGCCAGATCAGGGTAAAGCCCTTGACCTCGCCATTCCTGAGCCAGGCCTGCGTATGCGAGATCGTGTAGGCCCCTTCGCCGATCAGGGTAAAGGCCTCGTCTTCAAGCGTGCGCGGTCCGGCTTCTGGCACAATTTCAAGCGTTTGCATGATGTCGTAAAGGCCCGCCAGCGTCGCGCGGTCGCCTGTTTGGGATATCAGCAATACGCGCGCGTCGATATCGCTGGTGGGCAGGTAATGGGCAAAGGGCGCTTCGTAACGGTCGAAACCGACCACATCCATCGGCAGGCGCATCTGGATGCCCGCGCCGCTGTCGCGCACCTCGCGCAGGCCCAGATCCTTCAGCACGGCGTTGTATTGTTCCAAAAGTTCGGCCCGCTGGCGGGTTGTCAGGATGCCCGTGGCGTCATAGGCGTTTGCCTCTTGCCAGCGCGCCATCGAGCCGCGCGTGCCCCGCCCGAAGGATGCGTCGATCGCGCCGCCATAAAACCCGGCCCATTTCAGCGCCACCTGCAACGCTTCACGCTCTGTCCGGGTCAGTTGCGCCTCGCTTTCGCGGGCTTCGCGCGGGGTTTCGTCAATCACCGCGGGTTCTGGTTCGGGGGTGAGGTCGAGTGCGGGGGGCTGCTCCTGCAATGGCGCGACCGTTTCGGTCCGTGCCTGTGTGCTGCGGATATCCGTCCGGGGTGGCTGGAGCGGGCTGTCCTGCGTCAGCGTGGTCGCGCCCACGGGCCAGAACTGACGCAGGTAATCGGACGGGCGCGCAACATAGCTGTCGCGCGGGATCAGACCCGCCCGGCGCAGATTGCGCAGCAGCGCCGGTGCTTCGTCAGCCGAATAGGGGCCAAGGGCGATGGCGTACCATCCGCCGCTGAGGGCAAAGCCGTTCAAATCCTGTACCGTTGAGGCGTATTGGCGCAGGCTGTCCTCGGCCTGGGTCAGGCTGGGCTGCGCCTCGATCTGGATGAAAACCGTATCTTGCGCCGCCGCCGGACCCGCAAGCGTGAAGATGATGAAAGCCAGCGAACGGAAAATGCGCATCATATGGTACCCTTGCCCCTAAGTCTTGTTGATAATCTATCTGGACGTTGTAGCAAATCTGCCGCGCCTTGCACCCAAAATATGGACCGCCCCGCGATTGACCCTGCCGAGCCACGGGCCTAAGCAGGGGCGGCAATTCCAGGGGCGAGCGAGCAAGGGCAGATCATGGCGGAGACAACCGGAAAACCACGCTCTTTTCAGGAGATCATACTGCGGCTTCAGTCCTATTGGGCCGACAAGGGCTGTGCGATCATGCAGCCCTATGACATGGAGGTCGGCGCGGGCACCTTTCACCCCGCCACCACCCTGCGCAGCCTTGGGTCCAAGCCCTGGGCGGCGGCCTATGTGCAGCCCTCGCGCAGGCCCACTGACGGGCGCTATGGCGAGAACCCCAACCGCTTGCAGCATTACTACCAGTACCAGGTGCTGATCAAACCGAGCCCGCCGGATTTGCAGGATCTGTATCTTGGCAGCCTCAAGGCCATCGGCATCGACGCGGAGCTGCACGACATCCGTTTCGTGGAAGACGACTGGGAAAGCCCCACGCTGGGCGCCTGGGGGCTGGGCTGGGAGGTCTGGTGCGACGGGATGGAGGTGAGCCAGTTCACCTATTTCCAGCAGGTCGGGGGGCATGATTGCGCGCCCGTCTCGGGCGAGCTGACCTATGGGCTGGAGCGGCTGGCGATGTATGTGCTGGGCATTGATCACGTGATGGACATGCCATTCAACGACCCGGACGCGCCCATCGCCCTGAAATACGGCGATGTGTTCCGCCAGACGGAACAGGAATACAGCCGCTTCAATTTCGACGTGGCCGACACGGATGTGCTGCTCAGGCATTTCGAGGAGGCCGAGGCGGAATGCGACGCCATCCTCGGCCAGCCTGCGGACGACCCCAAGACGGGCCACAGCATCGTGATGGCGCATCCGGCCTATGATCAATGCATCAAAGCCAGCCATATCTTCAACCTTCTGGACGCGCGCGGGGTGATTTCAGTGACAGAACGACAGGCCTATATCGGGCGCGTGCGCGCGCTTGCCAAGAAATGCGCGGATGCCTTCGTGACAACCGACGCTGGCGGGCGGGCCGCATAATGGGAAAGATTCTGGCACTGGCGATCCTGATTCCCGCACTCGTGGCGGGCGTGTCGATGTATTACCTGCAAGTCTATCATTTCTACGAGCCGGTCGAGGCGACGGGACGCGACGATGTGCAGATGACCCTGCTTGGCGCGCAAGCGCCCGAGCCGGTGCTTTATGAGGATTTCGAGGGGATCGACGCGACCAGTTCGCCCATCCGCTACCGCGCCTGTTTCACCACCACGATGAGCCTGCCGATGCTGTCCGAAACCTATACACCCTACGAGCGGGCGGAACCGTTGACCGCGCCGGGCTGGTTCGACTGTTTCGATGCCGAGGAAATTGGCGCGGCCCTGCAAGACGGTACTGCGCTGGCCTTTCTGGGGACCAAGGACATCGAATACGGGATCGACCGGATCGTGGCCATCACCGAGGACGGGCGCGGCTATGTCTGGCAGCAGATCAACGAATGTGGCGAGGTCGTGTTCGACGGCAACCCGGTGCCCGAAAACTGCCCGACACCCCCCGAGCGGGAGCAGAACTGATGCCTGACTTGCTGATCGAGCTTTTCTCCGAGGAAATCCCGGCCCGGATGCAGGCGCGCGCGGCGGATGATCTGCGCAAGCGCGTGACCGACGGTCTGGTCGAGGCGGGGCTGACCTATGCGGGGGCCGCCGGTTTTGCCACGCCGCGCCGTCTGGCGCTGGCCATCGAGGGGCTGACGGGCGAAAGCCCTTCGTTGCGCGAGGAGCGCAAGGGCCCGCGCGTGGATGCGCCGGAAAAGGCCATCGACGGCTTTCTGCGCGGAGCGGGCGTGTCGCGCGATGCGTTGGAGGTCCGCGACGAGAAGAAGGGGCAGGTGTATTACGCCACCATCACCAAGCCGGGCCGCCCCGCGCCCGAGATCGTGGCAGAGGTGCTGGAACAGGTGATCCGCACGTTTCCCTGGCCCAAGTCGATGCGCTGGGGCGCGGGCTCCCTGCGTTGGGTGCGGCCGCTGCATTCGATCCTGTGCATCCTGACGGATGAGGCAGGCGAGGCGCATGTCGTGCCGATGGAGGTGGACGGAATTCGGGCCGGGGACACCACCGAGGGGCACAGGTTCATGGCGCCGGGGCGGTTTTCCGTCACCGGGTTCGAGGATTACGCGGCCAAGCTGAAACGCGCGCATGTCATCCTTGATGCCGGGGAACGCGCGGCGCATATCTGGCACGAGGCCAGCAATCAGGCTTTCGCCGCCGGGTTGGAACTGGTCGAGGATAACGGGCTTCTGGCCGAGGTGGCGGGGCTGGTGGAATGGCCTGTCGTGCTGCTGGGGCAGATCGACGCCGAATTCCTGGACCTGCCGCCCGAGGTTTTGCAGACCTCGATGAAGGAGCATCAGAAGTTCTTTTCGGTGAGAAACCCCAAGACGGGCCGGATCGAGCGTTTCGTGACCGTGGCCAACCGTGAAACCGCCGATCACGGCGCGACCATTTTGGCCGGCAATCAAAAGGTGCTGTCGGCGCGCCTGTCGGATGCGAAATTCTTTTGGGAAAATGACCTGCGCACGGTGCGCGACAAGGGTCTTGAGGGCATGGGCGCGGGGCTGGCGCAGGTGACCTTTCACAACAAGCTGGGCAGTCAGGCCGACCGCGTGGCGCGGATCGAGGCGCTGGCGCGCGAGATCGCGCCCATGGTGGGCGCCAAGCCCGATCTGGCGGCAGAGGCGGCAAGGGTGTGCAAGGCCGATCTGCAATCGGAAATGGTCGGGGAATTCCCGGAATTGCAGGGGCTCATGGGGCGGTATTATGCGCAAGCCGCGGGCCATGACGACGGCGTGCCGGAGGCGTGCGAAGAACATTACTCGCCGCTTGGGCCTTCTGACGAAGTCCCGTCACGGCTCGTATCCGTCACCGTGGCGCTGGCCGACAAGATCGACACGTTGACCGGGTTCTGGGCGATTGACGAAAAGCCCACCGGCTCGAAAGACCCTTACGCGCTTAGGCGGGCGGCGTTGGGGGTTATCCGGTTGGTTGTCGAAAATGAAGTGCGAATTAACCTTCACAAAGTTATACAAGACCGCATCGCCGCACCGCATGTAGTGCATGACCTCTTACAATTTCTTTCTAGACGTCTTGAGCAAGTGCTCCGAGCGGATGGCGTAAGATACGACGTTATTGAGGCTTGCTTTAATACCAGGGGCAAGGTTTTGAAAGATGCTCAAAAAGAGGCCTTAGAATTAGATGCGCCTGATATTCTTGACCGACCGTTTGGAGAATATGATCTCTTTTTAGTTGCGGAAAGAGCAAAAGCTCTCAGCTCATTCCTCAAGACCGAGGAGGGCGAGAACCTGTTGCAGGGCTTCAAGCGCGCCAACAACATCCTGACCCAGGCCGAGGAAAAGGACGGGGTGGAATATTCATTCGGCGCCGATCCCAAATTCGCCGAAGACCCTACCGAGACCGCCCTGTTCGACGCGCTGCAAGCGGCCGAAGCCAAGATCGCCACGGCCAACGAGACAGAGGATTTCACCGCCGCGATGGCGGCGATGGCGTCCTTGCGCGCGCCGCTTGACGATTTCTTCGAGGCGGTGCAGATCAATTCCGAAAGCCAAGTGCTGCGCCGCAACCGGCTTAACCTGTTGTTCACGATCCGCAAGATCTGTTTGCAGGCCGCCGACCTGACCCGGCTGGAGGGGTAGGGCGCGCGGCGCGCGACCTCGTGTAACGGAAACATGACAAGTCCTTGCGCAATCAAGGGGCTTGCGTATTCTGGCTTTGAACGACAGGATGCCGCAGTGCAGCACGACCGTCATCATATCACCCCGGTCACACCGGACGCCCCTATCGCGGTCGCCACCCATGGCGGGCGCGCCAAGTGTCTGCAACGGCTGGTGCGGCTGGATCTGCCGGTGCCGCGCACCACGGCGCTGTCTTTTGACGCGGTGCGCGCCATCGCTTCTGGCGAGGCGCTGGATATACAGCACCTGCTTGCCCCCTTTGCTGAAAACGCGGTGCTGTGCGTGCGCCCCTCGTCTGAAGACCCCGATTGGGGCGGGCCGGGCGCGGTGCTCAATATCGGGATGAACGACGCGCGTTTTGTCGATCTGTCCGACCGGATCGGCAAGGCCCCGGCGGCCAAGCTTTACCTGCGCTTCGTGCAATCCTACGCGGTGCATGTGGCGCGCATCGACCCCGATCTGTTCGACGAGATCGACGACGACCCGGTGGTGGGCGTGGGCCAGGCGTTGGCCGCCTACGAGGCCGAGGTCGAAGAGCCGTTTCCGCAGGATATTGCCGCGCAGCTGATCGAGGTGCTGCGCTCCATGGCGCGGGCGTGGCAGGGGACCACCGCGCGGCTTTTGCGGCAAGCCAAGGGCGCGCCGGTGGATGCCGGGCTGGGGCTTGTGGTGCAGGAAATGGCGTTGGGTCTGGGCGCGGGCGTGTGCGGGTCGGGCGTGATGCAGCTGGTCGACAGCGTGACCGGCGAGCGCCGCTGCACGGGCCGCTACCTGAGCCAGAGCCAGGGGCGCGAGGCGTTGAGCCGTGCAAAAGAGGCGATGTATCTGGAGAAAGATCCGCGTGGCGCGTCGCTGGAGGAGTTGGCCCCCGACGCCTTTGCCAAGCTCAAGACCTATACGAAGATGATGCGCGCCAAGCTGCGCGAAGAGATGCAGGCGGAATTCACCATAGAGAATGGCGAGGTCTATTTGCTGGACGGGTTGCGCGTGGCGCGCTCTGCCCGTGCGGCCGTGGCGATTGCCGTGGCCTTGGCCGAGGACGGGATCATCACCCGCGAAGAGGCGTTGATGCGGATCCAGCCGCGCGCGCTCAACGAGCTTTTGCATCGCCAGATCGACCCTGAGGCCACCCGCGACGTGCTGGCAAGCGGCATCGCCGCCAGCCCCGGTGCCGCGTCCGGGCGCATCGTCTTTTCCGCCGCCGAAGCACAGGCCGCCGAAAGCCGCGGAGAGCCTTGTATCCTTGTGCGCCGCGAAACCAGCCCCGAGGATATCCGCGGTATGCATTCCGCCGTCGGCGTGCTGACCGAACGTGGCGGTACCACCAGCCATGCCGCCGTGATCGGGCGCGGCATTGGTCGGCCCTGTGTGGTCGGTGCGTCTGAAATCCGGTTCCAGACCCAGAAAAAGCAGCTTTTGTTCCCGGATGGGCGTATTTTCAAGGCCGGTGAGATCATCACCATCGACGGCACCAACGGGCAGGTGCTGGCTGGTGAGGCCAGGATGCTTGAGGCTGCGCGCGACGACAGTTTCCGCACGCTGATGGACTGGGCCGACGCCGTGCGCGACATAGAGGTGCGCGCCAATGCCGACACCCCCGCCGACGCCGAGGCCGCCCGACGCTTCAACGCGCATGGCATCGGCCTGTGCCGGACCGAACACATGTTCATCGAACCCGACCGGCTGACCGCGATGCGCGAGATGATCTTTGCCGATACCGGAGAGGATCGCGCGCAGGCGCTGGAACGCATCCTGCCGATGCAGCGGGCCGATTTCATCGACCTGTTCCGCATCATGCAGGGGATGCCCGTCTGTATTCGGCTTTTTGATCCTCCCTTGCATGAATATCTGCCCTCGGACCGGGAAGGTATCCGCGAACTGGCCGAGGCGATGGGCCTGCCGCTGGCGGATGTGACCGTGCGGATCGAGGCGCTGGACGAATACAACCCGATGCTTGGGATGCGCGGCGTGCGGCTGGGTGTGGTGATGCCCGAGATCTACGAAATGCAGGCGCGCGCCATTTTCGAGGCCACGGTCGAGGGCAGCCGCGAGGGCGATCCGGTGGTGCCCGAGATCATGATCCCGCTGGTGTCGGCCATGCGCGAGGTCGAGCTGGTCAAGATCCGCGTTGATGCGGTGGCCGCTGCCGTGCGCACCGAGACGGGGCGCGATTTCACCTACCGGCTGGGTGTGATGGTGGAAACCCCGCGCGCCTGCCTGCGCGCCGAGGAAATTGCGCCGCATGTGTCGTTCCTGAGCTTTGGCACCAACGACCTGACGCAGATGACCTACGGGCTGAGCCGCGATGACGCGGGGCGCTTCATGTCGACCTATGTGCAGCAGGGGGTCTACCCCGAGGATCCGTTCCACACGCTGGACAAGGACGGCGTGGGCGAGCTTTTGCAGATCGGTGCGCAGCGCGGCCGCGAAGGCAATCCGGGCCTGACCCTGTCGATTTGTGGCGAGCATGGTGGCAACCCCGAATCGATTGCCTTTTGCCGCGCGGCGGGGTTCGATTACGTGTCCTGCTCGCCATTCCGGGTGCCGGTGGCGCGGCTTGCGGCGGCGCAGCTTGCTGTCAGGGACAAGATCGGGTAACGACACCCCTCCGTTCATCCATATATGCGCCGGTCTTGGCTTGGTCGGCAGAGCTTTGCCGCTGTGCGGACACGCCGCATACTGTCGGCTGGACTGCCTTGGGGGCTCTCTGTATGTCCAAGCCCAAGTTAAGCGGTTCTTTACCGCACTCATATAGGAGGCGAGACCATGAAAAAACTCGCAGCACTTGCTTTGGCGTCCATCGGAACGATGGCCGTTGCAGAGCCTGACATAAGCACATTGTACGATCAGGAGCGTCGGATCCTTTCCAGCCTGCCGGCGGATGCGGTGGCCCGCTATTTTGACCTGCCCGGTGTGGAAGTGGATTATTCGCGCGATTGGCTGGCGCAGCAGAACGTCAAGCCCGGCGGCGCAGAATGGAGCTGCCTTGCAGAGGCGCTGTATTTCGAGGCGCGTGGCGAAAGCGTGCGGGGGCAGTTCGCGGTGGCGGAGGTGATCCTCAACCGTGTGGACAGCGCCGATTTTCCCGACACGGTATGCGGTGTCGTCAATCAGGGCACCGGGCGCAAGTATCAGTGCCAGTTCACCTATACTTGCGACGGCCATCAAGAAGTGATCGCCGAGCCAGACGCCTACAAGCGCATGGGCAAGATCGCCGCCCTGATGATGACAGAGGCACCGCGACAGCTTACCGACGGCGCTACGCATTATCACACCAAGGCGGTAAACCCCCGTTGGGCCCGCGTCTTTCCCCGCACGGCCACGATCGGTGTGCATCATTTTTACCGACAGCCAACGCGGCTTTCGTCGAATTGATGCGCTTGGCGGAAGGCGGGACAATGCCTGATCGGGACTCGCCTTTGCCTTTGGCTGGCGTGGCGGTTTCGCCCTGAACGGCGGCAGAATCCGGTTGACACGCGAGGTGCCGTCTTTAAAAGGCAGGCTTCATGACGCATTTCGCGGGGTCGCCAGATTTGGCCTGTCCCCGCCGCAGGAGAGAGACCCATGGCGAAGCCGACCACAATCAAGATCCGCCTGAACTCGACCGCTGGCACGGGGCATTTCTATGTCACCAAGAAAAATGCACGCACGATGACTGAAAAGATGTCGGTGCGCAAATATGACCCCGTCGTTCGTAAACATGTCGAGTACAAGGAAGGCAAGATCAAGTAAGCGTCTTGCCCTTTGTCTGATTCAAAGCCGCGTCACGCCGTGACGCGGCTTTTTCTTTTGATCCTGACAAGCGCCTCCGGCGTGAGACGCTGCATCATGCCGCTGGACACAAAAAAGGCCGGTCGCATGGACCGGCCTTTGTTCTTTTGACTCAAAAGCGGCGCGTTATTCGCGCTGGCCCAACAGGTTCAGCAGCAGCATGAACATGTTGATAAAGTCCAGATACAGACGCAGCGCGCCCATGATTGCCGACTTGCCAAGCCACTCGCTATCGCCATGCTGGGCGTGGGCAAGATACTCATTCTTGATGTCCTGCGTGTCATAGGCGGTCAGGCCCGCAAATATCAGCACGCCGATCACCGAGATCGCGAACATGATCGCCGACGAGGCGAGGAAGATGTTCACGATGGAGGCCACGATCAAGCCGATCAGACCCATGATCAGGAAACTGCCCCAGCCCGAAATGTCTTTCTTGGTGGTGTAGCCCCAGATCGACAGACCCGCAAAGGCCACGGCGGTGATCAGGAAAACCTGTGCGATCGAGAAATCCGTGAAGACCACGAAGATATACGAGATCGACACGCCCATCAGCGCCGAGAAGGCGTAGAAGAAAAGTTGCGCGCCCGCTGCCGACAGCCGGTTGATCATCGCGCCGAAGGCAAAGACCATAATCAGCGGCGCGAACATCACGATATAGCGCGTGAACCCGGTGAAGAGCACGTTCATCATCGCCGCGTTGTTGCCTACGGCCCAGGCCGCGAGGAATGTCAGCAGCATACCTACGGACATTGTGCCGTAGACCTTGTTCATGTGAGCGCGCAGCCCTTCGTCAATCTCGGCGGCGCGCGCACCACTTGCCGTCCGGATTGTGTCGAATTCAGCCATTAAAGCCTCCGAGTTGATGTCACGATGAACCCCAGTATTGGGGGTTTGTGTTGAATATCGGTAAGGCGGGTCTGCATTTCAAGCGTCTTGATGCGCAAAACGACCGGAAACAGTCAGTTTTTTACCAATGATCGGGACGATGCCACAAAGGGCGGCGCGCTTCGCGCAGGGCGTCCTGTCGTGTCAGGCCCAGATCGTGCAATCGGGCGTCGTCCAGACGGGCCAGCGCCCGGCGCTGGCGGGCCAGATCCAGCATATCGGCAAGTGAATGGCGCTTCCGGGCCACGGGCAGGGCGGCAAGGCGATCCGTGAAATAGGTCATCTGTGCATCCTTTCGTTTTCGTGATGCAAACTACGTGTGTCATGTTTTCTGTTGATGTATTTGGCATCTGGCGTATGATTTGAAAAATGAATGTTTGACCGATTGTATATCAGGGATTTTGATGAATGCGTAATCTGGACATGACGACGCTGCGCTCTTTCCTGGCCGTAGCTGAACAAGGGGGCGTCACGCGGGCGTCGCAGGTGCTCAACCTCACGCAATCGGCGGTGTCGATGCAGATCAAGCGGCTGGAAGACGTGCTTGACGTGGCGCTTCTGGATCGCACGGGACGGCGCGTGGCGCTGACCGCGTCGGGTGAGCAGCTTTTGGGCTATGCGCGGCGGATCGTCGATCTGAACGACGAGGCGGTGGGACGGCTGACCGATCAGGTCTATGAGGGCGAAATCGTTCTGGGCGTGCCCCATGACATTGTCTACCCGGTGGTGCCGCGCGTGCTGAAAACTTTCAATTCGGTGTTTCCGCGTGTGAATGTCGTGCTGAAATCCTCTTCGACGATCCGGTTGCACGAGTCGCTGGACCGGGGCGAAAGCCATGTGATCCTGACCACCGAAACGCAGGCCGGGCCGGGGGGCGAGACGCTGGCGGAAATTCCGCTGCGATGGGTGGGGGCGCTTGGCGGACAGGTGTGGAAAAAACGGCCGCTGCGGCTGGCGTTTTGTTCGCAGTGCATTTTTCGCCCGCAAGTGCTGCGCCGGCTGGATACGGCCGGGATCGACTGGGAGATGATCGTCGAGACTGAAGAGGACCGGTCTGTCGAGGCGCTGATCAGCGCCGATCTGGCTATCGGCGCGCTGCTCGAAAGCTCGATCCCGCCGCATCTGGAGGCGATCCAGACAGGCGGCACCCTGCCGGAGCTGAGCATCCAGAAGGTCAATCTTTACGGGCTGACCGAGCGTGACGAGATCACCGCGAAGCTGGCCGACATGTTGCGGCAGGGCTACCGCTCTGCCCCGCCGGTCACGCCGCGCGCGGCGTCATGATCCGGTCGTGATCACCACCTTGCCGGTCGAGGCCCGGCTGCGCAAGAGTTCCAGCCCGTCGGCGGCCTGTTCCAGCGGCAGGATGTGGCTGAGATGGGGGTGCAGGCGACCGGCTTCGTACCAGCCGAACAGCGTCGCAAGGCTGTCGGTCACGACCTGGGGCCGAAACGCCAGATAGCCGCCCCAGTACAGCCCGATCACCGAGATGTTCTTGACCAGAAGGTGATTTGCCTTGATTTGCGGCACGTCGCCGCTGGCGAAGCCGATGGTCAGGATGCGCGCCTCGGGCTTGCAGGCGCGGAATGCGGCGTTGAACTGATCGCCGCCGACAGGGTCATAGACCACATCGACGCCGCCGAGTGCGCGACAGGCCTCGCGGATATCGTCGGTTTGTGCGTCGATCAGGTGATCCGCCCCGGCCCGGCGCGCCACGTCAAGCTTGTCCTGCCCGCGCGCGCAGGCGATCACCCGCGCGCCCATCAGCTTGCCGATTTCCACCGCCGTAAGCCCGACGCCGCCTGCCGCCCCAAGGACCAGCAGCGTTTCACCGGGTTGCAGGCGCGCCTTGTAATCAAGCGCCAGATGGCTGGTGCCATAGGCGACCTGAAACGCGGCCGCGTCGGTAAAGCTCATCGAATCGGGGATCGCCACGGCGCGGTCGGCCGGGAAACAGCCGTAATCGGCCAACCCGCCATGGCCGCCGAAAACCGCCACGCGCGTGCCCGGCTCTGGCCCGTACGTGTCCGCGCCAAGGCTGGCCACCGTGCCCGCAACCTCCATGCCAAGGGTAAATGGCGCGTCAGGCGTGTCCTGATACGCACCCTTCACCATGAGAAGATCCGCGAAGTTGAGGCCACAGGCCCCGATCTTTACCTGAAGTTCGCCCGCTTCGGCCTGTGGGGTGGGGATCTCCATGATCCGTGGCGCGTCCCCGGACGCGGCGATCCTGAATGCGCGCATGTCATGCCTTCCTGCGAGTGTGCCTGTGCTGACAGGTCGTTAGCTGTCGCCGGTCGGATAGAGGAGTTTTCTGGGCGAAGTCAAATCGCGGGTTGGGGTTGTGTGTTACCTATGCGAAAGGCTATGATGCTCGTTAAGATTGCAGGTATTTAGGACTGGTCCCCTATGTGGGGATCCTTAATGGTTGTTTTTGACCGGCGAAGTGGTAAAGTTTTGTAGTGTCGTCGGTACCCGTGGTGTTCTGGTCTGCAAGCCGGAGTGTGTGGTTGGAGTTGCCGTTCGCCGCGCGTAGCAAGAGTACCAGAACAGAGGAAATATCATGCCGCATCCTGTAGACGTGCATGTCGGGAAACGCATCCGTCATCGCCGCTGGCTTGTTGGAATGACCCAGCAACAGCTTGCCGAGAAAGTTGGGATCAAATTCCAGCAGATCCAGAAATACGAGACGGGCGCGAACCGCGTCAGCGCCTCGCGGCTATGGGATATCTCGGATGCGCTGGATGTGCCCGTCAGCTTCTTCTTCGAGGGGATAGAGGACGAGGACAGCGTGAAAGAGCGCCCGACCGGCGACGCGATCCCGAGCGACCTGCTTGGCGACAAGGAAGCACTCGACCTTGTGCGCTCTTACTATGCCATCCCCGAGAACCAGCGCCGCCGTCTGTTCGATCTGGCGCGGGTCTTGTCGGACGTGGCTTGAGGCGACGCCCGATACGGTCTAGCCATGCGGCATGATTGCGGCATGAAGGATGACCGGCTTGGACCCCGACGACATTGTCAAAACTGCACATGAAATGGCCGACGCGGCGCGTCAGGCCATTTTGCCCTTTTTCCGCGGGCTTGCGCTTGGCGTTGACAACAAGGACAGTGCCGGGTTCGATCCGGTCACAGAAGCGGATCGCGCGGCGGAACGGGCGATGCGGGACATCCTTGCGCAAAGGCGCCCCCATGACGCGATCCTGGGCGAGGAATACGGTGCCACGCCTGGCATCTCGGGGTTGACCTGGGTGCTCGACCCGATCGACGGCACCCGCGCGTTCCTGTCAGGCACCCCGACCTGGGGCGTGCTGATCGCTGTATCCGGGCCCGAGGGCCCGATATATGGCCTGATCGACCAGCCCTATATCGGCGAGCGGTTCGAGGGTGGCTTTGGCCGTGCGGCCATGACCGGGCCACAGGGTACCCGCGCGCTTGCCACGCGGGGCGACCGCCCGCTGTCACAGGCGATACTGTTCACCACCTTTCCCGAACTGGGCACGCCAAACGAAGGGGCCGCGTTTCGCGCCGTGTCCGCGCAAGCCCGGCTGACCCGCTACGGCATGGATTGCTACGCCTATGCGCTGGTGGCCTTGGGGCAGGTGGATCTGGTGATCGAGGCCGGTCTGAACGCCTATGATATCCAGGCCCCCATCGCGGTGATCGAGGCGGCGGGCGGTATCGTTACCGACTGGTCGGGCGGGCCGGTGCATGACGGCGGGCGCGCCGTGGCCGCGGCGGGCCGCGAACAGCATTCGGCGGCGCTGGCGCTGCTGGCCCCGTATCTACAGGCCTGATGATGCCCGAAACCCTGATCTGCAACGCCGACACAATCCTGACGATGGATGACGACCGCCGCGAATTGGTGCGCGCCGACATCCTTGTGCGCGATGGGGTGATCGCCGCGATAGGGCCGGGCCTGTCGAGCGAGGGCGAGGTGATCGACGCGCGCGGATGCCTTGTCACGCCGGGACTGGTGAACACTCATCATCACCTGTTCCAGACCCTGACCCGCGCGGTGCCGGGCGCGCAAGACGCGGCGCTTTTCGGTTGGCTGCAACGGCTTTATCCGATCTGGGCCGGTTTCGGCCCGGAAGAGATTCACGTCTCGACCCTGACAGGGCTGGCCGAACTGGCGCTGTCGGGCTGCTCGCTCAGTTCCGATCACCTGTATCTTTACCCCAATGGCGCGCGGCTGGATGACAGCATCGCCGCCGCCGCCGAAATCGGTATGCGCTTTCACCCCACGCGCGGCGCCATGAGCATCGGCCAAAGCAAGGGTGGCCTGCCGCCAGATAGCCTGGTCGAGGACGAGGACGCGATCCTGACCGATTGCATCCGCGTGATCGACGCCTTTCACGACGCGCGCGAGGGGGCGATGTGCCGGGTGGGCATTGCGCCCTGTTCGCCCTTTACCGTCAGCCGCGATCTGATGCGCGAGGCGGCCAGCCTTGCGCGCGACAAGGGCGTGCGCCTGCACACGCACCTGGCCGAGAATGACGAGGATATCGCCTATTCGCTTGAGATGTTCGGCTGTCGTCCCGGTCAATATGCCGAGGATCTGGGCTGGACCGGCGCGGATGTGTGGCACGCCCATTGCGTCAAGCTTGACCCGGCCGAGATCGACCTCTTTGCCGCCACGCGCACCGGGGTCGCGCATTGTCCCTGCTCCAATTGTCGGCTTGGATCGGGCATCGCGCCGCTGGTGGATATGCGTGCGGCGGGGGTGCCGGTGGGGCTTGGGGTCGATGGGTCGGCCAGCAATGACAGTGGCAACCTGCTGGCCGAGGCGCGACAGGCCATGCTGTTGCAGCGCGTGGCGCGCGGGGCAGGGGCCATGTCGGCCCGCAGCGCGCTGGAGATCGCCACGCGCGGTGGCGCGGATATTCTGGGCCGTCCGGATTGCGGGCGGCTTGCGCCGGGCAAACGCGCGGATATCGCGATCTGGGACATGACCGGCATAGAGGCGGCGGGCAGCTGGGATCGCGCGGCGCTGTTGCTGGCGGGGCCGATGCGGGTGCGCGATCTGCTGGTCGAGGGCAGACAGATCGTGCGCGACGGCCAGATCATCACGATTGATTTGGCACAGACCGTTGCGCGCCAGACCTTGCTGGCCGCGCGCCATGCCGCTGCGTAAGGCGCGGCCGCCCAAATACCATACTCGCAATCCACACGGGCGGCCGCTTCACACACATTGTCTGCTTACTGTCGCTTTGTGGCTGCTTTAAGGCGATTGCATGTGTTTTGAGGGCAAAACCGTGGCGCGCTGCATGTGTTGCGACCTGGGTGGGCGTTGCGGGTCGCGCCGCGCTGTGGCACCTCTTGGTACATGCCGCGATGCGCCCTGCGCCCGATCTTCGGGAACGGTGCCCGCGTTTGGTGAAAGGAACCGCAATGGATTTTGGTATGCGTCGGGACAAGGCGGCCTTGCTGGGCCGTGTCCGCGAGATGGTCCGCGCCGAGATCATGCCGCGCGAGGCAGAGTTTCACGCCGAGATCGAAAAGGGTGATCGCTGGGCCTATACACAGCGGCAGGCAGAGATCCTCGAAGGGCTCAAGGCCGAGGCGCGCGCGCGCGGGCTGTGGAACCTGTGGCTGACCGATGCCGAGGGCGGCGCGGGGCTTTCCACCGTTGAATATGCCTATTTCGCCGAGGAAATGGGCCGGACCCCGCTGGGCGCGGAGGTGTTCAACTGCAACGCCCCCGATACCGGCAACATGGAGGTCTTTGTCAAATACGGCACCGATGCGATGAAGGCGCGCTGGCTGGTGCCGCTGATGGCAGGCGAGATCCGCTCGGCCTATCTGATGACCGAACCCGAGGTGGCCAGTTCGGACGCCACCAATATCGCGATGTCCTGCGTGCGCGTTGGCGACGACTACGTGCTCAACGGGGAAAAATGGTGGGCCACCGGCGCGGGCGATCCGCGCTGCGCTGTCCATATCGTCATGGTGCGCACAGGGGGTGACGAAGCCCCGAAACATCAGCGCCATTCGATGATCGTGGTGCCCGCCGACAGCCCCGGTATCCAGAAACTGCGCCCGATGCAGGTGTACGGCGCGGACGATGCGCCGCATGGCCATATGCATATCCGCTTTTCGGATGTGCGCGTGCCCGCCGAAAACCTGCTTCTGGGTGAGGGGCGCGGGTTCGAGATCGCGCAGGGGCGGCTTGGGCCGGGGCGCATTCATCACTGTATGCGCGCCATCGGTCAGGCCGAGGCGGCGCTGCATCTGATGTGCCGCCGCGCGCTGGCGCGCGACGCCTTTGGCAAGCCGCTGGCAGAGCTGGGCGCGAATTACGACATCATCGCCGACTGCCGGATGGAGATCGAGCAGGCCCGGCTGCTATGCCTCAAGGCGGCATGGATGATGGATCGGGGCGATGCGCGCGCCGCTGCGCCGTGGATTCATCAGATCAAGGTCGTCGCCCCGCGTGTCGCGCTCAAGGTGGTGGACGAGGCGGTGCAGATGTTCGGCGCGCAGGGCATCAGCCAGGACACGCCGCTGGCCGCGATGTGGACCCATCTGCGCACCCTGCGCCTTGCCGACGGACCGGACGCGGTACACCGCCGACAGGTCGCCCGCGCCGAACTGCGCGCACATGCCAGCCCTGATACATGACCGGTTGGCCCCTGTGGCATGACGCCGGACAAGATCGAGATCCACCTCGCGCCGGGCGGGTCCGGGTCATAAGGCGAAACGCTTTCAGGTCGGTCGCGAAATGCTTTAGGGGACCTTCATGCAAAGCACCCTGAACGCGCGGCCCGGCTGGGGCATTTTCTGGATGATCCTGACGGGGATCCTTTTTGTGGGCGTCACCGCCTTCGTCAAGCTGACCGGCACCCGTATTCCCGCCGTCGAGGCGGCGTTCCTGCGCTATGTGCTTGGGCTGGCGTTCCTGCTGCCGATGCTGGGCACGCTGGCGCGGCTTCGCCTGCCGCGCGAGACATGGGGCCTGTTCGTTTTGCGCGGGGCGTGCCATGCGATGGGTGTGGGGCTTTGGTTTTTCGCCATGGCGCGGATTCCGATCGCGGATGTGGTGGCGATGAACTATCTCAACCCGATCTATGTCACGCTTGGGGCGGCGCTGTTTTTCGGCGAAAAGCTGGCCACGCGGCGGGTGATGGCCGTGCTGGTGGCGCTTTTGGGCGCGCTGATCATCCTGCGGCCGGGGGTCCGCGTGGTGGGGGCGGGGCATCTGGCGATGATCTTTACCGCGATTGCCTTTGGCGGCTCTTACCTGCTGGCAAAGATACTGGCGGACCGGTGCAGTGCCGGGCTGGTGGTGGCGATGCTGTCGATCACGGTGACAATCGCACTGGCGCCCGTGGCGCTGTCTGTCTGGGTCACGCCCACGCCTTACGAGTTGTTGATGCTGGCCTTCGTGGCGGCTTTTGCCACGGGCGGGCATTTCACGATGACACTGGCCTTTCGCGCCGCGCCCCTGACGGTAACGCAGCCCGTCACGTTTCTGCAACTGGTCTGGGCGGTGCTGGTGGGCATGGCGTTCTTCGGAGAGCCGTTCGACCCCTTCGTCATCCTGGGCGGTCTGGTGATCGTGGCGGCGGTGACCTTTATCACTTGGCGCGAGTCGGTGCTAAAGCGGCGCGCGTGCAACGATTAAGCGGAGCACTGCGCTTCGTGAAACGCTTTAGGACGCCGGATTTGACCGAAACCAAGGTCTGAGCGGGCAGGGGCTGTTCAACAAAAAAACCCCCGGCGCGATGGCCGGGGGCAGATTTTCGCGAAACGCTTTGACCAGTGGCCGTGGCTTATTCGGCCAGCCACCAACGCTCCATCCAGCGTTCGCCGTCCATCTCCCAGTTCGCGCCCATCTCGCCATGCTGGACCTTGTCGCTTTTGGCCTGCACGTAATTGGCGAACATCGGGATGACGACGCCGCCTTCGTTGGACACAAGCGCCTGCATTTCCCAGTACATGTCGCGGCGCTTGTCCTCGTCCAGCTCGGCGCGGGCCTTGACCAGCAACTCGTCGAAACGCTCGTTGCACCAGAAGCTGTCATTCCAGGCCGCGCCGCACTGATACGCGGTCGAGAACATCTGGTCCTCGACAGGTCGGCCGCCCCAGTAGACGGCGGAAAAGGGCTTTTTCATCCACACATCGGACCAGTAGCCGTCTTTCGGCTCGCGCACGACCTGAAGGTCGATGCCGGATTCCTTGGCGGAGTTCTGGAACAGCGTTGCCGCATCCACCGCGCCGCTGAACGCCGCATCCGATGCCGAAAGGCTGACAGTCAGGCTGTCAAGGCCGGCCTGCTTTAGGAAATACCGGGCCTTGTCCGGGTCATAGGTCTTTTGCTCCAGCTCGGTGTTGTAAAAACGCTGGCTCTGACCGATGGGATGGTCATTGCCGACAGAGCCGTAGCCAAACAGGATTTTCTCGACCAGCTCCTCGCGGTTGATGGCGTATTTGAGGGCCTGACGGATGTTGTTATCCGTGTAAGGGTCCTGATTGGCGGACATCGCGAAGGTGTAGTGCTGCGTGCCCGAAAGCGCCTCTACCGTGATGCCCGGACGCTGGTCCAGCAGCGATGCGGCCTTGAGATCGACCCGGTCGATCGCGTGAACATCGCCCGAGACAAGCGCCGTGGTGCGGGCGTTCTGATCGACGACCGACAGCATCTCGCAGCTATCGACCCATGCCACGTCATCGCGCCAATGGTTCGGGTTGCGCTCGAAGCTGGACGAGACGCCGGGCTTGAAGCTTTTGAGCACGTAGCTGCCGCAGCCATCGCCCGATTTCCAGTCGATGCTGTCGCCCTCGGCCTTGCAGATCGGCAGGTGGTAATCCGACAAGATGAACGGAAAGTCGGCATTGCCGCCTTCCAGCGTGAAGATCACGGTGTCGCCGCCTTCGGTCGTGATCTCCTGGATCGGGGCTACGATGGGACCGGCGGCAGAGGTCGAATCCTCGCCACGGTGATGGTTGATCGAGGCGACCACGTCTTCCACCGTCAGCGGCTTGCCGGAGTGGAACGTCACGCCCTGCCGGATCTTCATGCGCCAGACAGAGGCGTCGTCCGAGGCTTCCCAGCTTTCGGCAAGCTCCGGCACGAGACTGCCATCGGGGGCGACCTGTGTAAGATAGCCGTGAATGCCGAAACCAAGTGCCAGCATGTAGCCGTTATCCCACACACTCGGATCGAGCGCGTCCGTCGTCTGACCATGGCCCTTGGCAACGCGCAGATGCCCGCCGCGCCGTGGCGCGGCCATCGCGCTGCCCATCGGCAGGGTGGCGGCGAATGCGCCGGCTGCTGTGGTTTTCAGAAATCCGCGACGGTCCAGAAGCCCGCCCTTGATGATCGACATGTCTAAGTCTCCCTGTTGTGATCTGTCGTTTCCGCCGCGACACGGGCCTTTTGCAAGGCTGTATCGCGTACATCCTGTTGATCCGTATTTCCGTCTCATGGTTAAACCATGCGTGCTTGACGGTCCCGTGACAAAAGTGCTCTGCCGGGACCGGAGACAGAAAGCTGCATGGGTAACGTAAGCCGACGCTTGCCTCGGCTGCAACGAAAAACTCCCCCAAGGACCTGACGCGCCCTTTTATATTGATTGACCGATCAATTAAAAAGCTGTTAGCCGGTGGGGAGGTCCGTGAAAAAGGGATGTCCCATGCCAAAGCTCGGAATGGAGCCAATCCGCCGCTCGGCCTTGGTCGAGGCCACGATCCATGAGATCGGGGAGCGGGGCGCGCTGGATGTCACTGTCAGCCAGATCGCGCGTCGCGCGGGCATGTCGAGCGCGCTGGCACATCATTATTTCGGATCGAAAGAGGCGATATTCGCCGCCGCGATGCGCCATATCCTGACGCTTTACGGGGCAGAAGTGCGCGGCGCGCTGATCATGGCCAGCACACCGCGGCAGCGAATCGAGGCCATTCTGCGCGCCAGCTTCGCGCCGCGTCAGTTCCGCCCCGAGATCGTTTCGGCCTGGCTGAATTTCTATGTTCAGGCCCAGACATCGCAAGCCGCGTCACGCCTGCTGCATATCTACCAGAAGCGCCTCCGCTCCAACCTGCGCCATGCACTGCGGCAGGTCGCGCCGGATCAGGCGCAAACGCTGACACGCGGGCTGGCTGCGATGATCGACGGGCTTTATCTGCGTCAGGCGCTCGGGCGGGGCGGTATCGCGCCGGATGCCGCGATCGAGGTGCTTTTGCAGTATCTCGATACGGCCCTCGCGGGGGCCAAGACAAGGGACACAGCCAAGACATGACGCAGCCCAATATTCTTATCCTGATGGTCGATCAGCTCAATGGCACGCTGTTTCCCGATGGCCCGGCGGAGTGGCTTCACGCGCCCAACCTGAAACGGCTCGCCGCGCGCTCCACCCGCTTTGCCAATGCCTATACCGCCTCACCGCTTTGCGCGCCGGGGCGGGCCAGCTTCATGTCCGGGCTTTTGCCGTCGCGCTCCCGCGTTTATGACAACGCCGCCGAATTCGCCGCCGATATCCCGACCTATGCACATCACCTGCGCCGCGTGGGCTATCAGACGGCCCTGTCGGGCAAGATGCATTTCGTCGGCCCCGATCAGCTTCACGGGTTCGAGGAACGGCTGACCACCGATATCTACCCCGCCGATTTTGGCTGGACGCCCGATTACCGCAAACCCGGAGAGCGGATCGACTGGTGGTATCACAACCTTGGCTCTGTCACCGGCGCGGGCGTGGCCGAGATTTCCAACCAGATGGAATATGACGACGAGGTCGCCTATCACGCCACGCGAAAGCTGTATGACCTCGCGCGCGGGCATGATGCGCGGCCCTGGTGCCTGACGGTCAGCTTCACGCATCCGCATGACCCCTATGTGGCGCGGCAGCGGTTCTGGGATCTCTATGAAGACTGCGAGCATCTGTTGCCCGAGGTGCCGGCAATGGACTACGAGGCGCATGATGCACATTCCAGGCGTATTTTTGACGCCAACGATTGGCGCAGTTTCGACATTTCGGACCAAGATATCCGCCGGTCGCGCCGCGCCTATTTCGCTAATATTTCTTACCTGGACGAGAAGATTGGCACGCTTCTGGACACGCTGGAGGCGACGCGGCAAGAGGCGGTGATCCTTTTTGTCTCCGATCACGGCGACATGCTGGGTGAGCGCGGTCTGTGGTTCAAGATGTCGTTTTACGAGGGGTCCGCGCGGGTGCCCTTGATGATCTCGGCACCGGGCATGGCGCCGGGCCTTGTCAAAGATCCCGTATCCAACATTGATATCTGCCCCACGCTTTGCGAAATTGCAGGGGCTGACATGACAGAGGTCATGCCTTGGGTCGCGGGTGAAAGCCTTGTGCCGCTGGGGCAGGACGCGCGCCGCAAAAGCCCTGTGGCGATGGAATACGCCGCCGAGGCGTCCTATTCGCCGCTGGTCTGCCTGCGGCACGCGCGGTGGAAATACACCAATTGCGCGCTGGACGCCGAACAGCTCTTCGATCTGAAGGCCGATCCGCACGAGCTCACCGATCTGGCACAGGACCCCGCGCATCACGATACGCTCGAACGCTTCCGTGCCGAAGCCGCCGCCCGCTGGGATCTGAAGGCGTTCGACGCACAGGTCCGCGAAAGCCAGGCCCGCCGCGCGGTCGTGTATCAGGCGCTGCGGCAAGGCGGCTATTACCCCTGGGATTACCAGCCCCTGCAACAGGCGTCCGAGCGGTACATGCGTAATCACATGGATCTCAACGTGGTCGAGGAAAACCAGCGTTTTCCAAGGGGGGAATAGATGCTGACAGTCTATGGCCGCGCCACCTCGTCCAATGTGCAGCTCGTGATGTGGACGATCGCGGAACTGGGCCTGCCGCATGACCGGCTGGATTACGGCCATGCCCATGGCGGGCTTGACACGCCCGAGTTCGCCGCGATGACCCCGCACGCCAAGGTGCCGGTGCTGCGCGATGGTGATCTGGTGATCTGGGAAAGCTGCGCGATCCTTCGCTATCTTGCCACCCGCTATGGCAACGGGGGCGGTTTCTGGCCCGCCGATCCGGTGGCGCGGGCGCGCATAGACATGTGGGCCGAATGGGGCAAGACCACCCTCACGGCCGGATTCACGCATCCGATCTTCTGGCGCCGTGTCCGAACCCCCGCCGCCGAGCGCGATCAGGCGGCACTCGATGAAGCCATCACACGCTTCGAGTCCAATCTCGACCTCCTCGCGGATCAACTGCGCCAACAGCGTTACGTCTGCGGCGACATCCTTACCCTCGCCGATATCGTCATCGGGCACCTGCTTTACCGCTGGTACAGCATGGACATCCCCCGCGCCCCAAATCCGGCGGTCGAGGCCTGTTACCAACGCCTCACCACCCGCCCCGCCTATCGCGAACACGTCATGGTCCCCTATGACGCGCTCCGGGCAGAGGGCGCCTGATGCCCATTCATCTTGCCACAAATATCCCGGGGGTTTGGGGGCTGGCCCCCAACTATACAAGCGTTTGGGGGCTGGGCCCCCATCCCACCCAACCACCCTGCGGAGGTCGCTGATGGAAGCGGATTACGTCATCGTCGGCGCTGGAAGCGCGGGCTGCGCCATGGCTTACCGGCTGTCCGAGGCCGGTCATTCGGTTATCGTGGTGGAACATGGCGGCTCGGATGCCGGGCCGTTCATCCAGATGCCCGGCGCGCTGAGCTATCCGATGAACATGCAGATCTATGACTGGGGCTACAGCACCGAACCCGAACCGCATCTTAACAATCGCCGCCTGGCCGCGCCGCGCGGCAAGGTGGTCGGCGGCTCATCCTCGATCAACGGGATGGTCTATGTGCGCGGCCATGCGCGCGACTATGACCACTGGCGCGATCAGGGGGCGGATGGCTGGGGCTATGCCGATGTGCTGCCCTACTTCAAACGGCAGGAATGCTGGGACGACGCCGGGCATGGCGGCGATCCGGCCTGGCGCGGGCAGGACGGGCCGCTGCATGTGACGCGCGGCACGATGTGGAACCCGCTCACCCGCGCTTTCATCGAGGCAGGGCGGCAGGCGGGCTACCCGGTCACCGCCGATTACAATGGCCACCAGCAAGAGGGCTTTGCCCCGTTCGAGATGACGGTCCACAAGGGACAGCGATGGTCGGCGGCCAACGCCTATCTGAAACCGGCGCTCCGGCGCGAGAATTGTACGCTGGTGCGGGGCCTCGTAACCCGTGTCGTCATCGAGGACGGGCGCGCCATAGGGATCGAGACGGCCCGCAAGGGCGGGCGAGAGATCATCCGCGCGCGTGCCGAGGTGATCCTGTCCGCCTCGGCCTTCAATACGCCGAAACTGCTGATGCTGTCGGGTATTGGCCCTGCCGCGCATCTGGCGCAGCATGGCATCGAGGTGCTGGCTGATCGCCCCGGCGTGGGTGCGAACCTGCAAGATCACCTGGAGCTTTACATCCAGATGGCCGCCAGCCAGCCGATCAGCCTTTACCGCTACTGGAACCTGCCGGGCAAGGCGTGGGTCGGGATGCGCTGGCTTCTGGGGCGGCGCGGGCTGGGCGCGTCGAACCAGTTCGAGTCCTGCGGCTTCATCCGCTCGGATGCGGGCGTGGATTATCCCGATATCCAGTTCCATTTCCTGCCCATCGCGGTGCGCTATGACGGCAAGGCCGCCGCCGAGGGGCACGGCTATCAGGCGCATGTCGGGCCGATGCGCTCGGCCTCGCGCGGGGCGGTCACGCTGCGCAGTCCCGATCCGGCAGCACCGCCCGAGATCCGGTTCAATTACATGAGCGAAGACAGCGACTGGCGCGATTTCCGCAAATGCATTCGCCTGACGCGCGAGATTTTCGGGCAGGCGGCGTTCCGCGATTTTTCCGGCCACGAGATTCAGCCGGGCGCGGCGGCGCAAACGGATGCCGCGCTGGACGCCTTCATCCGCGACCATGCCGAAAGCGCCTATCATCCCTGTGGCACCTGCCGGATGGGGCGGCGCGACGACGCCCGCGCCGTGGTCGATGCGCAAGGCCGCGTGTTCGGAGCCGACGGCCTGCGCGTGGCCGACAGCTCGATTTTTCCGCGCATCCCCAACGGCAATCTCAATGCGCCGTCGATCATGGTCGGCGAAAAGATCGCCGATCATGTGCTCGGCCGACGGTTGCCACCTGAAAACAGTACGCCCTGGATCCATTCGGATTGGAAAACCGCGCAAAGATGAGCGCGGCTTGATCCGCATCAAGGCAGGGCGCGGATTTCGGCGCGACGGTCAACGGGACAACACCAATGGAGGAACGCCGAATGTCCCACACACCGCATGAACTGCACGAGGAATTCCCGGACCACGCGGCGCGGATCTCGGAGTTGAAAACCTCTGACGCGCATTTCGCGCGCCTGGCCGAGGAGTATCATACGATCAATCGCGCCGTACACCGCGCGGAGGCCAATATCGAGCCGGTCGAGACCTTGACGGAGGCCGACATGCGCAAGACGCGCGCACGCCTCAAGGACGAGATCTATCGCCGTCTGGTGGCGTGATCCCGAACTGTTCCGCCTTTAGAGCGTTTTGCGAAAAACCTGAACCACAGCTTTTCGAGGAACGCTTTAAGGAGCGGCTGCGCGGCGCAGGCAAGTGAAAGATGAGGGGCGCTGCCCCTCGCGTTGAAATTCGAAGAGAATTTCAACGCTCACCCCGAGGTATTTTTCGCCAGATGAAGCGCGGATCTCAGCCGACCGTGTAGGGCAGCACGCCGCGCGCGTCCGGGTCGACCTGAAGCCGGCGTTCCAGGGGCGGCACCGAGCGCTGGTGGCAGTCGGTGCGTTCGCAGATCCGGCAGGAGATGCCGATCGGCTCGAAGGCGCGGGCATTGCCCAGATCGAGATCATCGGCATAAACCAGCCGTTCGGCGTGGCGGATCTCGCAGCCGAGCGCGATGGCGAAGCGGCGCACCGGCGCGCCGAAATGTCCGCCCGATTTCGAGATGTCGCGGGCAAGGCTGATATAGCGCACCCCGTCGGGTGTTTCGGCCAGCTGGCGCAGGAAACGGCCGGGGGTTTCAAACGCGCGGTGCACGTTCCAGAGCGCGCAAGCGCCGCCGAAACGGGCGAATTGCAGCCGCGTGGCCGAATGCCGCTTGGTGATCGTGCCCGCCTGATCGACCCTCACGAAGAAGAAGGGCACGCCCTTGGCGCCGGGGCGTTGCAGGGTGGAGAGCCGGTGGCAGACCTGTTCGATGGATGCACCGAACCGGGTGGCTAGGATTTCCAGATCGTGCCGGTGATGCTGGGCGGCGCGCAGAAAACCCGTGTAGGGCATCATCGCGGCCCCGGCGAAATAATTGGCCAGCCCGATTTTTGCGATGTCGCGGGCCGCGCCGGACTGGAAGCGCGCCAGATCCAGCGTGGCCTCCAGCAGCTTGTCCTGGGTGAGCAGTGCGAGTTGCAGCAAAAGCTGGAAATTGCGGGTCTCTTGTTCGATCAGGGTGGAGAGGTAGAGCACCTTTGCCTCGCGGTCGTAATGGCGCAGGCGCGGCCCGTCGCTGCCGACGATGCGGATGCCAAGCGTTTCCAGCCGCGCCTCGGCGAGGTCGCGGATATGTCGGGGATCCTGCGCACCGGCGCTGAAATGCTCGGCGGCGCGATCGACCGCATCGATATAGTTGTCGCAGTAGTGGAAGAAATCGCGCACCTCGTCCCAGGGGCTGGTCTGACGGGTGGCATCCTCGCGGCCCAACGCCTCGTCAAGACTGGCGAGCCGTTCGTGGGTTTCGCGGTAGACCCGGTGCAATTCCAAAAAGGCGCGCGCCAGCGCCGGTGCGTTGGAAGCGGCAAGCCGCAAGTCGCTGAGCGGGGGCGTGTCATCGGCAAAGACCGGATCGGCCAGCGCCTCGCGCATGTCGGAGACAAGGCGTTCGGCATCGCCGGTCGATAATTCGGTGACATCAAAGCCGAATTCCTGTGCCAGCGCCAGCACCACCGTCGTGCTGACGGGGCGGTTGTTGTTTTCCATTTGACAGTAGTAAGGCAACGATATGCCAAGCCTCTCCGCGAACAGTTTCTGTGAGAGATTACAACGGGTTCGAACCTCTCGCAGCTTACTGCCCGCGTACAGTTTTGTGGTCCTCGGGGTCACAGGGACACACAAAGGACACACTGGGACACGCGTGTCCCGCGCTCTAGTGTGATCAATGGGTTAGCCATTTCGAGCCTCCTGATTTCAGATAAGGTGTTGTCCATCTGGAAACACGTCTTCCTGATTGAGATCAACAGGTTGTATCGATGGTATCCAGATGGTTTTGAGGATTTCGGGCGGATGGAGTATCACCCAATCCAGTTTATCTTCTCGAGGAAGTCGAGAACCTTCGCTATAGCGAAAAGCACCGGCACCCAAAGTACGCCGATGATGATCAGTTGTGTGGTTTCTCGACGCTTATTTTTTTTCTTCCGCTTCCTTTCGATCCTTCTCGTACTGTCGGCTTCTCTCAGTAATCTCCTCGGGTATCTCGTAAAGAAACTCCCAGCCGTCGTATTTACTGTTCATTGCATGTACTCCTGTCTCTTCCTTGCTGCCCACCCGGCGTTGAACGCTAGGCGCAGGGCCTCGATGGCAAGCTCCTGATCCTCCGGCTCCAAGGGAAGGGGAACGTCCCCCTCCTCGAGCCACGCATCGAACTCGGCATCTCGTTTCTCGTGCTGTGTCAAAAGTCTGGCTCCTTGTCCTTGAGGTCAAAGTTGCCCTTGGTAGGGCGCTGGGCGATCCCGAGGGTCTCCAAGAAGTCCCTCAGACTGGGTGACAGGTGTTCCTCTGGTGATTGTATCATACGACCCATCACTGGTTTCTCTCTCTCTCGTCGAGGTATTCGGTGAGTACGAGGTGACATATCTTGATCACCAAGAACACGAGATACCCGCTCATGAATAGCAGGATAGATGAGGGGAACCAAAAAAACCCAAACCAGTATATTGGTAAGATGAAAACGACGATGGATAGGGCAACCATGTAGCCAATTGCTGTGGCTGCGCGTTTCGAGTTGTCGGTCATAGCATGTCTCCCAGTGCGAAGATGTCACCCGGCGTTAACTTAGCGTAACGCATGGTGGTGTTGATGTTGGTGTGACCCATCCACGACATGACCCGGCGAAGGTCCGCGCCCCTCTGTACGAGCCGTGAGGCGCATGTGTGGCGCATGGTGTAGAGGACAACGTCGGGCATCCCGAGGTGGTCTGCAACCCGCCTCACAGCGGCTGACGCATCGTCTGTCCTGAGGTTGTCGAAGGGTCGGATGTGGCCCGCCTGCTTGCTCGACAGGAAGGCATTCTTGGCGCGATCCGTGAGGGGCAAGACGCGGTACTTGCCGGTCTTGGTCCGCATCAGGCTTATCACGGCCTTGGGCTTCCCCGTGGCAGGATCGTTCACGTCAGGGGCGGTGCCCCCGGCCTGCTTCGAGACCTCCGACCAGCGGATCGGCTCACCCTTGCTCTCGCCTCGGATCAGTTCCGAGGGGCGGCAACCGGTGTCGATCAGGACTTTCGTGAGGCGCAGCATGTCGTCCATGCCCCAGTGATCCATGAGCTTGAGCATCCGCTCCTCCTCCTCCTCGGTCAGGAAGCGCATCCTCGAGTTGTCCCCTTTCTTCTGCCAAGGGAACTCAAGCTCCCTGTCCACCATCTCGAGGCGCTTGGCGTGTTTCATGAGGACCTTGAGGTGGCTCAAGCGGGTGTTGATCGTTCCCGGCTTGTTACCCTTACGACTCAGGAAGGATACCATCTCGATCAGCCGCTTCTCGGTGATGTGGTGGATCAGGGTGTCAGGCCCCAAGGCAAGCTCACAGGCCCGCTGGTTGGCGTCGATGTTGCGCTGCAGGGTGTCACCCCAGATCAGGTCCCGGTTGTCCTTGAAGAACCGCGAGAGGGTCGAGGTCTTTGAGGCACCTATGACTGTTGGCTGTGGGATCGGGAGACCAGCCGATCGAGCTTCCTTGGCCTGCCTCTCCCACTCCTCCGCGAGGGCCTCTGTGGGAAAGGAGTGCCGAGGATACCCCGGCCCCTCAGGGTGTGATGCAGACAGCTTGATGCCTGCCTGCCAGCTATTTCCGCGCTTTCGTGCCATGGGATACAGCCTCCTTGATTTTATCGGCGAACTTCTGTCCTTTACGGTTCAGGGTGATCATCCGGTAGCGGCGATCCTCGGGATCAGGGATGCTCTCGATCATGTCCAGACCGGGAACCCTAGGGCGCTTCCACTGGAGCCAGTGTGCGGTGGCGCGGGATGCTGTCGCGGTGGACATGTCCAGACGCTGTTCCATCTCGTACTGGTTGCCAGCTTTGCCATCGCTCTCGGCGTAGTAGAGGAACGCGAGGATTGAAGGCAGGGTGATATCAGGGTCGATCTCCTTGAAAGTCTCAAGAACCCTGATTGCGGTACGAAGTTCTGGTGATGTTGCCATGGTGTCCCTCTCCTCGGCGGGGCATATGGGTGGCGAAACCCCCGTTCGTTTGATGGGTGAGGGTTTCGGTTGCGTATTCGATCCTGTCGAGCACAAGTTTCAATACCAGTAAATCTTCCTTTACGGAAGGGTCATTGTAAAGAGACAACTCATAACGTCGCTGTTCGATGATCTCCGCTGCCTGTGTTAGGTCTTCGCGGGTTTGGTGTCGTTTCTGCTTATCCACGGTTTTCTCCTCGCAGGTGTGTATCAAGTTTCAATCTGTACTGGCGAGTTTATTTATATCCTTTAGAGCAGGTCAACCGCTCTTTTACCTCAGATAGGCATCCAGATAATACCTACCTGTCACAATTAGTTTACGATGTCCTGTAGACGGCTCTTTTGCCTATCCAAGGCGCTCTCGAGGTGCCTCAGGGCAAGCTCCACAGTGTAACGTGTGTCCTCGTCTAGCTGGTCTGAGGTAGCGGCCATGCGGGTGGCTGCGAGTGCGTCACTGAGGTCTCCCACTAGGAAGGCGTTGAGGCGCTGCTCTCTGAGGCTGGTGGCGGTTTGCACACGGTTGGTGCGGGTGTATTCAATTGCGTTTGGCTCATAAACACTGCGTCCCTCCATCCATGACCAACCATCGTCCGGTAAAAGGCTAATCGTTTCCGGCGCATCACTCATCGTCTTGTCCTTTCAGTTTCAGCACATACGTCACACCGTCAATCTCGACCTCACGGCCCTCACAGGTCTCAGCCTCAGGGGCCTCTCGAAGGTTCAACCCAGTAATTTCCTCGAACACGTCATAGTCAAACGAAGGTAGGTTACGCACAGCTTGGACATCTTCTGGTGATGCACTCTGGAAAGCCTTGCGCCATTCTTCTTTCATGTCGTTGACACGCAGGTATCCGTCCGTGGTCTCATACGACGGGTTGTCCGCCTTTTCTTGCTTTGTCATGTCATCCTTAGTGACCCACGTTGTAGGCGATGGCTCGAACAACCAAGCTGGCTTGTAGGCGCTGTCCCATACCTCCTTGTCGATTAGTGTGTTGAAGTAGAAGGCTTTATTTGCATCAACAGTATTGAAACAACCAGTGTGATAGTTCGCAGCGTTCCAGTCGCCTGTGTTGCAGTCGCCTGTGTTGCGGTCGCCTGTGTTGCAGTTGCCTGTGTTGTAGTTGCCTGTGTTCCAGTTGCCTGTGTTGTAGTTGCCTGTGTT
>JANSXS010000067.1 GCA_024742835.1 Paracoccaceae bacterium | reverse complement strand
TGGAATAATCGGCACGGTTCTCTCGAAACATCCGAACACCGCGTTCGCGAAGCTCGGCCGGATAGGCGGGGGTGAATCTCTGCTTCGTCATAGGGCTCATCCTTTGAGTATTTTACTCTCCGGTAAACCCGGGGCGGTTCATGCCGGCGCCGGACCCGCCTTCGGTGGTTGTGAAATACTGCATAACGAAAAATGCCAGCGCGATGCCGGCAGGTATCAAAACGTAAAACGAAAATTTCATCGGGGAGACCCCTTACTCGTACTCTGTCACATCCTACCACAAGTCACCCATCAAAGCGGGCCTGTCCGCGCACACGGCCCGGACCGGGTGTGGCGGTTCAGGTCAAACGACCTGTCGGCGCATGACGCGAAACGCCTTATCCGCCATGATCGGGTGCCTTGCCCGATGGTGCGCGATAGGGCCGCGTGACATCGCGAAGCGTCACGTCCAGCGCCTCGACCCGCGCCCGGATCGCGCCATCCCCGGCCAATGTCAGGATGACATGGCCCGCGCCGTCCTCCTCGGGCTCAAAGGTCAGCGACAGCACCGATAGCACGACATCGCGTTCGTTGCGGTCGATCCCTGTGCTGGCCACGCCAAGAACATCGTCGATCACCAAAACCGAACGCACCCGTTCCGGCCCGTGCCGCGTGCGGCCCTCATCCTCCCAGCGAAAGCGGTTGAGCAAAAAGGCCAGCCGCCGCGCACCGGTGCGCCACTGCATGTCCGTGATTGTCAGAACCGCGTCCTGCACCAGCGAAGAGATCACCTTCAGATCCTCGGCATCCAGCGCACCAAGGTTCAGGGCACGTTCGCGCCCCTCTTCGAAACGTGCATCACGGCTCATGTTTCGCGCACCCTTTCGATCCTGGCCCCCACTGCGGACAGCTTTTCCTCGACCCGCTCATAGCCGCGATCAAGGTGATAGACGCGGTTGACCTGTGTCTCGCCCTCGGCGGCAAGCCCGGCCAGGATAAGCGAGACGCTTGCCCGCAGATCGGTGGCCATCACCGGCGCGGCTTTCAGGCGCTCCACCCCGGTCACCGTCGCGGTGCCGCCCTGTACGTCGATACGCGCACCCATGCGCATCAGTTCCGGGGCATGCATGAAACGGTTCTCGAAGATCCTTTCCTCCAGCACGCTGGTCCCCTCGGCGGTACACATAAGCGCCATCATCTGCGCTTGCAGATCGGTGGGAAAGCCGGGGAAAGGCTCTGTCGTGACGTTCACTGCACGCACCCGGTCGCCGCGCCGCCGCACCTTGAGGCCAAGCGCGGTTTCTTCGACCTCGATACCCGCCTCGTCCAGTTTTTCGCAAAACGCGCCGACCAGCGCCAGCCGCCCGCCAAGGCATTCGACCTCGCCGCCGCAGATCGCCGGGGCCAGCATGTAGGTGCCCAGCTCGATCCGGTCGGGCACGACCGGGTGCGTGGCCCCGTGCAGCCGGTCAACCCCCTGCACGGTGATCTCATGCGTGCCCTCGCCCTCGATCTGCGCGCCCATCTTGCGCAGGCATTGCGCCAGATCCACGATCTCTGGCTCGCGCGCGGCGTTCTTCAGCACCGTCGTGCCCTTGGCCAGCGTCGCCGCCATCAGCGCGTTTTCCGTCGCGCCCACGGACACGAAAGGAAACTCAAAGATCCCGCCTTTCAGCCCGCCGGGTGCCTTTGCATGGACATAGCCCTCGCGCAATTCCAGCTCCGCGCCCATCGCCTCCAGCGCCTTGAGATGCAGATCGACGGGGCGCGCGCCGATGGCACAGCCACCCGGCAGCGACACCACCGCATGTCCATCGCGCGCCAGCATCGGCCCAAGCACCAGGATGGAGGCGCGCATCTTGCGCACGATGTCATAGTCGGCCACGTGATTGTCGAGCGCATGGGACGACAGCGCCAGAACCTGCCCGCCCTGCATCTGCGTGACCTCGGCCCCGAGCGACTGCAACAGCGTTGTCATGGTCTTGATGTCACTCAGCCGCGGCGCGTTGGTCAGCGTCAGCGGCTCCTCGCTCAGCAATGTCGCGGGCATCAGCGTCAAACACGCGTTCTTGGCCCCGGCAATGGGAATTTGTCCGTTCAGCGGACCATTGCCCGTCACGATAATCGAATCCATCTGCCCTCTCAGTCCTCGGTTCTTGTCTTTGTTTTAGTTGCTTCGGCCCCACCCTTGCCGCGCGCCTGTGCCTTGCGCCG
This sequence comes from Paracoccaceae bacterium, assembly GCA_024742835.1. Lineage (GTDB taxonomy): Bacteria > Pseudomonadota > Alphaproteobacteria > Rhodobacterales > Rhodobacteraceae > Roseovarius. The sequence goes on along the minus strand of JANSXS010000067.1, from coordinate 28,862 downwards.
GGCAAGATTCGCCTTCAGCGCCGCCTTGAGCCGCGCGTCGCGCTCTTGTGCGGTCTTGGAGGGGCCTGATTTGGGGGGGTGCTCACTCATGCCCGCTTACCTACAGCACCGTGCAAAAAGCGTCCAGATAAGGCTTGCACGGGCGTGTCATCCAGTCTAATCACCCCGCCACGGCGGCGCTGCTGTAGCTCAGTGGTAGAGCGCACCCTTGGTAAGGGTGAGGTCGGGAGTTCAATCCTCCCCAGCAGCACCAGAAAACCCCATGTTATCTGTGGGTTGCAGTGAAATATGAAAAAAGGCTGCGGTTAACTTTGCCAAGCGTGCTGGCCATCTGCACGGGTTGGTGATGAAACTTCGCACAAATTCCGCATAGTATCCTCCAAACCCGGGATGCCCTCGTGAGCGATGGGATTTCTGCCCGGTTGGAGCAGTTGCATATTGGCTTATGGGCCAGCGACGGTTCGACAAACAAAAGCTCCACTTAACGCTAACCTCTGATATGGATGCCTCGCGTTTGCTGTTGGTTTCATCCAACATGGCACATTGCGATGCCGTCGAGTGGGGGCATCCACTCCATCAGGTCAAAGGCGGAACGCTTTAGTTGATCTCTACTCCACCGTCCTCCCTGCGCTCCCGGTAAACGTGAATTGCATCACGCAAATCAAGCGCATCACGTTGGCCACAGCCTGGCCTTGCGACATCAACCAATCGACCGTCACCATGCGTCTTGATCAAGCGGCTTTTGCAATCCAGATCCGATCGAATTTGATGAACGCCTTGGCGAAGTCGATGAGCTTGCGCATGATCGCAGCAAGGCTTCCGGTGTCGACGCGTGGGAAGGGCAAGTGGTATGACTGTGAATGTGGTATTGCAGCCTGATGGCCTGACCCACACTATTATTGACTACGTGTCATTGGGCTGGAAAGGCCCGGTCGCCTTCGAACGAAAAGTAGACTATGCGCACTCGCGTAATGGTACGAATACGTGGCGAGTCCAGTTCGCCGCGACATCTGCAGGAGCGCATTCTCGATCAATTTTAAGCGCGTGGGTCGGGGTAACGAATGCCTCCGCTCATGCTCAATCATTTGGCACAGTCATAAGGCCAAATGCGATTGCTCTGAACAGCATTATCGTGTTTGTGGACTCTGTGTAAATTTCCTTCTATGCGTCTTCTTGATTTGTTCAGAACATTGAGATTGAAACATGAAACCTGAAACATTGTTTCTTCCTGATATTTTAGAAGATTGGGCCCTGGTGTCGGAGGGTGCTGAGACCACGGTTAATCTAAATGTGAAAATCAACGGCACGACGGTACGAAAGCAGTCGGTTGCTGCGGCAACGCAAGAAAGCGGCCAACTCTTCGCGCAAACGCTCATACCTGAAGAATACTGGCACGGTCAGGAAATTTTGCTGGAACTCAGCCGGGAGGAAGACGGCGAAGTTGTTTTTGAAAAACGTGTTTTGATTCCCGACAGTATCCTGAATGCAACCGAACGCCTCTTTGGCCAATGTTCCCTTGATGCGGCGGCTTGTTCGGTTTTTGGCTGGGCAAAGCGTGCGGATATTGGCGCTGCGGAAGTTATCGCTGTCATGGTGGACGGCGAAGAGGTTGCAAGGACTGTTGCAGATGCTCCGTCGGATGTGCGCGTGGGCTTGAAATGCGGTTTCCACCTCATGCTGCCCATTGATGTTCGGGATGGCGAGGATCACGAGATCGACGTGGTTCTTGACCCGGAACATGCAAAACATGTTTTGTTCAGCGCGCGATGCGGTCTGCCGAAAGCAGAGATGACGCAGTTGACTGCAAGGGTTGAATTGCTTCGCAACGGGGAATTATCCGGCGTTGTCGATACAACGTCCTTCACGAACACAGAACCTGTCCATCTTGTGCTTTTGATCGGAGAGAGTGAATATGGATCGGCTCTTGTAAAAGATGATGGGCAATTTTCTTTTGACCTGTCCGGGTTCGACTTTGCCAGCAACCTTGGTTCCGGCATTGCTATCGTGGAGCCTTTTTCCGGTCTCCCATTGGCGGGTGTCTCCGATGATCTTTTTCTCAAGAGCGTGGTCGTTGAGCTTCTGCGACAGGACGATGATATAGTCGACCTCCGTTTTCTGTCTGCCTTGCCTTTGACCGGCGATATTCCCGCAACGCTCGAGGTAGGCCAGACCTCGCAGGCCTTGACCTTTTCGGCTGCAAAGAACCAGGCCTATCACGTCAGCAACGCGCGGCTTGCCGTCAGCGAAGAAAGCACGGCACGGCTTCGTCTCGGACAAACGGATCTATACCTGCCCTTCGTAACGGACAGAGATCCCAATAGCTATATTCCGCGCTCTGGTCTGGATGCCTACGTGCCCAGCTCTGATCCTGTAGTTCTGAACGCGGTGGCCCATTCATTGAGCACGGATACGGCCCCCGTCGTTTCTTTACTTGTGCCAAACTACGCCGGTCAGTGGACGGTTTCAGCCGACGGCATTCTGCAAGGCTGGGTTCTCGACTTGGCGCGCCCGTTCCGGCATTTTGATGTGCAGGTCAAGTCCGGCGACAAGGTGGCGGCAGAGACGCAGTCCGATCAAATGGTGCCGCTTTTCGGAACAGGCATGCCCAATGTCTGGCCTTTCGGTTTTCGCGTCCCGCTGGACGAGCTCGAAATCGAGGGTGGTAGCGGGGAATTGAGCGTCCATCTGCCTGAGGCAGGCACGGACCTTCCCTTTGTTCCGTTCGTAGACTCTGACCATGCCCCGACGGGCATTGAATGTCTTGTCGGCGCGATTGGCGGCTTGCCGGAGCTGAGCATGGATCATCCGCTCAGAACCGCGATGCTGATGCCGGTAACGCACGAGGCCGCGACCTGTCTGGATATTGTTTTCACAGCGCTTGATCGCGGACAGCCCGGCAAACAGGCCGAAAGACTGGGACCCGCACTCAGAAACCGCATCCGCGAACTTTTCACAAATGAAGAGCACTGGCGCGGTCTGATTTGTCCTCAGGAACCTTTGCCGCACCACCGCTTGCAGACTCCATTACTGGGTGTCGATATTGCGCCACTGCTGGCGCTTGTCCCCGAAGATCTTCCATTACATCAAACACTGGTGTCAGCCAGCAACTGGCGGGATCTTCTCAAATCATTACTCGACCCCGACCTCTTTCGTCATCTCCTAAACCCGAATGATCCCCGTGACTGGATCTGTCTACAGATATGTAACGCAATCCGGGATGGTGACACTTTACAGGGCTATCCCCACGAGCGGATCGAATGGGCACCGGGTGGAAAGCGAAACGTTCAAGTCTCGGCCGATCTGGAGCAAAGTGATCGGCTTGTCGTTTGCAATGCGCTTGGTTTGATCACCTTTGATGAGCAGATCACCAAGACGCGCACCGTGTTCCATGCGCTGGCCAAGCTGGCCCGTATTTTCGAAAGGCAACCCTCCGAAGACCGTCTGTTTCTCGCGGCACAAACGGAGGGCACGTGGCGCGTTGCCGTTTTGGACATGAAAATCCGGGACGAAGTTGAAACGATAGAAGTTGATCCTGACATAGAGATCGACGAGCTTGAGATCGGTCAGTCCTATGCGCGCGTGCGGTGTGACTCTCGGACAATGCCAGACAGGTTCCATTTACGGATTGGGCCGTCGACTTTTGTTCTTTCTCCGCTCTCCGAGTTGTTTGCTGATCTCAATGACGACAACCCGTCAGGCGGCCAGACCTATCTGACCTGCTTGTCAAAACATTCGGACGGAAATCAGTTAGTTCTTGCCCCGGCTGTGCCGGATGGCACCGACAATCTTGATTTCGACCTGCGTCTTGAGACCCCAGACGGTCTTCGGCCACGCGGGCTGCCAGCTGAGGTTGCTCTTTCACCCGGACACTACATCGATCTGTCCGGCATACGATTCGAGAAAAACGCGATTTGCGGTACCATGCTGTCAACGGATGAAAACAATATCAGGTTGGTTCTGTGCGAACATGTCACCCTGACCGCAGAAGAGCTTGACGCCGCGGGTGAGGATGCTGAACCGGTCGAGACGGTGGCCCTCGCCAGTGTGCAGACCAGACCGATCAAGGGCCGAATAGAGAAAAATTTCAGTATACCGTTGCCTGCAAGGCTGCTTGACGGCGTGCAGCACAGCATTTCGATTGACGTGGGCGAGGCCACCCTCTGGCAGGGGCAACTCACAGCCGACACGAATTTCGTAAAAGATCAGATGGCCACGATCAATAACCATGGAATACGTGTTGATAGCCTTGTTCGCTTCGCAAAAGCGCAACGTGCCGATCTTCTCGAAGAGCTGCTTTTGTCGGTGCGCAGCAGCTTGTCCGAGGCGCTGAGGCCCGAGGACAGCTTCGAGATCCTTCTGAATCTGAAATTGGCTCTGAGACCCGAACCCCTGTCACCGGCCCTAGAATCGCTACTCGAAAGCCTGTGGGTCTTCGCGCTGCACTCTGAAGAGCGCATGGCAAATTATCTGAAAATTGCCGCACGGCTGGTCACGGAAAGCAGGCAGGATGTCCCTCTTCGTCGTTTTCCCCAAGCTCCGCTTGGCGAATTGCTTACCGATATGGTTTTTCTGGGCAATACCAACGGGGTAGAGGAAGCCTTGCGTCTTACCAGGCTTGCGCTCTCGGCCAGGCGGTTTCCCCTGGTACAGGAAATGTGCCGAAAGATGCTCGCCGCACATGATAAAGATCACCGCGTACACGAGCTTGTCGGAGCCATCGAACTGCAACACGGTCGATCCGACAAGGCAGAGACGCACGCGCAAACTGCGCTGGCGCTGAAACACAAATCCGGCCCGGCTCGGTTGCTGCTGGCCCGCGCGTTGGTCCATCAAGGGCGGACGCTTGAAGGCCTCGCGGCGGCAACAGGTGGGCGCGGTCTTTCCGACTGGCTTGGCAAGAGTCCGAATTACGAGCATGTCAAACTGGCCGCGCCGCTTGACTGGGCCGGGGCTTATGCTGCGGTCGGCGAGGCCGAGGACCGGGAAGCCATGATCCGGCAGACCCGTCTTGCCGACGCCGCGACAGGCCCGCGTGCCACGTTGGCCGACACGCCCTACTCGGTGTTCTTTCTCAAGCAACCGGAGCAGGATCTAGATGAGCTATTCATGGAATTGCGTCGTCGCGGTCAGTGCACACAGGTTGCTGTACCCGAAGTCGGCTCGGTGGCGGAAATGGAGGCCACCGGACGGTGGGCATTCATCTTTTCGCATCCGCGTCCAGTAACGGCAGACCTGCTCGCAACGATTTTTCAGCAGAAGCGTCCAGCCGAGGGCATCGTCACGATTATGTCCTGCGGCATAGACAAACAGGGGAGTCCCATGGCCCCGGTGGTGACCGGTGCCGTGATACGATCCGACCTTCTGCGCTGTTTCGGTCCCGTGCCACTTGCAGAATTTATTGAGCGCGCACGCGGAAAGCTGCGCATGAAAACAATCCTTATCTGACTTTCAAGAGGCGTCATATGGCCCCCAAGCGCATTGCAGTTGCGATCATGTCCTTTGATCGGCCCCAATATCTGACCCGCATCTTGCAAAACGTGGTTGCGCAGGATCCGTTCATAGACGCCAGCACGACCTACTTCCTGTTTCAGGATGGCAGTGTCAGCCCCCGCTCGGGACAAGTCTACGGCGACCAGACAGCCATGGATGCCTCGGTTGAGGCATTCCGGAAATACCTTCCAGACGGATTGGTCTATCAAGCGCGGATCAATCTTGGTGTTGCGATGAATTTCGATCGGGCCGAGCGTGTTCTTTTCGAGGAAAACGATTTTGATGCCGCGATCTTTCTCGAAGACGATATGCTGTTACAGCCCTGCTATTTCCGTATTCTCGAACATCTCTTGCAACAGTCCTGGGATCGCCAGGATATCGGCATGGTTTCAGCGCGCGGCTTTCAGAATGATACGCCGCTGAAAGAGCAACGCGAAAACGCCCATCGTATTTGCCTTATGGATGAGCATAACTGGGCGTTCGCGATTACCCGTGACGCATGGAAAGCCCGTGACGAGGTTCTGCGACCGTATCTTGGGAAAGTGGCGGACATAGATTATCGCAGCCGGGATCAGGGTAATCGCAAGGCAGCTCTGAAGATGCTTCAGGCGGGCTTTGCCCGTCAGGGACGCGGATATCTGACATCGCAGGACAGTATGAAGAACCTGGCTTTCGAACTTCTAGGCATTAACCGGATCACCACATTCATAAATAATGCCCGTTATATCGGCGTTTTGGGCGAACATTCCAATATGGAAAAATTTCTGGCACGTGGATACCACCGCACCGTCATGTATGACCAACCACATTTCGATTTCGAGCTTCCCTCGCCCGATGCGCTTCGGCACATGCGGCTTGGCTTGCGGCATCGCTGACACTCAAGGATCAGGAGAAATATCATGAGCCGTATTCTGATCTGTATCCGGGACGATGGCACCGGTAATCAACAGACCCTGATGACGCGCGCGCGGATCTTGCGCGCGGCCCTTGGCAATGGGTGGACAGTGGACATGCGCCCTATGCATGTGGACGAGATAGGCACGCTGGCCGCTTTTGATTGCGATGCGATCGTGGCGGTCGGATATCAGCCCGCCGAGGTCGCGGCCTTTGGCGTGTTGGCCATTCCCTGTGTCTGGGATTTCGGCCTGATCGCCGAAGAGGATCTTTCCGCCTGGCTTGAGAGCGCTCCGACGCGGGCAGACCTGCAAAAGGCTCTGGTCGCGGTGCGGAGTGTCTGCGAGATGCCCCCTGCATGTGCGCTGCGCATCGAAGATGAGCTGACACTCGGGATCACACCGCAATCGGTGGACAAGGCTGTTTCAGCCTGTCTTGCCAGCGTGGCTGTCGTGCTTGGGGCCGGGCTTGGAAACATGATCTATGGCGTCGGTATGGTGCGCTGGATTTCCGAACAGGTTTCGGCCCCGGTCGATCTGATCATTCACGATCGGTTTGACCAGGCGGTTGCGCTTTTTGCCAATGCCTCTTGCCTGAACGCGGTGTATTCCGGCTTTGATTACATTGCCGGGCAGCATTACAAGATACTTGTCTCCTCGATCACGGCAGGCGGGGTGAGATCGCTGGTCAGCGCGGATAAAGCGCTCTGGCTGGAACAGGATCACAGCTATAATGAAGAGGGCCGTTTCCTGCCTGAACCGCAGCTGAATTTCCTGGGCCTTGAAAAGCTCTTTGGCAGTGATCCCGTCTTGACGGCGGATATCCCGATGCCCTTCCTGCGCGACATCCACTACACCCCACCGGGCAAGCGTGTCGTCGGCGTCGCACATGGCAAGAAGTCCGGGGCGTGGGCCAAGCGGGAATGGCCCCATATGGAAAGCTTCGTGCAGCGCCTTGTAAAAAAGGGTTGGACCGTAAGAAGCTTCGGCCTTCCGGATGAATATGTCGAAGGTGCCGAAGACCATACACATCTGTCGATGCGAGATTGTGTCTACGAGATTGCGAATTGCGATTACTTTGTCAGCCATGATGGCGGCATGTGCCATATCGCCGAAGGTTTGGGCGTGCCGACCATCTGGCTTTTCGGCTCAACAGGATCTGTCAAGAACGGGCCGGTCTATGCCCATTCGCGGACACTTAACACGATGCCCGATTGCGGTCCTTGCATGTACAAGGCGGACTGGCTGCGCTGCGAGGTGCCAATCTGCATGTCCGACCTTTCGGTTGAACAGGTTTTGTCCACCCTGGATGAGCTGCACCGGGAAATTTCGGAGCAGGGCTATAATCCACAGCCTTTGGTCATGGATGACGCTCTTTTGCGTTACGAGATTCAGGCGCTGTACCGCCCGGCTCAGGCCGACGCGCGCGAATTGGCTGAGACAGAGCGTTACATCGCTTTGCCGCGGTCCGGCCCCTTGCGTCTGCGCATCGCTATCGGGCTGCTTCAGTCCGGTGATATCGCTGGCTTCGCGGCACATGTTGCCGATATCAGCCGGATGAACCCGGATAATGCCATGACACGTTTTCTGAATGGTCTCGTCTCCCAAGGCTACGGGTATCCTGTTCCGGTTGCCCAGACAGCACATAGCGGAGCCAAGCCGCTCACACCCGAATGCAATGCAGAGTTGATCGCAGAACTTGAGCGCTTGAACCTGACGCCGCAGGTGCAGCGGTTCTTTGTCGAGACAGGACTGAAATACTGGCTTCAGGAAAAATCCACCGAGGGAGCGCTTGGCTTCGTCAACGGGCTTCTGAACTCGGTGCCATTTAACCAGAACTTCCAGCGCCCGCTACAACGCTTTGCCGAACGCCTGTTGGCGGATACCGAAAACGACCTGTCTCTCAACGTCCAGTTTCACAAGGTGCCATCCCTGAGCCGGATGCGCCGTATTCTTCAAAGCACACCGGAAGAGCTGTTCCACGCTCGTGCCAAAAGGATGGCGCAGGAACTCGCCGAGCCGGAAATGGATGCAGAGCGGCTCCTGAGCGAAGCGTTCGCGCCCTATTTCAATGCAGCCCAGACATACCGCCTTGAACCTCTGCGGCTGGACCTGAACGGGCAGACCTGCGAGATCCCGCCACATTCCACCATCCTGATGATCGTGCCTCATGTTAAGATCAAGGATAGTACAATTGGCAGCATGTCCTCTCTCGTCGTGCATCATGCCGAACGTCTGGCCGCCCTTGGGATGCGGGCGGTTGTCGTAACGACCGGTTTTGATGATATCCCGCCGGGCATAGAAATGCGCGATAGCGTGAGTTTCATGCAGGCGCATCGTAGATGGCCGGGGGCGTATTGGGATGACGTGAAGTCTTTCTTTGATCCCGCATTGACGCTGGCCTATGCCGGGATCGAACAATTGTTGCCTTTGTCGCCGGAGTTTATGCGGGATACGCGGCCCATGGCCGTGCATGGGCTGACGGACAACATGGGCTTTGCGACCGAATTCGAGGCAGACAACCCGTGGGGCATGACCGGGCCCGTTCCGGGCAGCAGCTATACATCTGACAGTATCGACGCCAACACGCTTTCCGCGCATCTCGTGTTGCCGGCACTGCGCCAGGCCAATCTTACGGGCCAGACACTGGACATTCTGGTGATCCTGACCGAACCGGGGGATTTCATGCCCATGACCGAACTGGCCGCGGCCCTGCCAAGCGTCAACTTTACCGTCGTTTGCGGTTTTGTTCACCGTGGCATCGAAAAGAACCTGTTCTGCATGTCTTATCGCGATCTTACCGCAGACCGCATTGCCGAGGCGAGTTGCGTGATGCAATTTTCCACACGGCCACAGACGCTGCTGGCAGTGGCCCTGGACCTTATAGAGACTGGCAAGACAGTCATCGCGCCCGTCGACCCCGAAACGGCGCCCGAGCTTGCCCGGCACGTCGTCGCAATCAAGACGCCAGAGCGCCTCGGAGACTGGACACAGGCCGTAACGGCGCTCGCCAGGAAGCTGCTTGCGAATACGGAACATGTTGCATAGGTGCGGTGAAACGGATTTATCCACTGCCAAGAAACTGTCCACAGACATCATTACTGCCGCTTGGACCCTTGTGACGTTAGACCGAGCACGGTCACCTGCAAGCTTGGAATCCAATATTATAAACAGTGGACGGTAGCCTAAAACGCGTGTTACAAAATCATCCCTTGTGCGACAAATTTGACTGGTTTTTCGCGCCGCAATATAAGAAGGAAATGAGGATGCAACAGTTAATAGTAAATTTGCACCGGCGGGAAACAGCCAATGTGGGGGACCAAAGATCAGCGCCCTTGAACTATTTTGATATTTCTGAACGCCAAAGAACAATGGAGATCACTGGCTGGAAGCGTGAAGATGAAAAAATGAGACTTAAGTGGATGGAACAATTTTCTTTAGCCGCAGGTATAATTTATGGCGGTGGCGGCCTAATGGAATTTGAAAAATACGAATCAAGCTTGAGATTTGTTGCAGACAACAAGAAGAAAACTGTAATTTGGGGCGCTGGACATAACACTGCAAATGCTTCATGGGCGCAACTAAAGCCAAGGTTCAAGATGGATTACAGTGGTTTTGGGCTGATCGGCTGTCGGGACTTTGGTTATGAGGATAAATTTTTTGAATGGGTTCCATGTGCTAGCTGCATGCATACAGCTTTTGATAAAGAATACTCCGTGGACAAAGAGATTGCTTTTTTTGGGAACTCTGGGATGAAGGGTTTTGAAAAATTCATACCTGAAGGTATTTCTGAAAGTGCAATAATGTTCAATATAAAGCAGCCTATAGAAGATGTTATTTCTTTTTTAGCCTCAGCAGAAACAATAGTATCTTCTTCTTATCATGGGGTATATTGGGCCAGCCTTTTAGGCAAAAAAGTTGTTGGTGTTCCAACCTCATCTAAATTTTATGGACTGAAGCATCCAATCCCTATCTGCGCTGCTAGTGACTGGCAACGCTACAGGAAGCTTGCGACTGCTTATCCAGAAGCTCTCTTCGAATGTAGGCAAGCGAACATAAAGTTTTCAGAAAAAGTTAGCGACTATTTTTTTGGGTAAACCTTTTATTTTTTAAGTTTTTCAACCGTTACCTAGCTAAACGCCTCTTCCCGCTGTCCAGTAGGGTTTAAAGTGTAACCCAAAAGGATCTGGATAAGTTGGGCATAAGCCCAAAGTTACATATCATCTCCATCCCGACCTTCCCGCCTGTCGTTTCCCGCCCTGCCGAACATCCGGTCGTCGAGGTGCCAGTCGGTCAGGCTGTCTTTGCCGAGGGAGCTTCGAAAAGGGGTATAGAGGGCGGGTCACTTCAAACAAATTGGGGGGGAGTACCCCCCCCGCGCAGCGCGTCCGCATTCAGGGTGTCCCCGTTCAGCCCGGTAAAGACCGACGACCGCAGGATCATCATGTCCGCGGCCGAATAAGCTTTTTGGGACGTGACAGATAGCAGCAGGCAACAACGTTGACTGTAGGTATTCAGTTAATTGGTAATCTTGCTATTGCCGAGATTGCATCAACGTGAATTTTCAGGGGCCCTTGTCATAATACTTTGTGCCCAAGCCAACTTGTTGTTACCAGCAAAGGAAACATAGCTTTTTGTAGTAGTATTCAGATCGAGTATCCGATGCCCATTATTAGTCGACCGTTGATATGAATAGTAGAATGCTGTTTGATCAACACCCCAAATCGACCGGCGCTCGCTCCCACGGATCGATTCATAAATATAATGTGTTGCGTCTGATAAAAAAACACGCGCGTTTGTAGCATTTCTAAGAACCATTAGGTTAACTACAACCTTCTTCCATGGCAAATAGTTTCTCCTGGGACGCAACCGAACACCTATGTCACGCTGTCCAAGGGCGCTGAAAATATCTCTGGAACTTCCGATAACTTCTACATCAATATCACTTATTATAAGATCGTTTTGTGTCTCCTCAAGAATGTGGCGAGCCAGAAAAAAACGAACACTCGCAAAATAGGCTCTTTTATGAACGTTATTTGGCAGCGCACTAGTGGACATGCTCAATTTAAGGTTAGGAAATTCAAATACTAATTCTTTTATTAAAGCTTCGCCTTCTGCGGTCAAGTCTACTACGTGAACGTGCACCGCAGGCGGATCTTGTGTCCTGTTCATAGACGCTAAGAACGGTTTGGAGAATTTTTGAAAATATTTATCATCAGCCGCAACGAGATGGAGATGTCCAGTTTCTGGAATTTTTCCCAAAACCTCTCGGAAGTTTTTAAGCAAAGACAGGGGGCTATTATTGTGAGAAGCGTTCTGCAGGAGCGCTGTCATTTGATGCGGGTGTAGTACAGATTCAACAGCCCACTGCAAACGATGTAGTAAGTGTTTCTTTGAAGAAAATACAATACGAGCCTCACTTAAAATTTCAAATACGTTATTTCCTTCACCATCAATCATGTCGAACGACGCAAGAGCGAGAAGAAGCCAAGGATGGGACGAAGAGTTTAATCTAGCCTCATCAACAATCTGACGCGCTCGATCAAGATCATCACCTTCAAAACTCTCAAATAGCGATAGGCATTCCAGGTTTCGGATGCTCCAATATATTTCATCTGCACCGTATTCTGCATAATATTTATCAGCAGCATTACGAAACGCAAAAGACGCATTTTTGGCGTGCCGCTGCTTTAAAGAAGTAAGTCCGCAACGCAAAGAAATCCAAGGATAGTTAGAGATGTTTTCGTCTGATTTGGAAATATTCATGAGCTTTTCATCTAATGGCTCTTCTGAATTTATTTTAAGAAGTCGAGAGTCTTCACGAATTGCCTCAAGAATTTTTGATTCTCCCAGGGGGATTTTCCCATTGCGTACATCTTCCAGTCCAGCATTATAATTTTCTCTCGGGTTTGACATTCCACATAACTTTCTTTTTTGATGTTTTTTAATTCCGCTTTATGCACAAGCATAACTTAATATTTTTGACATAAAGCTTTCTTTGAAAGATCTCATCTGGAGCGGCATGGCCTAGCCATTGCGTCTGGGGTGATAATGGCTGCTTCTTGAATAGACGTGGCCATAGTGTGTGCCAGTCTTTTCTCGACTGCAAGAGAGTTTTGCTGCGTCTGTACGGGTTGGGTGTGCTGGATCAAAACACACGGCTCCTTACCCCCTACCTTACACTTACACGATCACAAAATCATCCGCCGTGACGGTCGTCTTGTTGTCCAGTACCGCGAACAGCACCGCATCCGCGCCACCCGCGCCGTCTTCGTCGAAATACAGGCTGCCGGTGTCGCGGTCGTAAAGGATCCGGTCATCGGCATCGACGGCCACGGATGTGCCCCCGCGCAGCGCGTCCGCATTCAGGCTGTCCCCGCTCAGCCCGGTAAAGACCGACGACCGTAGGATCATCATGTCCGCGGCCGAAGAGAAATCGGTGATCGTGTCCACATTGTTCGGCCCAAGCGCGCGGTCGAACACGAATGTATCCGCCCCCGCCCCGCCGGTGAGCGTGTCGCTGCCTTCACGACCAGCCAGGCTGTTATCGCCGGAGTTCCCGACGATCACGTTATCAAGCCCGTTGCCCATACCATTGTGGCGCTGAGATCCCAAGAGTTCCAGCCGTTCCACATGCGCGCTCAGGGCGTAATCGACCGTGCTGCGCACGATGTCGTCACCGGCATTCGCGCCCTCGATCACTACGTCGCGCATGTTCCTTACAATATAGGTGTCGTCGCCCAGACCACCCAGCATCGTGTCAATGGCGCGGAACGATCCATCGAGCACGTTGTCGCCGGAATTGCCGCGCAACTCGCCCTCGTACCGCCCGAAATTGTAGCGGATCGCGTCAATGTCGTCGGTGCCCGTCAGGATTATGTTCTCGATCTTCACATTACGGCTATTGCCGAAATCGGCTGTCACCGAAGCGATCACCGTATCGGAGCGGCCGGAGGAGGAATATTCGTTAAGCAGCGTGTCCCCCGCGTCGAGGAAATAGGTGTCATTGCCTGAGCTGCCTTCATATTGGTCCGCCCCTTCGCCACCGCGCAGCGTGTCATTGCCGCTCCCGCCGTTGAGCGTATCGTCACCTGCCAGGCCTTGCAGGAGGTTGTCCTGATTGTTCCCATAAATCCTGTTGTCCTTGGCGTTCCCGTTGCCGACAGTGGCGCCACCGTCCAGGGTCAGATACTCCAACGCATCGGCAAGGCTGCCCACATCAAAACGCGAATATACCCTGTCTATGCCACCATCCGCCCCCTCGATGATCCGGTCCCCGGCGTCATCGACCCAGTACGTGTCGTTGCCCAACCCGCCCGACATCACATCGGCGCCAGCACCTCCATCGAGAACGTCGTTGCCCAGCCCGCCCGACATGACATCAGCGCCTGCTCCACCAATAAGGCGGTCGTTGCCGTCGCGGGAAATCAGCGTGTCATTGCCCGCCCCGCCATACATGTCGATCTGGCGGTCCTTGGTGATCTGGATGCGGTCGTCGCCATCATAACCCCAAACCTCGGTGTAGTTGCCGACCGAGGCGATCCGGATGATGTTGTCCAGATCGTTTGCCCGGATATCGACATAGGACCGATCACCGATGAGCGAGATATTTTCCACATGCTCTCTGCGAACATCAAGGCGGCTATTGGTGATCACATGATCCGTGCCGCTGTGCCCCGCGCTTTCGCGCAGGGTATCTTCCTGAATCCAGGAGCGGCTACTGGTGATGATATAGGTGTCCGATCCGTCGCCACCCGAGAGCGTGTCCCGATCGTTACCGCCCACCAGCGTATCGTCGCCGGCAAGACCGATCAGCGTGTCGCGCCCGTTGCCGCCGCGCAGGATGTTGTCGGCCATGTTGCCGGTCAGCCCGTTGTTCAGGCTGTTGCCCGACAGGTCTGCGGCATCTGTGGATTTCAGAATCAGGTTTTCCACATGCGCGGGTGCCTGCGTCCCGAACCAAGTATAGACCGTGTCATTGCCCAGCAGCCCGCGCTGCTCGGTGATCACGTCGCCCGGATCGCGCAGGTAATAGGTGTCATTGCCCTGCCCACCGGCCATCGTGTCGTTGCCCTGCCCGCCGTCGAGGATATTGTCGCCGGTATTGCCGATCAGCGTGTTGTCCAGATCGTTGCCGATCCCGCGCAGATCGTCGCTGCCGGTCAGCTCCAGCTCTTCGTAATGGCCGACAAGCGTGTAGTCGAAGCCCGCCACGATCCGGTCGGTGCCGGTGAAGTTGCGGCTTTCCTTCACCGTGTCGAACTCATCAATATAGTAGGTGTCTGAATCCTGTCCGCCATCAAGCGTGTCGGCGCCTTCGCCCCCTGTCAGCGTGTCCTCGCCCACATTGCCCAAAAGCAGGTCGTCCCCCGCGCCGCCTCGCAGATCGTCATTGCCGCCGCCGCCATCGACCAGATCATCGTCGTCCTGACCTTCCAGCGTGTCGTCGCCGGCCCGGCCCTTGAGCGTGTCATTGCCGATGCCCGAAAAGATATTGTCCGGCCCGTCGGTGCCGATGATCAGGTCATCCTCGGTAACGGCGATCCCCGCAAGGCTGCTCAGCGCAGGTGCCTCGCCAATGGCAAAGCCGGTGCCGGGCAGCGGGTTGGTAGCAGTGCCCGCGATGACTTGCGGCCAGAGTGTGGCAGCCTGCGACGGGTCCACCGGATCGCCGCCCAGTACAAAGGCCCAGGCCTCGCCCTCCACGGTGTCGTCGAGCGTCAGCGCATAGGTGGTCTGCCCTGCGCCCCAGTCGTAGCGCACCACGTTGACGTCGAGATAGGGATTCGGCGCGATGACGGACAGCTCGTCTGCCAGGATGTCAAAGGCCTCGATCTCCAAGGAGACGTTGAAAAGACCGTCAGTCTCACGCCAGTTGACGCTATAGTCGAAAACCGGATTGTCGGCCTCTGTCTGAATGGACAATGTCGCCAGTTCGAAGGATGTCGTGGTGAAGCCCGGCAAACGATATGTAGTCATAACTTATATACCTTTTTTAGTATAAATTTCTTTGTACAACCTAGAGCGTAACAAGCCATAAGAATGACGCAAGGACAATCAAAGCATTTTGCGAAAACCTGCCGCGCAGATTTTCACAAAACGCAGTGCTCCGCTCAATCGTTGCACGCTTTCCGCCTTTCATGGAATTCTCAGGTTAAAAGCAGAATGATTCAGGCGTTTTATCGGCTTTTTCCGAGAACGCTGCGATGACACGCGCGGCCAGCGCCGCTTCATCCAGACCGGGCGTGTAAGACAGGCAGATGCCGTTTTCCGCGGCCTGCACCGCCTCGCCCTGTGCGCCCAGATCGAAGGCCAGAACCGGCAGGCCCGTGCGCAACGCCTCGTGGGTGGTAAAGGAAAACGTCTCGGGCCAAAGCGACGGGATCAGCCAATGTGTGATGCCATAATGCCGCGCCAGCGCGGAAATATCTTCGGTCTCGTAGCGGCCATGCACCCGGCAGCGGCCCGGCAAGGCAAACGCAGGGTCGATATCGCCGATCAGAACCATCCCTCCGCCGCGCTGCGCATCGGTCATCCGCGCCAGGTGCTGCACCAGGCGCGCGCCCTTATGCGGTGCGATATTGCCCAGCACGGCCAGAACCGGCGGTGTGTTTCCATCAGGCGCCGCCAGCGCGGAATACGTCACCGAAAGCGTATGAGGCGCAACCGTGATGCGCCCGGCCAGTTCGGGCCAGACGGCCGTCACGATCCCGGCGCTTGAGGCGCTGAAAACATGGATTTCGCAGGCGTCCCGCAAAAGCGCGCCCCAGCGGGCCTGCCACATTTCCAGATCGACCTTTTCCCCGTCCGGCCGACGGGTGCTGAACGCGCCCGCCGCCTCCGTAGATAGGCCAGCAAGGATAGCGGGCGTCACAGGGCCATGATAGCGGCCTTGTCCGTCCAGCAGCGTCATGCTGGGCGCTATCGGAAAATAGTCGTGAAACAAAATCTCGATCCGGTCATCAGGGCCGGGGGCAAGATTGCGCAGCATATCCGGCAAGCTCACAGGGTCACGATCACCGACTCCGCAGGAATAGATGATCCGACGCCGCTTCAGCGGCGCGAACAGGTGCTCGACCAACGCCTGATCATCGGTCCAGCCGGCCGTGACGCCGCCCTTGCTGTGGACTTCGATTTGCCAGCGGGCCGTGCCGCCCACCCGCAGCACGACCGAAGGCTGGTCTTGGGCCAAGTCTTCGTCGATGCGGCATCCGAGCCAGTGTTCGGCCCCGCCGCCCATGGCATGGGCCAGATAGACCGGCACGGCGCTATCCGGTCTGGTACTGCCCGCCCAGGCCAGCGCCAGGGCCAGGCGCGCACCGCGCATCGGATCGGTCAGAAGAAAATCCTGCACCTCGGCATCGTAACGCGGATAACGTCCCGAGATAATGACACCGTTCCGCGACGTCAGCTCCGCTTTCTGCTCACCGCCGAAACTGCCTCCGCCGCGATGCTCGACAAAAAGTCTCGCCTGCACCAGATGACGCCCGCCAAGTGCGCGTACCTTCTGGCACCAATCGACTTCTTCGCCATATCCCCGCCCGAAAGCCGGGTCGAAACGCGGCACTCGGCCCAGGAACGCGGGTGCCAGCGCCATACAGAACCCGACCCCGGTGGGTGCAGGGGCAAGCGCGTTTTCGGGGTTGAGCCGCGCGGCGGTCCTGTCGATAAGCTCGGCCTGTCCCGGATGCAGGCGCTGAGGCGTGCATATCGCAGGAACAGAGAATATCTCTGCATCGTTCGACATCGGCGTCACGCTGGCAATCCTCGGATCGGCCAGAAGCGGCGCTATCAGACGGCTTGCCCAATCCGGGGGCACCAGCGCATCGGTATTGAGCAAGATGACAGGCCAGTCTCTGAGAGCGAGGTCAGACCGGTACGCCTCAAGCGCATCGTTGACGCTGGCAATGAAGCCCTGGTTGGTCTCATGCTCGATCAGCGTGACCTGTCCGGCCGGGCGCGTCGCGGCCCACGCCCGCAGCATCGGCCGGATGGCCGGGTCGCTTGATCCGTCCTCGACGGCGATCAACCGCCAGTCAAGATCGGTGTGCTGAGCGACCCGATCCAGACATTCCCGCGTCAGATCGGCCGCGTTGAAGACTGGCACGATCAGCACCGCCGACTGCAATGCCGGGTCTTTTGGCCGCGCAGGCGGCGCATCGAAAAGCGCGGCTGGCACCGGGCCGGCCAGCGTGTCTCCGGCTGTCAGCCTAAGCCGCGCCTTGATCCGCGACTTGCTGTCGGGATCATGCCAGATCAGCCATCGGCAGATGGTTGGTACGAGCGTGACGAGACGCCAGAAAAACTGGGCCGTACAAAGCACCTGCTGTCGGCGCAGCCCTATCAGCTGGAGCGGAATATCAGGCCCATCAGCATATTCAAGAACGGGCACCTCCCCGGAATCGAGCTCTGACATTGGCCAGGGGATTTCAAGGTGGAAAGCCGTGCCCGCCTCCGGCAGATTGCGCTGCACGTGAATGCGACCCGCACGAAGCTGCAACATACCCGGACCTGCCGATCCCGATACCGAAAGGCGCTGTGCCGCCCAAGCGATATCCTCGATACGCCCGACGCTTTGCCCCCCTGCATCCCGGACGGCCTCGGGAATGGCTGTCAGACGCAGGGCCTGATTGAGATAGCGTTGTCGCAACGCAAGGATCCGGCGTAACATCAGCAACGATCTTTCGCAAAAGCCATTGCCATAAGGGTTGCACGCACCCTTTTGCCCTCGGGCCTACCGCCTTTTACCTGTCGTTTTTCAACCGGATATACAGCCTGTATGCCCTGTGGGCCGAACACGGTAGGCCGCAATCTGGAAATTCTCCGCATATGGCAGTCAGCCACACGTTGAGCATGGTTGGTAAAGTTGCTAAAGAAAGTCTGACACATGTATATTTCTCGATAGCCCGCGTCGATTAAAATGCCTAATATTCATTAGTATAATAGATCTTTGGGACATGATGCATCCACTTCCTGCATCTGAAAGGTATAAGCCAGCCGATGAGTGATTTACCAGCAAGCTTGGGGACCGTTCCGGGTGCCCGTTTCAAACTGCGTCATTGGTTGACCGTCATCAGCTTTTTCATATGCGTCGTCGGGCCTACCGTGGTCGTGGGATGGTATCTGTGGGAACGGGCATCCGATCGCTATGTCTCTACCGTCGGGTTTTCTGTGCGTACCGAGGAAGTCGGCTCTGCCATCGAAATGTTGGGCGGCATTGCCGAATTGTCAGGCTCATCAAGTTCCGACACGGAAATCCTATACAAATTCATCCAGAGCCAGGAATTGGTTCGTGCCATCGACAACCGTATTGACCTGCGCAGTATCTGGGCGAAAGGAAATCCGGAAAAAGACCCGATCTTCGTGTATGATCCCCCCGGCACGATCGAGAACCTGGTCGGGTACTGGCGCGACATGGTCGCTGTCTATGACGACGATTCAGGTCTTCTTGAATTGTTCGTGCAGGCCTTCACCCCCGAGGATGCACAGCTCATCGCCGAAGAGATCTACAGCGACAGCACCGAGATGATCAACCGGCTGACAGCCATCGCCCGCGAGGATTCCACGCGATACGCCCGCGAAGAGCTGGATCAGGCCGAGCTACGTTTGAGCCAGGCGCGCAGCGACCTGACACGCTTTCGCAACCAGTCACAGATCGTCGACCCGTCGGCATCTGTCCAAAGCCAGATGGGGCTTTTGTCGTCCTTGCAATTGCAACTGGCCGAAACACTCATCGACCTCGACATCATCGAAC
The DNA here is from genome assembly GCA_024742835.1 of Paracoccaceae bacterium. Taxonomy (GTDB): domain Bacteria; phylum Pseudomonadota; class Alphaproteobacteria; order Rhodobacterales; family Rhodobacteraceae; genus Roseovarius. Next base: position 9,725 of record JANSXS010000067.1, on the reverse strand, counting down.
AAACCGCCAATTCCAATGATCCGCGGGTTTCACAACTCAAACGGCGAGTGGAGGTGATCGAGGGGCGCATTGAGGCCGAGCGCAACAAGCTCGGGATGAGCAGTCTAGACAGTTCAGCGACCGAGGCCTTCGCGGATCTGGTCGGTGAATTCGAGCGGTTGTCAGCCGAACGGGACTTCGCCCAGGAATCCTATACCGCAGCCCGCGCCGCCTATGACGCGGCTTTGGCCGAGGCTCGTCGCCAAAGCAGGTATCTGGCCGCGCATGTGCGCCCGACACTTGCGGAGTCTCCCACTCATCCAAAGCGCAATATGCTGCTGGCCCTGACCGCCCTTTTCTCTTTTCTCGGATGGGCCATTCTTGTGCTGGCAGCTTACGCTCTTCGGGACCGCAGTTAAGGGAGAGCAGGCATGATTACCCTGCAAAACCTTACCAAGGTCTTTCGGCTGCATGGGCGCACCAAGATTGTGGCCGACAACATCAACGCAACTTTCCCGTCAGGTGTCTCCGTGGGGCTGCTTGGGCGCAACGGCGCAGGCAAATCGACCTTGCTCAAGCTGATTGCAGGAACGACGCATCCCACCTCGGGAAAGATCCTGTCGCAGGGATCCGTTTCATTCCCCGTGGGCCTTGCCAGCGCGTTGCATGGCGACATGACCGGCGCCCAGAACACCCGCTTCGTAGCCCGTATCTATGGGGCCGATACCGACGCGTTGATGCACTACGTAGAGGAGTTCGCCGAGCTGGACGAGCATTTTCACCTGCCGGTACGCTCGTATTCCTCGGGCATGAGGGGCAGGCTTACCTTCGGCATCAACATGGGCCTGAAGTTCGACACCTATCTTGTCGACGAAATCACTGCAGTGGGCGATGCCGCCTTCAAGAAAAGAAGCCGGGATGTATTTCTCGACCGAATGAAGGATTCAGGGGCCATCTTCGTCAGTCATTCCTTGGGCACAGTCCGGGAAATGTGCACCGCGGGTGCCTATCTGGAAAATGGCAAACTCGAATATTTCGACGATGTCGAGGAAGCCATCGAGCGCTACATGTCCAGCGTTGACAACAGCACGACGCATCATATGCCGGGACAAAAACAGGCCGGAGAGCGGATTCCATTTCCTTATGACGCACGAATGCTGTTCGGTCTTGGCCTGCCTCAAACCCGGATTGACTGGGTCAGCGATTGTCTGCGCCGACACCGGGCCTGTCATTTTGGCAAGACCCGCGAGCCACATTACTTCGATACGCGAAATGGCATTTTGCCGGTCATTGCGCACAGACGTTTGAAAACGACTCAGCAACTGGCCACGCGGATGCAGACCGAAGCGGGCGAAACGCAACGCAACACGCTACGACTTCTGCGCGAGGTCAGCGATCTTGCAGCGATTCACTCCGCGCCCGAAGACGGCCCTGACCGGCACAAAGCCTATCTTGATTACATTCTGACCGGGCGCAAAACACAACCAGTGGTCTGCGATATCACGCCAAGCTACTGCCTGCTCGGGGCCGACACGTTGAAAGAGATGGCAGGCATCGGCTGGGCGCGATTTGTTTGCGTGCTCAGGGATCCCGCAGACCGGCTGTGGGCGCAGATTTGGGATAGCTTGCCAAAACAGACCAGAACCCTGGAGGATGCCCGTGACATCGCAGAACAACTCATCCGGTCACCAGAGCGGCTAATCGCGTATCCAGAGGCTGATTGTGGCCGCCTTTTCCGTGCGTTGGAAGAACTGGACGCGCCCGACCGGATCTGCTGGCTCTTCCATGAAGAGCTAGGCACCCGCGAGTCCCTGCGCCAGCTTTGCGATTTCCTTGATATCCCGAATGTACCGACTGTGAGTATGCCACCGCTGCCAGAACAAGCGGAACCTGAGATGCCGCCGGCGGTCAGTGCAGCGTTACGAGCGGCGCTCGCACCACAGTACAAAGCTGCACGGACCAAATTCGATACACGACTTCCAGAAGAATGGAGCCGGGAACAGAAACAATAGTTTTCAGATATAAGGAGTAATTAAAATGCCAATCTTTCTAGCCGGTGAGAAATTAGTCTATTTTGCCCATGTTCCCAAATGTGGTGGAACAAGTGTTGAAGGTAGCATTCAAAGATGCGGCGTCAGAATTGCAATGAAAGATGCGCAGTTCTGGTCCCGCCCCAATAAATGGTACAAGACATCGCCACAGCATATTCAGCTAAAGCACCTTAAAAAAATTTTTCCAGATGATTTTTTTCATATCTCCTTCGCTGTTGTTCGCAATCCAGCTTCATGCTTTCTAAGCGCTTTCAATCACGCGCAAATTGCAGGGCGAATAGGTATTGACGAAGAACCCCTTAAATTCGCGAGAAAACTCAAGAAACACAAAGACTAATTGGCCAAAGAACACGACAATCACTTTGTCCCCTCATGTCATATCGTACCGCAAGATGCCAAAGTGTTCCGCCTCGAAGAAGGCATGGATAGTCTGCGGGCGTGGCTGACTACGACATTTCCAGGACAATTCTCTGGCATTAAGTTTCAACACAATAACAAGAAACCCTACATCCAAAATGTATCCGAGACACCAGAACTACTTACAATCCTTAGAGACATCTACAAAGAAGATTATGAAGCCTACTATAAAATTTAAAGCGCTGGTTACCTAATTTACCTAACTAGGCAGTATGCTTGAGTGAAACAAAATTTTCTAATACTCCAGCATATCCCGGTGATATCTGTGCAGTAGGATAAAGCCGAGGAGGCACAAGATCAACGATACGGAGAAAACATAGACTGGTGAAACATACTTTGCTTCGTATTGAAGGTAAAAAGCCCCACGCAATTCGCCGGTCACATGCATCAGGGGATTATACCAAAGTATATTTTGCGCGAAACGCGGCAGCGACTCGTAAAGAAATATGACCCCCGACATCAAGAAGAGCGGCCGTGTCGCAATACTGAAAATCCGCTGGTAAAGCTGAAACCGGGTAACAAAAAAACAATTGAAGACACCAAGACCAAAACCAAACGCGATAGCCATCGTATAGGTTAGCAGTGCCCGTTCAATCTCGAACACAGTCCGTGTCTCCCAAACAGATACGATGCCGAATAACAAAATCACACTTACCATCATCTGGGTCATAGTGGTCAGGATCAAGCGCGCAATAAGTGCATCCATATAACTGACCATAGGATAATTCAGTAATGCGCGAGAATAGTTGAGCGCCTGACTTACCGAGCCTGCAATCATCATTGATGCGAGGAAGGGCAACAAACCCGTCGCAAAGAATATAGGAAAGTTATCTCCTAATCGGGGGGTTCTGAAGCCCAAAGAGAAAATGTAAGATAGAAACGCGATGCCCAGAACTGGTTCAAGGATGGCCCAGAGATACCCTCCGGGTGTACGTCCAGATGTGGCGCTCATTTCGCGCAAGATAAGGGCCACGATTGACCGAACCGTTAATACAGAAAGATTTTCGGTTCGCTCTTTTGGGGCCGAACGCCTCATATCCCGAGAACCGTTCTGCAAGAGCATAACCGGCGACTATAAGCCAATCTCGAGTACATCGAACATATATAAACAGCTACATTCATACAAAGGACCGATAGTGTGTAGCTTTCTGCATTGCCAACCTACGCAATTGTCGGATGCTATCTGTCATCGCTTTCTTATACGTCGCAACATGGTCTTTGGGTACCTTGCGGCCCTTCATGTGCTGTCTGCGCGCCTGCTCGGACGCGCTGTCCCAAGAGGTTATGAAATCCGGATCATTGTCGAGCCCCAGGAACCCCAGGATACCGTCTCTCACTAAGACATCATGCTCAAAGCAGTGATCGAGATCGACCAAAAATATACGATCGGCAAATTCCGGTTTTCCTACAAGAGCCTGAATTCTGGCAATTTGTTTTGACCAATGGCTACAGCCTTCGGCAAAACCCTGAGCGGAGCACAAGCCTGAGGAGTATCGTGCAAGCCCTCCATCCCAGTCGATAGCCACATCTTTCAAATTTCGCAGTGCAAGTAGACAACGGCTCGCTGGTAGCGCCAGTAGGGCATCCTCAATGATCTTGAGATCCCCCTCGAACCTGTCGCCGACCCATGTCGCACTACCCCACTTCTCCGCCACAGAATCCATGTCCGCCTTTCCCTGCTCATCAGGCATCTGGACACGCAGTCTGTCGGTATACCGCAAATCGCAGAATCGTGAGACCTTGAACAGGGACGGTGAAAAATTGCGCTGTAACTGATACTGTAAAGGAAATCGGTCCTTGGCGATACAAAGCCGAGAATGAGTGTTCAGCAGATCAACGAAAGCGTTTGTCCCGGTGCCGGCGGCACCCGCCACGAAAACAATATTTTTTTGTGTATCCATTGATTTCATCTGTTTTTCAAATCCATTCATCAAAGCAAAATGCCCCGCAAACCCAAAATCTTTCAAAAAGCTGTACAGCCCCTGATATGGCTCTGCCAAGGTCAAGCTGCGAACCGTGCAGACCAACGGGGGTCTGCACGATTTTCCATCAGAAAATCTCGATATCTGAGGCGGTCACGAGCGCATTCTGGTCGAATGTCGCGATCAGCACCTGATCGTCGGCACCCGAACCATCGGCATCGAACCAAAGCCGCCCCGCAGCCTGGTCAAAGATGAAGCGATCATTGGCGTCGGCCGCCGACGTGCCGACAACGAACTGGCTCTCCGCCAAAGCCCCCGCGGCCATGTTGCCGAATTCAGAGCCCTTCATCAGCAGCTTGTCGCCCTCGTTCTCCTCATTGGTATTGAAATCGATGATGCGGTCCACGTTGTCAGGGCCGATCTCTCGATCAAAGACGAAATTATCCGCCCCGGCCTGCCCCCGTAGCGTATCTCGCCCCTCACGACCGATCATGAAGTTTGCAAACGGTGTGCCTACGATGACATTGTCGAGATCGTTGCCAATCCCATTGAAGATCGCCGGACTGCCATCCTTTGTATAAACCGTTTGCATGAACAGGTTCTCGACATTCGCCACAAGCGCATAAGACCGGTAGGCCAGCACCACATCGATCCCTTCGCCCGCCTGCTCGATAATCGTGTCGCCCGGTGCACGTACCAGATAGCGATCATTGCCAAGCCCGCCCTCCAGCGTGTCGTTGTTCTTGCCACCGTCGAGGATGTTGTCGCCGTCATTGCCGGTAATCCGGTTTTGGAGCCCGTTGCCCGCGCCAATCCGTGCATCACCGGTCAGTTGCAGATCTTCGATATGGCTGCGGCCCATGCGGAAATCGACCGAGGCAATCACCGTATCGTGCCCATCCCACCGATTGCTTTCCGCAACCCGGTCGCCGGCATCCTCGACGTAGATCAGGTCGGAGCCGGGGCCGCCGTTGATCGTGTCGTTGCCAGCCTCGCCGCGTAGCGTATCGTCGCCCGCCGAGCCGAAGATGTTGTCATTTCCGCTACCACCCAGAATAGAGTCGTTCGCGCGCCCGCCATAGATGATGTCGCGCAGATCGTCACCGATGATGTTCGTGCCGACATCGTCATCGGATTTCACCGTGTGCTCGCGCCCGCCTGTCAGACGCACTTCGCGGGCACCGTCGATGAAAACGTTCTTGCCACGTCCCAGAGGCCCCACATCCAGAAGCACCGGCGTACCGCTGTCGCCGATAGAGAGGTAAAGCTTGCCGCTGCTCGACTGCGACACAAGGGGGTTATCGACAACCAGACCGAGCGTACCGATCGCGGACAGGCCGAACTCTTCCACACCGCTATAGCTGCCAGTGGCGCCAAGATTGGTGTTCAGCGAAGACTGCGCGATGACCACAGTATCGTAGCCGGCGCCAGCGAGAATTGCGAATGTTGGGTCGTCCATATGCGCGCGACTAACGCGGAAGGTGTCACCACGATCGGTGCCGACGGCGAACATCTGGGTCGCACGCAGGCTCTGATCCTGTCCCGGCGTACTATCGGATTCAAACTCGAAATTCTCTGGAACCAGGTCGGCAAGCTGTGTGTTCTTGAAGGTCGTCTGACCGGTCGGACCGAATTCCAGAACAACGTCATCGCCGATCTGCTCCAGCCGTAATTCATTGAACCGCTTGTATGCCGATCCGCGTATGCGCAGGATGTCACCCCCCGCACCGGTCTCGAAATCCAGAATGTTATCCGTGAAATCGTCATAAAGGCGAAGGAAAATGTCCTGACCCGCGCCGCCACTCAGGTTATCGCCGTTTGGACCACCGTTGATGACGTCGTTGCCCGGACCGCCAAACAGTCGGTCATTGCCCTGCCCGCCACGCAACGTGTCGTTATCGTTGCCACCAAATAGGAAATCCTGATCGTTGCCGCCGTTCAGGATGTCGTTGCCGTCATTGCCGCGCAGCGTATCGTTACCATCCTCGCCGTTGATCGTATCGTTGCCAACACCGCCGATACCCTCGTCAGAACCAACGCTCATGGCGATATTGCCGCCATCAGGATGCGCCACGATCCGGTCAGACCGCTCGCCCGAGCGGGCATAGCGGAAAGTCACATCGTTTTCCTCGATGGTCTCGACCGGATGCAGGCCGGCCACGCCAGGATGCACCGCCTGCCACTGCGGACTCGATCCAGCCGGATAATCCTGCTCGATGACATCCACCAAGATGGTGTTCTCGTCATCCGCGCTGCCGTGAAAGTTGATGTCACGGTTGGTGTAGGCCAGGTGCATATCGTTGTAATGCTCGGCATTGTAGCTTGAAAACAGGATCGCGTGGCGGGAATCCGTACTGCTGAGATTGGTCAGATCATTGGCGAAGCTCTCCTGCAACAGGAAATGATAGCCCGAGGACCCCGATTTGTTATGGGCACCCACCGCGGTCAGCTGATCGCCGGTGGTCTCATGCGCGCGCTGCCACTTGAAGGCATGTGCCGCCGGGTCGGTGATCGTGATCCGCTCCATCGAGCTGTCACGCACGCCATCGAATTCCAGCGCCGCGATCGACACCCATTCGGGGATCGTGTCCTCGAAAAAGAACGGGGCAGGCGGGCCACCGGCATCATCCTCAAAATTCCCCTCGATCGAGAAATCAGACAGGTGCACGTTTTCCAGAAAGGTGTTCCTGGCAATATTCGCGGTGCCCGCAGCAAAGGTATAGGGAGAAGCCTCCGCCAAAGTTGCAATGCCGTTTTCGTCGATGCTTTCAATCCGCGAACGGAATTCGCGCAGATAGTAAAGTTCCGCGTCAAGCTCGGTCTCTGCCTCGGGCTGCCGCCAATCCGGGCGATCGGGATTGTTGAGGTTGCCGGTCGCCTCCAGATAGGCATCGTCATTGGGCTGGAAAAGGAACACCAGGTCACCAACTTCGAAATCGTCGAAATCCTGATCGGGATCGGCCAACCGCAGCGCCTCGACATCGGGCAACTGCACTTGATTACTGCCCTCGGCCAACTCGACCTCCAGCTGGCCGTAACGATCCTGAAGACTGTCAGGATGCACGATCAGGGTCGGTCCGGGGTTGGTCACCGGAATATCAGTGCGGAAGATGGTCAGGCCCTCGCCCGCGCCTTCGACGGTGATGTCCCCGCGCGAGATCTCCAGCGTCTCGGTGATCGGATAGGTGCCTGCCGCAATACGGATGATCGCCCCTGCCGGTGCCCCGTCGAAGAGCTGCTGAAGCTGCGCCCCGGTCGTGCCGGGTGCCACGTTGAAAAGTAGTGGATCCTCGCCACGGAAGAGGAAATCCCCGTCGTCGAGTTCATTGGCCTGGACGTTTTCAATCGTCAGGTCGAGCCCGTCGGCTGTGACACGAACATGCGAGCCGACATTGGTCAAAGTGACATCGGCGATGCTGCGCAGCGCGCCCAGATCGGTCAGATCGATCCGTTCAACGAAGTTTGTGGGATCGTAATCGGCGATGACCGTCCCCAAAGCACCGGCGCGCACGACGTACTGGTCGAAATCCTCGCCGCCATCAAGACGGTTGGCCCCGGCATTGGCGATCAGGATATCGTTGCCGATGCCCCCCACAAGCAGATCGTCGCCAGCCCCGGCGACAAGGCTGTCATTGCCTTCGCCGCCCAAAAGCGTGTCGTTGCCCGCGCCACCCCGAAGCGTGTCGGCGCGTTCCATACCGTTGATGAGATCGTTCAGATCACCGCCGACGATCAGGTTGGCGTCGTTCCCGTCAACGATATTGCCGGGGATCAGATCCGAAACGATCAGGCTTTGACCGGGAACGTCGCGCAGCGTCACCTGGCCAGTGCCTTCGGTGATCACGCTCAGCTCAGGTGCCTCCGAGGTGTCGAGGAAGAGCGGGTTTTCGCCATGCCGGATACGCAGCTTGCCGTTGTCGGATTGCGCAATCATGTCGGCGTTGACGCTTACCGACAGATAGGGTTCGAGATTGATCGACGCGCCACGAAGGTCGATCACCTCCATTCCCGTCATCCCCTCCAGCCGCAGGGGAGAAATCGACCGGTCCTCACCGGCGATGCGCAGCACGTCGATGCCCGCGCCGCCGTCGAACCTGTCGAAAATGCCATCATCCACCCCGCCTGCGACTGTATCCTCGGTGCCCGAAAGGTTGGACAACACCCCCGGAACATCGAAAATCTCGTTGCCAGCTGTGCCCTGGAAATTATCTTCGCCAGCGGTGAACAGGAAATCCGCGGGCGCGCTCAGGCCTTCGGCGAAAAGCACGCGGGGATCCCCGTCGAACACGAAATCATCGGAGGACAGAGTGCCGGGCAGCACGTCCAAAAGATCTATCCGGGTACCGTCAGGTAGCGTGACGCGCGCCCCGGCGCCCTCGGCCGTGATGGTCAGATCGCCAAAACTCACACCGGCGATAGCCCGCAGGTCGATCCGCTCGAAGATGTTGTCGGTGTCGTAATCGGTGATCGTCAGGGTCTCCCCCGGCACAACGATGAAGGCATCCGCCCGGTCGCCGCCCGTCACCCGGTTGGCACCCGCGCCACCGGCAATCAGATCGTACCCGTCTCCACCCAGAATCGTATCGTTATTGCCTCCACCATAAAGGCGGTCATCGCCCTCGCCCCCGTCCAGCAGGTCGCGGCCAGTCTCGCCTTGCAACGTATCATTCCCATTACCGCCACGCAGCGTGTCGTTGCCACCACCGCCCTGCAACGTGTCAAACCCCTCGTCGCCAAGCAGCGTATCGTTTTGGTCGCCGCCAATGACATGGGTCGCATCGTTACCCGCTTGAATACGGCCTCCCACCGAATCCGATACCGAAACCATCTGCCCGGCATCGCCCGACGCCAGTGTCACCAGACCGGTGCCTTCCACCACCACCTGGTTGGGCGAGGTCAAGCCGCTGCTTCCATCTAGGCTGCGGGTATTCAAGGCCAGATCACCGGCACCAAAACGCACCAGTATCGAGCCGGTATCGGAGCGTGTGGCGATCTCGTCGTCGATATTGATATCATGATTGCCCGTGGCATTCATCAGATCGATCACCTCGATCCCGGTCATCGCGTCAAGACGCGCCTCGCCCAGGGTCCGGTCGCTGCCGAACACGCGCAAAACGTCAATGCCCGCGCCGCCGGTCAGCGTATCGACCGACGCATCAAGCTGACTGGTCTGACCGACAAGGTCGAAAAGGTCGCCACCGCTTCCGCCGGTGAAATTGTCCGCGCCGTCAGTCAGGGTGAAAAGCCCCGGCGCGTCCTGACCGTCAAAGATGAAATCCGCCGCGCTCAGCGTGGCGCTGTCCACACCCGTCAGCGTGATCGTCGCCGCATCACCCGGCAGAACGATGCGCGCATT
>JANSXS010000026.1 GCA_024742835.1 Paracoccaceae bacterium | reverse complement strand
ATCGCCAACTTCCAGCGAGGTCACGCCCTCGCCCACTTCGATCACGACGCCCGCGCCCTCATGACCCAGGATCGCCGGAAAGATGCCCTCGGGGTCATCGCCCGAACGGGTGAATTCATCGGTGTGGCAAAGACCCGTCGCTTTGATCTCAACCAGAACCTCGCCGGCACGCGGGCCGTCAAGCTCTACTTCCATGATCTCAAGCGGCTTGCCCGCTGCAACAGCGACCGCGGCTCTTGTTCTCATGACACTGTCCTTCTTGTGTTGTTTGTAATGTGGCGCGATGTTTAGCGGATTGCCAAGGCAGGGCAACACATCCAGAGGGGTGTGTCCAGCGCCGCGGCATCCGCTTTGCAAATGGGGACGGGATGCGGAAAGTCGGTGACATGATCCTTGTCGCGCTCTTTGTGGCGGGCTGCGGCGGCGCTTTTGTTGCGGAGAAATGCGTTTGACTTGTGCCTGAGGAAACGCAACCATTCGTAACGGGCATAAGCGTTTAAATCTGCACAAAAAGAGGGCCGCGAATGGAAAGCTGGGACGAAGTGCGCACGGCCTTTCATGTCGCGCGCGTGGGCACGGTCAGCGGTGCCGCCGAGGCGCTTGGCGTCCATCATGCCACCGTGATCCGGCATATCGATTCGCTGGAGGACCGGCTGGGCGTAAAGCTGTTTCAGCGCCATGCGCGCGGCTACACCACGACCGAGGCCGGTCAGGATCTTTTGCGCGTCGCACAAGCCACAGATGAGCAGTTCAGCCAGCTGTCGGGCCGCATCAAGGGCCGCGGCAACGAGGTGTCCGGCGAACTGGTTGTCACTTCGCTGGGCGGGCTGAGCCACATGCTTGTGCCGGTGCTAACCGAATTTCAGCGTGATTACCCCGACCTGATCGTGCGCTTCCTGACCGGTGAGCGGCTGTTCCGGCTGGAATACGGCGAGGCGCATGTGGCCATCCGTGCGGGCAAGGCCCCCGAGCAACCCGACAATGTGGTGCAGCCGTTCTTCCAGCAGGCCATCACGCTTTATGCCAGCGACAGCTATATCGCGCAGCGCGGACTGCCCACGGGGGTCGACGATTTCGGGGGCCATGTCTTTGTCAGTGCCGACGACGCCGAATCGCGCGCGCCGTTCCACAAATGGCTGCGCGACACCGTGCCCGAAAGCGCGATCACCTTTCGCAGTGGCGATGTCTATGCACAGCGTTACGCGATAGAACAGGGCGCGGGCATCGGCTTCATGTCACAGCTACAGGCGCAAGAGATCGGCGGCTTGACCGAGGTCGTGCCGCCGCGCGCCGACTGGTCGGCACCGCTATGGATCGTGACTCACATGGATTTGCACCGCACAACCAAGGTGCAGACCTTTCTCAGCTTTCTGAAATCCCGCGCCGAGGGGTGGGGCGGGCTATGACCTGCGGCGTCAAAGGAAACCGGCCTCGTCAAGCTGGCGGGACAACGCCCGGAAATTGATCGGCGCTCGGTTGTCGGCAAGGTCGGCCTCGCCAAGCCGGGATCTTGGCACAAGCGGGTTGATCAGGGTCGCCTCTACCTGTGCAAAGGCGGCGAACTGATCCATGAAGGAGTGTACGACAGCATCCCGGTGCCTGCGCTGGATCAGGGCCACGCGCGTTTCGGGGGCGACAACGCAGGCAGCCAGATGAAAAGCAGAGCCGTCGGGGCCGACAAGAACCCGCGCCGCGCGGTAATGTGCGATCTGCGTCGCGATGTCGTGGCGCTCTGGATGAAAGATCGTATAACCGGCGCGGCGCATGAGCTTTTCGATCCGCGCCTCGCCATCCACCAGCTTTTCCACGCCGCGCAAGCCGCTGCGCGACACATAAAGCCGATCCGGCCCGTCGGCGGCAAAGGCCGATTCGAGCCGGTTGCGCAGGAACCGGCGAAACTCTGGCGTGCCAGTGATCCGGTCCTGATGGCCAAAGGCCTGTCCGGGTACCAGCAGCGTGTCCACCACCAGCGGCTCTGTCGTGGCCAGCACGGGCAGGCCGGGGCATAACGCCTCCAGCAACGCGCCATGCTGGCAGACCAGCGGACCAAGCGACAGCTCCGCGTCGCGCGGCAGGAACAAAAGCCCGTCAGGCGCGGGATCCTGTCCCGGTACCGCCCATAGCCGGCCCAGGCTTTCCAGCACGAAATGCCCGAAATGGTCGCGCGCGGGTCCGGCGAAAACATAGCGCCCCGGCAGGCGACGGGCCCGGACGGGATCGGGGCACGGGGGCGGATCGGTCAGGCGACCGCGCGACAGCAGGGTGCGGGACGCCTCGACGAAACTGCCATCTTGGCGGAACACGCCGGACGCCATGCGACCCTGTGCCTGAACCGGGACGACAAGCGCCTTTTGGAACACCTCCAGCGTCGGGGGCGGAACGGTCACGGCGGCGTGCCTTCGTCACCCAGTTCGGCGCGCAGGAAGCGTTCGAACGCATCCAGATGGATCGCCTCGAACTGCCCAAAGCCCTGCATCCAGATCGACGCGTCGCGCAACGCATCCGGCTCCAGCTTGCACCATTTCACCCGGCCCCGGCGTTCTTGACTGATCAGTCCCGCCCGTGTGAGGATTGTCAAATGTTTGGAAATCGCGGCAAGCGACATCTCGAAAGGGTGGGCCACGTCGGTCACCGCCATATCGTCCTCAAGCAACATAGACAGGATCCGTCGCCGCGTGGGATCGGCCAGGGCGGCGAAAACGATATCGAGCGACGTGGACATGCCTTCCTTAAAGCCCTGCGCCGCGCGCGGCGTCAACTGCCTTTGATCTGGAACAAGGCAGAGCGCATGATAAGACAACTACCCTGACCAAAGGAGGATTTATTTATGTTTAAACACATTATGGTGCCCGTTGATATGGCGCACGAGGAAAACATGGACCGGGCCACCAAGGCCGCCGCGGACATGGCCAAACTGTATGACGCCCGGCTGACCATGGTCAGCATCAGCGGCGGACCGCTGGCGAGCAAGGAACACTCGTCCAGAACCTCGCCGCGGATGGTCGAAGATTACGCTCGGGAACAGGGCGAAACGCACGGTATCGAGATCGGCACGCATGTGCTTGATGCCCATGATGTCAGCGTGGATATCGACCGCAAGCTGCTGGAAGCGATTGAAAAGATGGAGGCCGACCTCGTGGTGATGGCGACGCATCAGCCGGGATGGCTTGATTATCTGGTGAATTCCCATGGCGGGCGGCTGGCGTCCCATGCGCCGATTTCGGTGCTGGTGGTGCGCAACCCCGACTGACCGCGACTGGCCCCGATTGGCGGCCGCGCGCCGCATCATGGCAGGTGACGCAAGAGCGGACTCGACTCATGGTCGGGTCCGCTCTAATTTATAGAACATAACATGAACAAATATCCTGCTGATCTGGGACCGCTGCCCATGCCCGAACGGCGTATTCTATCCATCTGGTTTCCCCGGCTGGGGGCCGAACGCCTGCTGCGGCGTCTTGATCTGCCCGATGACGCGCCCTTTGCGGTGCTGCATGAGACCGGCCAGATGCAGGCGCTTTGCAGCCTGTCGGCGGCCGCCGAGGGTGCCGGGCTGCGCGTGGGCCAGCCGCTGCGCGATGCACATGCGATATGCGCCGGGCTGCTGACCCGTGTGCAGAACCCACAGGCCGAGGCGGCGTTTCTGGAGGCGCTGCTGCGTTGGGCGGGCAAGTTCTCTCCGTGGGTGGCGGTGGAACCGCCCGACGCGCTGATGCTGGATGTGACAGGCTGCGCGCATCTTTTCGGGGGCGAAGAATCGCTGATCGCGCAGGTGATTGCGGAGGCGGGCGATCTGGGGCTTTCCGCGCGCTGCGGCATGGCGGGCACGGTAGGCGCGGCCTGGGCGTTGGCGCGCTACGCCGGTACCGCACCGGGGGCCGCCCGATCCGGAGATGCGATTGACCAAGAGGCCCGCGCGACCCGCGCGCGCGCCGCGAAACGGCGTCACTGGGAACGGGGCGGGGCGGCACCGGCGGCGCTGACCGCAGGTGCAATCGCGCCATGCATCGCGCCGCCCGGCCGCGCACATGGCGTGCTGTCGCCGCTGCCCGTGGCCGCGCTGCGGCTGGAGCCGGAAACGGCCGAGGCGCTGGCGCGGCTTGGCCTGCGACGGATCGGTGATCTGCTGGGCCAGCCGCGCGCGCCGCTTGCGCGCCGCTTTGGCCGGGGGCTGGTACACCGGCTGGATCAGGCCATCGGCGCGGCACCCGAACCGGTGTCACCGGCCCGCGCCGCGCCACGCTTTGCCACCCGGCTGACCCTCCCCGAGCCCATCGGGCTCGTGTCGGATATGCTGGCCGCGCTCGACCTTCTGGTGCCGCGTCTTTGCGCTTTGCTGAGCGCACAAGGACAAGGCGCGCGGCAGCTACGGCTACAGGCGTTTCGATGCGATGGACAGGTCAGCGTGATCGCAGCCGGGCTGGCACGCCCGAGCGACGCGCCCAACCGGATCCGCGCGCCTCTGGCCATGAAACTGGAGCAGATCGACGCAGGCTTCGGCATCGACATGCTGCGGCTGGAAGCCACGCAGGTGGAACCCGCCGAGCCGCGTGATCAGCCAGGCCATTCGGAGACCGGCACGACGGTCTGCGAGCGGCTGGTACAAGAGACCGGGCTGGAGGATCTGATCGCCCGGATCGGCGCGCGGACCGGGCTGGAGGCAATCACCCGTCGTCACCCGGTCAGCACCCATATCCCGGAAAAGACCGCACAGGTTCTGGCGGCGGCCTGGTCCGAGCCAGCGGCGGGCTGGTCACGGCCTGTCAATCCGCGCCCCTTGCTGATGTGGCGGCCCGAACCGGTACAGGCCCCCGACGCGCCCCATCCGGCGGCGCGGTTCCGTTGGCGCGGGCGCGATCACGATCTGGCCGAGGCGCGCGGGCCTGAACGCATTTCACCCGAATGGTGGCTGGATGAACCCGACTGGCGGTCGGGCCAGCGCGATTATTGGCAGGTGTTGACAACACGTGGTGACCGGTTGTGGCTGTACTACGCCCATGGCGCGGCGCTTGGGGCAGGCTGGTTCTGTCATGGCAGTTTTGCCTGATGGCCATGCCGGACGAGAGGTCCGCTGGTTGCCCCCGCCGCGCCTTTGGATCAAATGTCTTTCATAAGGCGCAATGCGTCGAATATGGCGGCATGGGTGTTACGCGATGAGACGGCGTCACCGATGCGAAACAGTTGAAACCCCTCCGGACCGCCGGACGCGGTTTGTGGATGGCCCGCCACAAGCGCCTCGTAATCGACAACGCCAAGATTGGCGGAGTCCGGCTTGAGTTCGAAATAGAGATCGTCCAAGGGTGCTGTGCCATGGTTGACCACGACCTGATCCACGATCCGTTCACGGCGTTCGTCATGCGCATAATCCGAGCCGAGCACGGCGCGCAGGCGATTGCCCTCGCGGTGCAGTTCGGACACCCGCCAGGCAACGGTAAAGCGCACATCGCGGGCTTGCAGCTTGCGCATGAAGGGAACCAACGTGATGCCCGATACATCCGTGCTGGCCGCTGAATAGGGCGTCACGATCTCGACCTTGGCGCCGGCATCGGTCAGCTTCTCGGCGGTTTGCAGGGCGGCGTAATCGCCGGTCTCGTCATGGATCAGAACCTGTTCGCCCGGCTTCACGTCGCCTGACAGGATGTCCCACGGCGTCACCGCCAGATCGTTGCCCGCTGCCAGGGTCTGTTCGTTGGGCAGCCCGCCGGTAGCGATGACAACCACGTCCGGAGCGGTTTCTGTCACGTCAGAGACCCCGGCGTAGGTGTTGAAGCGAAACGTCACACCCATCGCCTCGCATTGCGCCATGCGCCAGTCGATGATCCCGATCATGTCGCTGCGCAGCTTGGTCAGCGCGCATAGCCGCACCTGCCCGCCGGGCTGGTCCGCCGCCTCGAACACCGTCACCGCGTGGCCGCGCTCTGCGGCGACGCGCGCGGCTTCAAGCCCGGCTGGCCCAGCCCCCACCACGGTCACGCGTTTGGGCGTGTCGGCGCGGGCGATCTTGTGCGGCATCGTCGCCTCGCGCCCGGTGGCGGCATTGTGGATGCACAGCGCCGCCTGGCCGTGATAGATGCGCCCCAGGCAATAGGTGGCCCCCACGCAGGGGCGGATGTCGTGTTCGCGCCCCTCGGCCAGTTTTTCCACGATATGCGGATCGGCCATATGGGCGCGGGTCATGCCGACCATGTCAAGCTGGCCGGTGGCCACCGCGTGGCGCGCCGTCGCGACATCGGCGATCTTGGAGGCGTGGAAGGTGGGCAGGCCCACCTCGGCCCGGACGCGGCCCGCGAAATCGAGATGCGGGGCAGAGCGCATACCCTGCACCGGGATCACGTCGGCCAGCGCGGCGTCGGTATGGATGCGGCCCCGGATCACGTTGATAAAGTCGATCAGCCCCGCCTGCTTGAGATGGTTGGCAAAGGTCACGCCCTCGTCAAGGGTGGTGCCGCCGGGCGTATCCTCGTCCGCGACATAGCGCAGGCCGATGATGAAATCCGGCCCGACGCGCTTGCGGCAGGCGGTCAGCACCTCAATGGCAAAGCGCATACGGTTGGATAAGTCGCCCCCCCAGGGCGCGGGTTGCGTGTTGGTCAGCGGGCTGAGGAACTGGTCCAGAAGATGACCGTAGCATTCCAGCTCGATCCCATCGAGGCCGGCGGCCTGCATCCGCTCGGTCGCATCGGCGAAATCGGCGATGATTCGCGCGATATCCCAATCCTCGGCCACCTTGGGAAAGGCACGGTGCGCCGGCTCTCGTTCGGGCCCCGGTGCCACGGTCGGCAGCCAATCGCCCCCGTCCCAGACAGAGCGGCGGCCCAGATGCGTGAGCTGGATCATCACCGCGCAGCCGTGCTCGTGGCAATCGTCTGCCAGGTTGCGCAGCCAGGGCACCACCTCGTCCTTGTAGGCGAGCACATTTCCGAAAACCGGCGGGCTGTCGCGCGACACCACCGCGGAGCCTGCGGTCATGGTCATCGCCAGCCCACCCTTGGCGCGTTCCACATGGTAAAGCCTGTAGCGGTCCTTGGGCATCCCGTCCTCGGTGTAGGCGGGTTCGTGGCTGGAGGTCATCAGCCTGTTTTTCAGCGTCAAATGCTTGAGCTGGAAGGGCTGGAGAAGTGGATCGCTGGCCATCTGTTTCATACCTATGCGCGACCGGCCCAATCCCAGTACATCTCGCGCACGCGGCGGGTGACTGGGCCGATCTGGTAATTGGTGTCATCAAAGGCGGTCACGGGGATCACCTTCATCATGTTACCCGACAGAAACACCTCGTCGGCATCGTGAAAATCATCGAAGGACATCACGCATTCATGCACCCGCACGCCATCGGCGCGCAGGTTGGCGATGTGGCGCGCACGGGTGATGCCCGCCAGGAAGGTGCCGTTGGGCACCGGCGTGAACACCTCGCCGTCGCGGACCGCAAAGACATTGGCGGTCGCGGCTTCGGCCACGTTCCCAAGCGCATCGGCGACGATAGCATTGGTAAAGCCCCTGGAGCGCGCCTCGGCCAGCATTCGGGCGTTGTTGGGGTAAAGACAGGCGGCCTTGGCATTGACGACCGCATCCTCCAGCACAGGGCGGCGAAAGCGCGTGCGGGTAAGGGTGGCGGAATGATCGGCGGGCGCCATCGGGATCTCTTCGAGGCTGATCGCGAAACCGGTCTCGCCGCCCTCCTTTGGAACAATGGCGGACATGCCGCCTTCGATTGCCCAGTACATGGGACGGATATAGACTGCGGCCTTTTCGGGATAGGTCTTCAGCCCCTCGCGCACGATCTCGACCATCTGCGCGGCGGTCAGCGTCGGGGTGACCATCAGTGCCCGTGCAGAGGCATTGAGCCGTTCGCAATGCAATTCCAGATCCGGGGTCAGCCCATGGGCCATGCGCGCCCCGTCGAATACGTTCGAACCCAGCCACATGCCGTGATCGGCGGCCCGCATCACCGGGATGTCGCCATCATGCCATGTGCCCTCGTGATAGGTGCGGATATTGGTGCCTGTGGGCATGGCTGATCCTTCGCTTTGCCGTTTGAATCTACCCTGGGGTCCAGTATCATAACCGGTAGATGACGACGGCTGCGAGGGCAATGGCCGACACAAAGACCTTGGGACAGCGGTCATAGCGTATCGCCACGCGCTTCCAATCCTTGAGCCGGTAAAACATCATTTCTATGCGGTTGCGCCGTTTGTAACGGGGCTTGTGATAGTTCACTGTTGTCTTGCACTGTTTTCGACCCGGCGCAGAACCATTACGTTACGCTACGGATGCAGGCTGTCGAACCGACAAGACATACATTTCGGTCAAGGCTTTAGAGGGAATTTCAATGTCTAAAGGAAGATGGTGGAGCCTAGGGGGATCGAACCCCTGACCTCTTGCATGCCATGCAAGCGCTCTCCCAGCTGAGCTAAGGCCCCATCCGCAGGCATGTCAGCCTGTATAGTGCGCCGCTCTTACGGAAAGCGGCGGGCGGGATCAAGGGAAAAATCCCGCCTGCTTTCGTGACAACGCTCAGGTGTCGTCGTCTTCCTTGGCCACGTCCGCGATCTCGTCAAGCGAGACGTTGTCGTCATCGTCATCGTCCAGCACATCGTCGTCAAGGTCGACATCGACATCAACCTCGTCTTCGTTCTCGCTGCTATCGCCCTCGGCATCCTTGGACTTCATCTTCTTGGTTTCCGCGTCTTCTGCGTCAGCGGTGATCGACCGGCTCTTGCCAGTGTTCAATTCCACGACTTCCCCGGTATAGGGGCTGACGATCGGATCCTTGTTCAGGTCGTAAAAGCGTTTCCCTGTGGTCGGGCAAAGGCGCTTAACGCCCCATTCTTCCTTGGGCATGATGTTTCCCTCTGGCATGTCTATGTCTTGCAGACGATCTGCGCCACCTGCCATAAGACAGGAAAGCTGTCAAAGCCTTTAGCGGCGGGCAGTGCGGATCGTGGAGTGCAAGCTATATGGGCGCATATGTCCTGCCCGGCAACCCCCCTGTGAACCTTCATCTGCGGCGCTCGGGCCGGGCGCGGCGCATTTCGTTGCGCGTCTCGGGCGTGGACGGCAAAGTGACCCTGACCTTGCCGCATGGCGTGAACGAGCGTGAGGCGCTTGCCTTTGCCCGCACCAAGGCCGACTGGCTGCGCGCGCAGCTTGGCCGCCAGCCAGAGAGCGTAGAGGTCGTGCCGGGCACCGCCGTGCCCCTGGGTGGGCGGATGATCCGCGTCGAGGCGGGCGGCAAAGGCAGGCGCGTGCAGCTTGCGGATGACGCGCTTTGGGTACCCGGTGACGCAGCGGAGGCGGGGGCGCGGGTGCGCGCCTGGCTCAAGGCGACCGCGCGCGACCGGCTGGCGGACGCCTCTGACAGATACGCGGCGGCGCTTGGGCGGGCCTATAGCCGCATCACGCTGCGCGACACGCGATCCCGCTGGGGATCGTGCACCCATGACGGCGGGCTGATGTATTCCTGGAGGCTGGTGATGGCCCCGGTGGACGTGCTTGATTACGTTGCCGCCCACGAGGTGGCGCATCTGGCGGAAATGAACCACGGCCCGGCCTTCTGGGCAACCGTGGATCGGCTGATGCCCGGTTATAAGGCGCCGCGCCGCTGGCTGCGCGAGAACGGTGCGCACCTGCACCGCTATCGTTTCGGCGATTGACGAGCGCGAAATTTGTGATCACCTATACCCCATGAATGTACCTCCCAGATCCGAGACGGCAGCACCCGCTGTGGCCGCGCCTGTGACAGCGGCACATGATCGCGTCTATCGCGGCCTGCGCGGGCGCATCATGCATGGCGAACTCAGCCCCGGTCAGCCCTTGACGCTGCGCGGGATCGGGGCGGAATACGGCGTGTCGATGACCCCCGCCCGCGAGGCGGTGCGCCGCCTGTCGGCCGAAGGTGCGCTGAGCGTGTCAAGCTCGGGCCGGGTCACTGCCCCGGAACTGGGCAGCGAACGGATCGAGGAACTGGCCGCGTTGCGCGCCCTGCTCGAAGTCGAATTGGCCAGCCGCGCCTTGCCCCGCGCGCATATCGCGCTGATCGACCGGCTGCAAAGCATCCATGGCCGCATCGGCGACAAGATCGCCCATCAGGATGCCGTGGGCTATATCCGCGCCAATCTGGAATTTCACCGCACACTTTACCTGCGCGCACAGGCGCCCGCGATGCTGGCCATGGCCGAAACCGTCTGGCTGCAACTTGGCCCGACGATGCGCGCGCTGTACGGTCGGTTGCGCCAGAAAGAACCGCCGCGCTATCACCGGCTGATTATCTCGGCACTCAAGGCCGGCGACGAACCGGGCCTGCGGCTTGCGGTCCGTTCGGATGTCACGCAGGGGCTCAAGATGTTGCTGGGTTAAGGCGGAACGCTTTAATGGCCGCCCCCAAACGCGACCGATTGTCGGCAACTCTGGCCACCGGGCAAGCGCAGTTTATCTTGCCATTCCATGACAGAGGACGCGCTTGCACCTTTGCGCCGCTTCTGGCGGCTTTTCGCGGGTATATTTACCCCGCCGCCGGGGCGTGGACGCATCCTTGTGGCCCTGCTTTACGGCACGGTCTGCCACCTGACCTTTGCTGCCGGAGTGATCGCGATGATCGTCGCGATGTTCTTTGGCATGAGCGAAAGCTGGGGACAGGTGCCGCAGCCCTGGGCATGGCTGGTGAATGCCACCCTGATCGCGCAGTTTCCGCTGGCCCACTCCCTGTTGTTGACGCCTCGCGGGCGCGGGCTGCTGAACCGGCTTGCCCCCGCGCCTTATGGCAAGACGCTGGCAACCACGACTTTCGCGATCATCGCCTCTGCGCAGCTCCTGGCGCTTTTCACCCTATGGACGCCCTCTGGCATCATCTGGTGGCGAGCCGAAGGCGCGCTGTTCTGGTTGATCTGCACGGCCTATGCCACGGCGTGGCTTTTGCTGATCAAGGCCAGCTATGACGCAGGCGCAGAGGTACAATCGGGCGCGCTTGGCTGGATGTCGTTGATCCAGAAGATCGCACCGCGTTTTCCCGACATGCCCGGCACGGGGCTGTTCCGCTACATCCGGCAGCCGATCTACGTGTCATTCGCGCTGACACTGTGGACGGTGCCGGTCTGGACGCCCGATCAGCTTTTCCTTGCGATCAGCTATACCGCCTATTGCGTGGCAGCCCCTCTTCTCAAGGAAAGGCGGTTTTCCGCGATGTTCGGCGACCGTTTCGCGCGCTACAGGAGGCATGTGCCCTACATGATCCCACGGCCCGGCAAGAGGTGGCAGGAATGACCGATCCGAGACGCAACAAGCAGGATATCTACGATGACGCCGCCGCCCAATGGTGGTCGGACGAGATCCGCTGGGTGCGCACCCTGAAAAACCTGGTGCCCGCGCGGCTAAGCTGGTTCGATCGCCAGATCGACTGGCAGGGCAAGACGGTGCTGGATCTTGGCTGCGCGGGCGGTTTCATGGCCGAGGCAATGACGCAGCAGGGCGCGCGGGTCACGGGCATCGACCCCGCCGAGGCGGCAATTGCAGCCGCACGCGCCCATGCCGGGCAGCACGGGCATGATATCAGCTACGATACCGGCGTGGGCGAGGAACTGCCATATCAGGATGCCGCCTTCGATGCGGTTGTCTGCGTCGATGTGCTGGAACATGTCACCGATCTTGATCAGGTGCTGCGCGAGGTGGCGCGCGTGTTGAAACCCGGTGGTCTGTTCCTGTTTGACACGATCAACCGCAACCCCATCGCGCGGCTGGCCACCATCACGGTAGCCGAGGATATCCTCGGGCTTTTGCCCAAGGGCACCCATGATCCGGCGATGTTCATCAAGCCGGCCGAACTGACCGCCGCGATGGCGCGCGCCGGGCTGCGGCCCGGCCCCATGACCGGGCTAGGCCCGCGCGGCATCAACCGGCATCTTGATTTCACATTTGGCACGCTGCCCCTGAAAACCGTGATCTATATCGGGCGCGCCCACAAACCGGAGACGACATGACCGAGATCGCCCTGCTTATGACCGCACTCCTTTTTGGGGGTATGGTGCTGTATTCCTTTGGCTTTGCGGCGTTTTTATTCACCGCGCTGCCCGCGGACACTGCCGGGCCGCTTTTGCGGCGGGCGTTTCCGCTTTTCTACCTGTTCGTGTTCGGCTGCGCCGTGCTGGCCGGAGCGTTGACAATCCCGCTTGACCCGGTCTCGGCCGGGGTAATGACGGCCATTGCCTTGACCACGGTCTTTGCACGACAGATCCTGATGCCCGCGATCAACACCGCAACGGATAACGGCCAGACCAGCCGCTTCAAGCGGTTGCACGGATTTTCCGTGCTTATCACATTGGCGCATATCGCCGGGGCGGGCTGGATCCTGTTACGACTGGCAGGTTAAAGGCGGAACGCTTCAGGCCGCCAGCCCCTTGGACCCAAGTCGCAGGTACTTTTCACGCCGGTCCCGGATCAGTGCCTTGGGCGATTTGTCTGCCATCTCGTCCAACATGGATTGCACCGCCACGCCAACCGCCGCGATGGACGCGTCAGGGTCGCGATGCGCCCCGCCCAACGGCTCGTCGATGATGCGATCCGCCACACCCAGCTTGATCAGGTCTTGCGCGGTCAGGCGCAGCGCCTCGGCTGCTTCGCGCATCTTCTCGGAATCCTTCCACAGGATCGACGCGCAGCCCTCGGGGGAGATCACCGAATAGACCGAATGTTCCAGCATCGCGACCCGGTTCGCCGTGGCAAAGGCGACCGCCCCGCCGGACCCACCCTCGCCGATGATGACCGACACCAGCGGCACGCCGATGCGCAGGCACATTTCCGTCGAGCGGGCGATCGCCTCGGACTGGCCGCGCTCCTCGGCGCCCTTGCCGGGATAAGCGCCGGGCGTGTCCACCAGTGTGATCACCGGCAGGCCAAAGCGGTGCGCCATGTCCATCAGGCGGATCGCCTTGCGATAGCCTTCGGGCCGGGCCATGCCGAAATTGCGCTCCAGCCGGCTTTTGGTGTCATTGCCCTTTTCATGGCCGATCACCATCACCGGCACGTCGTTGAACCGCGCCAGCCCACCCATGACGGCATGATCGTCGGCAAAATTGCGATCCCCCGCCAACGGCGTGTATTCGGTGAACAGCGTGTCGATGTAATGACGGCAATGGGGCCGGTCAGGATGGCGCGCCACCTGGCATTTGCGCCACGGGCTGAGATCCTTGTAAAGGTCGCGCAGCATATCGGCGGCCTTGCGATCCAGCCCCCCGGCCTCGGCCTCGACATCCATGCCTTGGGTCGACCGCGCCATGGCGCGCAGCTCCTCGGCCTTGCCTTCGATCTCGGCGAGCGGCTTTTCAAAGTCGAGGTAATTGGTCATGCCCGGCGCTCCTTTGCTTTGGGGCATATATTGAATGGCGCGGCGGGATCAACTGGCTTCTAGTGCCAGCCCCGCGCGCAGCCCCGCTTCGGGAGATGTCAAAACCGGCACGCCCAGATCGTTCAGACGGGCCTCTGCCCCGGCCATCGACACCTGCGCCAGGATCACACCCCGCACCTCTGGATGGGCGGTAACGGCCTGTCGGATCTCGCCGGCGATGACCGCTCTGAAGGCGTCGGCCTCGCCCGCCTCGAACAGCGGCCAGTATTGTGGCAACGGCAGCGGCAGCACCTTTTGCGGTGTGCCCGTCGCGGATAGCGCGCGATCCAGCAAGGCAACGCTTGGGTCTGCCGTGCTGTCAACGCACCATGCCAGCATGACCGGCCCCCCAAGCGCGGCCGCCTGCTGCATCATCGGCCAATCGACGCGCATCGCGCCCAGCGCTTCGGCCATCGGTCCTAGCGTGGTGCAGGTACAGATCACCGGCCCCGTCGCGCGACCGATGACAGCGGCAAGATCGGCCTCCAGCGTCGGATCGGCCTTTTGCGCGCGCATCAGCCATGCGGGGCGCAGCACATGGCGCAATTGCGTGTCCGGCGCGATCCCGTCGCGCAGGGCATCAAAGATGGCGCGGTGCGCCTCGGTAGTATGCAAGAGCGTGATCGTCATGCGGGGGGCATTAACACGGGAACCAGCGTGGCCACCAGCAGGATCGCCATGATCCAGTTGAAGAGGCGCAACCGCCACTCACTGCGCAGAAAGCGGCGCAACTGTTGGCCAAGCACGGTCCAGCTTGTGGTGGAGATCGTCGATACAAGCACATAGGTGCCGGCCACCCAGATCACCGCACCCAGATCGCGGCTGGTGGCATAAAGCGTGATCGCCGACAGCGCCATCGACCACGCCTTGGGGTTGACCCACTGGAAAGCCGCCGATTGCAGGAATGTCAGCGGGTGGCCCTCGGTCCGCGCCTCTGCCGGGGGCGCGGCATTGGCGATCTTCCAGGCCAGATAGAGCAGATAGATCACGCTCAGCGCCTTGAGGATGACATAGCTGGCGGGCCACAGATCAAAAAGCTGCATGACACCGATACCGACAAGAAACACCATTCCCGGAAAGCCAAGCCCGATACCCAGCATGTGCGGCACGGTTCGGCGAAAGCCGAAATTCGCGCCCGAGGCCATCAGCATCAGGTTGTTGGGCCCCGGCGTGATGACCGTAACCAGCGCAAAGGTGAAAAGGGCGGTGTAAAGATCAAGAGTCATGCGGGGGACAATACGCATGGTCCCCGCGCGGAAAACGAGAATGTTGTAACCGTTACAAAAGTTTTGCGCGGTCTGCTCCTCCACCCTTGCGGGCGGCCTCGCGAGGCAGGCGGTCACGCCTGACAAGCTACCCCGTCAGACCCGGCCTTTCCACGGCACCAGCCAGTTTTCCGCCTTGCGCATCAGGATGTCGATACCGTAACCGATGATCCCGATCAGGATGATCCCCATGATCACGATATCCGTAAGCTGAAAGCGGCTTGCGACCATGATCATCATCCCCGCCCCCTTCTCAGCGGCGACCAGTTCTGCGGCCACCACCGTGCCCCAGCAAACCCCCATCGCCACCCGTGCACCTGTAAAGATTTCCGGCAGCGAGTTCGGCATGATCACATAGCGCATCAACTGCCATTTGCTGGCCCCCAGCGAATAGGCCGCGTGCACCTTGGAAATCGCCACGCCCGACACGCCAGCGCGCGCCGAGATGGTCATGATCCACAGGGCCGCCAGAAACAGCAGGATGATCTTGCCGGTTTCACCGATTCCCGCCCAGATGATCACCAACGGGATCAAGGCCAGGGGGGGCACCGGGCGCATGAATTCCACGATCGGATCGAACCAGCCGCGGAACCAGTCCGACAGTCCCATCGCATAGCCAAGCGGAATCCCCACCAGCGCGCCAAAGAAGAAGCCGACGATCACCCGGAACAGGGACCAGTAAAGATGCTCCCACAGGGTAAAGTTCTGATATCCCTGACTGGCGATCTCGCCCACGCGGGACACCACCGACTCAGGCGGGGGCAGCCAAATCGGCTCCATCTGCATCCCCTTTGCGGGGGCGAAATTCAGCGACCCCTTGGAGGTGATCGCCACGGTGCCATCCGCGACGCGCACCGTATCGCCGGGGCTGACGGGCTGGCCATCTATGGCCACGACCCGTGCGCCGTCCTTGCGCGTGACGTCGTCGTTCTTGTCCATGAGCAGGAGCTCCGACCGCCACGCCCCCACCACGATGGAATCGTTCTTGGCAAAGCCCTCGCCCGGCGCGATCTCGGGCGGGTCAACGTTGCGACCCACCTCGAACACGCGCGCATGGACCGTGGCATCATCCGTTGCCCCATCCGGCCCTTGCAGCGTGTAGGTGAACGACGTTTCACCGATAAACGGGCCCGGCGCATGGACAGGCACCCATTTCGACCCGGTGAACGCCCCCCAAAGCACAAAGACCGTGACCACGGAAATCACGCTCGCCCACCTGTCGGGGCGCACGGCGCTTTCGTCACCAAAAGTCACGGTCTTGAGAGAAGTGAAATCGTTGCGCCGCATGAATTTGCGCAGACCGATGCGGATCAGCGCAAAGGAGGCGATGAAAATCGCGATGTAAAGGATGAGGATGATCATGTACCGGACTCCTCTGTGCGGCCCATGATCTCTTCTTCCATATCCCAGATCATTGACAGGATCTCTTCGCGGCGTTCCCCGAACTCGGGGTTCTTCTTGACCTCGCGCAGATCCTTGCCCACGCCTTCATCGGCAAAGGGCAGGCGGTATTCCTTGTGGATGCGTCCCGGACGCGGTGCCATGACCAACAGGCGTTCACCCAGCAAAAGCGCCTCTTCGACCGAATGGGTGATCAGGATGATCGTCTTGCCCGTCTCCTTCCAGAGCTTCAGAACAAGCCCCTGCATCTTTTCGCGGGTCAGCGCATCCAGCGCGCCCAGCGGTTCATCCATCAGGATCACGTCGGGGTCATTGGCCAGGCAGCGGGCCAGCGCGACGCGCTGCTGCATCCCGCCCGACAGCTCGTAAACGGCCTTTTCCTTGAAATCGCGCAGGCCGACCACGTCGAGCAGATGATCGACGTTGCCATTATACTCGGCGCGGCGCTGCCCCTTCATCCTCGGGCCAAAACTGACATTGTCGCGCACGCTCATCCATTCGAACAACGCACCTTGCTGAAACACCATGCCACGTTCCGCATCCGGGCCTGTCACCTGATGCCCGTTCAGCACGATCTGGCCGTCAGTCGGGGCCAGAAACCCCGCCACGATGTTCAAAAGCGTTGTCTTGCCGCAGCCCGACGGGCCGAGCACGCTCATCAGTTCGCCCGATTGCAATTCTAGCGATACATCCTTGAGCGCCTGAACATGCCCACCTCCTGGCAGATCGAACCGCATGGACACCTTGTCGATGGATAATTCAGACATCCTGCTCCCGTTCGCTGGTCTTGTCCTTGAAGGGAGTCACGGGCCGCAGCCCGGCCCGTGACGTTTGATCGGCAAAGGGGTTCACATGCCCGAGGCGGCCTGCTCCAGCGGGCCGGTCACAACCGTGTCGGCATAGGTTTCAAGCGCCGCGTCGATCGAGCCCGCCTCGACGAACACATCCGCCACGCCCTTCATGAACTCCTGCGCGCCGCCGCCCAGCCACTTGGCGGTCAGCTGTTCCTCGACACCCGGAAACACGAAGGTTTCCATCGTGGCTGCTGTCGCATCAACGTCCATGCCCGCATCCTTGGCGATCACGGGCAGCATCATGTCCACGCCCTCGCCGGAATTCCACATGTCATTCGCCTTGCCGGTCACCGCCAGGAAGGCCGCCACGACATCGGGGTTTTCAGCCACGAAATCCGCCGGACCGCTGGTCACGTCAAAGACCAGGATCCCCAACTCTTCCTTTTCGGCGCCCGTCAGCAACACGTTGCCATGCTCCTTGGCCCGGCGGAGCGAACCGCCCCAGCCACAGAACAGATCGACCGCGCCTTGCGCGATGGCCGCGGCACCCTCTGGCGGGGCCATGTTCACCACATCCATGGTCGAGATATCGACGCCGAAATGATCCATCTGCTTGAGAAAGCCATAATGCGCGGCGGTACCCAGCGGCACGGCCACCTTCTTGCCCTCCAGTTCCCCGGCGCTGGTCTTGTCGATTTCCAGCTCTTCGCGAACGACGCAATTGTCATTCTCGGCATAGCTCACGGCCACATCGACGATCTGAAGATCCTGACCCGCCGAGGTGGCGACAACAAAGGGCGGCACGCCCTGGCTTACGGAAAGCTGCACATCGCCCGACGCCATCGCGGCGCTCATCGCGGTGCCGGTGTCAAAGGCGCGCCAGTTGACGGTCATGCCCATCGCCTCGTCATACAGGCCCTCCACCTTGGCATATTGAAACGGCATCGGCCATTCGAGGAAATAGCCCACGGTGATCGAATCCTGTGCCGCCACCATACCGCCGCTTGCACCGGTGAGCAGCGCCGCAGAGGCCACGGCGGACATGAGTTTGCTCTTGAATGTCATCGTTGAAAGTCTCCCATTGGTCTTGATCGCGTTTTGTTGTCTTTGACCGCATCATCGGTCCGCGCCTGAGGATATGAGCCTTTACACGCGAGACCGAGGGCGGTTGCCTTGGCATCGGAGCCGAAATCGCCCCTTCGATCAATGTTTTTGTATCGCCGGTGCGGGTTGTTTCGGCTTCTGCCAAATGCGGCTTCGGCTTTCCGAACGCCCGAACCCGTCGGTTTTTCTTGGCTTTCCGCCGCAAGCAGCCATGGCCCGGCGCAGTCTGGACCTAGCTAAAGATAAATTCTGGCCCTATCGACATGCCCAAAATCCGGGCTGATACTGAAGGCGGAGCGCGCGGGCCTTTCGCGCATGACCCCGGCCATCCCGCCGGGCTTTACCTGATGGAGCATCTCATGGATGGCAACCTGCTGAACGATATCGACAAGGTCGTGGACGCCGACCGCGCCCATGTCTGGCACCACCTCATTCAACACAAGCCCTTTGAAACGGGCGCGCCCAAGATCATCGTCGAGGGCAAGGGGATGCATGTCTGGGATCAGGACGGCAAGAAACACCTCGACGGCGTGTCCGGCGGGGTCTGGACCGTCAATGTCGGCTACGGCCGCGAACGCATCGCCAACGCGATCCGGGACCAGCTGATCAAGCTGCCCTATTTCGCCGGGTCGGGCGGCTCGATCCCCGGTGCGCTTTTTTCGGAAAAGCTGATCTCAAAGATGCCGGGCATGAGCCGGGTCTATTATACCAACTCCGGCTCCGAGGCGAACGAGAAAGCCTTCAAGATGATCCGCCAGATCGCGCACAAGCTTTATGGCGGCAAGAAATACAAGATCCTTTATCGCGACCGCGATTATCACGGCTCGACCATCGGGACGATGTCGGCGGGTGGTCAGGACCAGCGCAACGAACAATACGGCCCCTTCGCACCCGGTTTCGTGCGGGTGCCGCATTGCCTTGAATATCGTGCGCAATGGGATTTGGAAGGCGAGGCATACGGCATCGCCGCCGCCAACGCGATTGAGGAGGTCATCCTTGCCGAAGGCCCGGAGACCATTGGCGGGCTGTGCCTTGAGCCGGTGACGGCGGGTGGCGGTGTCATCACCCCGCCCGAGGGCTACTGGCCCCGCGTGCAGGAGATCTGCCGCAAATACGATATCCTGCTGCATATCGACGAGGTCGTCTGCGGCGTGGGCCGTACGGGAACCGAATGGTTCGGCTATCAGCATTACGGGATCGAGCCGGATTTCGTGACGATGGCCAAGGGTGTCGCCTCGGGCTATGCGGCGATTGCCTGCTGCGTGACCAATGAAAAGGTCTTCGACATGTTCAAATCGAACATGGACGATCCGCTGGATTACTTCCGCGACATCTCTACCTTCGGGGGCTGCACGGCTGGCCCGGCGGCGGCGCTGGAGAACATGGCTATCATCGAGGAAGAAGGCCTACTGGAAAACACCACCGCGATGGGGGCCTATATGCTCGACCAGCTTCATGCGCTGTCAGAGCGGCACAAGGTGATCGGCAATGTGCGCGGCAAGGGTCTCTTCCTTGGCGCCGAACTGGTCGCGGACCGCGCCACGAAAGAGCCCGCGCCGGAAAAGATGGTGCAGGCCGTGGTCAAGGACTGCATGGAGCAAGGCGTCATCATCGGCGCCACCAACCGCTCGGTGCAGGGCTACAACAACACGCTCTGCTACTCGCCCGCATTGATCGCCACGAAAGACGACATCAACGAGATCATCACGGCCACCGACGCCGCGCTGACCCGCGTCTTCGGCTGATCACTTAGGGGCTTGGGTCACGCCAAGCCCCTGAATGGGACCTCCTGCGTCGCTGCAATCTGTCGCGACGGCTTTGTCGTCCGGAATGTCTGTTGTGCGGACTTTTCTGCCGTTCGCTACCGCGCTTTGAATGGCTGCTGTTCGCTTAACGCGCTATTTAGCGTCCATGCTGAGAGTTGAAACTAGCGCCAGCTTTTGATCATCTCTGACCATTTAGTAGAAAACGCAGATATGTCTCTTCGTTCGAGAACAGCAGAAGATCTATTAAGTTTGTAAATATCAGCGAGAACCTCATAACAGCCATCTAGTATTGGCATGATATCAGTGGCTGGAAGGGTCATATCTGAAGCGTGTGAAAGCGAGTGTGCCACCATAGTATCTCGAATACGTCGAATAGTAGTCACTGCAGGCAATGAAGCAAGTCGCTGTATTTCTGCTCTTTGACTATCGCTTAGAGCTACTTTTTCGCTCTCAAGAATGTTCGGTATTGAAAGCTGGTCCTGTTTTTTTCCTTTTAGATCAAACAATCGGGCAATGCCCAACACAAGCATGTCCTTCAAAGCTTGTTCCTGCACCTCCAAGTTTACACGCAATTCGTCTGCTAGAGTTTCCCGTTCTTCTAGTCGGTTTGTAATTGCAACGAGCTGCATCAATGCAAGCTCTGCAAGAACTACGTTCGCGCGTAGCTTCGCGAAGTATTCATCGACCTCTACGTCTAGTGCTGACTTTTTTTCGGTCACCTGCCATCCTTTATAATTAGGGTCGGTAGCTCAAGTTATAGTGTTTTCACGCAATCGCAAGATACACTCATTGCTATCAAGACAGAACCAGAACTGGACTGTGGCCACGTTTGAAGCGTAGCCGCTTAATTTAATCCAATCCTCACTCTAACCAAGTCACAGCCATCCGGCTCATCGCAGCATCAGCCACTTTGGGCTCAAAGCCGACGAACAGCCCTCTAAATGATCGCGCTCCCGTCTCGTCGCGATCGCTAAGCGGTGGCGTCCGCACCGCCCTCACTCATCCCCGGCAACACCTCCGCCAGCAACGGATGCGGAAAGTTCCGCGCCACGGTGATGGCATAGAACGTCTCCGCTATCCGCAGATCGAAGGGCGCGGTCTGCAACACCCCGGAAGAAATCTCGTCCGTCATCACCACCGACGGGGCCACCGCCACGCCCGCGCCCTCACGCGCAAGCAGGCGCACCATCGCCATGTCGTCCACATCCGCCGCGATCCGCACCTTGATCCCCAACCGCGCCACCAGCGCATCGAACCCGGTGCGGATCGGGCTTTCCGTCGGCACGATCACCGGCTCGGCTTTCAGCAACGCCCGCAACGATCCATGTTGCACCCGCGCAGGCACCCCGTGCAGGCCCACCGCTTGCTCGGCGATACGATGCGCCACGAACCCCTCACCGCTCCCGGGGCGCGGCGGCTCGGTTGTCAGCACCACGTCCAGCGTCAGTGCCGCAAGATCCGCCAACAACCCCTCGATCTGGCCGGATCGCAGCACAAGGTCCGTGTCACCCCGCGCGATGACCGGCTGCAAGAACCCCAACTGGAAGTTCCGCGACAATGTGGACAGCGCCCCGACGCGCAAGGGCGGCGCATCTGCACTTTCACGTCGCAGCACCGCCAGCAATTCGTCGCCCGTGGCAAAGATCCGCGCCGCATGATCCAGGGTGATCCGCCCCACCTCGGTCAGCTCAAGTGTGCGGCCCACGCGCTCAAACAGATCATGGCCCAGCCGGGCCTCCAGCGTGCGGATCTGCGTGGACAAGGCCGATTGCGACAGGTTCAGCTTTTCGGCGGCACGGGTCAGGTTGCCCTCATCAGCGACAGCGCGGAAATACCGAAGATGGTGATAGTTCAGATCCATGACGATCCACCTGACAGAACAAGTCCCCTGCTCCTGTCTATCTTCACCGCATGACAGGCAGAAGATCGCCCACAGCACCCCAAAGCGCGCGAACAGCGTCCAATTGTCGGTTCCCTGGCGATCAGGCAGCGTTGGGCAGAATGACGATCTCCACCCGCCGGTTCTGGGCCTTGCCCACGTCGGTAAGGTTCGACGCCACGGGTTGATCCTCTCCGCGTCCGACAGCCTCGATCCGGTTGAACGCCACGCCACCATCCAGCAACACGTCGGCGACGGCATTGGCACGACGTTCCGACAAGTCCTGATTATAAGCCGCGCTGCCCGTGTTGTCGGTGTGCCCCATCACCTGCACCGAACTGCCGGGATAATCCTGAAGACTTGCCGCCACGGTCATCAGATCACCGCGAAGCCCGGAATTCACCCGCGCGCTGTCCACTTCGAACAGGATATCCTCCGGCAAGGTCACGACGAGACGATCCCCGGTATTACGGATGGTCACGTTGTCATTGCCCAGGCTTTGGCGCAGTTCGGCTTCCTGCCTGTCCAGCATATTGCCGTAAACACCGCCCCCCGCCGCACCAAGCGCACCACCGATCAGCGCGCCCTTCGCCTTGTCATCGCTGACCGCCGCGCCCAAACCAGCACCGATCAGCCCGCCAAAAAGCGCGCCTTGCTTGGTCTTCTGGCTGGGATCCACCCCGTCCAGATGCGCCGGGCTGGTACAGGCGGCAAGGCTCAGTGCGGACAGCCCAGCCACAAGAAGTACGGGTTTGCGGAAATTTATCATTGTCTCTCGCCTCATGGTCTGCGCCCACGTCAACGGGGCTTTGGTCACAACCTAAGCACTGCCCCGCAAATCCCCAAGTCAAATCTACGGGGAATTCGGCAGCATTCCGCGCAACGGCTAATGCGGTCCGCCTTTCATGGCTGTCTCCGGAGAAAGGCGGAACGCTTTCGTGACCTCAACCCGCTTCAGACGCTGAGGCAGATGTATTTCATCTCAAGATAATCCTCGATCCCATGATGGCTGCCCTCGCGGCCAAGGCCCGATTGCTTGACCCCGCCAAAGGGCGCGACCTCTGTCGAGATGATGCCGGTGTTTACGCCAACGATGCCATATTCCAGCGCCTCGGCCACCTTGTAGACGCGGCTCAGATCCTTGGCGTAGAAATAGCTGGCGAGGCCAAAGATCGTGTCATTCGCCATCGCGATCACGTCATCCTCGTTCTCGAACTTGAAAAGCGGCGCAAGCGGGCCGAATGTCTCGTCCTTGCTCACAACCATGTCCTGTGTGACGCCGGTCAGGATGGTGGGGGCCATGAAATGGCCCTGACCCTGTATCGCCTCGCCGCCGCCAAGGATCACCTCGGCACCCTTTGCCGTGGCGTCGGCAACATGCTCCTGTACCTTGTCGATTGCGTCCGAATTGATCAGCGGGCCAAGCTGGGTGCCCTCTTCCAGACCGTCCCCGATCTTGAGCGCGGCAACCGCCTCTTTCAGCTTGGCGGCAAAGGCATCATAGACGCCCGCCTGAACATAGATCCGGTTGGCGCAGACACAGGTCTGCCCGTTGTTGCGGAACTTGCACAGGATCGCGCCCTCGACCGCGGCATCCAGATCGGCGTCGTCAAACACGATGAAGGGCGCGTTGCCGCCCAGTTCCATTGAACATTTCATCACCTGGTCGGCGGCCTGCCGCAGCAGGATGCGCCCCACCTCGGTGGAGCCGGTAAAGGTCAGCTTGCGCACCACCGGGTTCTCGCAGAATTCCTTGCCCACATCGGATGCGCGGGACGAAGTGACGATATTGAACACACCCGCCGGAATGCCCGCCCGCTCGGCCAGAACACCCATAGCAGTGGCCGAAAGCGGCGTTTCCGCCGCCGGACGACCAACAAAGGCACAGCCCGCAGCCAGCGCAGGGGCGGCCTTGCGCGTGATCATGGCATTGGGAAAGTTCCACGGCGTGATCGACGCGGCCACCCCGATGGGCTGCTTAAGCACCATGATCCGCTTGTCGCGCTGATGGCCGGGGATCGTCTCGCCATAGATGCGCTTGGCCTCTTCGGCAAAGAATTCGATAAAGCTCGCACCATAGCCGACCTCGCCCTTGGCCTCGGCATGGGGCTTGCCCTGTTCGGCGGTCAGGATGGTGGCCAGATCGTCGGCATTTTCCATCATCAGATCGAACCATTTGCGCAGCACCCCGGCGCGCTCTTTGCCGGTACATTTGGCCCAGTCCTTTTGCGCGGCTTCCGCCGTGGCGATGGCATCGGCCACCTGTGCGCGGCTCAGATCCGCGACATTGGCGATCACGTCGCCTCGCGCGGGGTTCGTCACTTCGAAGGTGCCGTCACCATCCACCCACGCCCCGTTTACATAGGCTTGCTCGGCCAGAAGCGAGGGATCCTTCAGAAGGGTTTTCAGATCGGTTGCGGTGTCCGGCATGGCATCCTCCATCAAAAACGTCTCGTGTCGGGAAACCATTTGGGGCAGTCTTTGTCCAGTACCAGAAGAAGGGACACCCGCATGTCGCTGGACGACGCCTATGCAAATCATCTCCATATCGACAACGCCGACAGCTATCCCCCGCGATGGGCAGAGATGGCCGCCGCCTTTCGTAACCGGCTGACCGCAGAGGGGCGCGCACAGCTTGGCATTCCATATGGCCCGACCGAAAGGCAAGCCTGTGACATCTTCACGCCCGAAGGCCCGGCGCAAGGGCTCGTGATTTTCGTGCATGGAGGCTATTGGCGTCGCTTTGACCGCAGTTTCTGGTCCCATCTCGCCGCCGGGCCCTTGGCCCATGGCTGGAGCGTGGCCATGCCCTCTTACGATCTGTGCCCCGAGGTGCGTATCGCCGATATCACCGCGCAAATCGCCCGCGCTGTCGAGATGCTGGCGGCACGGATGCCCGGCCCCATCGCGCTTGGCGGTCATTCGGCGGGCGGGCATCTTGTGGCGCGGATGCTGGACCCCGGCCTGCTGTCAGAAACCACCGCCGCGCGGATTGCGCGCGCCACGCCAATCTCGCCTGTGTCCGATCTGCGGCCACTTTTGCAAACCGCGATGAACGACACATCTTTTCATATGACCCCGGCAGAGGCCGCATCCGAAAGCCCCGCGCTGATGGCCAGGCGGCACGCCGTTCCCGTCACCGTCTGGGTCGGCGCGGATGAGCTGCCCGCGTTTCTGGATCAGGCCCGCTGGCTGTCAGAGGCGTGGTCGTGCCCCCTGCATATCGAGACTGGCACGCATCATTTCGACGTGATCGACGGGCTGGCACATCCCGACAGCGCGCTGGTGGCGGATATGCTGCCTTAACCGCGCCCGGATGTCTGTCGCCAACACGGCAACGCGTCGCCCCCTTGCGGGTGCGCCTCGTAGACCCCGCGCGCCACGGCGCGCGCCATGCAGATTGCGGCGGCATGACCCAGTTCTACCTGACCGGCCAGAGCGGGGGCAGGCTGCGCCCCCGTGCTGGCGGCAAAGATCAGGTCGCCATCCATTGCCGTGTGCGACGGCACCAGCGCGCGGGCAAAGCCATCATGCGCCGCCGTCGCCAGCCGGGTGCATTGCGCCTGGCTCAGCCGCGCATCGGTGGCAATGATGCCGATGGTGGTGCTTTGATGCTGGCCCAGCTTGGTGGCGGGCATCTCTGCGGCCACGCGCCCGCCTGTCCCGCGCCCGCCGAACTCGTCGCCCATTTCCCATGGCCCGGCCCAGAACTGCGGCCCGCCATCGACCACCGCAGAGCCGACAGCGTTCACCGCCACCAGCGCCCCCACGGTCACGCCGCCCGGCAGCACAACGGAGGCGGACCCGATCCCGCCTTTCAGATCCGCCGTCAGCGCCCCGACCCCGGCCCCGGCGGTACCAAGGTCAAACGCCTCGCCACGCGCCGCCAGCGCCTTGTGCGCCAGCGCCTTGTAGGGGTTTTCGTCCCAGTCCTTTGCGCCACCGTTCAGCAGATCGAACAGGATCGCGCCCGGTACAATCGGCACGCGCACATCCCCCACCGCAAAGCCGCGCCCCTCGCGCCGCAGCGCATCCGCCACGCCCGACGCGGCATCCAGCCCAAAGGCGGACCCGCCCGACAGCACCAGCGCGTCGACCTCTTCCACCAGCTTGTCGGGCGCCAGCAGATCCGTCTCGCGCGTGCCCGGTGCCCCGCCCATCACATGCACCCCCGCCGTGAAGGGCCGCGCGCCGACCAGCACGCTCACCCCGCTTTTCAGCGCGGCATCCCCGGCCTGCCCCACAAGCAGCCCCTCCACATCGGTGATCAGATTTCGGGCACCCGTCCGCCACATGGTCGCAGTCCTTGCGCAATTCTGTCGCAAAACACCTTGCCAGAACATTCCCCCTGCGCCAAGAAAGCATCAGGTCCGGGCGATGGCGTCGCCCCTTTTGCAAGGGCCTGAATCAACAGTCCTGCACGCCGGGACCTTTCTTTGCGAAGGAGGGTCTGTAATTGACTGACCAAACCACCACCACCGCGCGCCCCGAATTCTATCGCTTTCATAATGGCGACAAGGCTCCGCTACCTTTCGCGACCGCCGAATACGACGCCCGCCTTGCCGGTCTGCGCGCCATCATGGCCAGACACGGGCTTGATGCCGTCGTGCTCAGCTCGATGCACAACATCGCCTATTACTCGGGCTTTCTGTATTGTGCCTTCGGGCGGCCCTACGCGCTTGTCGTCACCGCAACCGAAAGCGTGACCATCTCGGCGGGTATCGACGCGGGTCAGCCGTGGCGGCGCTGCCATGGCGACAACATCACCTATACCGATTGGGCACGTGACAATTACTGGCGCGCGATTGCCCATGTCACCGGCACGGGCGCGCGGATCGGGTATGAGGGCGATCACCTGACGCTGCTGCAAAAGGGCAAGCTCGACAGCTTTCTTGCCCCCGTCGCCACCGCCGATATCGCGCCGGATACCATGCGCCAGCGTATGGCGAAATCCCCGGCCGAGATCGCGCTGATCCGCAAATGCTGCGCCATTGCCGATGTGGGCGGCTATGCCATCCGCGACGCGGTGCAGGTGGGCGCGCGCGAGATCGACATCGCCATGGCCGGGCGCGACGCGATGGAACTGGAAATCGCCCGTGTCTTCCCGGAGGCCGAATACCGCGATACCTGGGTCTGGTTCCAATCGGGGCTGAACACCGATGGCGCGCATAACCCCGTCACCGCGCGCAAGGTGCAGGCGGGGGATATCCTGTCTCTCAACACCTTTCCGATGGTGTCGGGCTATTACGTGGCGCTGGAACGCACCATGTTCGCGGGCCATGCCGATGATGCGTCCCTTGCGCTGTGGCAGGCCAACGTGGCCACGCATGACTATGGCATGTCACTGTTGAAACCCGGCGTCACCTGTGCCGAGGTCACCGAACAGATCAACGCCTTCCTGGCAGAGCGCGACCTGCTGCAATACCGCACCTTCGGATATGGCCATTCCTTTGGCATCCTGTCGCATTACTACGGGCGCGAGGCCGGTCTGGAACTGCGCGAGGATATCGACACCGTTCTGGAACCCGGCATGGTCATCTCGATGGAGCCGATGCTGACCCTCCCCGATGGCCAGCCGGGCGCGGGCGGCTACCGCGAACATGACGTGCTGATCATCACCGAAGACGGGGCCGAGGATATCACCGGCTATCCCTACGGCCCGGCCTTCAACATCGTGGGCTGACATCGCTGGCCCCGGTTTGGTCCGGGGCCACGCCAACCGGCCCGGCCTTGCATCGCGCGGCGGATATATCATCTTACCCGTAAAGGGCCGGTTGTGTTCAGGCCGCATCCACCAGATAAAAGGTTGCGACCATGGGCGACACGCACTGCGGCCCGCGCGAAAGGAGTGACCGGCGATGATTTACGTGAAATGGACATTCTGGGCGACGTTCTGGATCCTGATTGCCGGTTTCCTGCACTACACGCTGCCCCAAACGGATATCGCCCGGATCACCGATACCTATGAAAAGCGCATAGATTTCGCCGAAAGCTCGCTTTTCTGGGCCAGCACGGGTGGCGGCGGCACCGCACAAAACACCAGCCGCGATGTACAATTCATCCAGACCAAGCTGACCGATGGCGACCCGATGGTCTATCGCAACGAGGATACGGGCTGGGGCTGGCCGCCCTATTTCAAGTTCGACACCGCCAATCTGCAAGCCAACGCGAACGACCTGCGCTCGACAGCCGACGATCCCAACTGGGTGCAGGTCACGCATTACGGGTGGCGCAACGAATTCTTTTCGATCTTTCCCAACGCCATAGGCATCCGTTCGGTCGACGGCCCGGACGTGCGGACGATCCCGTGGTTCAACATCGTCTTCCTGACATTGCTTGCCGCGCTGTTCTGGGCGATCCGCGTGCGGTGGATCAGGTTCCGCGAACGCCGGATCGACCCCACATTGGATGATTGGTCCGCGGACTGAAAAAGCTAGCGCTTGCCGTAATACAGCCCGACAACATGCTCCGCCTCGGCAAAGAAAAGCCAGCGTGACGCGGCCATGCCCGCCAGATGCGCAATCACGGCCAACAGCGCCATGAGATGCGAAAACGGCAGCACCAGCACCAGCACCGGCACCATGTAGCCAAGGCTCATGGCGATCGCGCGCAGCTTTACGCCATGCTTGCGGCCCACCACATGCACGAACTCGCGCAGCAGGTAATTGTTGCCGCTATGCGGTGACTCAAAGGCGCGCACGGCACCGATATGCCCCAGCCCGGTGGCGCTTGCCATATCCGTCCCGCTTTGCGCCAAGGCGCGATCGCCGCGCACCCACCAGGCCAGTTGCACCGCCGCCGCCAGTGTCAAAAGCCATGGCGCAATGCCCACCTGCCCCGCCAGCAACGCGCCACCCCCAAGCGAAACCGCCAGAAACAGCGCGGGCGTCAAGGCCGTGTTCCAGCGCGGCACGGTTTTCATCTGGGCATAGATCATCGAGGTGGTGAAGACCGTGCCCGCCGACAGCGCCGCACCGATCCAGCCAAGCCAGTCAACCCGAACGCCCGCCAGCACCACAAGCGCCGCATATAGCCCCATCACCAGAAGTGCGGCCACCGAACAGACCGCCTCACGGCTCAACCAGCTTGTGCGCCATTGGCTGAACGCCTTGAGCGCGCGTTCGGGACGGCCCAGGTGAAAGGTCGACGCCAACAGACCGCCCACCGACAGACCAAAAGCGATGGCAAAGAACACCGCCGCGACCCAGCCCTCGGATGCAGGCATCCCAAGCCCCAGCCAGAACAACAGGCCGAAGCCAAGACCCGACAGCGTGGTAAAGACGATCACGGATGGCGCGGGATGCATCAGACCTTCTCCAGCATCTTGTCAAGCCAGCCGACAAAGCCGCGCGGTTCTTCGGCCACCGGCGCCAGCAGCGGGGCAAGAATGTCGATCTCGCCCGCCGGGGCGTGCTGTGTGCGGTCCTTGGGGCGGGGCGGCAGGTACTTGTTGACGGGCTTCGTGCCCTGTTCAGGCATCAGGTCCATGCCGCCACGTTCCGCGACCAGTTGGCTGACATCACTGTCAGGATCGCCCAGATCCCCGAAATGCCGCGCGCCCGACGGGCAGGTACGCACGCAGGCGGGAACCCTGTCCACCTCGGGCAGATTCTCGTTATAGATCCGGTCGACGCAAAGCGTGCATTTCTTCATCACGCCCTCGGCCGCGTCGATCTCTCGCGCGCCATAGGGACAGGCCCAGGCGCACAGCCCACAGCCGATGCAATCACTTTCATTGACCAGAACGATCCCGTCCTCCACCCGCTTGTAGCTTGCCCCGGTGGGGCACACGGTGACACAGGGCGCATCCTCGCAATGCAAACAGGATTTGGGGAAATGCACCAATTGCGCGGCCCCCGCCTCGGGCTGCACCTCGTAGGAATGCACGCGGTTGAGGAACGTACCGGACGAATCGGCACCGTAAGGATCCTGATCCGACAGGGGCGCGCCGTAATTCTCGGTGTTCCAGCCCTTGCAACTGACAACGCAGGCATGACAGCCCACACAGGTGTCAAGGTCGATCACCAGCCCCATCTTGCGCATCGTTTTTTCAGGAAGGCCGGTCATTGCGCGCCCCCGATGTCCCGGCAAGAAGCGGATCGGAAGAATGTCCCGCTCATGACGCCCCCAGTTCGATCCGGTCCACCCATGTCACCGGCTCTTCCGCCGACTTGTCCCAGGTTACGATAAACCACACGAACGATCCCACGGTCAGCGTCACGAAGGCGAGGATCGCCAGCAATGTCAGGGTTTTTCCGCTCATTTTCCAACCTTCCATCGAAGTTCCGAGGCCCCTTGCCCCACCGGCGAGCGTTGCGCATCAAAATTCGGCTGCGCCTCGTAGGGCGGAGCCGCCACGCGCTCTATCTTCACCCGCAGATCGAACCATGCCGCCTGCCCAGTCACCGGATCGCTGTTGGCCCAACGCAGACCGTCGCCCTTGGGGGGCAACAATTCATGGATCAGGTGATTCAGCAAAAAGCCTTTCGTGGCCTCTGGCGCGTCCTTGTCCAGCGCCCACGCCCCCTTACGCTTGCCAATCGCGTTCCACGTCCAGACGGTATGCTCGTTCAGCGCCGCCATATGCGCCACCGGCACCACGATGGCCCCATGCGCGGAACTGACCTTGGCCCAATCGCCCTCAGCAAAACCCTCCGCCTCCCATATCCTTGTCGGCAGATATAGCGGGTTGTGCCCGTGGATCTGGCGGAGCCACGCGTTCTGCGATCCCCATGAATGATACATCGCCATAGGCCGCTGCGTCAGCGCATGAATGGGGTATTCCACCGGGTCCACATGCCCATCCTCGAACGGCGGATACCAGATCGGCAGCGGATCTAGCGTGGCCTTGATCCGTTCGCGCAGATGCTCGGGCGGCTGGCGGTCCCCGTGCCCCTCTGCGGCAAGCTGAAACTTGCGCATCGTCTCGACATAAAGATCAAAGATGAAGGGCTGCGGGCTGTCATAAAGCCCCATGCCCACGGCCCAATCCTGATAGCCCATGTTCCATGGCTTCATATAGGCCGCGTCCTCGGGGATATGGCTGACGAAAAAGCCGCCATTCTCGATATAGGTGTCGATTTGCGCGGCATTCGGCCCGCCGCGCCCATGCGTCAGCCCGCTCTTGCCCGTGCGCCAACCCGCAAGCGGGCCGATGCCCGGCTTGCGCTCATGTTTGACGATATACGCCGCGTAATCGGCATATTTCGGCGTGCCGTCCTCTTCGACGAAACCGGGCAGGCCCAGCTTGTTGGCCAGCTGCACAAGCACCGTCTGGAACCCGCGCACATCGCGGTCAGGCTCCACCACCGGCCAGCGGATCGCGTCCGCCGCGGCATCCGCCTCGCAGATCGGGCGATCCAGCAGGCTGATGCAATCGTGCCGCTCCAGATAGGTCGTATCGGGCAGGATCAGGTCGGCATAGGCCACCATTTCCGAACTATACGCATCCGAATAGATGATGCGCGGAATGACATACTCGCCATCCTCGTCGGTGTCGGTCAGCATCTCCATCACGCCGCCCGTATTCATGGACGAATTCCACGACATGTTCGCCATATACATGAACAGCGTGTCGATCTTGTAGGGAAAACCCGATGGGCGTTGCTGATGACCATATGCATCATCCCATGCGCGCTCATCGGGTTTTCCCAGGTAAACGCCTTGTCGATCCGCGCCGGGCTGCCATCCTCTTTCAGCGCCAGATCTTCCGGGCCGCGCACAAAGCCCAGATGCGGGCCATCCAGCGGCTTGCCCGGTGTGACCTTGCAATGCGGCGTGGGGTGGATGTTCATCGGTTTGGGGTAAGGCGGTTTGAAACGAAACCCGCCCGGCACCTCGACGCTGCCCAGCAGAATCTGCAACATGTGCAGGGCGCGGCAGGTCTGAAACCCGTTGGAATGCGCGGAAATCCCCCGCATCGCGTGAAAGCTCACCGGACGCCCGCGCATTTCCGTGTGCTTTTCGCCCCGAAAATCGGTCCATTCCCGTTCCAGAACGATCTCTTCCTCGAACGCCACACGGGCCAGTTCGGCGGCAATCGCGCGGATGCGCGCAGCACTCACGCCCACCCGCTCGGCCACCGCCTCGGGCGCATAGGCCGGGTCCATGTAGCGCTCGGCCAGCAGATGCATCACCGGGCGATGCGTGATCCCCGCTTGCCTGTGCGTGGCTGAAAGATCGGGTTTCACGCCTTGCGCATCGAAAGCCGCCAGCTTGCCCGTGC
Organism: Paracoccaceae bacterium; assembly: GCA_024742835.1. Classification (GTDB taxonomy): domain Bacteria; phylum Pseudomonadota; class Alphaproteobacteria; order Rhodobacterales; family Rhodobacteraceae; genus Roseovarius. The sequence continues at coordinate 12,172 of JANSXS010000026.1, read as the reverse complement.
GCCGGTCGATCACCTGCGGTTTGCCCGCCTCGTCGCGCAAAAACAGCCCGTGTTCGGGGCTTTTCGGATCGCCATTCACCAGAACCGGCGCATTGGTGTAGCGCGCCAGATACTCAAGGTCGATCTTGCCCGCGCGCAGCAATTCATGCACCAGCGCAAGGATGAACAGCCCGTCTGTACCCGGCGTGATCCCCACCCACTCATCCGCCACCGCGTTATAGCCGGTGCGAATAGGGTTGACGCCAATCACCTTGGCCCCGCGTTCCTTCAGCCGTCCGATGCCCATCTTGATCGGGTTGCTGTCATGGTCCTCGGCCACGCCGAAAATCATGAACAGCTTGGTGTTCTCCCAATCGGGCTGGCCGAATTCCCAGAATGCGCCGCCCATCGTGTAGATACCCGCCGCCGCCATGTTCACCGAACAGAAACCACCATGCGCGGCATAGTTCGGGGTGCCGAAATTCTGGGCCCAAAAGCTGGTAATACTCTGGCTCTGGTCGCGCCCGGTGAAAAACGCCAGCTTCTCGGGGGCCTCCTCGCGTAGCGGCCTTAGCCACCCGGTCGCGATCTCCAGCGCCTCGTCCCAGCTTATTTCCTCGAACTCGCCCGAGCCGCGCGGCCCGACCCGTTTCAGCGGTGCGCGCAGCCGCGACGGCGCGTTGTGCTGCATGATGCCCGCGCTGCCCTTGGCGCATAGAACGCCCTTGTTCACGGGGTGGTCGCGGTTGCCCTCGATATAGGCGACCTTGCCATCCTTCATATGCACGTCGATCCCGCAGCGGCAGGCGCACATGTAACAGGTGGTCTTGCGCACCTCGTCCGAAACATGCGGCGACGTGTCGAGCTTGGGTTGGCTATGGCTCATGGTGCTGTGATCCCCCGTTCGCCGAAGCTAAACGACATGGCCCCCATTGGCGACCCTTTTCCGGCCCGCTTGGCTGCGCCAAATCGGCCTTGCTCGCAGTGTTGCACAGTCATGGCGCGCCCATCAGCGTCAGCGCGTCGCGCGCGATCTGCGCCTCTTCCTGCGCGTCGATCACATGCACCGCCACGTGCGCGCCCGGCGCTGTGTTGCCGCTGTCGTCAAGCGTCACACCCGCCCAGCCCAACTGCGCGCAAATACCCGCGCGCACCCGGGCGGCATTCTCTCCGATGCCCCCGGTAAAGGCCACGGCATCAAGCCCGCCCATCGCAGCGATCAGGCTGCCACCATGCCGCGCCGCCCAATAGCAGAAATGCGCCACCGCAAAGCGCGCCGCGTCACTGTCTTTGGCCAGCAACGCCCGCATGTCGGATATGCCCCTCGAAAGCGCGTAAAGCCCGCTTTCCCGGTTCAGGATCTCGCCCGCGCGGGCAATCCCGTGCCGTTCGGCCAGCGCCAGCACCGCGTTGCCGTCAATCGCGCCGCTGCGCGTGCCCATCGTCAACCCGTCAAGCGGGGAATACCCCATCGTCGTGGCAACCGATTGCCCGTCAAGAATGGCACAGGCCGACGCGCCATTTCCAAGGTGATAGGCCAGCACCCGGCGGGGCAGTGCCTCACCCGTCACATCGCGCCAGCGCCGCACCATCGCGGCATAGCTCAGCCCGTGAAACCCGTAACGACGCAGGCCCCGCGCCGTCTCGTCTTCCGGAATGGCATAGCGGGTGGCAATCTCGGGGTTGGTGGCGTGAAAGGCGGTGTCGAAACTGGCGCATTGCGGCAGGTCCGGCGCGATCTCGGCCAGCCTGTCCATCGCCGCGACGTGATGCGGATTGTGCAGCGGTGCCAACGTGGCACAGCGCAGGATCTCTGCGCGCACCGCCTCTGTCACGCGCACAGGCGCGGTCAGGCCAGTGCCGCCATGCACCACCCGATGCGCCGCACAGCGTAAATTCTCCGGTCCCAGACCCGACCCGTGCAACCGGTCCAGCAGCGCGCTCAGGGCCGCGCCGTGGTCGGGTAGCGCCACGTCCTGTGACGCGCTCTCCACACGCAGACGTCCGGTGCCGCCAATCCCCTCTGCCATGCCCTTGAGCACACAGCGCAACGCGCCGTCGAACACCGCCACCCGGATCGAGGACGACCCGGCATTCACCACAAGGATGGGCGCGCCGTCCCCGGCCACAAATCAGACCTTTTCGCGCGTCATGTCATCCGCCATCACACCGGCGACGGCCACGGGTTTCTTCATCGCGTCGCGGCGGAACGGCTCGCCCAGTTCCTGATTGATCATCGCCTCGATCAGCGTGGTGCGGCCATGTTCCATCTGGTCCTTGATCGCCTGATCCAGCGCATCGGTCAGCCCGTCCATCGTATGCGCCTGCACGCCCTGCAACCCGCAGGCCTGCGCGATCCCGGCATAGCTCACCTTTGTGTCCAGCTCCGTGCCCACGAAATTGTCATCATACCACAGCGTCGAATTGCGCTTTTCCGCGCCCCACTGGTAATTGCGGAACACCACCATCGTCACCGCTGGCCATTCGTCGCGCCCGATCGCCGTCAGCTCCGTCACAGCGATGCCGAACGCGCCATCCCCGGCAAAGCCCACCACCGGCACATCCGGGCAGCCGATCTTGGCCCCCACAATGGCGGGCAGGCCATACCCACAAGGCCCGAACAACCCCGGTGCCAGATATTTGCGCCCTTCCTCAAAACTGGGATAGGCGTTGCCAATGGCGCAGTTATTGCCGATGTCCGAGGTGATGATCGCCTCTTTCGGCAGCGCGCTTTGAATCGCACGCCACGCCATGCGCGGGCTCATCCAGTCGGGTTTCGCCTGTCGCGCACGCGCGTTCCAGCTTGTGCCGGGGTCGTCCTCCTCGTGGTCCATGCTGCTCAGCTGTTGCGCCCAGGCGCTTTTCGTCTGCGCGATGGTGGCACGGCGTGCCTCGCGGCCCGCATCGCCCGCGCTGTCGCCCAGCCGCGCAAGGATCCCGCGCGCCACCTTGCCCGCATCGCCCACGATCCCCACGCTGACCGTCTTGGTCAGGCCGATCCGGTCCGGGTTGATATCCACCTGGATGATCTTGGCCTCCTTGGGCCAGTAATCAATCCCGTAACCCGGCAGGGTGGAAAACGGGTTAAGCCGCGTGCCAAGGCACAGGACCACATCCGCCTGCGCGATCAGCTCCATCCCCGCCTTGGAGCCGTTATACCCCAGCGGCCCGGCAAAAAGCGGGTGCGAGCCGGGAAACGCGTCGTTATGCTGATACCCAACGCACACGGGCGCATCCAGCCGTTCGGCCAGCGCCATGCTATCGCCGATGGCCCCGGCCAGCACCACGCCCGCCCCGTTCAGGATGACCGGGAATTTCGCCTCGCTCAGCAGCTTCGCGGCCTCGGCCACCGCCGTCTCGCCGCCCGCCGGGCGCTCGAATTCCACGATGGCAGGCAGGTCGATGTCGATCACCTGCGTCCAGAAATCGCGCGGCATGTTGATCTGCGCGGGCCCGCAGGCCCGCTTGGCGTTCAGGATCACCCGGTTCAGCACCTCGGCCACGCGGGACGGGTCGCGCACCTCTTCCTGATAGGCGACCATATCCTCGAACAACTTCATCTGCTCGACCTCCTGAAAACCGCCCATGCCGATGGTCTTGTTCGCCGCCTGCGGCGTGACCAGCAATAGCGGCGTGTGGTTCCAGTAGGCGGTTTTCACGGCCGTGACGAAATTGGTGATGCCGGGGCCATTCTGCGCGATCATCATGCTCATCTTGCCGGTCGCGCGGGTATAGCCATCGGCCATCATCCCGCCGGACCCCTCATGCGCGCAATCCCAGAACGTGATCCCCGCCTGCGGAAACAGATCCGATATCGGCATGAAGGCAGACCCGATGATCCCGAACGCATGTTCGATCCCGTGCATCTGCAAGACCTTCACAAAGGCTTCTTCCGTAGTCATCATCATGGCGCGCGTCTCCTGAAAAAGGGCAAGCCCGGCAAAGGGGCGTTGCGCGTGAACTTACGTCAGCACCCTGCTCCCGACTAGGGCCAGTTGCATCGGCATAATAAGACCAGTCAAACCATAGCACGCAACTCTTCCGCCAGGCTGGCAATCCCCTCGCCAATCCGCTCCGACGGGATCGAGGAATAGGCCAGCCGGTAGAAATTGCGCGGCCCATCCGGGCCGAAAAATGGCCGCCCCGGCTCGATCAGCACGCCGCGCGCCCGCAATCGCGCATCAAGCACCTCGGTATCCACATGCGCGCCCGCGCGCATCCAGATAGAACTGCCCCCGAATACGCCGCGCCCGGCAACGCCCAGACCATGCGCCGACAGCGCCTCTTCCATCACACCGCGCCGGCGGGCAAATACCTGCCCCATGCGCCGGATCAGGCTGTCATAATGCCCAAGGCTCAGGAAATAGGCCGCAGTGCGCTGTACATGCCCCGGCGGATGGCGCAGCACGCTGGCGCGCAGCGCGCGTGCCTCGCGGATGAACGGCTCGGGTCCCACCAGATAGCCCAGCCGCAGCCCCGGAAAGATCGACTTTGAAAAACTGCCCACATAAATCACCCGCCCATCGGTATCGAGCGATTTGAGCGACGGCAGCGGCGCGCGCAGAAAACTGATCTCGAACTCGTAATCATCCTCCACGATCACCGCCTCCATATCCCGCGCCTTGGCCAGCAGCGCCTGCCGCCGGGCCAGTGGCATGGTGGCATTCGTGGGTGCCTGATGGCTTGGCGTGCAAAAGATCACATCGGCCCGGTCCGGCAGATCATCGGGCGGCAGCCCGTCGGCATCGACCGGCACCTCGGCCAGATGACAGCGCGCCTGGCTCAGGATATCGCGCAGCGCATGGTAGCACGGTGTCTCGATCGCAGCCGTCCGTCGCTGCGTCAACAACACCTGTGCAGTCAGCCACAGCGCGTTCTGCGCGCCCATCGTCAGCAATATCTCACCCGGCTCCGCAAGGATGCCGCGCCGCGGCAGGGTATGCCGCGCGATGAATTCGATCAGCCGGGGATCATCCTGATCATAATAATCCGCCGTCAGCGCCTGAAAATCGCGTGACCCCAGCGCCCGCAGCGCGCAATGCCGCCAATTGGCGTGATCGAAAAGGTTCGGATCGGTCTGCCCGTAAATGAAAGGATAGGGATAGCGCGACCAGTCCTGGGGCTTTTCCGGCGTCGCCCCGCCCGTGTACCGTCGGCCCAGCGCGCGGGTCCAGTCCACGCCATCCCCGCGCGGAGCGCTTGGCGGAAATTGCGGCGGCTCTGGCGCGTTGTCCGACACGTAATAGCCCGACCTGTCGCGGCTCTCCAGGTAATCATTGGCCTGCAACTCGGTGTAGGCCAGCGTCACCGTGATCCGGCTCACCTCCAGATGCGCCGCCAGCCGCCGCGACGAGGGCAGCTTTTCGCCCTTGCGAAACCGCCCCGACAGAATGCCCTGCGCGATCATCTGCTGGATCTGCGCCTGCAACGTGCCCTCAGCCTCGGGCCGCAAAAAGAAACTTTCCACCGGAATTGCCATGCGGCACCCTAAAGCGTTTCGCGGAAAACCTGAATCACAGATTTTCGCGGAACGCTTTAAACTGGCCTTACCGCGCCCGCAATCTGGCAATAGACCGCACCCAAGCGAGGCAGCCCGCCAGGGCTGACGAGCCGCGCCCGACTTTCCACTTGCACCCGGCGCCCGCCACGGCACACTCTCGCCACAAAACAGGAGGCAACATGATCGCCGTCATCTTCGAAGTCTATCCCGGCAAGGATCAGCTTGATCCCTATCTCGACATGGCCGCCAAGATGCGCCCGCTGGCCGAACAGATCGACGGTTTCATCTCCGTCGAACGATTCGAAAGCCTCACCACGCCGGGCAAGCTGCTGTCGCTCAGCTTCTGGCGCGACGAGACTGCGCTCGACGACTGGCGCCGCCTTGCCGCGCATCGCTCCGCGCAAAAGGCCGGGCGCGACATCATGTTCGAGGATTATCGCCTGCGCGTCGTCTCTGTCATGCGCGATTACGGGATGCACGAACGGCACGCGGCCCCCGCCGACAGCAAAGAGGCCTTGGGCAGCTAAAGCGTATCGCGCTTAACCGGAGTCCGATGAATTCGATGGAACGCGAAACGCCCTAAAGCACCACACGCGGCCGAGCCGCGCAAAACCGGCCCACGCAAAACCGGCCCGCGCTTGCCTCACCCGCGCGGCTTTGCTTTAACCCGGCGGAATATGCACTTGCCGGAGCCATAGCACATGGTCGATATCGCCACCCGCGTCTGGAACCACAAATGGAAGATCGACCCGATCATCCGGTCCCTGATCGACACGGATTTCTACAAGCTTCTGATGTGCCAGTCGGTGTTCCGCAACAGCCCCGAAACGCAGGTCACGTTCTCGCTGATCAACCGCAGCAAATCCATCCGCCTCGCCGATCTGGTGGACGAGGGCGAGCTGCGCGAACAGCTCGACCATATCCGCTCCCTGTCGCTGACCCGTGGCGAATCCACATGGATGCGCGGCAACACCTTTTACGGCCAGCGCCAGATGTTCACCCCCGAATTCATGGACTGGTTCGAACAGCTGCGCCTGCCGCCCTACCACCTCGAAAAACGCGACGGCCAGTATGAATTGACGTTCCAGGGCTCCTGGCCCGAGGTCATGCTGTGGGAAATCCCCGCCCTTGCGGTGCTGATGGAACTGCGCTCGCGCGCCGTGCTGCACGATATGAAACAGTTCGAGCTTCAGGTGCTTTACGCCCGCGCCATGACCAAACTGTGGGAAAAGACCGAACGCCTGCGCGGTATCCCGTCCTTGCGCATCGCCGATTTCGGTACCCGCCGCCGACATTCCTTTCTCTGGCAGGACTGGTGCGTGCGCGCAATGACAGAACGCCTGGGCACCACCTTCGTGGGCACTTCCAACTGCCTCATCGCCAAGAACCGCGATCTGGAGGCGATCGGCACCAACGCGCATGAACTGCCCATGGTCTACGCCGCCCTGGCCGAAACCGATGACGCCCTGCGCGATGCGCCCTACCGCGTCCTGGCCGACTGGCATGACGAGCATTCGGGCAACCTGCGCATCATCCTCCCCGATACATACGGCACCGAAGGGTTCCTGACCCATGCCCCCGACTGGCTGGCGGGCTGGACCGGCATCCGCATCGATTCCGGCGCGCCAGAGGCCGGGGCCGAGGCCGCGATCCGCTGGTGGCAAAACCGTGGGGAAGACCCACGCAAAAAGCTCATCATCTTCTCCGACGGTCTGGACGAGGACAAAATCCTCGCCCTGCACGCGCAATTCGCGGGCCGGGTCCGGGTCTCCTTTGGCTGGGGCACGCTCCTGACCAACGATTTCCGCGGCCTGACCGAGGATGACGCTCTTGCCCCCTTCTCGCTTGTCTGCAAAGCCGTCGCCGCGAATGGGCGCCCCACTGTCAAACTGTCGGACAACCCGATGAAGGCAATGGGCCCCGCAGCAGAGGTCGCACGCTACAAGCGGGTGTTCGGGGTGGGCGAGCAGGAAGCGATGGAGGTGGTCGTCTAAAGCGTTTCACGAAAAGCTGTGTGTCAGGTTTTCGCGAAACGCTCTAACCCATCTGCGCAACCGATCCCCCCGATGCGTCGTTGCGTGCAAAATGTTGCGCAAGATGCCGAAAATTCCCGGCAACGCCCAAATCTTGCCGCAAACCTAAGACCATAAGGATTTTCGATAAAACGAGTCACCAAAGAGTAATGTCATGTTCCGCAACACCAGAGCCGCCCTTGTTTGTCTTTCCGCGATCCTCGTCAGCGGCTGCACCAACGTGCCCGGCTCCGTAACCAGGGCTTACGAGGCGCCGCTGACCTTCCACAACTACCAAAACCCCGAGCTAGAGCTTCAGGCACAGGCCCGCGCACTTAAGAACATGGCCAATGATCTGGTTCGGCGGGCCACATTGCGCGGGGCCGCAACCGGCGCAGTTCTGGGCTGTGGCGCGGCCCTTGTCACCGCCAGCGGTCTGAAAACCTGCGCGACGGGCGCACTGGTTGCGGGTGGCGCAGGTAGCGTGGTGGGGTACCACCAGGGCAAGAAACAGGTCGCGTACACGGTCAGCGCACAAATGCAAGACCTTGACCAGCACCTCGCGGGGTTGCACGGCCAAACCGGGCGCATCGCGGGCGATTTGCCTGCCGTTCTCGCCGCGCAGGACGCCGAACTGGCACGGCTGAAATCAGACGCCCGGGCGGGCCGCATCCCGCAAGCCACAGTGGCAGCCCGCATCGACGAGATCCGCAAAGCGCGCGCCGATATCGCCCTCGCCCTGGATCACGCGACCGCCGACATCATCACGGCACGCGCCACCATGGCCGAGACATCCAGCCGTCAAAGCGTCGACCTGCTGGATCAGATCACCCTGACCCGGCAACTGGAAACCGACCTCTACAAGGCCAGATCGGCCATCAGCCTGATCTGAGGGGCAGCTCACTCCAAATCCACATCCCCCCGCAGCGCCTTTACCTCCCCCCGCTTCTTCTTGGCGTCCACGCGCTTGCGTTTCTGGTTGTGCGACACCTTCGTCGGGATGCGCCGCTTCGGCTTTTCGCAGGCCGTCCGGATCAGCCCCGCCAGCCGCTCCCGCGCGATCTCGCGGTTGCGGGCCTGGCTGCGTTCCTCCGACACTTGCAACACGACCGCACCCTCTTTCGTCCAGCGCCGTCCGGCGATGCGCTGCAACCGCCGTTTCACCGGGTCGGGCAGGTTGGGCGAGCGTTCCGCCTCGAACCGCAGCTCGACGGCCGAAGACACCTTGTTCACGTTCTGCCCGCCGGGGCCGCCGGCGCGGATGAACTGTTCGGTGATTTCCCAATCCTCGATCGTGATGCGGTCGTTGATCTTCAGCATTATGGTCTCCAGAACATGTACAAACTGTAAAACACGCCCCGTGAGATGGCTACAATTTGTACAAAACCAGAAAGGGCCGCTCCATCGGAGCGGCCCCTAAAGGTTAGCGGAGGCGGGCCGGTTAGGCCGTGCCAATCCGGTGGTCTCATCGCCCGAGGGCTGCCTCAGACGCGGTCCTCCCTGACTGTTCCGACACCTCTCTCCAATCCCTTTATAGACACTGGATCACCTCCTTTCGCTTGTTGAACTCACCCGCAGCCTGCCACAGATTTCAGCGTTGTCAAAACAAAATGCAGGGGTCTGCGAAATTTTTTCCACAGGATATGGCGCAAGCGCTTAATCCGATTGCAGAACCGAAACACACTGCCCCGGCAGATCCGCCATGGTCAATTCGCGGCGCGGCTTGGGCTTGGGCGCGGTCGGGTCGGGGGGCGGCGGGTTCAGGATATTTTCTACCCATTGCTCCGCCTCGGCACAGCCATCGCCAGCGGGCGGCGGGCTTTGATTCTCGCAACCCTTTGATCCTGTTGGGCAATTCAGCCTGATATGGAAATGGTAATGATGCCCCCACCATGGCCGAACCTTGCGCAACCAGCTTTTGTCGCCGGTTTCGTCCCGGCACATGCGCACTTTGGCGCCGGGAAACACGAAAATCCGGGCTGTCCTTGAGTCTTTGGCGGCGGCTTTCATGATCTCGTGATGCTGCCTGGTGTAGCTGTCATTGGTGTAGGCCCCATTGGCCCGGCGCAGCGAAATGCTTGAAATGCTTTCTCTTTCTGCCCTCGACAGATCCAGCCGCGCGGGTGGCAGCATCCAGATATCCACATCCATGCCCGTCTGGTGGCTGCGATGCCCCGACAACATCGGCCCGCCGCGCGGCTGGCTGATATCGCCAACATAAAGGCCGCTCCAGCCCGGTTGCGTGGCCGCGAATCTTGATAAATCCTGAATGAAATCAATTGTTTCCGGGTGTCCCCAATTGCGGTTCCTGCTCAGCCGCATCGCCTGCCATGTCGGCCCCGTCTCGGGCAGGGCAACGCCCCCGGCGATACACCCCTTGGCATAGCTGCCAAAAGGGCGCGCCGCCTGCCGAGAGCCCTGCGGACTGGCCCCGAAAAGTTGCCTCGCCTCGATCCCCTGCATCTCAGGCGGGATGTTCTGTGTCGAGACAACCTGTTGATTTAGTTGTGTATTATTTGAGCCAGAGCCGCTGCATCCGGTAAGCACCGCGCCCAGGATCAGCAGCATTGCGTAACGGTTCATCGGGTCACATCTCCCTCTGCCTTGACGAAGCGTAACAGCACAAGCCCAATCACGAAAAGCACAATCAAGGGCGATACACCAATTCGCGCGCTTCCGCTCAGGCTTGTCACCAGACCGATCAGGGCAGGGGCCAGGAACGCCGTGGCCCGCCCCGACATGCCATAAAGCCCGAAACTTTCCGTCGGGCTGGCAGGATCCGTATGGCGCACCATCAATGACCGGCTTGCGGCCTGAAGCGTGCCGCCAAGCCCCCCAATCAGGATGCCGCAGCCAAAGAAGACCACATCTGGCACCGACGATCCCGTTGCCAGCGGCACCCCGAAAATCTGGCTGCGATCCATACAAACCACGGTGACGCAAACAGCCATAAGCCCCCATATAGCAACGATAATCACAGGCTTTGGGCCAAAGCGCCGATCCGCCAGCCCCCCCATCCAGCTAAAGCCGGCCGCGGCGATCACGCTGACAATTCCGAAAACACCGACAGTCACGATGGACCAGTCCAGAACCAGCGCCGCGTATGTCCCACCAAAGCCGTAAAGCCCGTTCAGCGCATCACGGTAGAACATCGACGAGCCGAGATACGCCATCAGGCTGCGCCGGTTTGGCAGTCGGGAGATGGAGCGCACCAGCAACCGCAATCCGCGCCGCATTGTCTGGCCGCCGCCTGCGCGAACAGGTTCGCGCACCCAAAGGAAATAGGGGATCATGAACAGCACGAACCAAAGCGCCGTAAAGGGCCCCACGATGCGCTTGTCCTCCTGCGCCGCCGGATCGAGGCCAAAGGCCGGGTCCAGCCCGACGATGGTCTTGCCACCCTCCATCGCCTGGAAGAAAACCAGGGTGATCATGAGTGCGATCAGCCCGCCCACATACCCAAAGGCAAAGCCGGAGCCGGACACCTGCCCGATCTGATCCGCCGTGCCGATCGAGGGCAGTTGGGCATTTACAAAAATCAGCGCGTATTCCGCCCCGATAAAGCCGATGCCGAACAGGCAAAGCGCCAGCACCATATTGGAGCCGTCCGGCTCTGTCACCCAAAGCCCGGCGGCCCCGATCACGTACAGCGCCGAAAAACACAGGATCCATGGCAGCCGCCGCCCGGCGGTGTCGGCCATCGCGCCCATCACAGGCGCGCCAAAGGCTATGGTCAGCCCGGCAATGGCCAGACACCACGACCAAAGCGTTTGAGCCTGCGCGTCTGCGGCGGTTTCTTCCAGGCCTTGCCCGAGGAAATGGGCAGCAGCCACCGATGCGAAGTAAGGCCCGAAGACAAAGGTGACCAACAGCGTGTGATAGGGCTGGCTGGCCCAGTCGAAAAAATACCACCCCCACAGGCGCTTGCGCGCGGAAATTACTGTCATACCGCCCCCTTGTCGTGGCGACTATGGCGAGGGACGGGTTCTGCTGGCAAGTCAATCCTGCATCGGGGGCCATGGTCTTTGTGCGTCTGCCTTGATCCATGCCGCCACCCAGCCAGGACCGGTCGGACTCTGCCCGTCGCCACCCATGGCCTGTATGGCCTGTGCCGGTGCGACGATCCCGTTGGCGCCGGTGATCGCGGACCGATACAGGATGTGGTTGGCACAGTCACCCGACGCCCGCCACATCGACTGTTCGATATAGATGAAACGCGCATCCCAGCAGATCGCGCGCGACCGCATCTCGACCGTTTCGAACATGCGGACGCGCCGACGATAGCGCACGCTGGCCCCCGCCACGGTCAGCCCCCAGCCATTGACGCGCAGGGTCGCCGCCAGCCCGGTGCGTATGGCCAGCGGGATGCGCCCCAGATCGTAAATCGTCAGCGTTCGCCCGTTGTTCAGCTCCTTCCAGAGGTCGATATCCCATGGCAGGCAGACATGCCGCGAGAAATGCGTTCCGGTCAACGCCAGCGGCGCTGCCTTGCGATGCTTGAACACTTGCCAAGCCATGCGAATGAAAGGGTACATGACGGGTCTCCTATGATGTTTGTCCAGCGGTTTGGCTGGAGTTTTTGATCTTGAAGGCTGTGAAGTCTTCGAAGACCCATTTGTTTTTCAATGTGTTGTAGATGATGGTCAGGAGCTTTCGCGCGGTGGCGATGATGGCTTTTCCT
>JANSXS010000023.1 GCA_024742835.1 Paracoccaceae bacterium | reverse complement strand
TGGTAGGGTGGGCAATTTGCCCACCCTACGGATGTTGTTTGAGCTTATTCGATGATCTTCGACACCACGCCGGCACCGACGGTGCGGCCGCCTTCGCGGATGGCGAAGCGCAGGCCGTCTTCCATCGCGATCGGCGCAATCAACTCAACCTCGAACTTCAGGTTGTCGCCCGGCATCACCATTTCCGTGCCCTCGGGCAGCGTCACCGTGCCGGTCACATCCGTCGTGCGGAAGTAGAACTGCGGGCGGTAGTTGGCGAAGAACGGCGTGTGACGGCCGCCCTCTTCCTTGGTCAGGATATATGCCTCGGCCTCGAACTTCGTGTGCGGGTTCACGGACCCGGGCTTGCACAGCACCTGGCCGCGCTCGATCCCTTCACGGTCGATGCCGCGCAGCAGAAGACCCACGTTGTCGCCGGCCTCGCCCTGATCCAGAAGCTTGCGGAACATCTCGACGCCCGTGCAGGTCGTCTTCTTGTTCTTGTTCAGACCAACGATTTCCATCTCTTCGCCGACCTTGATCAGGCCACGCTCGATCCGGCCCGTCGCAACCGTGCCGCGCCCGGAGATCGAGAACACGTCCTCGACCGGCATCAGGAAGGGCTGGTCCACGGCGCGCTCGGGCGTCGGGATGTAGTCGTCGACCGCCGCCATCAGCTCGCGGATCTTCTCTTCGCCGATCTCGGGCTTCTCGCCGTTCATCGCCGCCAGAGCAGAGCCCGCAACGATCGGAATGTCGTCGCCCGGGAAGTCGTAGGAGCTCAGAAGCTCACGAATTTCCATCTCGACCAGCTCGAGAAGCTCTTCGTCATCGACCTGGTCGACCTTGTTCATGAACACGACCAGCGCGGGCACGCCGACCTGGCGCGCCAGCAGGATGTGCTCACGCGTTTGCGGCATCGGGCCGTCGGCCGCGTTCACCACCAGAATGGCACCGTCCATCTGCGCGGCACCGGTGATCATGTTCTTCACGTAGTCGGCGTGGCCGGGGCAATCCACGTGCGCATAGTGGCGGTTCTCGGTCTCGTATTCCACATGCGCCGTCGAGATGGTGATCCCGCGCGCTTTCTCTTCGGGCGCGCCGTCAATCTGGTCATACGCCCGGAAATCGCCGAAATACTTCGTGATCGCCGCCGTCAGCGTCGTCTTGCCGTGGTCAACATGCCCAATCGTGCCGATGTTCACATGCGGTTTCGAACGGTCAAACTTTTCTTTTGCCATCTCTTCTGGGCGCCCTGTGTTGTTGGAGGGCCGGAACGGCCCGGTGCAAGTCCAGCGCGCGTTTATTGGCTTGAACAGAGAAAATCAAGCGCTTCGTGGGCTTCCACGCGCGGTTTCACCCTGCCGGTGCGGCGACCTGCGGCGCGCGGGATGTATCCTGCGCCTGAGTGGCAGCGTTGGCGGTGTCGTCCTGCTCTGCGGTGTCTTCGGCTTCGTCTGCCTCGGACGTCGCAGCGGGGTCTTGTTGCTTTTCCCACGCGGGCTTGTCGTTGGCGGGCACGCCATCTGTCTCGAACCAGCCTTCGGCGTCGTTCTGACGCACCAGCCAGTTCTGGATCAGCTTGGCCGCGTTCCGGCTGAGGTTTTCCATCTGCACCTCTTTGGACTGGGTCACGCCTGACCCCAAAATCGTGTTGCCCGAGATGCTTTCGACAACCGTGACCGTTTCGGGTTTGTCATTCAGCTTTTGCTGCACCGCGTCATCCCAAACGGTGACATTGACGATCAGCGCTGATTTGGGCGAGGCGACCAGCGGAATGCCCGGCACGGCCAGCACGTAACCTTCGACGCTGATCCCCAGATGATAAAGCCTTGTCCCGTCATAGCGCGAAAAGCGTGCATTCACGGCCTCGGTCAGCGATGCAATCCATTCTTCCTCGCTTGCCTCGCGAGAGGCCGGGCCCTTGGTCAGGTTCGGGGCCACCACAACATTATGACCAAGGTGGAAATCGCCCAGATAGACCGGCGCATCGTCAAGGTCATTGGGATTGGTGCAAGCGGCAAGCGCCACACCGGCGAGCAGCAGGAAGAAACGGCGAAACATGCAAGGCCCCCGTGGCTTGGTTTCCTTTGCGATAGCGCAGCGCGCATCACAGTGCAAACCGGCTTTGTGGGCCAGCCTGATTTGCCACGCCGCGCCTTCCGCTTATGTCATGCCCGGCAAGGAGCCCGAGAAGGACACCTGACATGGCCCGCACCGATCCGCCCGTAAAAGTCCCGCTTGTGCAACAGCCACTGGGCATATTCGGCAGCCTGAGCGCCGCACGGCGCAACATCATCGGCATCATTCCCGAGGTCGCCACGCGCGAACCGATCGTGTCGGGGCGCACGGGCACACGGTGGCACATGGTCACAGAACCGGCCGCGATCCGGCGCATTCTGATCGAACGGGTGGATGAATATCCCAAGTCGATGGTCACCAAGAACCTGCTGCGCCCCGCCATCGGCGAGTCGATGTTCATTGCCGAAGGGGCTGATTGGCGCTGGCAGCGGCGCACCGCCGCGCCGGTCTTTTCGCATCGCAACGTGATGAACCTCGCCCCGATCATGACAGCCGCGGCAGAGCGCAGCGCCGAGCGGATCACGCAGGCGGGCAACCGCGCGGTGGACATGGCCGCCGACATGGTGCGCACCACGTTTGATGTCATCGCCGAGGTCACCTTTTCCGCCGATGGCAGCTTTGACGCAAGTGCGGTGCATCGCGGGCTCGATGCCTATGTAGCGGAGGCGGGCAAGGTCTCGATCCTCGATGTGCTTGGCGCGCCCGACTGGGTGCCCCGGCCCGCACGGCTGATGGCGTCACGGACCTCGGTGGTCGAGATGCACCGCGCGGCGGATGAGGCGATAGAGGCGCGCAGGCAACGCGGCGCGCAGGGCATTCCCGATCTGCTGGATCTGCTGATGGCAGGCGAAGACCCCAAGAGCGGGCGGCAGATGAACACAGCCGAAATGCGCGACAACCTGTTGACCTTCATCGTGGCGGGGCACGAGACGACCGCGCTTACACTGGCATGGTCGCTATACCTGTGCGCCTTCGACCCCGATGTTCAGGACCGCGCGCGCACCGAAGTTCACGCCGTGTGCGGCAATGCGCCCGCCACCGCCGAGGATGTGGAAAACCTGCCCTATATCCGGCAGATCGTGGACGAGGCGCTGCGGCTTTACCCGCCGGGCGGCGTGGTGTCACGCACCGCGCAGAGCCATGACCAGCTTTGCGGCACCGATATCCAGCCCGGTGACACCGTGATGTTGCCGATCTATGCGCTGCACCGGCATCACGCCCATTGGGCCGAACCCGACCATTTCCGCCCCGAGCGTTTCGCGGATCGCAAGGCGATAAAGCGGTTCACCTACCTGCCCTTCGCGGACGGGCCGCGCATCTGCATCGGGGCCAGTTTCGCGCTGCAAGAGGCCGTGATCATCCTTGCCACGCTTCTTGGGCGCTTCCGCTTCACACCTGTGCAAGGCCGCGATCCAAAGCCGGTGATGATCCTGACGCTGCGCCCCGAGGGCGGCGTCTGGCTGGAGGCGGAGCCGGTCAGCGCGCCCTCGCAAGCCGCCTGATCCCCCGCGCGTGCGGCCGTCTCAGGTGTCTCAGGTAAAGCGGTTGTCGCGGGGGAACCCACGTGGTGCCATGCGGCCAGCCGTGGCGCGTTTGCCGATCCATTCGGCCAGCGCACTTTCCGTTCGTGTGCGGCCCGCCGGATCATGCCAACTCAGCCCGTTGGCCAGTGTAAAGGTGGTTGCGTCGCTCAGCCCGCCATCCTTGTATTTCTGAAGCCGGACACCCTTGCCGCGCGCCATTTCGGGCAACTCCTCCAGCGGGAAGACCAGCACCTTGCGGTTCTCGCCCACGCAGGCGATGTGATCGCCCTCCACCGGTTTGCAGACCTGCGTGCGCACATCGCCACGCACGTTCAGCACCTGTTTGCCGGACCGGGTCTGCGCCACGACCTCGTCTTCGGCCACTATGAAGCCATCGCCCGCGCTCGACGCCAGCAAAAGCCTGCGGCCCGGTTTATTGATCAGGATCGTCACGATCTCGGCCTCATTGGGCAGGTCCACGATCAGGCGCACCGGTTCGCCCATGCCGCGCCCGCCGGGCAGGTTGGCCGCCGACAGCGTGTAGAAACGCCCGTTCGACCCGACAACCAGCAGCCGGTCGGTCGTTTCGGCATGGAAAACGAAGCGCCCCTCGTCACCATCCTTGAATTTCAACTCACGGCCAAGGTCGATATGGCCCGACATGGCGCGGATCCAGCCCATCCTGGAGCAAACAACCGTGATCGGCTCGCGCTCGATCATGGCCTCCAGCGGCACCTCTTCCACCTCGCCAGCCTCGGCGAACCTAGTGCGGCGCGCGCCGCCCTCATAGCCCTTGCCGAAGGTCTTCTTAACCTCGCGCAGCTGGTCGGCGATGGTGGACCATTGCAAGTCTTCGCCCTCCAGCAGATCTTCCAGCCCGGCGCGTTCGGCCATCAGCGTGTCACGCTCCCTGACCAGCGCCTCTTCTTCCAGCCGCCGCAAGCTGCGCAGGCGCATGTTCAGAATCGCCTCGGCCTGTACATCCGACAGCCCGTTTTCCCGGCCTGCATAGCTGTAGGGCACCGCGCGTTCCTGCGCGCTTTCGCTGAGCACGCCGCGCGCTTCGGCCTCGGGATCGGCCACAAGGCTCAGCGTGTCCATGTCCACGCCGTCGAGCGGCGACACATAGGCCGCCTCATCCATCGCGCGGCTGATCGAGGACTGGTGCGCGCTGCTCCAGTCCTCGTACATCAGCGCGGCTTTCGGCTCGTCATCGTAGCGGATGATTTCGATCACGCGGTCCAGGTTGAGGAAGGCGGTGATCAGCCCCTGCAACACCTCAAGCCGGTGGTCGATCTTGTCCATCCGGTGCCGGGCCCGGCGGATAAGCACCTCGCGCCGAAAATCGAGGAAGGCGCGCAGCACCTCTTTCATCGAGCAAACCTTGGGCGTCAGCCCGTCGATCAGCACATTCATGTTAAGACTGAACCGCACCTCAAGATCCGAATTGCGATAGAGCATCCCCATCAGCACCTCGGGGTCCACGTTCCTGGAGCGCGGCTCCAGGATCATGCGCACGTCATCGGTGCTTTCGTCCCGGATATCAGCCAGGATCGGCACCTTCTTGGTCTGGATGACCTCGGCCAGCTTTTCGATCAGCTTGGATTTCTGCACCTGATAGGGGATTTCCGTGACCACGATCTGCCATTGGCCCCGGCCCAGATCCTCGACCTCCCATTTGCAGCGCAAACGGAAACTGCCCCGGCCCGTGCGATAGGCCTGTGCGATGTTCTCTTTCGGTTCTACAATGACGCCGCCGGTCGGAAAATCCGGCCCAGGCACGAAATCCAGCAGCTTGTCGTCATCCGCATTCGGGTACTTGATCAGGTGCAGGCAGGCGTCGATCAGCTCGGAAATGTTGTGCGGCGGTATGTTGGTGGCCATGCCCACCGCGATCCCGCTCGATCCATTGGCCAGCAGATTCGGAAACTGCGCCGGAAGCACCACGGGTTCGCGCAGGGTGCCATCGTAATTGTCCCGGTAGTCGACCGCGTCCTCGTTCAGCCCCTCAAGCAGCGCCTCGGCCACCTGCGTCAGCCGCGCCTCGGTGTACCGCGCGGCTGCCGGGTTATCCCCGTCGATATTGCCGAAATTGCCCTGCCCGTCGACCAGCGGATAGCGCACGGCAAAATCCTGCGCCAGCCGCGCCATCGCGTCATAGATCGCGGCATCGCCATGCGGGTGGTAGTTGCCCATCACGTCGCCCGAGATCTTGGCCGACTTTCTGAAGCCGCCCGTGGAACTCAGCCGCAATTCGCGCATTGCATACAGGATGCGCCGGTGAACCGGCTTCAGCCCGTCACGCGCATCGGGCAGCGCCCGGTGCATGATGGTCGACAGCGCATAGGTCAGGTACCGCTCGCCAATGGCGCGGCGCAGCGGTTCTGCCACCGCTTCGGGCTCTATGTTGGGGTCATCGACCGTATCGCTCATAGATGCGGTGATACAGAGGCACCCAAGGGCCGTAAAGCATCACTTGGGGAAAACCGTTCGCTTTTCCCATGCGGGCAAAAATCGAATCGTGTAGTTTGCTCGAAAGTTGGTAAATTCTTACCGAAAGTTTTTTGGGGGATGGCGCAAATGTGGCGCTTCATTGGTTTGACATTCGGATTTCTGGGCCTTGCTTTTTACCAGCTGAGCGGCGGTGCAAACTATGCGCCCGCTGAAAACTCCGTTCAGGCGCGCGCGGATCAGCCGGCGACGGCCCCGCAATCGCCCGCGCCGGTGACACAGCCTCTGACCACCATCGAGGACTTGCGCCTGACGCGCCTGCAAAATACCGGCACCGTGCCCGTGGAACGGGTCAAGGTCACGCTCGCTTCCGCGCAAACGGACAGTTTCAGGTCCGAAACGGTGCGCACGGCGTCGCGCGCAAATGCCGAAAAGGTCGCTCTGCTGACAGCACCGGACGGCACAGACCCTGTGTATGCGGCCGTGGGGCAGGCCCAGACCGGCACAACCACCAACGCACAAGACGCAGGCCACAAGATCTGGCCCGGCGCAATTGAACTTTTCTCACAGCAGCAGATACAACGCGCAGAGCGCCGCCGCACCACCACCGCGCAGCCGGATGGCGATATCCGCCATGTAACCGGCCGGGTGGTGAACATGCGTGGCGGGCCGGGCACAGGTCATGCCCGGATCACAAGCCTGACCCGGGGGACCGAGGTTGCCGTGCTCGATACGTCGGGGGACGGGTGGCTGATGCTGCGCGTCACGGAAACCGGGGAAGAAGGATGGATGGCCGATTGGCTTGTTTCCGACCCGGCCAACTGAACCACCAAACCGATTGCGCCCTGCCCAAAGCCAGTCCACTGTGCGCGGCATGAGCGGGAAATCCATTCTGATCACCGGCTGTTCTTCGGGCATCGGCCTGAACGCGGCAAGGGGGCTTCGGGCGCGCGGCTGGCGCGTCTTTGCTTCTTGCCGCCGCGAGGAAGATTGTCAGCGCCTGCGCGATGACGGCTTTGACAGCCCGCGGATTGACTATCACGACGAGGCCAGCATCGCCTCGGGTCTGGCGGAAGTGATCGACGCGACAGGCGGCACACTGGATGCGCTTTTCAACAACGGCGCTTATGCCTGCCCCGGACTGGTCGAGGATCTGCCGCGCGGCGCCCTGCGCGAGATTTTCGAGGCCAATGTCTTTGGCTGGCACGACCTGACCCGACAGGTCATCCCGGTGATGCGCGCGCAAGGCCAAGGGCGCATCATACAGAATTCGTCGGTTCTGGGGCTGGTCGCGATCGGCTGGCGCGGGGCCTATGTCAGCACGAAATTCGCCCTCGAAGGTCTGACCGACACGATGCGAATCGAACTGCGCGGCACCGGCATCCATGTTGTCCTGATCGAGCCGGGACCGGTGACCAGCAAGATCCGTGAAAACGCCCGCGCGCCGTTCGAACGCTGGCTGGATTGGGAAACCGCCGCCCGCGCCGACGAGTATCGCACCAAGCTGCGCCCGCGGCTTTACGGCGCGTACAGCAAGGACCGCTTCGAGCTGCCCCCCGAGGCGGTGACGAAAAAGCTGATTCACGCGCTCGAAGCGCCCCGCCCCCGCGCCCGCTATTACGTCACCACGCCGACCTATCTCATGGGCACGCTGCGCCGGATCCTGCCGACGCGCGCGCTTGACTGGGTGATCTCCAAAGGATGAGCCGTTAGGGATGATGCGCGCCGCGTCATGATTTCCCATTCGCTTTTCCCGTCCCCCGGTCTACATCGCCCACACGGGGACAGGACAGGAGCAAACCCATGCTGAACGATCCGCTATTCATTATCGCCGCCGTGGCCTGCGGTGCCGTGGCCGTGATCCTGATCATGGGCATCAACACTTTCGGCAAGGAAGGGCTCGACAACGCCAAGCGCGCGAACAAGTTCATGCGCTGGCGGATCATCGCACAATTCGTGGCCGTGGCGCTGATCCTGCTTTTCGTCTATATCCGCCGCCAGGGAGGGCAGTAACCATGGTCGTACTCAACCGCATCTATACCCGCACCGGCGATGCCGGGGAAACCGCGCTTGGCAATGGCGCGCGCGTCGCCAAGCACGCGCTGCGCGTCACCGCCTACGGCACCGTTGACGAGGTCAATGCCTGCGCCGGGATGGCCCGCCTGCACGCAGAAGACGAAACCGACGCGGCGCTGGCGCGCATCCAGAACGATTTGTTCGATCTGGGCGCGGATCTGTGCCGCCCCGACATGGAAAAAGACGCCGAAGCCGAATACACGCCCCTGCGCATGACAACCGGCCAGACCGAGCGACTGGAAGCCGAAATCGACATCATGAACGAGGCGCTTGAGCCGCTGCGCAGCTTCATCCTGCCCGGTGGCAGCGCCCTGGCCGCGCATCTGCATCTGTGCCGCACGGTGTCGCGCCGTGCCGAACGCCTGACCGTCGAGCTGGCCACGGTGGAAGCAGTGAACGAATCAGCCCTGCGTTACCTCAACCGGCTCAGCGACTGGTTTTTCGTGGCGTCTCGCATGGCCAATGACGGCGGCCAGAACGACGTTTTGTGGGTTCCGGGCGCGAACCGCTGACATGGTCAGCGGCGGGGCGTCCAGTGGACGCAGCGGCGACCGGAAGGGCAAAGCCCCGGCCCACACGGGCGGGCGCGAACCGCTGACACGATCAGCGGCAAGGGCGCTGTAGAAGCTGGGGACGGAGACCGCCCGGCAGGGCGGGCGACGACCGCCACACAAGGCGAAATCCGCTAGAGCAGGCTCGCGTTCTGTGCCAAACTCCCGTCCGATCCGCCCCCGAACACGGGGCCCAGCAGTAGTACCGAGGATGCGCCCATGTCTCTTCCCACCATCGCCATGTTCTGGGACGGCCCGCCGCTCAGCTTTATCGAGCGGCTTTGCATCGCGTCTTTTCTTGAAATCGGCCACCCGGTCGAGGTGTTCTCCTACACCGGGCTGGACAACCTGCCCAAGGGTGCCAAAGCCGTCTCCGCCGAAGAGATCCTGCCAAACCCCGCCAGCATCATCCGCCACGAACGTACCGGCAGCGCCGCCATCCATGCGGACAAGTTCCGCTACCACCTGCTGACCAAGCGTCCCGGCATCATCTGGGCCGACACGGATATCTACTGCCTGAAACCCTTTCAGCCGGAAAACGGCTATCTCTTCGGGTTGGAAAACGACAAGGTGATCTGCAACGCGGTCATGGCCCTGCCCGCAACCTCGCCCACGCTCTCCGATCTGGTGACTTTCTGCGAAGACGAATATGCGATTCCCGTCTGGATGATGCCCCGGCACCGGCAGGAAATGCGCGACCGCGCCGAGGCGGGCAACCCGATGCATGTGTCTGAAATGCCATGGGGCGCATGGGGCCCCAAGGCGCTCACCCATTATCTGCACAACAACGACGAATTTCGCCACCGGCAGGAAGAACACGTCTTGTACCCGGTGCCCTACGAAGACCGCCGCCTGTTCTGCCGCCCGGCCGCGAGAACCTGGAAACGTGTCAAGGAGGATACGGTATCTCTGCACTTCTACGGTCGCCGCCTGCGCGCGCATCTCGACAACAGCTATGACGGCATCCCGCCCGAAGGATCGCTGCTGGCCGAGCTGGGGGAAAAGCACGGCATCCAGCCCTGAAAACCGCGAATTCCATGTGGTGAACCGGAAACGCGGCGTCGCCGGACGCAAACGTGACGATTTTGACCTGTTTCGGCGTGATACAAAGCGATATCACAGCCGCAAGTGCAAATGGCAGAGTCGCACATGCGGCTCGGAAATACTGTAAGGGAGACCATGCCGATGAAGGTGCTCGTACCTGTCAAACGCGTGATCGACTATAACGTGAAAGTCCGCGTCAAGGCGGACGGGAGCGGCGTCGATCTTGCCAATGTGAAAATGTCGATGAACCCGTTCGACGAGATCGCCGTCGAAGAGGCCATTCGCCTAAAGGAGGCCGGCAAGGCCGACGAGGTCATCGCCGTCTCGATCGGCGTCAAGCAGTCGCAGGAAACCCTGCGCACCGCACTGGCCATGGGTGCCGACCGCGCCATCCTGGTGGTCGCCACTGATGATGTGCACACCGATATCGAACCGCTGTCGGTGGCCAAGATCCTCAAGGGCGTCATAGATGAGGAACAGCCCGGCCTCGTCATCGCAGGCAAGCAGGCGATCGACAATGACATGAACGCCACCGGGCAGATGCTCTCGGCGCTTCTGGGCTGGTCGCAGGGCACCTTCGCCTCGGGCCTGGATATCGAGGGCGATCATGCGCTGGTGACCCGCGAGGTTGATGGCGGGCTGCAAACGGTCAAGGTCAGAATGCCGGCCATCGTGACCGTCGACCTGCGCCTCAACGAGCCGCGTTACGCGTCGCTGCCCAACATCATGAAAGCCAAGAAAAAGCCTTTGGATGAAAAGACCGCCGCCGATTACGGCGTCGATGTCACACCACGTCTGGAAATTCTCAAGACGACCGAACCCGAGGCCCGCAAGGCGGGTGAGATGGTCGGATCCGTCGACGAGCTTGTCACGAAACTCAAGGAAGCAGGAGCCGTATGATGTCTGTTCTTCTTCTCGCCGAAGTCACCGATGGCGAACTGGCGATGGACGCCACCTCGAAGGCTGTCACCGCCGCAGTCAAGCTGGGCGATGTGACCGTGCTTTGCGCAGGAGCCTCTGCCGCCGCAGCAAGTGAGGCCGCCGCCAGGATCGCGGGCGTGTCAAAGGTGCTTGTGGCCGAGGACGCAACGCTTGGCCATCGCTTGGCCGAGCCGACAGCGGCGCTGATTGTGTCTCTGGCAGGGGATTACAGCCACATCGTGGCCCCCGCCACCACCGACGCCAAGAACATCCTGCCCCGCGTCGCGGCGCTACTGGATGTGATGGTCATCTCCGATGTCTCGGGCGTTGTCGATGCCGACACGTTTGAACGTCCCATCTATGCCGGTAACGCGATCCAGACCGTGAAATCGGCAGATGCCAAGAAGGTGGTGTCGTTCCGCACCTCGACCTTCGACGCCGCCACCGAGGGTGCGGCCGCCCCGATCGAAACAGTTTCCGCCGCCACAGATCCCGGCCTGTCGGAATGGGTCGAAGACAAGGTTGCGGCATCCGACCGCCCCGACCTGACCTCGGCGGGTGTCGTGGTGTCCGGCGGGCGTGGTATCGGCAGCCAGGAAAACTTCGCCCTGATCGAAGGCCTTGCCGACAAGCTTGGGGCCGCTGTCGGTGCCTCGCGCGCCGCGGTCGATTCCGGTTTTGCCCCCAATGACTGGCAGGTGGGCCAGACCGGCAAGGTCGTGGCGCCGGATCTGTACATCGCTGTCGGCATATCGGGCGCGATCCAGCATCTCGCGGGCATGAAGGACAGCAAGATCATCGTCGCCATCAACAAGGACGAGGAATCCCCGATTTTCCAGGTCGCCGATTACGGCCTCGTCGCGGACCTGTTCGATGCGGTGCCCGAACTGACCGGGAAACTGGGCTGACCCCTGTTACAGACCAGGAAGCGGCCCGTATCCGCGGGCCGTTTTGCTTATCGGTTCATATGCTGTGTTATCAGCGGCAAGAGCGCTTTCGCAGCAATATCATGTGCGCCCTGATCCGGCAGGTCCCGCGCCGCCGAAGCGTTGATCCGCAGGAACAACTGATCCGTCAGCAGTTCGGCCTTGTCCTGCGTACCGCGTGGTGCGCGGGCCATGCCCGCGGCTGCCCCGGTCAAGGCTTCCAACATGCCCCGGCTGACCAGCGCAGGCTCGTAATCCATCTCGGGCGCATCGCAAAGCCGGTCCGGCGCACGATCCGAAAACCACAACAGGATCACCGGCCCCTCGATCTTGTCGATCAGTCGGCGCATCCCCGCGATCCAGACCTGCGCCAGGTCCTGATGCAGGACCGCGAACCGGTCCAGCGAATGCGCCTTCAGCGTGGCAAGCATGTGCCGCGTAAAACTGAAATCGGTGAAGTCGATCTCGGGATACAAGGCCCGCAGCGGCGCGCGCGCCTTTAGAAACCGGTCATTCCGTCTTGGATGGACGGTATAGAAACGGTTGGTCATGTTGGCCGCGTTCGGCACCTGCAACACCGTCAGCCGCGCGGCCCCCGCCATCCGCATCAAACCGCGATCATTGAGCAGCACATCAATACCGGCATTCGGCCAGCCCAGATTCACACAGGTCGCCCCGATCAATTGCTCCAGCCGGTCGGGAAAGGGACAGGTGACGAATTTTCCATAGGTCTCCGTGCCGCCCAGAAAGGCGATATACTCCTGACAAAGGCTTCGCTTCGGACCCCGGAACAAAAGCCTTGACCCCTGATATTGACAAGTCTCCTCACGGGCGCGCAAACGCCCCAATTCTTCGAATGCCATAACACCCACCTGATTTTTTCACCCGAGGAGCAGGATTCGGCCATAGCCGCTAAGAAGTCCCTAACTTTCCAATACAGGACAAGTTTTACCCATCGCGGGGCCTTGAGCCGCCCCGCCCCCGCCCCTATGCTCTGCCCATCAAGCAAGAGGATAACGGCATGGAGATCCGAAAGGTCGGCGTCGTGGGCGCAGGTCAGATGGGCAACGGCATAGCGCATGTCATGGCCGCGGCCGGTTTCGATGTGGTGCTCAACGATATCAGCGCCGATGCCCTGGACAAGGGCGTCGCCACGATCCAAAAAAACATGCAGCGCGGGGTCGACCGCGGCAAACTGGCGCAGGTGGATATGGATGCCGCGCTGGCACGCATCAGCACCACAACGAAACTACCGGACCTCGGGATAGCCGATCTGGTCGTCGAATCAGCCACCGAACGCGAAACGGTGAAGCAGGCGATCTTCGAGGATCTGCTGCCGCATCTGCAACCGCATACGATCCTCACGTCGAACACCTCGTCGATCTCGATCACCCGGCTGGCCAGCCGCACTGACCGGCCCGAGAAATTCATGGGGTTCCATTTCATGAACCCGGTGCCGGTGATGCAGCTGGTAGAGCTTATTCGCGGCATCGCCACCGACAAGCCGACCTATGATACCTGCCTCGGCGTGGTCGAAAAACTGGGCAAGACCGCCGCCAGTTCCGAAGATTTCCCCGCCTTCATCGTCAACCGCATCCTGATGCCCATGATCAACGAAGCTGTCTACACGCTCTACGAGGGCGTGGGCGGCGTGATCTCTATCGACACCTCGATGAAGCTGGGCACCAACCACCCCATGGGCCCGCTGGAGCTGGCGGATTTCATCGGGCTGGATACCTGCCTTGCGATCATGAACGTGCTGCATGACGGGCTGGCGGACACCAAATACCGCCCCTGCCCGCTCTTGACGAAATATGTCGAGGCGGGATGGCTCGGGCGCAAGACCGGGCGCGGCTTTTACGACTATCGCGGCGACGAACCCGTGCCCACGCGCTGAGAACCCATCTTGGCCTCCGGCGTCTTCTTGGCGGAAATACGCCCGCCGGAGGCTCCGACACGCGCCGCGGACACTGCTTGCCGGTCGTCCGTGTGCGCGGTGTCACACAAGGTCATACTCGGCCAGCACGTCATAGATCGGCCCCTCGGGCGTCAGGGTCGAGCGGTAAAGACATAACCGGTCAAGCGGGTAGGGTCCGGCCGTCAGGCCGGCCACCTCGGCCAGCCATGGTGCCAGACGCGCGGCGTCTGCCCCGCCCGCGCCGAACCGCGCCAGCGTGACGTGCGGGCGAAACCGTTCGCGCGGCAGATCCACGCCCGCCGCGCGCACAGCGCCCCTGACAGCGTCGCGCAGGCGAGCCAGCTCCGGCTGCCCTTCGGCCCGCGCCCAGACCAGCTTTACCCGCCCCCGACCCTTGGCCTCGACGCCGACAAACCGGATCGCAAGGCCCGGCAGACCGAGCGCCGCAAGCGCGTGATGCACCGCCTCGGCCACGATTTCAGGCTGATCGTCCAGAAAGGCCAGCGTCAAGTGCAGGTTTTCCGGCGCGACCGGCCGTCACGTGTCCAGCCCGGCCTGCACCTCTTCCAGCAGCTCCAGGGCGGCTTCAGGCAGGGGCAGGCCAACGAAAAGCCGCATCAGCGGGCCACTGTGGCCTTGGTGTCTGAAACGTCAAAGGCGCAACGGGCCTGCGACAACCGCGTTGCACGGCCCCGCCCGTGCCATCCGTCCGCAGAGTTTTCCACGCAACGCATCAGTTCAACCGCTCCCAGAAAATCTCCATATGCCTTGCCACAATCTCCGTGTATTGCCCGCTTTCGCGTAGCGCGGCCAGCCCGGCATTTACCCGGTAAAGATGCGTGGTCCCGCGCGGGTGGGTCTTGGAGATGACCACATGCAGCGTCTCGCGCGACAAGGGCGTGTCGATGGGCACGACCTTGCCGCGCAATCCCATCGACACGACCTTGGCGGCACCCAGAAAGACATTGACCGACACCGCGTCAACCTCTCCGGCCATCAGCGCCTCGAAACAGGCCTCCGAGGTGGCCGGGCGCAACAGATCGATCACCCCCTCGCTCAGCCAGCGGCGATCCGCGCGATCCAGATCATGCGTGAAAAACCCTACGGGGCGGCACAGCGTGCGCCCTGCTAGATCCGCGTCGTCAGCATAGACCAGATCGGCATCCGCCCGCTTGAACAGCATCACTGGCAGATCCATCAGCGGCTCGGAATAGTGGAACTGGCTGCAACGCGGTGCCTCGGGCGTGGCGGCGCAATCGGGTTTGACCCATGGAAAGCCCATGTCGCGCTGCTTTTCATCCAGAAGCGGGAAAAGATGTCGGCTCCAGTCGTCCTCCCACATGACCTCGAACGCCACCGGGGACGGGCTGGCCTGCAACGCGGCAGAGACAAGCTCTACCGCCAGCCCCTGTTCGGGCCAGGCGCGGTCCGCGAAGGGCATGTAATTGCCCCCCGTCAGCAGCACCAGATCCGC
Source organism: Paracoccaceae bacterium (assembly GCA_024742835.1). GTDB lineage: Bacteria > Pseudomonadota > Alphaproteobacteria > Rhodobacterales > Rhodobacteraceae > Roseovarius. The sequence goes on along the minus strand of JANSXS010000023.1, from coordinate 32,943 downwards.
ACGCCGCCCGGCGGACGGCGCCGGGGCTGGCTCCGGCACGGCTTCTGGTTCCGGGTCTGGCGCGGGCGTGGCATCTACCGCCATATCGCGGGCCAAACCGGCCGCATCCGGCACGGTGGTAGGCATTGCTCCGGTGCAGGGAATGTAAAGATCCGTGCCCGGTGCCACCTGCTGTCCGCTCAACACGTCCTGATTGGCATAGTAAATCAGCGTCCACCGCTGCGCATCACCGTAATGTCGCTCTGCCACGGCCAGCAGGGTGTCACCGGCCTGCGTCTTGTAGGTCACGTCGCAGATGGCCGCCGCCGCCCCCGGCAACAACAATCCGACCAAAGCCAGAAGCACGGCAAAACGTCTGTGTGCCATGCTCAGAACTCCGCCCAGACGCGGGTCATATGCGCATCCACGATGCGCTGATAAGTGCCGTTCGCCTTGATCTTTGCCAGCCCCTCTTCGAACACCTGCAAAAACGCGCGCCCGTCGGGATGAGATTTATGCGCCACCATGTGGTTGCCATCCACCGAAATGGGCTGACCCTCGGCCACACGGACGGTCCCGCCCAACTCCAGTTCCTTGATCTTGCGCCGACCCAGGAATTCGTTGAGCACGACCCCGTCCACCTTGCCCTCGGTCAACAGCCGGAAACATTCCGACGGCGAACCGGCGCGCTCCAGCGTGATCGTCCCGTTCTTGAGCCAGTTGCGCCCGTTCTGATCGAAGATATAGGTGGAATATCCACTGGGCCGGCAAAGCCGGGCACCGGCAAGATCCCCGTCCTGATAAAAGCTCAAGGGGCGTTCCATATCCACGAACAGCAGCATCAGCACCTCGAACATCGAATCCGAGAAATCCAGATTGGCACAGCGATATGTTTCGGGGTCCGAAGCGCAATCGGGAATGAACCATGGAAACCCGATATCCAGCAGCGCATTGGACAAAAGCGGCTCGTGATGCGAGGCCCAGTCATCCACCCAATGAATCGCGAACCCCTGTTCCGGGTCGGCCGCCTCCATCGCGGCCTGCACCACCTCGGCCAGCATCCCGCCGCCGGGCAGCGCCTTGTCGGTGAAGGGGGCAAAATCCGATCCGGTCAACACGTTGATCTTGCGCCTTGTGGCGGCGTTGCCGGGGGCCACCTGCAAGGGGGCTGCCGCGCGCGCCGACGCCTGTGCCGCCTCCAACGGCTGCCCATCCGGCAGGCCCTGTGGCAACCCGTCGATACAGCGCAAACGAAGCCGCATCCCGACCCGGATATTATTGGGGTTCTGCCCGATCGCATCCGCGTTGGCGGACTGGATCGCCGTCCATTTGCCCGCATCCCGGTAAAGACGATCCGCGATCCCCGAAAGACTGTCGCCCGGTCGCACGTCATAAGATCCGCCGCAGGTTTCGGCAATGGCCACGTTTGCAAACAGCATCGCCTGAAACGCCACAAAAAAACCAAGAATGGTATTGCGCATATAAATTCCCCCAAAATGTGGTGGAATATAGACCCAATCACACAGATTCGGTCAAGTATTGTCGGGGGTGCTTCCCCCGATAAGCCCCATAAGGCCGCCCATGGTGCCGACCCTGCCTCAGATCAGGGCAATCCGCGCGGCCAGACGCAGCGCATGGGCCGGATCATGCGCCACCGCAGGCATCACCGGATCATAGCCCGCCCGGATCAGCGCGCCGATATCGGGCCGCAGGATCACCCGCCCCTCGGGTGCCCGCGCCAGAACCGACCGGCCGGTAAAGGCCGTGTCGGACCACAGCAGCAACGTCTGCGCCGCCTGCGCCAGCGCCAGCGTGTCGGCGGGCACACGGCTCATTTCCTCATCCATCCGCACAAAGACGAAACTGGCCTTGATCGCGCCCGTCTCGTCAAAGCGGAAAACCCGGTACTGGTTGGCCTGCGCCGCGCGCAACCGCGCCACCAGCGGCGCAAGACCGGGCACCAAGCGATCCAGATCCGGCACCGCCAGCAATTCATCCCATTCGCGGAAAAAGAAAAACATCAGGTTCACGCCCAGTTCGGCATCGGTCTCGGCCATCTGGTGCCCGGCCAGCATCACGACCGCCTCCAGCGCGCCTTTCACCGTCCGCAACGTCGCGTCATCCGTGCCGAAGACAACCGGCACGATGGGCCGCCCCCAGCGCGCAAACAGATAAGTGCCATCAGCGCGGGTAAACAGCGCCTCGATGTCTTCGGGGGTCATGTCTCCTCCGGCAGATATTTACCCCACTTGTCGCGCAGCGCACGCGCAGGATCAATGCCCGCTCGGGCACAAAACACCAATAAAAACCCCAACACATCCGCCACTTCGTCCGCCACATCCTGTGCATCCGCACAGGCGCGGCTCTGGCCTTGATGCGCCAGCCACGCGCCCATCAACTCACCTTGCTCTTCGCTCAGCTTCATAAGCGCCCAGTCGGCACTCTTTGGTACATCAAAGCGCGCAGCATAAATATCGGCCACCGCCACGGCCATGTCCTCATAATCTTGCACCTGCACCCTCCCATTCTTTGGTCCTGAAAATAAAACGTGGGAAATTGGTCCTCGGGCCAAGAGAGGGCAGTGCCCCCTACCCCTGTCCAAACAAATCGCGCGCGCCCGGCCTTTCGGGCACCGCTATGCCCAGATGCGCCCAGCCGCGCTGCGCCAGCATACGCCCCCGCGGCGTGCGCTGGATCAGCCCTTGTTGCAGCAGATACGGCTCGATGACCTCTTCCAGCGCGTCGCGGCTCTCGCTCAGCGCGGCGCTCAGGGTCTCGATACCCACCGGCCCGCCCTGATAGGCCTCGGCAATCAGCGTCAGGTACCGCCGGTCCGCCCCGTCAAGGCCCAGCGCATCCACGCCAAGCCGCGTCAGCGCCCCGTCCGCCAATGCGCGGGTGATCCGCCCGTCGCCCTCGACCACGGCGAAATCCACCACCCGGCGCAACAGCCGGCCCGCGATGCGCGGCGTACCGCGCGCGCGCCGCGCGATCTCGCGCGCGCCCTCGGTGTCCGCAGGAACCCCCAGCTTGATCGCGTTCTTGCTGACGATCTGGTGCAGTTCGTCCTCGGTGTAGAATTGCAGCCGTGTCGGAATCCCGAAGCGGTCGCGCAAGGGCGTGGTCAGCAAGCCAAGCCGCGTGGTTGCCCCCACCAGCGTGAAGGGCTGCAATTCTATCCGCACGGTGCGCGCCGCAGGCCCCTCGCCGATCACCAGATCCAGTTCGAAATCCTCCAGCGCAGGGTACAGAACCTCCTCGACCGCCGGGTTGAGCCGGTGGATCTCGTCGATGAAAAGCACGTCATTGCGTTCCAGATTGGTCAGGATCGCCGCCAGATCACCGGCCTTGGCCAGCACCGGCCCCGAGGTCATCCGAAAGCCGACACCAAGCTCGCGCGCCATGATCTGTGCCAGCGTGGTCTTGCCCAGACCGGGAGGGCCGTGAAACAGCGTGTGGTCCATCGCCTCGCCCCGCTGACGGGCGGACTGGATGAAAATGCGAAGATTGGCGCGCGCGTCCGCCTGTCCGATGAAATCGTCCAGCATCTGCGGACGCAACGCGCGGTCTGTATCCTCCGGCAGGGGGTCGGGGCGCAGCGTCGGGTCCGGATCGGTCATGTCTTTGCCCTTTCCAAAAGGCGACGCAGCCCGTCAGGCCTGAGGAGCGGCTCCGCCCTCATCCTTTCGGTGCCAACAGTCGCAGCGCGGCGCGAATGAGCGTCGCGGTATCCTCCCCGTCCGCCTCGCCAGAGGCCTGCGCGATAGCGCCGGCGGCGTCGCCGGGCCCGTAGCCCAGATTGGTCAACGCCGAAAGCGCCTCGGCCTGTGCCGTGCCGCGCGGGGCCATGGCTTGCGGTGCTGGCATGGCCGCGGGTGCCGTTGGTGCCACCGGCGCGCTGTCGTCTTCAAGATCCTCAACCAAGACCGATGCCCCCATCTGCGCGGCCGCCCCCATCGCCATGACCTCGGGGGCCTTGTCCTTCAGCTCATGGACCAGCCGCTGCGCGGTTTTGGGGCCGATGCCCTTGGCCGCCTTCACCGCCGTCACATCGCCCAGCGCGATGGCACGGGCCACGCCCTCTGGCCCCAGCGCGCCAAGGATCGCCAGCGATGCCTTCGCGCCGATGCCCTGCACGCTCATCAGCAAACGGTGCCATTCCTTTTCCGCCAGTGTGGGAAACCCGTAAAGCTGCAACAGGTCTTCGCGCACCAGAAGGTCGGTATACAATGCGACCGGCGCGCCCTCGCCGGGCAGACCTGCCAGCGTGCGATCCGAGCAATAAACCAGGTAGCCAACGCCGCGTACATCCACCAACACATGATCGGCGCTGCGATAGACCAGCCGTCCCGCGATCCGCCCGATCATGCCAGCCGCCTCGACTGTGCAACCGGCGCAAGCCGCCGCCCGCCGTGATGGGCATGGCAGATCGCCACTGCCAGCGCATCGGCGGCGTCCGGCCCGGCCAGTTCGACCCCCGGCAATTGCACGCGCACCATATGGGCAACCTGATGCTTGTCGGCGTGCCCCACGCCCACAACCGTCTTCTTGACCGTGTTGGGCGCGTATTCGCCCACCTCCAGCCCGAATTGCGCCGGAACCAAAAGCGCGATGCCCCGCGCCTGTCCAAGCTTCAGCGTGCCTGCCCCGTCCTTGTTCACGAAAGTCTGCTCCACCGCCGCCATCTGCGGGTCGAACCGTTCCAGGATCTGCGTCAAGGCCCTGTGCAATTCCATCAGCCGCGCCGGTAACGCGCCGCCATCGGTCTTTATGATCCCGTTGGCCACATGGCTTAACCGGCTGCCCGCCATGTCGATCACGCCCCAGCCGAGGTTGCGCAATCCGGGGTCGATCCCGATTACCCGCATCTTCCCTGCCCGCCCTTGTTGTTTTTCAAGCCCTAGCACGAAACGGGAACACAGACCAAGAGGAATGCACAGCCGCCCGGCACCTATGACGGGGGTGCAATGCCCCGGCGCGCAACCCGCCGATGCCATGCATAAAGCGCATAATAACTATGCGGAAATCATGGCTTGTTGGCATCATCCGCCAATTCTAGATGCACTAGATAAATATAATCCACATCATTCGACCCACAAAGGACCGAGACAATGGCTGTCTACGAAACCAACCGCTTGTCCAGCGGAACGGGCACCGCGCCGGGCCGCTTTTTCCGAAATACGATCGAGGCCGTCCGCGCCTGGAACGACGCGCGCGTCACCCGCAAGGAACTGTCGCGCCTGAGCGATCGTGAGCTTGACGATATCGGCTTGGCGCGCGGAGACATCAACCGCATCCGCACCTGACCGGCCGCGCCGTTACATGGCACCGCCAAGGCGTTTCACGAAAGGCTTTGCAGCGGACATGAAAAGCCCCGCACGGGACCAACCTGCGGGGCTTTTTGCCGGCGAGAGAGAGCCGGAGGTAGAGAGTAAACCATTCCGCCTATAACCTGAATATCCATGGCAGGCGGACCGTGTGCAACGATTCTGCGGGGCACTGCATTGCGCGAAACGCCTTAGGTTTCAAATGCTCATGTCGCCTCACGTCGATGCGGTGCGGGGAAAAATCGGGCGGTTGTCATGCAACCCGCCTTGTAGATGCGCACCGCTCGGGTCATCTCAGGATGGGGCGCAATGTCTGCGCCACAACCTGCGTGGCCGGGTCGATCTGCATCACGAAGGCACCGCCTTTTTCGATGATCGACCCATTGCCAAGCGCCTCAAGCCGCTGTTCATACGTCCCGGTTCCCAGATGCGTCAGGATCATCGCCTTGAACAAAACGAAGCCGAAGGCCAGCAAAACCAGCCCGCGCAGGGACACGCGTGACCGGTGACGCCTGGGGCGAAACACGATCAGCCCGTCATCGGTCACCTTTGCGGCGTAGCCATGGGCCAGACGCGCGCGGCTGCGGTCGATCTTTCTGAGGCGCGCATCGAAGGTATCATATGTCTCGGTCATGGCAGTGACCCTTTATCATGTGTTCTCTCACGGCGCCCCCAAACGCTTGCGATTTTTTTAGGTCCGAAATGTGGCAGGATTTGGGCAAGTCTTTCAAAAAAGCTGGGTTTCCAGTTACTTTCAGCTTTTTTTACAAAGCATTAGCGTGGTCCAGTCACCAATCTCGGTGCGCGATACAAGACTGTTTCCAGCCTCGATGTAATGCGCGCAAACCTCGTCGGCCTGTTCATTCAAAATGCCGGAAAGAATCACATTTCCGCCACGACGAAGCGTTTCGGTCAGCCCGCCCGCCAGCGCGATCAACGGCCCCTTGAGGATATTGGCAAAGATCAGGTCATAGGGGGCGGCCTGTTGCAGGGTCGGATGATCCAGCCCCTCGGCCACCAGACAAGCCACCTGATCCGACAGGCCGTTGGCCGTGGTGTTCACCTCGGCCACCTCGATCGCCACCGGATCTATGTCGCTGGCGAGGATACGCGCGTCGGGCCAGATCCGCGCCGCACCCATCGCCAGTACCGCCGTTCCACAGCCCAGATCCAGAACGCTGCGCGCGGTCACGCCGGACGCGACCAGCGCATCCAGCGCCCGCAGACAGCCCTGTGTGGTGCCATGGTGCCCGGTGCCAAAGGCCATCGACGCCTCGATCAACAGCGGTTCCGCCTCTGCGGGCACCTTGTCCGCGTCATGGCTGCCATAGACAAAGAACCGGCCCGCGGTCACCGGGGACAGCTCGCGCCGCACCTTGGCGACCCAATCGGTTTCGGGCAGTTCGGAGATCACGAAATCCCTCGCCCCGTGCATAGCCGCCAGAAGGACAAGCCCGGCACGATCCGGCGCGCCCTCGAAATAGGCCCCGACCTCCCATAGGCCCGATCCGTCCTCCAGCTCGAACACGCCGACGCCGGTGGGCGTGGGATCCAGCGTCTCAAGCGCGTCGCCCAGCGCCTCGGCCTGTTGCTTTCCGGGCAATGTGGTCAATGCCGTGAAGGTCGCCATATCAGTCCTCTCTTTACAAGTCGCACATTCCATACGCCCAACGCAGCGCCTTGGCGAGAGCAACCAAAGCCCGCGGCAGGCCGGAATATCCGTCTTTTCCGGCCTGCACCCTTGTAAAGCGGCGATGCACCCACATGATCTGTATCAAGGACGGGCCGGGTTTCGTGTGGCATGGACGTCCAAATTTTTTGCGCGCGAGGCCTGCCCATGGATATCGTTCCCCTGCTCGACAAGATCGGCGAAGCCCCCGCCGCCGCCCTTTTGGGGCTGCTGACCGGGGTGATCTTCGGCATCGCCGCGCAACGCTCGCGCTTTTGCCTGCGCGCCGCCTGCGTGGAATTCGCGCGCGGCCAGATGGGCGATCGTCTGGCGGTCTGGCTGCTGACGTTTTCAACCGCGCTTGTCTGGGTGCAGGGCGCGCAGGCGCTGGGGCTTTTCCGGGCCTCGGATGCGCGCATCATGGCCGTGCCCGGCAGCTGGTCGGGCGCGGTGATCGGCGGGCTTCTGTTCGGCGTGGGCATGGTGCTGGCGCGCGGCTGTTCGGGCCGGCTTCTGGTGCTGGCGGCCACGGGCAACCTGCGTTCTGTTGTCTCGGGGCTTGTCTTTGCCGTGGTCGCGCAGATGTCTCTGTCCGGTTGGCTGGTGCCCGCACGCGACACGCTGGCGCAACTCTGGGTTACCTCGGGCGGGCAGAACGTCAACCTGCTCACAGCCGCCGGTCTGCCGGACATGGCCGGGCTTTTCATCGGGCTTGGCACCGCGGGGATCGCGCTGGTCGTGGCGGCACAGAACCGGATCGGCGTGACGCGGCTGATCTTCGCGTCTGGCGTCGGGTTTGCAGTCGCCCTGGGCTGGGTGTCAACCTTCACACTCGCACAAGCCGCCTTCGAGCCGGTGCAGATCGAAAGCGCCACCTTTACCGGTCCCTCGGCCAACACGCTGATGTTCTTTCTCGACAGTTCGATGATCCTGAATTTCGATATCGGGTTGGTGCCCGGCGTCTTTCTGGGCGCGTTCCTTGCCTCGTGGTTCACCAGAGAATTCCGCTTTCAGGGGTTCGAGGACGAGGCCAACATGCGCCGCGCCATGACCGGGGCGGCCCTTATGGGCTTTGGCGGGATGCTTGCGGGGGGCTGCGCGATCGGCAACGGCGTGACCGGCAGTTCCGTTTTTGCCGGAACCGCATGGCTGGCGTTGTGCGCGATGTGGGCAGGGGCCATTATCACCGATTTCCTCGTAGATCAGCGCCCGCGCCACGTACCGGCCTGACGGGCGGCGTTCAGTAGAAACTCTGCGGATCTATATCCACCGCCAGCCGGAACTGTGCCGAGCCGCGCACGGGCGCGATCCATTTCGCCAGCGCCGCCTGAAGCGCAATGCCCTTGGGGGCCTTCACCAGAAGCCGCACACGGTGCCGCCCCCTGACCCTTGCAACTGGCGCGGGCGCAGGGCCGAACACCTGCGCGCCCACGGCCCGCATGGGCCCATCATTACGCGCCAGAAGCGTGCCGATATCAAACGCCTCTTGCATATCGGTAGAGGACAGGATCAGGCCAGCCATGCGCCCGAACGGCGGCACGCCCGCCGCCTGCCGCTCTGCCGCCTCGGCGCGCCAAAAACCTTCCTCGTCGCCCGAAAGAATGGCCCGGATCACCGGGTGTTCGGGCTGGAAGGTCTGCAAAAGGGCGGTGCCCTGTGCCTCCACCCGGCCCGCGCGGCCCGCCACCTGCCGCATAAGCTGAAACGTGCGTTCCGCCGCGCGCAGGTCCGAGCCTTGCAGGCCAAGATCGGCGTCGATCACGCCCACCAGCGTGAGCCGTGGAAAGTTATGGCCCTTGGCCACAAGCTGCGTGCCGATCACGATATCGGTGTCGCCCTCGGCGATCTCGGCGATCTGCGCCTTCAGCGCGCGGGCCGATCCGAACATGTCCGAACTCAGCGTGGCGATCTTCGCGTCTGGAAACGCCTCTGCGGCCTCTTCGGCCAGCCGCTCCACCCCTGGGCCGACGGGGGCCATCTTGCCCGCCACCTCGCAGGACGGACACGCCTCTGGCAGGGGCTGCGTCTCGCCGCATTGGTGGCACATCAGGCGTTTGAGGAAACGATGCTCGACCATCCGCGCATCGCAATGCGGGCAGCCCACCTGATGACCACAGGCCCGGCAGATCGTGACTGGGGCATAGCCGCGCCGGTTAAGGAACAAGAGCGCCTGTTCACCCCTTTCAATGCGCGCATTCACCGCGCCGCGCAGCGCGGGCGAAATCCAGCGGTTCGCCGGCAGCGTCTCGGCGCGCATGTCGATCGCGCGCAGTTCCGGCATCACGGCGGCCCCAAAGCGCGAGGTCAGGTCAAGCCGCGTGTATTTGCCCGCCTCGGCATTCGCCCATGTCTCAAGGCTGGGCGTGGCAGAGGCCAGCACAACCTGCGCCGCGTTCAGGCTGGCGCGCAGCACAGCCATGTCGCGGGCATTGTACAGTACGCCATCTTCCTGCTTGTAGGACGTGTCATGCTCCTCATCCACGACGATCAGCCCCAGATCGCGAAACGGCAGGAACAGCGCCGAGCGCGCGCCCACCACCACGTCGCAACCGCCCTGCCCCACCATCTTCCAGATGCGCCGCCGCTCTGTCATCGTGGCCCCCGAATGCCATTCGGCGGGTCTTGTGCCGAAACGCGCCTGCATCCGGGTCAGAAATTCCGGCGTCAGTGCGATTTCGGGCAAAAGCACCAGCGCCTGTCGCCGTTGCCGCAGAGTTTCGGCCACCGCTTCGAGATAGACCTCTGTCTTGCCCGATCCCGTGACCCCGCGCAGCAGCGTCGCAGCAAAGCTGTGCGATTTGATCTGCGTGCAAAGCGTGCCCGCGGCATGGGCCTGATCCGGCGATAGGGTCGTGCCGCCATAGCCGGGGTCGAGCCGGGGAAAGGGCGTGTCGCGCGGCGTGTCCTCTTCCAGCACGACGCCCTGTTTCACCAGCCCCTTCACGACAGAGGATGTCACGCCCGCCAATTCACCGAGTTCCTTCAGGGTGAAGGCCAGCCCGCCATAGTCCTCCAGCGCGGCCAACACCCGCGCGCGTGCTTCGGTCGCGCGGTCGGGCGTGCCATCGCCCCGGCGGTAGATCTTTTGCATCGACGGCGGATCGCCAAGGCCCGGCGCGCGCGTGGCCAGACGCAGCATCGCGGATAGCGGCGTCAGCGTGTACTCCCCCGCGCGGATCAGAAACTGGCGCATCTCGTCGCGCATCGGTGCCACGTCCAGCACCCGGTTGACCGAGCGGATCTTGGCGCGGTCATAATCGCCCTTGCCCGGCCCCCAGACCACGCCTGCCACCTTGCGCGGCCCCAGCGGCACCTCGACGAACGCGCCAAGATGGCAGCCGCCTTCGGGGGCCTTGTAATCCAGCACCCGGTCGATGGGCTGCGTCGTCAGCACGCCCACCAGCGCGCCCGCGTCAAAGAAATCGGCACCGGAATGGGACAAGGCGGCTCCTGCAAGGGGTGTCGAGGTAAGGGGTTTCGGCAGCCCAGTCTATGGGGTAAACGCGGGGCGAACAAACCCCATCCCGCGCAAGAAGGGCACCCCCCATGAAATTTTTCGTAGACACCGCAGAGGTCGACGCCATCAAGGAGCTCAACGAGCTTGGCATGGTCGACGGCGTCACCACCAACCCCTCGCTTATCCTGAAATCGGGCCGCGACATCCTTGAGGTGACAAAGGAAATCACCCAGATCGTCGATGGCCCCGTCAGCGCAGAGGTCGTGGCGCTCGACGCGGATGCCATGATCGAGGAAGGCCGCAAACTGGCCACGATCGCCGACAACATCGCCGTGAAGGTGCCGCTGACATGGGACGGGCTCAAGGCGTGCAAGGTGCTTTCGGGCGAGGGCAACATGGTCAATGTCACGCTGTGCTTTTCGGCCAATCAGGCGCTGCTGGCGGCCAAGGCCGGGGCCACCTTCATCTCGCCCTTCATCGGGCGGCTGGATGACATCAATCTCGACGGCATGGATCTGATCGCGGATATCCGCACCATCTATGACAATTACGGGTTTGAGACACAGATCCTTGCCGCGTCAATCCGTACCGTCAACCACGCCACGCAATCGGCCCTGATCGGGGCGGACGTGATGACCGCGCCGCCGGAGGTGATCAAGAAGATGGCATCGCACCCGCTGACCGATAAGGGGCTGGAAACCTTTTTGAAGGATTGGGAAAAAACGGGGCAGAAAATCCTTTAGGGCCGTGCTATAAGGTTGAAAAAGACCGAGGCATAAATGAGCACAAAGCCCCTGATGAACGACACGCTGCGCGAAAAGATCATCGCGCAGCCGGATGTAATACTTGAAGATCAAGACCTTATGCGCGCGCTGATCTCGGCCAACGAGCGCGCTATGGGCAACAACATCGTCGATCTGCGCGGCATTGCCATGGACCGGCTCGAAGCCCGGCTTGAACGGCTTGAAGACACGCATCGCAGCGTGATCGCGGCGGCTTATGAAAACCTTGCCGGGACCAACCAGGTGCATCGCGCCATACTGCGGATGCTGGACCCGGTCGAATTCGAGTCCTTCCTGCGCGATCTTGGCGGCGACGTGGCGACCATCTTGCGGGTTGATTGCATTAAGCTGGTCCTGGAATCGGTGCAGAACGATGCCGACCCGGCGGTGCAGCGCCTTGGCGACGTGCTGTCGGTGGCCGACCCCGGATTTGTCGAACGCTATCTTACCAGTGACAGGCGCGGCCCGGTGCGTCAGGTTACGCTGCGCCAGATCCACGAGGGCGACACGCGCATCTATGGCCGCGAGGCGGAATTCATGCGCTCCGAGGCGTGTCTGCTTCTGGATTTCGGCGAAGACCGCCTGCCCGGCCTTCTGGTCATGGGATCAGAAGATCCGCATCAGTTCAGCCCGCAGCAGGGCACCGATCTGCTGTCTTTCTTCGCGGGAATATTCGAGCGGGCGATGCGGCGCTGGCTGGCATGATTTCCGCCGCCGCGCGTGACGCGCTGGCGACGTTTCTCGATCATCAGAAATCCCTGCGCGGGGCCTCACCAAACACGATCGACGCCTATGCGCGCGACGTGGGCGGATTCATAGCCTTCATGACGGAGCACCGCGCCGAGCCACAAGGGCTGGCCGCGCTTGCGCGGATAGAGATTTCCGACATGCGGGCCTGGATGGCCTTTACCCGTGGCCGTGAGGTGGGCGCGCGCAGCCTTGCGCGCAAGCTGTCTTCAGTCAAAAGCTTTTACCGCTGGCTATCAGAGCGCGAAGGATTCGACGCCTCGGCGGTGCTGTCGGCACGCGCGCCAAAATATCAGCGCAAACTGCCCCGTCCTGTCAGTCCCGGCGCCGCGCGCGACATGATCGACACGCTTGATACCCAACATCCAGAGGCATGGATCGGCGCGCGGGATCAGGCCGTTGTCACCCTGCTTTACGGGTGCGGGCTGCGCATATCAGAGGCGCTTGGCCTGACGGGGCGCGACCTGCCGCTGGGGCAAAGCCTGCGCATAATCGGCAAGGGCGGCAAGGAACGCGTGGTGCCGGTCATCGCCCCCGCCATAGCGGCGGTGGACCGCTACCTGCACCTGTGCCCCTACCCCATGGAACCGGACGTGCCGGTGTTTCGGGGGCTGCGCGGCGGGGCGCTATCACCCCGGATGGTGCAAAAGGTGATGGCGCGCGTGCGTGCCCAGCTTGGCCTGCCCGCAACAGCGACACCGCACGCAATGCGCCACAGTTTTGCCACCCATCTGTTGAATGCCGGGGGCGATCTGCGCGCCATACAAGAGCTTTTGGGCCATGCCTCCTTGTCGACGACACAGGCCTACACGGCGGTGGACAGCGCGCGGCTGATGGATGTGTACCGGCGCGCGCATCCCAAAGCCTGATTGCGTTCCCGTCAAATTTGTACGAATAGGTCGCCATGACACGCGAATACAAGGCTCTGCTAGTCCACCTGCTGACCGCTACCGGCGCCGTTTTCGCCATGCTGGCCATGTTGGCCGCCGTGCAGGAAAACTGGAGCCTGATGTATCTTTGGCTGGTCGTCGCCTTTGCCGTGGATGGCATCGACGGCCCCCTCGCCCGTAAATATGACGTAAAGACCAACGCACCGAAATTCGATGGCGTGCTTCTGGACCTGATCATCGATTATCTGACCTACGTGTTCATTCCGGCCTTTGCCCTGTTCAGTTCCGATTTGTTGCCAGGCTGGACAGGTTGGGCCGCGATCATCCTGATCACCTTTGCCAGTGCGATGTATTTCGCCTATTCCGGCATGAAAACAAAGGACAATTCCTTTTCCGGTTTTCCCGGCTGCTGGAACATGCTGGTTCTGGTCCTGTTCGCGATCCAGCCGAATTTCTATGTCTCGCTGACGCTGGTCGCGGTTCTGACCGTCGCGATGTTCCTGCCGTTGAAATTCATTCATCCGGTACGCACCGCGCGCTGGCGGGCCGTGTCGCTGCCGATGGCCTTTGCCTGGACATTCTTTGGCGGATGGGCGGCATGGGTGGATTTCCACCCCGAAAGCTGGGCACATTGGGGGCTGGTCGTGACCAGCGTCTACCTTGCGCTGGCCGGGATCGCGCAACAGATCGTGCCGGAACGCAACAACATCTGATGTTAAAGCGTTTCGCGAAAAACCCGAACCTCAGATTTTCAAGAAACGCAGTAATCCGTCCAGTCGTTGCACGCGTTCCGCCTTTCGCTGATGTCCCGGGTTAAAGACGGAACGCTTTACTCTGCCGTCAGCAACACCGCCTCGACCCGCCTGTTTCGTTCGCGGCCTGCCTCTGTCAGGTTGGTGGTGATCGGCGCAAGATATCCCATGCCTTCGGCCTCAAGCTGCGCGGACGGGATATCATGGGCGCTGACCAGACGGTCCAGCACGGCGCGGGCGCGCCTGCGCGACAGGGCGATATTGGGGTCCAGCCCGCCCACCGTGTCGGTATGTCCGACCAGCGCGATACGCCGCGCGGCGTCTGCGCGCAGAAACGCGGCAAGCTGCGCCAGCGTCTCGAACGGTCCGGGGCCAAGCGCCACGGTTCCGCTGGCGAAATCCAGATCGGACAGCACCACACGCCCCTCGCGCAAAAGCCGCTCTGAAATGGGGGCATCCGCCGCGTCCGCGCCGCCGCGCGGCTGAATATCCGGCGCGACCGTCAGGGTCGGTGCCGCGTCCTGCCCATCCGTCAGGCGGATCACCTGAATATAGCCTGCACTGGCCGTGCGGCTGACCAACAGGGTGACATAGCTGGGCGCATCGCCCGGCGTGCCCCGTCGCGCCGCCAGAAAAAGATAATCGCGCAGATCGACGAACATGTCAGGCGCTGCCATGACCCGCGTGTGAAAACGAAAATCGAACCCGCCGCAGTCGCGCGCCGCGCAGACATATAACAAGTCATATCCCGCTTCAACGACCTGCGCGCGCAAGGGGCGCAGGATTTGCAGCGTCGTCAGACCCGGCGATTCAATGCGCCAGGCCTCTTGCGCCAATGCGCCCTCGACGCGAAGCGCGGGCACGTCCGTGCCGTCAAACCCCGCGACCGGCACGAAATAGGTGGCCGCGTCCTGACGGATCTCGCGGGTCTTGACCGCTCCTGACGGCAAGGACAGCTCCAGCCCCGCCGCTGCACAGGCCCATAGCGCAAGCCCCACCGCCGCCAGAGCACCCCGCGCGCCCAGGCCCTAGCGGGCCTGGCCGTGATCGCCGGGGCTGATATACCCCCCCGTGGCACGGGCGACCCGGTTGGCCATTGGCCAGACGCCGACGGTTGCGGCCCTATCCCGAATGTCCTGACAAAGATCGACGTATTGCCGCGTTTCCGGCGGCAACGGATCGGCGATCGGCAGATCAGGCGCGGCGGGGCTGTCATCCTGGCTCATAGGGGCGCTGTGTCCTCTTTGATGCGATAGTGATACTGTCCCACAAGCGTCATCCCGAGGGAAGCATAGAGCGCGTTTGCGCCCGCGTTGGCCCTGGTGCAAAGCACGGCAAGATGACCGGCCCCATGCCGTGCAGCCCAATGCGCCGCATGGCGGGTCAGGTGGCGGCCCATCCCGGCGCGCCGGTCGCGCTCCAGCACTTCAAGCGCGTGGATCATCGCGATGCCATCATGCACGGCAACAAAGCCCGTGGCGGCGGGGCGGTTGTCATGCCGCCCGAAAAGCGCCGTCTTGGGGCACGCGGCCCGGTGCATGACCGCGATCCGTTCCCGCCCGATCCCGCCAGCCTTCCAGATATCAAGCTGAATTGCCATCGGCTCCCATATATCGAAGGTGGTGACACGCGGGGGGCGGTCACGCGTCAGGCTATCGATCGTACAGGCATAGGCGTTCACAGGGTCGATGCCTTGATATCCAGCCTCTGCAAGGCGCGCGTCCAGCACCTGTTCGCCCTTGCGGATCTGGAAAAGCGGGGTCTGGCCAAGCTTTTGCATCGCGATCTCGGCGGCGGCGATATCGGCGGTGGCGGCGTCGCCAGCCAGCGTGGCCGCCGACACCCGCTTGCCGCCTCCCTGCCCGTCGCGGATGATCCAGTCACCCGACCGGCGCAGGGACGCGGCCGGCCAAGTCGCCTCGGTCACAGCATGGAGCGCGCTCATATGCGGCAGGCCGGTCATTCCTTCAGCAATCCGCGCAATGTGTCCATCGCCGCATCGACGCGCACCCCGTCCTGTCCGCGCACCACGATATTGACGAAAAATTCCCCTGCCTTCATCGCGGGATAGGAGCCGACGGAAAGATCCGGATATTGCTGCACCAGTTCGCTGAGCGGGGCCGCGATATCGCCTTCGCCCCGCGCCACGGTCATGTTGCGCGATTGCACCGGCGCGCCGCCCGCAAGTTCAGGCAGGACGCCTGCGACCATCGCCTCGAAAATCGCGGGCACACCGGCCATCACATGGACATTTTCAAGGATGAAACCGGGCGCCGCGCTGACCGGGTTCTCGATCAGCCGCGCCCCATCGGGAATACGCGCCATGCGCAAACGCGCCTCGTTCATCTCGATCCCCTTGCGATCATAATGCGCCTGAAGGATCGCACGGGCGTCATCGCGCACGCTGATGGCCACGCCAAAGGCCTTGGCCACGTTCTCGGCGGTGATGTCGTCATGGGTCGGACCGATGCCGCCGGAGGTGAACACGTGATCGTACCCGTCGCTGAGCGCGCGCACGGCAGACTGGATCGCGGCGGGCCTGTCAGAGACCACGCGGACCTCGCACAGGTCGATGCCGTGGATGGTCAGCGCCCCGGCCAGATGGTGCATGTTGGAATCCCGCGTGCGCCCGGACAGGATTTCATCGCCGATCACCAGCATCGCGGCGGTTGGATTAGGCATGGGCGGGGTCTCCTTGATTGGGGTCTGCTTCGGGTATAGGGCTGCGCTCATGCGCTTTCAAACCCCACTTGTGCCCGCAACGCTGATCCGGCGCTACAAACGCTTTCTGGCCGATATCCGGTTTGACGACGGGACAGAGGCGGTGGCCCATTGCGCCAATCCCGGCGCGATGACCGGGCTGGCCGAGCCCGGCACGCGCATCTGGGTCGAACCGAATGACGACCCGAAGAAAAAGCTGAAATACGGCTGGCGGCTGGTGGATCACGGAAATGGTCATTTCACCGGCGTCGATACCGGCCTGCCCAACCGCGCGCTCAAGGCCGCGCTGAGCGCAGGGCAGATCCCCGAGCTGGCCGCCTACAGCCGGGTCCTGCCCGAGCAGAAATACGGCGAAAAGAGCCGGATTGATTTCCTGCTGCGCGGCGATGGCCTGCCCGATGCCTATGTCGAGGTGAAATCGGTCACGCTATGCCGCCAGCCCGGCCTGGCCGAGTTTCCCGATACCGTCACCGAACGGGGCGCACGCCACTTGCGCGACCTTGGCGAAATGGCCCGCACCGGGCATCGCGCGGTGCTGTTTTATCTGGTGCAGCGTAGCGACTGCACCCGTGTTGGCGTGGCGGCGGATATCGACCCGGCCTATGCCGCCGCCTGCATGGCCGCGATGAGCGCCGGGGTTGAAGTGCTTGCCTATGCCACGCGCATGACGACAGAAAACATCGCAATCGGGCAGAAATTGCCCTTTCAGTGATACCGCGCCTCTGGTCCCGGACGGTATTTCGGCCTAGGTGTTGCGTGATGTTACACAGATTCAAGTTACAGCCGTGAATGAACAACACCGAGGCCGACTGACCCGCGACGGGATCCGCATCCACGAGACGGCGGATTTCGCAGGTATGAGAAAAGCCGGACAACTGGCCGCCGAAATCCTGGACAGCCTGTCAGATCATGTCTTCGCCGGGCAGACGACCGCCGAAATTGACCGGATCATCGAAACGCATGTCGACGAGGCCGGGGCGAAATCCGCCACGATCGGCTACAAGGGCTACAAGCACGCCAGTTGTATCAGCGTGAATCACGTGGTCTGCCATGGCATTCCGGGCGACAAGATCCGCAAATGGAAGAACGATATCCACCGCCGCGATGACGATGCACTGCGCGATGGCGATATCCTGAATATCGACGTGACGGTGATCGTGGATGGCTGGTATGGCGACACCAGCCGCATGTATGTCGCGGGCCAGCCGAAACCCTATGCCGAAAAGTTGATCCAGGTCACTCATGACAGCCTGTTCAAGGGGATTGCGGCAGTAAAGCCGGGCAACACCTTTGGCGATATCGGCCACGCGATCCAAAGCTTTGTCGAAGGCCAGCGGATGAGCGTGGTCCGCGATTTCTGCGGCCACGGGCTTGGCCGGGTGTTCCACTCGCCACCCAACGTGCTGCATTACGGACGCCAGGGAACGGGGCCTGTTCTGGAAGAGGGGATGTTCTTTACCATCGAGCCGATGGTTAATCTGGGCCGTCCGGAAACCAAGGTTCTATCAGACGACTGGACCGCGATCACGCGTGACAAATCCCTGTCGGCGCAGTTCGAGCATTCCATCGGCGTCACGGCGGACGGGTGCGAGATTTTCACCCTGTCACCCGCCGGGCGCTTTCATCCGACCTGAAGCGTGTCGCGAAAAACCTGAATCACAGATTTTCGAGAAACGGAGCACTCCGTTTAGTCGTTGCACGCGTTGTGCTTCAGTACCCCGGCGATATCGGTTTTCAAGATCTTTGGTAGGGTGGGCAGATTGCCCACCCTACGGCGCATCACTCTGACAGGGCCGCGTTGCAACGGCTGCATGTGCCCGGATGCGCGTGCTGGCCGACATCGGGCAGGATCTTCCAGCAGCGCTGGCATTTTTCGCCGATCGCGCGTTCGAACACCACGCCAACCCCCGGAACGTCCGGCAATCTGAAAGCCTCTGACGGGATGGGATCAGCTGTCAGCACAATGTCCGAGGTGACACAAAGATCTGCAAAGGCCATCTGTTGCAGAATATCGAGCGTCGCTTTGTCTTCTACATGTACGACAGGCGCGGCTTCCAATGACGCACCGATAACCTTTTCGGTTCGCTTCACCTCCAGGGCTGCGGTCACGGCTTTGCGAACCATCCGCGCCGCTATCATCTTTCCCGCCAAATCGCTGTTGGTCCAGGTTTCCGGCGTCTCCGGGATATCCACCAGATGCACCGAGCTGTCCTTACCGGGGAACCGTTCGAGCCAGACCTCTTCCATGGTAAAGACAAGCACCGGGGCCAGCCACGTGGTCAGCCGGTGAAAGAGCAGGTCCATCACGGTGCGCGCGGCACGGCGGCGGGCGGTGTCGCCGTCGCAATACAGCGCGTCCTTGCGGATATCGAAGTAAAACGCCGACAGCTCCACGGTGGCAAAGTTGAACAGCGCCTGGAACACGCCCTGGAAATCATAGGCCGCGTAGCCCGTGCGCACCTTTTCGTCCAGTTCGGCCAATCGGTGCAGCACCCACTGTTCCAGTTCCGGCATGTCGGCGGGATCGACCCGGTCCTCTTCGCGGAAATGCGACAGCGCGCCCAGCATGAAGCGCATCGTGTTGCGCAAACGGCGATAGCCATCGGCCACGCCCTTGAGGATCTCCGGCCCGATGCGCAGATCGCCGGTATAATCCGACTGCGCTACCCAGAGCCGCAGAATATCGGCCCCGTATTGCTTTACCACCTCTTCGGGGGCCACGGTATTGCCGACCGATTTGGACATCTTGTTGCCCTTCTCGTCCAGCGTGAACCCATGCGTCAGCACACCGCGATAAGGCGCGCGCCCGATGGTGCCGCAGGCTTGCAGCATCGAGGAATGGAACCAGCCGCGATGCTGGTCGGTGCCTTCGAGATAGAGATCGGCCAGCCCATCCGCCGAGCCATCCTCGCGGTCGCGTAGAACGAACGCATGGGTGGAGCCGGAATCGAACCACACATCGAGGATGTCATCGACCTTTTCCCATTCATTCGGGTCATGGTCGTTGCCCAGGAACCGTTCCTTGGCGCCGGGTTTATACCACGCATCCGCGCCCTCGGCCTCGAACGCCTCTAGGATGCGGGCGTTGACGGCCTCGTCGCGCAGAAGAAAGTCCGGGTCGGTCGGCAGCGCACCTTTTTTCTTGAAACAGGTCAGCGGCACACCCCATGCGCGCTGACGCGACAGCACCCAGTCGGGCCGCGCTTCGATCATCGAATATAGCCGGTTGCGGCCGGTCTTCGGCGTCCATTGCACCAATTCGTCGATGGATTTGAGCGCGCGGTCGCGGATCGTCTCGCCATAGGTGTCCTGCCCGTCACCCACCTTGCGGTCGATGGCGGCGAACCATTGCGGCGTGTTGCGATAGATCACCGGGGCCTTGGACCGCCAGCTATGCGGGTAGCTGTGCTTGATCTTGCCGCGCGCCAGAAGGCCGCCCACCTCGACCAGCTTGTCGATCACGGCCTTGTTGGCATCCCCCTCGCCGCCCTTGCGGTTGAGGATGTACTTGCCCCCGAAAAACGGAAGATCGGCGCGGAAAGAGCCGTCATCCATCACGTTATAGGTGATGACCTGTTCCAACATGCCAAGCCCGCGATAAAGGTCGTATTCCTCCATCCCGTGGCTGGGCGCGCAATGGACAAACCCGGTGCCTTCCTCGTCGGTGACGAAATCGGCGGCGCGGAAATCGCGCAGGTCGTCCCATTGGCCGCCCGCACCCTCGGCCCCGTGCAGCGGGTGCTTGAGCGAAAGCCCCGAGAGTTCCTCGGCACTCACGTCGCGAAGGCGGGTATACATCCCCTCCTCCAATCGTGCGCGTTTCATTACGTCACCGGCCAGCTTGTCGGCAAGGATCAGGCGTTCGCCCTTTTCGGCCCAGCATTCTGCGGGCGTGTCGGTGACTTCGTAAAGGCCATAGGCGAAGTCTTCACCGTAAACGACGGCCTTGTTGGACGGGATGGTCCAGGGGGTGGTTGTCCAGATGATCACCTTCGCGTCCTGCAAATCACCCTCTGTCGACACCTCGAACTTCACCCAAACCGTGAAGCTTTCCTTGTCGTGGTATTCCACCTCCGCCTCGGCCAGCGCCGTCTTCTCGATGGGCGACCACATCACCGGCTTGGAGCCTTGGTACAGCGTGCCGGTCATCAGGAATTTCTGGAATTCCTCGGCGATGATCCGCTCGGCGCGGAAATCCATCGTCAGGTAAGGCTTCGACCATTTGCCGGTGATGCCAAGGCGCTTGAACTCGTCGCGCTGGATGTCGATCCAGCCCTCGGCGAACTTGCGGCATTCCTGCCGGAAATCGACCACGTCGACGGCGTCCTTGTTCAGGCCCTTCTTGCGGTACTGTTCCTCGATCTTCCACTCGATCGGCAGACCGTGACAATCCCAGCCGGGGATATAGCGCGCGTCGCGGCCCATCATCTGTTGGCTGCGCACCACCATGTCCTTCAGGATCTTGTTGAGCGCGTGCCCGATATGCAGGTGACCGTTGGCATAGGGAGGGCCGTCATGCAGCGTGAAGGGCTGGCGTGTCTCTGCCTCGGCCTTGGCGCGCAGGCGGGAATAAATGCCCATGTCGTTCCAGCGCGACAGCCAGTCCGGCTCTCGTTTCGGCAGGCCCGCACGCATCGGGAAATCGGTCTGCGGCAGGTTCAGAGTGTCTTTGTAGTCAGGCGTTTCGGCGGACATGCCTTGCGTCCTTCGTTCTTGAGGTCAGTCAGGGATTTGCGAGTGCGGCGCGGGTTGCCCATGCGCCTTGGCCCGGCGGCTCATGGGTCAGAGCGCCGGGCAGGTAATTCGAAGGATGATCCGAACCCTTTCCATCATGCGCGGGGTTATAGGCCGGGCAACCCGCCGCGTCCAGAGCCGAGCGCGACGAGGGTACGATAGGGCGGACCCGGAGAAATTCGAATTTTCCCGGCCGGGACCATTGCAAAATTCCGGTTCGCCGCGTGCATCCCTTGCAAGAAAGTCGGTCATGGCGCATCTGTAGACCCATGACCACCGCCCTGCCCCCGCGCTTCGCCATCACCCGACCCGAAATCGAGCGGGTCGTCACAGCTTTCTACGCCGCCTGCCGGACGCATCCTGGGCTTGGCCCGGTCTTTGCCGTGCATGTCACCGACTGGCCCGCGCATGAGGCGCGCGCCGCGGATTTCTGGGCTAACACGATCCTGCATGAACGCTGTTACGACGGCAACGCGCATCGCGCGCATGTGCAGGCAGGCAATGTGAAACCGGGGATGTTTTCCACCTGGCTTGGCCTGTTCGACAGTGTCTTGCGGGCAGAGTTGCGCCCGGAACAGGCGGCGGCGTGGTCGGCGCTGGCCCACCGGATCGGCACCACCCTGCGCGCCGGGGTGGTGGAGCGTGACACCCATCCGGGCGGCATCCCGAAACTGCGCTAGGCGCGCGGCTCAGGCCCGCGCGAACAGCCCGGTCAACGCCCGCGACACGATCCTGGACACAGACGGCTTCGCCATCGTCTTGAAGGGCAGCGGGCGGCACACCTCCATCGCGGCCACGCCCACCCGTGCGGTCAGTGCGCCGTTCACCACGCCCTCACCAAAGCGGCGCGACACCTTGGACAACAGCCCGCCTCCCGCGACCGAGCTTATCAGGTCATCGCCCACGGCCACCGCCCCCGTCGCCACCAGATGCGTCATCACCGCCCGCGCCAGACGCCAGCTTCCCAACACGCCCGACCGCCCGCCATAGATTTCGGCAATGCGGCGGATCATCCGCATGTTTGCCGTCAGCGCCGCGATCACATCCGCAAAGGCCAGCGGCACAAGGGCGGTGACTGTGGCCACCTGCCGTGCTGCGGCCTCGATCTCCAGCCGTGCCGCATCATCCAGAGGCTTGAGCAGTTCGGTTTCCACAAGCCCCAGCAGATCCGCCGCCTCGACCTGTTCGGGGCCGTATTCGCGAAGCCGGTCACGACCCCAGCCTGTATCCTGCCGCGCGGCATAAAGCCTGGTCAGATCCGCCGTCACCCGGCGCGCGGCGGTCAGATCGCTATCGGCAAGCGCGGCATCCGCAGCGCGGTGCAGGCTGTCAACGCGCGACAGGCGCGCGAACGCTGCAAGCTCTCGCAGCGCGATCACCACACAAATGAGCGCAAAGGCGGCCAGAAGCCCGGTGACGGCATAGCCCAAAGCGACATTGCGAGAGATCAGCGCGGTGACGAAATCCCAGGCCGTGACCGAAATCACCGTGCCAAGGATCGTCAGCAGCAACCCCCAGAACAGCCGCGCCAGCCGCGAGGGGCGGCGGGCGGCAAGCGTTGCCACGGTCTGCATCGCGCGTCCCTCGGGCGGGGGTGGCAGATCGGGATCGGGAACGGGCGGCGCGCTGGCCGGGCTTGGCTCCTCGGCACTGTCGTCAAGGTCAATGAGAACGGGGCGTCTGCTCATGTCTCTGCCCTTCTTTCGGGTGGCCAGACCATCAGGATATCCGGCAGGTTTTCATCATTTCCGCCGCCCCAAGGCGCGCGGGCCTTCTCGGCGAAACCGGCGCGGATGTAAAAGCGCCGGGCATGACGATTATATTGCACGACCCACAAATCCAGACAGCCCGCCGCCTGCTTGGCATCGGCCAGAAGCGCGCGTCCCACTCCGCCGCCCTGCGCGCGGGGATGCACGTATAGCGCGTGCAGCGCAGCACCATCACGAATGGCAAATCCCGCCACGCCGCGCCTGTCCCTGACCACCCGCACCCAGCCGCGCCGCGTGGCGCGCGCCATCACGCGCAGATCGCTCCAGACGGGGCGCGCATGTGTCGAGCGGCGCAGGACGGCCACAAGCGCAGGCACCTGCCAGAGCCTTGCCCGATGCGGCATGAACGCCCCGCTCACAGCTTGTCCCCGATCAGGAATTGCGCGGCGCGATCGAGCCGGATATGCGGCGGGCCTTCATTGGCCCGCAGCGTCAGCGGCGCAGGCGCGAAGCGCATGATCTCGTAATCCCCATCAAGCCAGTTTTCAGCCCCGTCGCGGGCCGGTCCAAGCAACTGCATGGGATCGACCGGCAGATCGCCGGGATAAAACGCCGCCTTTCGCCCTGTCTCCAGCAAGGTGCCACGCACGCAATCCAGCGGCGCGCCCTGATGCGTGATGGTCTCTTCGGTGGTGGCGCGCAGCGCGGCGATGGCCATGCCCGCCGTCTCGGCCCCGGCAAAATCAGCGCGGTTGCGCGCGTCGCGCATCAAAGCCTCGATGATCGCGGTCAACCGGGCGTGCTGTGTGTGGTGCAGATGATCGGATTTGGTCGCGGCAAACAGGATCTTCTCCACCCGTTTGCCCATCAGCAGCCGCGACAGGAACGCATTGCGTCCCGGACGGAAAGCACCAAGGATCTCGGCCATGGCACGGCGCATGTCCTCGACCGCCTGCGGGCCGTTGTGAATGGCACCAAGCGCGTCGACCAGCACGATCTGGCGGTCGATCCGGGCGAAATGATCCCGGAAGAACGGCTTCACCACATGGGATTTGTACGCCTCATACCGGCGTTCCATTTCGCGCCAAAGCGATTTGCGCGGCGCCGTGTCGGGCCGGGGCAGCGGCGCGAAGGTCAGCACCGGCGAGCCCGCCAGATCGCCCGGCAGCACGAAACGCCCCGGCGTGCAATCCGACAGGCCGCCGTCACGCGCGGCGTGCAGACAGGCGGTATAGCTGGCGGCAAGCGCCTGTGCCGCAGGCTCGTCCAGCGGGGCGGTGGCATCGGTGTTGCCCGACAGCCTCAGGAATTCAGCAGCTTGCGGGCGCGCTTGCAGCCGTCCCAGAACCTCGGCGGACCACGTGGCATAGTCCTTGTCCAGAAGCGCCAGATCCAACAGCCATTCGCCCGGATAATCCACGATATCCAGATGCACCCGGCGCGGCCCCTGCAACCCGGCCAAAAGCCCGGCGGGCCGCACCCGCAGTGACAGGCGCAGCTCGGACACTGACCGCGTGCTTTGCGGCCATTGCGGGTCTTGCCCGGTCAGCGCGGCAAGATGCGATTCGTAATCGAAGCGCGGCAAGGTATCGTCGGGCTGCGGTTGCAAATAGGCGGCAGAGATCCGCCCCTCGGCCGCGGCGGCAAGCCCCTGCATACGCGCCCGGTTCATCAGGTTGGCCACCAGCGAGGTGATGAACACGGTCTTGCCCGCCCGGCTGAGGCCGGTCACGCCAAGCCGGATCGTGGGTTCAAAAAATGTCTCCGACACGGTGTCGGTCACGGTCTCGACGCCGCGCGTCAAACCTTCTGCGATCGTGCTGATGAACAAATGCCCCGCCCCTTTCAGTGCAAAGATAACCACTGCCCCCGGCCTCTGCCAGAGGGGAGAGACCGCGCAAGGCTCCCCGCGCTCACTTGCCCGCGCGACAAGCCCGCGCTAAGCATCGCGCCATGCCAAGATATGCGATCAAGGTGGAATATGACGGCGCGCCCTTTGTCGGCTGGCAAAGACAGGCTGACCAGCCCTCGGTACAAGGCGCGATCGAGGCCGCGCTCGCACGGCTGGAGCCCGGCCCCCACACCATCGCCGCCGCAGGGCGCACCGATGCGGGCGTGCACGGCCTGGGGCAAGTGGCGCAATGCGACATGGTCAGGGACTGGGAGCCGTTCCGCCTGTCAGAGGCGCTGAACTATCACCTCAAGCCCGCGCCGGTGGCCATCGTGGATTGCGCGCGCGTGGCCGAGGACTGGCACGCGCGGTTTTCAGCGACGCGGCGGCACTATCTTTTCCGGTTGCTGATGCGCCGCGCGCCCGCCACCCATGACAAGGGGCTGGTCTGGCAGGTGCGGCACGACCTTGACGTGGACGCGATGCGCGAGGCCGCCGCATATCTGGTCGGGCATCATGATTTCACCACCTTCCGGTCAACGATCTGTCAGGCCAAAAGCCCGGTCAAGACGCTGGATGCGCTGGACATAACCAGGGTTGATCGCCGCGCAGGCGCGGAAATCCATTTCCATTTGCGCGCCCGCTCCTTCCTGCACAACCAGGTCCGCAGTTTCGTGGGCACGCTGGAAAGGGTGGGGGCCGGTACGTGGCGGCCCGAGGACGTGAAAACCGCGCTCCAAGCCCGCGACCGCGCCGCCTGCGGCCCTGTCTGCCCGCCACAGGGGCTTTACCTTGCCGCTGTGGACTATCCCGAAGACCCGTTTGAAATCACATGCGGATCAGCCTGAAACAGCTTTGATCTTGCTGCCGCCGTTTGGGGTGTTCCTTCACCTGTATCAAACGCATCCGGGAGATCGCGCTGATATGCGGGCAACCCTCTCATCCTTTCGCGCCGGGGTATCCCTGGCCTGTGCAAGGACTTGGATCGCCTGAACCCCAAAGCCACAAAAAGCCAGCGACCCGGCCCAAGTGTTTTCGTTTTGGGGGTGGTTTGCCGGAAGGGCAACGGTTGGAGGTCGGGCTGCCGAAAGGCTACGTCTTGATAGGTTGGCAGCACTGTGCAGGGAGCGGGGTTTGCAAAGTTTTGGGCCAATTCCAAAAAGCTGCATTTCGTGTAACATGCAGCGAACGCCAAGTGAGCGCCCTTGATGGACATTGACGACCCGAGCCGCGAATTGACGGGCCGCGGTTCGGCGACCCAACGGCTGAGCTAAAGCGCTTTATCCCAACCACTGACGCGTAACTTTTGATCTATGCGCCCAGATCAACCCGATCGCCGTGCCGGGTGGCGGCCCGGCGATGCGCGGCGGCGCTCCGCGCCTTGATTCCGCGCAGGGGAAGTCTGCTTCGGGATGATACCAGACTTTCGAATCGCCGTACCTCGTACCACTAAACCCTGCACCCACAAAAACCCGCGCCATTCCCGGCGCGGGCTTTTTCAGCCGACAGGGCAAAGACCCTACCCCGGCAGGGTGCCTTCCAGCACGTAGCGCAGGATCTCGACCACCTGTTCGGGCTCTCGGGTCATGGCCAGTGCCGCCGCGTCGACCTCTTTCAGGGCGTGGTCATGCTCTGGCGGTTGCAGGATGATCAGCGACTTGCCCAAGGCGCTCGCATAGCCCGCGTCAAAGGCTGCGTTCCATTGCTTGTACTTGTCGCCAAAGCGCACCACCACCACATCGGCATCGGCAATCCCCTTGCGGGTGCGGATGGCGTTGACCATCGCGCCCTTGTGGTCATGCCAATACTTGTTGTCCTCGGCCCCAAGGATCGCCACACCGCAATCGTCGGATGCCGCGTGATCGGTCACCGGCGCGTTGAAAGTCACGTCCAGCCCCTTGGCTCCCTCGACGATCCGCTCGCGCCAGTCGGTATGAATTTCCCCCGAAAGATACACGTTCAGGCTCATCGCTGTCTCCTTTTCGCTTGTTCAACCGGCCAGATAACGCCTGCCCGACTGAAATCCAGTTTGCCCTAGCCGCGCAGCACGCCGCCCGTGGCCTTTGTCACCTTCTCGACGATCTTCGCGCTCACCGCCTCGATATCGGCATCCTTCAGCGTCGTCTCGCGCGGCTGCAAGCGCACGGTCAGCGCAAGGCTTTTCTTGCCCTCACCCAGACTGCCGCCGATGAATTCGTCGAACACGCGCACATCCTCGATCAGCGTCTTGTCGGCCCCGGCGGCGGCGTTCACAAGGCTCAGCGCCTCCACCTGCGCATCGACGACAAAGGCGAAATCACGCTCCACCGCTTGCAGGTCGCTGACCTGCATCGCGCCCCGGCTGGCGCCCGCCTGACGCGGCAAGGGCACCTCGCCGGGGTAAAGGGTAAAGGCAACGGCCGGCCCCTTCACATCCATCGCGCGCAGGATCTTTGGGTGCAGCTCGCCAAAGAGGCCCAACACCTTTTTCGGGCCAAGGCAGATCCGCCCATGCCGACCAGGGTGGAACCAGCCCGGCCCCTCGCGCAGGATCTGCACCTTGGCGGGCGCGCCAAGCGCTGCGAGAATTGCCTCGGCATCGGCCTTGACGTCGTAAAGATCGACGGCGCGCTGTGCCTTGTGGACATCGCGCGGCCCGGTGCGACCCACCAGAAGCCCGGCAACCTGCACATGCTGCTCGCCCGGCTCGCCACCGGAAAAGGCATGGCCCAGTTCAAAAAGCGCCAGATCCGCCTGCCCCCGCGCCTGATTGCGCGCGGCGGCCTGCAACAGGCCAGGCAGCAGATCGGGGCGCATGTGGCTCATTTCCGAACTGATGGGATTGGCCAGCATGGTGGCATCATCACCGCCCCCGAACAGCGCGGCACTGGCCTGATCTATGAAGGAGTAGGTCACGCATTCATCATAGCCCAGCCCGGCGGCCATGCGCCGTGCGGCACGTTCGCGGCGCTGTACTGCACTCAGGATCGGCTTGGGCACGCCCGGACGCATACGCGGCATGGGACGGCCCTCCAGCTTGGTCAGGGACGCGATGCGCGCCACCTCCTCCACCAGGTCGGCCTCGCCCTGAATATCGGGTCGCCAGCTTGGCACATGGGCGGTGTTGCCCTCCAGCCGGAAGCCCAGCCGGGTAAGCGTCTGGCGCTGCTCGGATTCAGGAATATCCATCCCCACAAGCGACTGCACCTTGGCGGCATCCAACGTATAGGCGCGGCGTACATCCGGCACGGTACCGGCCTGCACAAGGTTCGACGGCTCGCCGCCACACAGTTCCATGATCATGCGCGTCGCCAGCGCGTGCCCCTCGCCATTGAAGGCCGGGTCGATGCCACGTTCATTACGGTAGCGCGCATCCGAGTTGATCTTGAGCGCGCGGCCCGTATGCGCGATCTGCACATGATCCCAGACGGCGGCTTCCAGAAAGACATTGGTGGTCTCGTTGGTCACGCCAGTGGCCAGCCCGCCCATGATGCCCGCCACGCTTTCGACGCCATTATCGTCCGAGATCACGACCTGCCCTTCAGAGAACGCATATTCCTTTTCATCGAGACCCATCATCGTCTCGCCACCCTTGGCGCGATGAACGCGCAGATTGCCCGCAACCTTGTCGGCGTCGAACACATGCAGCGGGCGGTTGCGGTCAAAGGTGAAGAAATTGGTGATATCCACCAGCGCCGAGATGGGCCGCAGCCCGATGGCGCGCAGCCGATCCTGAAGCCATTGCGGGCTGGGACCGTTCCTGACATTGCGGATCAGGCGCCCGGCAAAGACGAAACAGCCGTCTTTGCGGGTGTCGTCGTCTATGCTGAGATTGATCGGGCAGGGAAATTGCCCCTCGACATGGGCGGCGGGGGCCGGTTTCATCTGGCCCAGTCCGCGCGCCGCGAGATCCAGCGCGATTCCGCGCACGCCCAGAGCATCGGGGCGATTTGGGGTGATGGCGATCTCGATCACCGGATCGACCTTCGCGGGCTCATGGGCGGCCAGCCAGTCTGCGAAACTCTCGCCGACCTCTCCCGAGGTCAGCTCGATGATGCCGTCGTGCTCCTCGGAAAGTTCCATCTCGCGCTCGGAACACATCATGCCGAAGCTTTCCACGCCGCGGATCTTGCCCACGCCGATGGTGGTGTCGATGCCCGGCACGTAGACACCGGGGCTGGCCACGACCACGGTGATCCCCTCGCGCGCGTTGGGCGCGCCGCAGATGATCTGGGTCTGCCCCGTGGCGGTCTCGACCTGGCAGACACGCAGGCGATCAGCATCGGGATGCGGCTCGGCCTTGATGACCTTGCCGATGGTGAAGTCCCGCAACCGCGCGGCGGGGTCGCTGATCTCTTCGACCTCAAGGCCCAGATCGGTCAGCGTTTCGGCGATCTCGCCGACGCTGGCCTGCGTGTCCAGATGATCCTTCAGCCAGGACAGGGTAAATTTCATGAATGTCTTCCCACGATTGCCTTGCGCACCCGCGCGCTTTACCGGATCTGCGGCACGGGGGGAAGGCCGGACTGGTGCGGATGCGCATGGTCAGTCTGAACGTTGCCGCAAGATAGAGAGACAGGGGGACGCCGATCGCGGCACATGGCCCCGCGGCCATCAAAGAGCCAGCAGACCCCGCCGCACCAGGTTCAGACCCGCGATCACCAGCACCGCCAGCGTGAGTTGACGAAACATGCGCTGGTCGATCCGGTCCTGGATGCGCAGGCCAAGCCACATGCCCGCCAGCGCCGGCAGGCACAGCGCCAGCGACAGCGGCAGGGTGGCCGCGTTCAGAACGCCCGATCCGACATGCGCGCCCAGAAGCGCCACCGCGCCAAGCCCGTAGATGACCCCCTGCACCCGCATCTGTTCAGTTTTTTCCGTTTGCAGCGCGGTCAGCATGGCCACGGTCGGCGGCCCCCAGACCCCCGATATGCCGCCAAAGAAACCCGCAACGGCACCGATACCAGCCTCGATGCGCCAGCCCGGTCGCGGCGGCAACCGCAAGGGCCGACCCGCCAGCGAGAACGCGGCATAGATCACGATGGGCACGCCGATGATCAGCAGCATGACAGAGTGGCTCATGACCGCGACAAGCTGGGCCGAAGCCAGCATGAAGATCAGTCCCGCGATCAGAAAGATCCTGAACCGCCCGAGCGAGCCGAGCGCGGCACCAAGCCCCTGGCGCAGGCCCTGCCAGCCATTGCTCAGCAGCGTCGGCAGGATCACACCGGCCAGCGCCACGTCGGGCGGCGCGATGGAACTGAGTCCTGAAATCAGCACCATTGGCATGGCGAACCCCACCACGCCCTTGACCACGCCCCCGGCCATGGCCACCGCCGCGGCAAAGAGCAGCATGAGGGGCCAGTTCGATCCCAGAATGTCGGCCATATCGTGAGTTCCATTGCTGTTCGTCCCGATCGCATGGGCTATCTGCCCGATGAAGAAAAGAGGTTTAACGGCATATGGCCGGTTGCGCCGCATCGCGGCATCAGACCGCCCCGCCGCAATTGACACCGGGGTGCCAGACGGCGCGCTACGTTGAAAACGCCTTGTCGGACTGGAATTGGCGCGAGTTGGCGCGACAGGTTGGCGCAAGATAAGACCAAAACCCGGCCCTCTTTGGCAAAATAGTTGCGCTGCGGATGCGAAATGGTTAGGACAGGTCGGAGTCGGAAAAGGATATGAATCATGGCGCATGACGGACAAGATCTCAGACTGGAGACTTCGGTGCTTCTCGACGACCTGCTCGGCCTGACCGATGCGGCCGTGGCCCCGGCGGAGGCGTTGCTTGATCAAGCAAGAACAGCCCTGCGCGCGGAGGTCGTGATCGACGGTCGCGTGTCGTCTTCGGCGGTCGAGGCGCATCAGACCGCCTGTCACGGGTTGGCATGGCTGGCCACATATGTCGAATCGCTGCGCCAGATGCACGGCTGGGCCACTCGGCTGAAGGATGACGGCAAGTTCGGCGAGGTTGAACAGCTGATCCTGCAAATCGGCTTTGGCGAATATCTGAACCATCTGGTCGGCGGCATCCCGATGAACCAGAGCGAGTTCGTCCGGATGAGCGATCTGGGCCTCGGCGCAGACGCGCTTGCGGGCTTTCAGGCCAGCGAGATCCGCACCCTGATGGCGCACGGCAACACGCAGGCCGCGCGTACCCGTCTGGTTGAGTTGATGCGCGAACGCGCGGCGGAAATCACCGTTGGCGCATCCGGGCTGGATGACGAGCTTGAGATGATCCGCGAACAGTTCCGGCGCTTTTCCGTCGACAAGGTAGAGCCGCACGCGCATGAGTGGCACCTGAAGGACGAGCTGATTCCGATGGAGATCATCGAGGATCTGGCGGAAATGGGCGTGTTTGGCCTGACCATCCCCGAGGAATTCGGCGGATTCGGCCTGTCCAAGGCCTCCATGTGTGTCGTGTCCGAAGAACTCAGCCGGGGCTATATCGGCGTCGGCAGCCTTGGCACCCGGTCCGAGATCGCGGCAGAGCTGATTATCGCGGGCGGCACGCAGGAGCAAAAGGAAAACTGGCTACCCAAGCTGGCCAGCGCCGAGATCCTGCCGACGGCCGTATTCACCGAGCCGAACACCGGGTCGGATCTGGGCGCGCTGCGCACCCGCGCTGTGAAAGACGATAACGGCGACTACAAGATCACCGGCAACAAGACCTGGATCACCCACGCGTCGCGCACGCAGATCATGACCCTTCTGGCGCGGACCGATGCGGGATCCGACAATTACAAGGGTCTGTCGATGTTCATCGCCGAAAAGACCCCCGGTGATTGCGCCGAGCCGTTCCCGACCGAGGGCATGACCGGCGGCGAGATCGAGGTGCTGGGCTATCGCGGCATGAAGGAATACGAGATCGCCTTCGACGGGTTCCACGTGGATGGCAAGAACCTTCTGGGCGGGATCGAGGGCAAGGGCTTTGCCCAATTGATGGAGACATTCGAATCCGCACGCATCCAGACCGCCGCGCGCGCCGTGGGCGTGGCGCAATCGGCGCTGGATATCTCCATGCGCTACGCCATCGACCGCAAGCAGTTCGGCAAGTCACTGATCGAATTCCCGCGCGTGTCGGGCAAACTGGCGATGATGGCGGTGGAGATCATGATCGCGCGTCAGCTCACCTATTTCTCGGCATGGGAAAAGGACAATGGCCGCCGCTGCGATCTGGAGGCCGGGATGGCCAAACTGCTGGGCGCGCGTGTGGCATGGGCGGCCGCCGATAACGGTCTGCAAGTGCATGGCGGCAACGGCTTCGCGCTGGAATACAGCATCAGCCGCGTCTTGTGCGATGCACGCATCCTCAACATCTTTGAAGGTGCGGCGGAAATTCAGGCGCAGGTCATTGCGCGGCGTCTGCTGGGGTAACGCGTTCCGTTAACGAGTGATTTGGCAAAGCGCCCCGTCGATCAATTCGGCGGGGCGTCGCATTTCCGGGGGGCGTGGTTATTGTCCATCCTTGCGGATTGTGACCTGCACCGGCACCAGACCGTCGATGCCGCCTTTGAGCACCGATCCCGGCTTGACCGCGCCAACGCCCGCAGGCGTGCCAGTCATGATCAGATCACCGGGCAGAAGCGTGTAAAGCCGTGACAGGTCCGCAATGATCTCTGGCACAGACCAGATCATGTCCGACAGGGGCGCGTTCTGCGCGCGGGTGCCGTCATGATCCAGCCAGATGGTCTGATCCGCGATCTCGCCAAAATCCGCCTTGCGGGTCACCGGACCAAGGATCGCGGCATTCTCGAAATTCTTGCCCACATCCCACGGGCGGCGCAGATGCTTGGCCAAGGCTTGCAGATCGCGGCGGGTCAGGTCAATCCCGCTGGCGTAGCCAAAGACCGCGTCCATCGCGTTCGCGGCGCTGACCTGTGCGGCTTCCGCCCCGATGGCGACACAAAATTCCATCTCGTAATGGCAATCCTCGGTGACGCGCGGATAGTCGATCTCGCGGCCCGTATGGCACAGGCAATGCGCCGATTTGGTGAAATAGAACGGCGCTTCGCGATCCACCTCGTTGCCCATCTCGATGGCATGGGCGGCATAGTTCCGCCCAACGCAAAAGATCCGGCGCAGCGGGAAAAGCGGGCCTTGCTCCGTCACGGGAAGCGCCGGAATTTCCGGTGGGTCGAAGACATAATCGAGATGCATGGCGCGCTCCTATGATGTTTGTCCAGCGGTTTGGCTGGAGTTTTTGATCTTGAAGGCTGTGAAGTCTTCGAAGACCCATTTGTTTTTCAATGTGTTGTAGATGATGGTCAGGAGCTTTCGCGCGGTGGCGATGATGGCTTTTCCTG
>JANSXS010000053.1 GCA_024742835.1 Paracoccaceae bacterium | reverse complement strand
GCCAACCGCGCGCTCATGGGGTCCAACATGCAGCGGCAGGCGGTGCCGACGCTGCGTTCCGAGGCACCGCTTGTGGGCACCGGCATCGAGGGCATCGTCGCCCGCGACTCGGGCGCCTCTGTCCTGGCCAAACGCGCCGGCGTGATCGACCAGGTCGACGCGCAGCGCATCGTGGTGCGCGCGACATCGGATCTGGAACTTGGTGATCCCGGTGTGGATATCTACCGGATGCGCAAGTTTCAGCGCTCCAACCAGAACACCTGTATCAACCAGCAGCCGCTGGTGAAGGTGGGCGACACCGTGACCAAGGGCGAGGTGCTTGCCGATGGCCCGTCGACCGATCTGGGGGAACTGGCGCTTGGCAAGAACGTGCTGGTCGCGTTCATGCCGTGGAACGGCTACAACTTCGAGGACAGCATCCTGATCTCAGAGCGGATCGCCCGTGATGACGTGTTCACCTCGATCCATATCGAGGAGTTCGAGGTCGCCGCGCGTGACACGAAACTCGGCCCCGAAGAGATCACCCGCGATATTCCCAATGTGGGCGAAGAGGCGCTGCGCAATCTCGACGAGGCGGGCATCGTCTATATCGGTGCCGATGTAGAGCCCGGCGATATTCTTGTGGGCAAGATCACCCCAAAGGGCGAAAGCCCGATGACGCCGGAAGAAAAGCTGTTGCGCGCCATCTTTGGCGAAAAGGCAAGCGATGTGCGAGATACCTCGCTGCGGGTGAAGCCCGGCGATTACGGCACTGTTGTCGAGGTGCGCGTCTTTAACCGCCACGGCGTGGAAAAAGACGAGCGCGCGCTTCAGATCGAGCGCGAAGAGGTCGAGCGTCTGGGGCGTGACCGCGACGACGAGCTGGCGATCCTTGACCGCAACATCTATGCGCGTCTCAAGACGTTGATCATGGGCAAGACCGCCGTGAAGGGCCCCAAGGGCGTCAAGGCGAATTCCGAGATCACCGAGGATTTGCTGGAAACACTCAGCCGTGGCCAGTGGTGGCAGCTTGCCCTTCAGGACGAGCAGGACGCGCAGATCGTCGAGGCGCTGCACGACCAGTACGAGGCGCAAAAGCGGACGCTGGATGCCCGTTTCGAGGACAAGGTCGAGAAGGTCCGTCGCGGCGACGACTTGCCGCCGGGCGTGATGAAGATGGTCAAGGTCTTTATCGCGGTGAAGCGGAAGCTTCAGCCGGGCGACAAGATGGCCGGTCGTCACGGCAACAAGGGCGTGATCAGCCGCGTGGTGCCGATGGAGGACATGCCGTTTCTCGCAGATGGCACGCCGGTCGATTTCTGTCTCAACCCGCTGGGTGTGCCGTCGCGCATGAATGTGGGGCAGATCCTTGAGACCCACATGGGCTGGGCCGCGCGCGGCCTTGGCATCCGCATCGACGACGCGTTGCAGGATTATCGCCGCACCGGCGACCTGACACCCGTCCGCGAGGCGATGCACCACGCCTATGGCGACGATGTCTACGACGAGGGCATCGCGGGCATGGACGAAGCCACGCTGATCGAAGCGGCGGGCAATGTCACGAACGGTGTGCCGATCGCAACGCCGGTGTTTGACGGCGCGAAAGAGGCCGATGTGAACGACGCACTGCGGCGTGCGGGCTTTTCGGACAGCGGTCAGTCGGTCCTGTTCGACGGGCGCACGGGCGAGCAGTTCAGCCGCCCCGTGACCGTGGGCGTCAAGTACCTTCTCAAGCTGCACCACCTTGTGGATGACAAGATCCACGCGCGCTCCACCGGGCCTTACAGCCTCGTGACCCAGCAGCCGCTTGGCGGCAAGGCGCAGTTCGGTGGCCAGCGGTTCGGCGAGATGGAGGTCTGGGCGCTCGAAGCTTACGGTGCCGCCTACACCTTGCAGGAAATGCTGACCGTGAAGTCGGATGACGTGGCGGGCCGGACCAAGGTCTATGAAAGCATCGTCAAGGGTGAGGACAATTTCGAGGCCGGCGTACCGGAATCGTTCAACGTTCTCGTCAAGGAGGTCCGGGGTCTGGGCCTCAACATGGAACTCCTGGATGCGGAGGAGGACGAGTAAGCGCCGCGCCCCGGACCCTTTCAAAGGGTCCGGTCCGTTTTCTTTTCAAGAAAACGGCGTTGCCTCTCCCTTCACCGCCAGCCT
>JANSXS010000028.1 GCA_024742835.1 Paracoccaceae bacterium | reverse complement strand
GTCATAGGGCTCATCCTTTGAGTATTTTACTCTCCGGTAAACCCGGGGCGGTTCACCAGCGTATGACATGGGTCGCCTTGCTGTTTGCGCTTCAGTCGGTCCGGTGCTGGTCATGATCTGAGGCCTGCCGCCTGGATTTGCGCCTGCGTCACCAGTTCAGCGGCCAAGAGCACATCGACCTGGCCGGGAGTGATGTGGCGGCAAAGGGGATGTTTGTCCGCGACCCAATTGGCCAAGCCTGCGAGCATCTGGGCTTCCTTCGCCTTCGCTTCATCTCGGCCCTTGGCGATGTCCTCGACATAGGCGCGCCAGCGCCCGGACCTGAACCAGTTGTCCGAGAAACAGACTTTCGAGCGGGTGAAGCCCGCGCTCTCGGTCGCGTAGGCCTTCACGGCCTGCAACAGGTCCTCGACCTCTATCCCAGCGTCCAAAGCCTCCCTGATCCGACTGAGACACTCAGCCTTCCCGCGCAAACGGTCGGGCGGATAGGCGGCCAAAATCTTCTCAGCCACTTCATCCTCCGCCGCCTCGCGCTTGCGCGTAGGTGGTTTATGGATGGTTTTAGGATGGTTTGGGGGCCGTGGTGGCCCCGGTACCCCGGCCACTGTGGCCCCCGTACCGGGTCCAGTCTGGACGGGGTCCACTGTGGCCCCCGTCTCGATCTCGGGCTCGGCGGTCAGTTCAAGCGCCTCGATCCGCGCCAGATCGATCCGGTAAACGACGGTGAATCCGTTCTTGCAACCCCGCGCGCCGGTCTCGACCAGGATGCCTTCCTGCAGGAACTCCCGGATCGTCCGCTTGACTGTTGTTTCCCCCAATTCGATATGCCGCTGGATCGTGCCTTTCGAACACCAGATGCCCGACCCATCATCAGAGGCCTTGTCCGCCAAGAACATGATGATCTGTTTGCGCGTCGCACTCCCGAACTTCCGCTCAGCACACGCGTTCGCTACCCGCCAGCTCATCGGAACGCCCCAAAAGCCGCACGAACGTGCGAAATTTGTACAGGTTTTGTACGAGAATTCGGTCTTTTTCGGAGAATTCGGCGGAAAACGAAGCGGGACTTTCTGCACCCTCCCGCAGAACCCCTTGCAAATACGCCATATTTTTCAGGCGTTTTTGGCGACCCCGGCAGGATTCGAACCTGCAACCTGCCCCTTAGGAGGGGGCTGCTCTATCCAGTTGAGCCACGGAGCCGTCGGCCCGAGTTCTAACGCAGGGATCGGACGATGTCACCTGGTCGAATGTCTCAAGGTGCGGGTCGGGCCATGAAAGGATGTGTCACCTGTCCGGTTCGACAACGTGGTCAGCAACAGGCCACGGGCGGTGCTTGCGCGCGGGAGGCTGTTTGCGGTAACACGGGCAAACTGCATCAACCCTCAGGCCGATTTTGGTGACCAGACAGGATAACCGCCCCTTGACCTTGCGCGACGTGTCCGAGGCCTCGGGCGTGTCGGAGATGACGGTCAGCCGCGTGTTGCGCAATCGCGGCGACGTGTCAGACGCCACCCGCAAGCGGGTGCTGGAGGCTGCGCGCGCCCTTGGCTATGTACCCAACAAGATAGCGGGTGCGTTGGCCAGCCAGCGGGTGAACCTTGTCGCGGTCATTATCCCATCGATGTCGAACATGGTGTTCCCCGAGGTCATGACCGGCATCACCGAAGTGCTGGAGGAAACCGGGCTGCAACCGGTTGTTGGCGTCACCGGGTACCTGCCCGAAAAAGAGGAAAAGGTGCTCTACGAGATGCTGTCCTGGCGGCCATCGGGCGTTATCATCGCCGGGCTGGAGCATTCTGACGCCTCGCGCGCCATGCTGCGCGGTGCAGGGATTCCAGTGGTCGAGATCATGGATGTGGACGGCACGCCGGTCGATTCCGTCGTCGGCATCTCGCACAGGCGCGCCGGGCAACAGATGGCGCAGGCCATCGTGCAGGCGGGCTATCGCCGCATCGCCTTTCTGGGCACCAAGATGCTGTTGGATCACCGCGCGCGCAAACGGTTCGAAGGGTTTACCGAGGCGCTGGCGAAAGCCGGGGTCGAGGTTGCCGATAGCGAGTTCTACTCGGGCGGGTCCGCGCTTGCCAAAGGGCGCGAGATGACCCGTGACGTGGTGGCGCGCACGCCGGATCTGGATTTCATTTATTATTCCAACGACCTGATCGGTGCGGGTGGGCTTTTGTACCTGATCGAGCAGGGCGTCGACATCCCCGGTCGGATGGGGCTTGCCGGCTTTAACGGCGTGAACTTGTTACGCGGCCTGCCGCGCGAGTTGGCGTCAATGGATTCCTGTCGGCTGGAAATTGGCCGCCTCGCGGCCGGGATGATCGTCGAGCGGGCCGGAAATGCCGGTCCCCCAAAACGTACCGTTCTGGAGCCGACGATATCGTATGGCGACACGTTACGGCGGGCGGATACGACGCTTCGGGATCAGCCGGGCTGATAGGCCCCCGCCAGAACGCTTTGCGCGCGAAGGTGGCGGTGGCGGCACCAGGTTTTAACCATGCAGACCGGAAATGTTTGACCAACCTCGCCGCTTGTGGCCTCCTTAAAGTGTCCCGCCTTTAACCCGAGACATCGGCTAAAGGCGGAACGTGTGCAACGATTGAGCGGAGCACTGCGTTTCTCGAAAATCTGCGCGGCAGGTTTTTCGCGAGACGCTTTACAGGGTGTGTGGGTGGATGGGCGAATGTTTCTTCTTGCGGGATTGATGGGGATGGTGGCGGTCGGGGCCGCCGCGCTCTGGGGTCTTGAGGATCTTGGCGAGAACAATCGTGAAGATCAGACGCCAGATACGCCCGGCGATACCTCCGACACCGCGCAACAGACCGAAAGCGACGGCCCCTCGATCATGGATTTCGCCACGGGTGACGATCCCGCCGATCCCGACGGTGACGACTGGAACGTGCAATCCGGCGATGTCATTGCCGACACGATGACCGGGACCGCGATCAATGATTTCCTGAATGGGTATGATGGTAGTGATACCATTCAGGGCCTTGCAGGAACGGACGAGTTGCGCGGCGGGGATGGCGATGACAGCCTTGCCGGTGACGCAGGCGATGACAATCTGCATGGCGATGCGGGCGATGATACGCTGCATGGTGACGACGGCGCGGATTCGCTTTACGGGCATGGTGGTGACGATCTGCTGAATGGCGGTGACGGGGATGACAGCCTGACCGGCGGGCAAGGCGACGATACCCTTGGGGGCGGCGCAGGCAATGACGCGCTGCACGGGTATCTTGGCAATGACGGTCTGGACGGCGGCGCGGGTGAGGACACACTTTTCGGCGGTTATGGAAACGACACACTGGAAGGGCGTGCGCCGGTGGGCACCCCAGCCGAGGCGGATCGCGATTTCCTGAATGGCGGACCCGGTGATGATGTGATCTCTGCGGGTGGCAATGATATCGTGACCGGCGGTGCGGGGGCCGACCAGATCATTCTGGGTGATTGGCTAAGCGAGGATGCGCAAACCAGCGTGCTGGATTTCACCGCATCCGAGGACAGCCTGCTTGTGCTATACGACGCATCCCAGGCGTCTGACCCCGAGGTGACAGTCCAGACCGACGAAACCGATGAAACCCTGCATCATGTTTTCCTGAATGGTGTACAGATCGCCGATGTGCATAGCCTCAAGGCGCTCAACCCTGATGATATTGTGCTTGTGCCGCAGGACACTGTTTAAAGCGTTTCGCCCCATCATTGCGCGCGTTCCGCCCTTCAACCGATGTCTCGGGTCAAACGCGGACCGCTTCAACAAAGCGGCTTTCCTTTTCGCGCAGAATCTCCTATCTCCGCGCTACCGTCGTGTGACCAACGCGGCGTGTTCCACAGGACCTTGCTGGACGACATCCCGGCTCGTGCCCTTCACCCTTGTTCCGAAAGGAGACCCGATGTCGATTACCGTAGAAGAAAAAGCCCGCGTCATGAAGGACTTTGCGACCAAGGAAGGCGACACCGGCTCGCCCGAGGTTCAGGTTGCCATCCTCACATCACGCATTGCGACCCTGACAGAGCATTTCAAAACCCACAAGAAGGACAACCACGGGCGTCGTGGCCTTCTTAAGATGGTCGCACAGCGCCGCAAGCTGCTGGATTACCTCAAGAACAAGGAAGAGGCGCGGTATCGCGACCTTATCCAGCGTCTGGGCATCCGCCGCTAAACGGCCTTTGCGGCAAAACAATTGAACGGCGTCGGTCCTGTCGGGATCGGTGCCGTTTTTCGTTTCGCAATCCCGAGCGCGCCGCGACTTTCGCATGGCGAGGTTGCAGACATGTGGATTGCGTGCGCTGGGGTGGGCCCTATTTCCTGTCACAGGGAGGTTGGATAGCAGAGCAGAGCAGTGCGATGCCCATACTCAGCAGGGTCTTCAACCGTCTTTCGATACCGTTACAGGTGCCATTACCAGCCGGTCCGACCACGTTGCCGCCATCCCCACCATCGCCGGGTGTGCGGTCGCTGCTGCGCAGAGGCTTTATGCGGCTTGCAGCGGGCTTGTGCCGACAGGTCTTGCTCGGCCCGCAGGACGCCGAACGCATCATCGCGCATTACGTGACACTGTCTGCCCCGGACCGGCGCGCGCGGTTTCACGGGCTGATCACGGCGTCAGCCATCAACGGGCGGTATCGCGGACTTGACTGGTCGAGATCCGATTTCATCGCCAAGACCTTTTTCGGGCGCGTCATCGCTCTGGCCGCGATCTGCGATTTCGCGGATGCGCGGGAACCGGGCGGCGAGATTGCCGTCTCTGTCCTGCGTGCGTGGCAGGGCCTGCATCTTGGCGAACGGGTGATGCGCGCCGCGATCTGCGATATCTGTGGCACCCGGCACCTGCCGGCCTATGCGATCACGCGCCATGACAATGTGCGCTTTATCCGGCTGGCCCACAAGCTGGGGGCGCATGGCCGTGTTGCGGATGGTGAATATGACGCGGTGTTCAATCCGGCCTGAAGACGGCCTTCTGCCGCGCCCGGCCGCGCGGATTTTGAGCCTTTCAAAACCACCGGATTTCCTGTAACGCCTGCGCATCTGAAACGTGACGCCTTAGACCCCGGCGCATGACATGGTAGACAGGGGTCGGTGGCAATGGGGCCGCCAATGAAACGGAGGACCCGGGATACGCCCGGGAGTGCCTCCAGCCAGGAAACCGAGATAGATGTTCAAAGAAGTCAAAAAATCAATCCAGTGGGGCGAAGAAACGCTGACACTGGAAACGGGCAAGGTTGCCCGTCAGGCCGACGGTTCGGTCATCGCCACGCTGGGCGAAACCACCGTCATGGCGAACGTGACGTTCGCAAAGAAAGCCAAGGAAGGTCAGGATTTCTTCCCGCTGACCGTCCACTATCAGGAAAAATATTATGCTGCGGGCAAGGTGCCCGGTGGCTTCTTCAAGCGCGAGGCGCGCCCGACCGAGAAAGAGACGCTGACCGCGCGTCTGATCGACCGGCCCATTCGCCCGCTTTTCGTGTCGGGCTTCAAGAACGAAGTGCTGGTCATGTGCACCGTGCTGAGCCACGATCTTGTCAACGATCCCGATATCGTCGCGATGATCGCGGCCTCTGCCGCGCTGACCATTTCCGGCGCGCCATTCATGGGGCCGATTGCAGGCTGCCGCGTGGGCTATGAGGGCGGCGAATACGTGCTGAACCCCGAAGTCGAGGACATGCACAACCTGCGTTACAACCCCGAGCAGCGGCTCGACCTGGTTGTCGCAGGCACCAAGAACGCCGTTATGATGGTCGAATCCGAGGCGTATGAACTGTCCGAGGAAGAGATGCTGGGCGCGGTCAATTTCGCGCATGAGCAGATCCAGCCGGTGATCGACCTGATCATCGACCTGGCCGAGGACGCCGCGAAAGAGCCGTTCGACTTCCAGCCGCCGGATTACTCCGAGCTTTACGAGGCCGTGAAAGCCGCTGGCGAACAGAAGATGCGCGACGCCTACGCCATCTCTGACAAGCAAGAGCGCACGGGCGCGGTTGCCGCCGTCAAGGATGGGATCAAGGCCGCGCTTTCCGACGAGCAGCTTGCAGACCCGAACATCGGGTCCGCCCTCAAGAAGCTGGAATCGGGCGTCCTGCGCGGTGACGTGGTCAAGAATGGCCGCCGCATCGACGGGCGCGCACTGGATCAGGTGCGTCAGATCGTGGCCGAAACGGGCATCCTGCCCCGGACGCATGGTTCGGCACTGTTCACCCGAGGTGAAACGCAGGGTCTGGTCGTGACCACGCTAGGCACCGGAGATGACGAGCAGATGATCGACGCGCTGCAAGGCACGTACAAGTCGAACTTCCTGCTGCACTACAACTTCCCGCCCTATTCGGTCGGCGAAGCGGGTCGCGTGGGCCCTCCGGGTCGCCGCGAGATCGGTCACGGCAAGCTGGCATGGCGCGCGCTTCAGGCGGTGCTGCCGGCCCCAACCGATTTCCCCTATACCGTCCGCGTCGTGTCCGAGATCACGGAATCGAACGGCTCAAGCTCCATGGCGTCTGTCTGTGGCGGGTCGCTGTCGATGATGGATGCGGGTGTGCCGCTCAAGGCGCCGGTGGCCGGTGTGGCCATGGGCCTTGTGCTCGAAGAGGACGGCTCCTACGGCATCCTGACCGATATTCTTGGCGACGAGGACCACCTCGGCGACATGGATTTCAAGGTTGCAGGCACCGAAGCAGGCATCACGTCCTTGCAGATGGATATCAAGGTCGCGGGCATCACCGCAGAGATTATGCAGAACGCCCTGGCCCAGGCCAAGGAAGGCCGTCTGCACATCCTGTCCGAGATGAACAAGGCGCTGTCCAGCGCCGGTGATTTCAGCGTCCATGCGCCGCGCATCGAGACGATGCAGATCCCCACCGACAAGATCCGCGAAGTGATCGGGTCCGGTGGCAAGGTCATCCGCGAGATCGTAGAGGTTTCCGGTGCCAAGGTCGACATCAACGACGAAGGTGTCATCAAGATCGCCTCGCCCAACGGCG
The DNA here is from genome assembly GCA_024742835.1 of Paracoccaceae bacterium. GTDB lineage: Bacteria > Pseudomonadota > Alphaproteobacteria > Rhodobacterales > Rhodobacteraceae > Roseovarius. Next base: position 35,960 of record JANSXS010000028.1, on the reverse strand, counting down.
AAGCCATCCAGAAGGCGTATGACATGATCTATTCGATCGTGGCAGAGCCGGAAGAGGGCAAGGTCTACAAGGGCACCGTGGTCAAGATCGTCGATTTCGGCGCCTTCGTGAACTTCTTTGGCAAGCGTGACGGCCTTGTGCATGTCAGCCAGATCGAGAACCGCCGCCTGAACCATCCGTCGGATGTGCTCAAGGAAGGGCAGGATGTCTGGGTCAAGCTGCTGGGATTCGATGATCGCGGCAAGGTGCGCCTGTCGATGAAAGTCGTCGATCAGGAGACTGGCGAGGAAGCCAAAAGCGAAGAAGACGCCGAAGGCTGATGTCGGTTTTTGTGAAAAACAGGGCCCCGGTGGAAACACCGGGGCTTTTCAGTCTGCGCACGCGTCAGACCGGAAGCGCCGTGGTTTGCCTGACCGTACGTAGTGCGAAGCTGGATTGCATGGTCGACACGCCCGGCAAGCGCGTCAGGTACTGGCGGTGGATGCGGGCAAAATCCTCTGTATCCTCGACCGCCAGCTTGAGGATGTAATCGGCGGTCCCGGCCATCAGGTGACATTCCAGCACGTCGGGGATGCGTTTCACAGCCGTCTCGAATGCGTCCAGAACCTCCTCTGACTGGGTGGTCAGCGTCAGTTCGACAAAGACGATCGTCGCCAGCCCCATGCGGCGCGGATCCAGTAGCGCGACATAGCCCTTGATATAGCCCTCGGATTCCAGCCGCTGTACCCGCCGGTGACAGGCAGACGCCGACAGGTTCACGGCCTCGGCTAGGTCGGCATTAGAGATGCGGCCACGCGTTTGCAGCACGGCCAGAAGACGGCGATCCATCGTATCGAGACTCATGCGCGCAAGAACCTTCTGTTGAACAGGCCAAGACCCGTTGAATGTTCTAAAATACTGGCGAGACTCGCGAATGATATCAACCCGTTTGCATGGCTGCTGCGCCATCATGGGCGCAAATCTCAAGGAGGAGAGATCATGAAAATCGGATGCCCGACAGAAATCAAGCCGCAGGAATTTCGCGTTGGGATCACCCCCAATGCCGCTGGCGAGGCCGTGGCGCATGGCCACGAGGTGCTGATCCAGACCGGTGCGGGGCAGGGCGCGGGCTTTGACGATGCCGAATATGTCGCCGCGGGCGCGCGCCTGCTGAACAGCGCCGAAGAGATTTTTGCCAGCGCCGACATGATCGTGAAGGTCAAGGAACCGCAAGCCGATGAGCGCAAGATGCTGTGCGAGGGGCAAATCCTGTTCACTTATCTGCATCTTGCCCCCGACCCGGACCAGACACGGGATCTGATGGAGTCGGGCGCGACCTGCATCGCCTACGAGACGGTCACGGACGCGCGCGGCGGCCTGCCTCTTTTGGCACCAATGTCAGAGGTTGCTGGTCGGCTTGCCCCGCAGATGGGCGCGTGGACCCTGCAGAAGGCCAATGGCGGGCGTGGCGTGTTGCTGGGTGGCGTGCCGGGTGTAGGCCCTGCGCGGGTGCTGGTCATCGGCGGCGGCGTGGTGGGCACACATGCGGCACGGATCGCGGCGGGCATGGGCGCGGATGTGACCGTTCTGGACCGCTCGCTGCCGCGTTTGCGCTATCTGGACGATGTGTTCGGACATGCGTTCAACACCGGCTATTCGTCGTCGGGCCTTTTGTCCGAGCATCTGGCGCTGGCGGATATGGTGATCGGCGCGGTGCTGATCCCCGGTGCCGAGGCGCCCAAGCTGGTGCGACGTGCGCAATTTTCCGACATGAAGTCCGGCGCGGCGCTGGTGGATGTGGCCATCGACCAAGGTGGCTGTTTCGAGACCTCGAAACCCACCACCCATGCCGATCCGATCTATGATGTGGACGGTATCATGCATTACTGCGTGGCCAACATGCCGGGTGCCGTGGCGCGCAGCGCGACGCTGGCGTTGGGCAATGCCACGATGCCCTTCATGCTGGCGCTGGCCGACAAGGGCTGGAAGCAGGCCTGCGCGGACGATCCGCATCTGCTTAACGGGCTCAACGTCCATGCCGGCAAGCTGACCTGTTACGCGGTTGGCCGGGCGCTTGGCATCGACGTGCTGTCGCCGCAACTGGCGCTGAAAAGCTGAGACCTGGTGATCCTATTGAGTGGCTGCGCCACGCAGGTCAGTGAAGATGAGGGGCGCTGCCCCTCATGTTGGAATTCCTGGGGAATTCCAACACTCACCCCGAGGTATTTTGGGCCAGATGAAGCAGCGCCGCGCATCTTGCGGCTGCCCCATGTACTTTATTTGCGCAGCGCGTCGCGGATGTCGAGCAGCACGTCAAGCTGACTTGGGCCGGTCTCCTGTTCCGGGGCGGGTTCGGATTGGCTTGCTGCCTTGACGCGGTTGACCATCTTGACCAGCAGGAACACGACGACGGCGATGATCAGGAAATTGACGACGGCCATTGCGAAGGCACCATACGCGAAGATCGCGGCCCCTGCTTCGCGGGCCGCGTCCAGCGAGGCCCCATCCGGGACGCTTCCGGAGAGGACAAGATATTTGTCGGTAAAATCCATTTCGCCGGTAAACACACCGATGATCGGGTTGATCAGGTCACTGACAAGCGACGACACGATCGCGGTGAAGGCGGCACCGATGATGATACCCACGGCCATGTCCATGACATTGCCGCGTGCGATGAAGCTTTTGAATTCCTGAAACATGGTTTCGTGATCCTTTGTATTTGAAGTGGCGTCCGTTGCGCCTTGCCGCTGATCCGTGGTGGCGGGTTCGAGCCGGTTTTGCGCGGGGAAAAGCGTTTCGGCGCTCCCCCAGGGCGAGGATGTGCAGCGGCGATTGTGTTTTGAGAAAAAAATACGGCGCATGGAGTCGCGTAAAACGCTTGTACATCGCCTTCCTCTCTTGGTAAGCGGCAGCGTTGCCTTGTTCGGGGCATCGGCGTAAGGAAGTTGGGATTGACCGCCGCATCTCGTACAGTTTCACAGCGTGACGTGCAAATCCAACGGTCAGGGTTTTCGCGCAACATCGTGCTGGCATGGCAGGCCAGTCGGGCCGGTGAGGGTGTCCCATGACGCAAGGCGGCACCTCGCATGTGACGATCCTGATGGCGGTCCGCAACGGGGCAAGCTATCTGCCAGAGCAATTGCAGAGCTTTGCCGCGCAGACGCATCGGAACTGGCACCTGATCGTGTCGGATGACGGGTCGACCGATGACAGCCGTGCGATCATCAAGGCGTTTGGCGAGCAGGGCCATGCCGTGACGATCCTTGACGGGCCGCAACAAGGCTCGGCGGCCAATTTCCTGAGCCTTGTTCTGCGGATGCCGCAAATGGTGCCGGGGCCGAGCTGGATTGCCTTCAGCGATCAGGATGATTTCTGGAAGCCTGAGAGGCTGTCGGCCGGGCTGGCCGCCTTGGAGCAGGTCGCGCCGGATATACCGGCGCTGTTTTGTTCACGGTTGATGATCACCGATGCCGCGCTGGTGCCGCGTCATATTTCCATGCTGCGCCCCAGTCCCGCCGGGTTTCGCAATGCGCTGGTGCAAAACATCGCGGCGGGCAGCACTGCTTTGTTCAATCCGGCGGCGGCGCGGCTTTTGTGCGAGGCCGCGCAAGAGGCGGGTTCGGTCGTGATGCATGATTGGTGGGCCTATCAGCTTTTGACCGGGGTCGGCGGGCATGTGGTGCATGACGATCGTGCGCTGGTCTACTACCGGCAGCATGGGCAGAATTTTATCGGTTCAAACGATACCAATGCAGCGCGGGCCCGGCGTTTCAGCATGTTGATGCGAGGTCGGTTCCGGGCGTGGATGGATATGAACGTTGCGGCCCTGAGCCGCAGCGCTCATCGTTTCACGCCGGAAAACCGCGCGGTTCTGGAGGCGTTCGTGCGGATGCGTGAAAGCCGCTTGCCCCTGCGTCTTTGGCGGTTCGGACGGTTAGGGATCTATCGCCAGCGCAGGATCGGCACGCTGGTGATGTGGCTGTCGGTCCTGTTGGGGCGATTGTAACGAGATCAACACGCGGCGCGCACCGCATCGACGATCTGACCGACAGTTTTTTTCAAAAGCGCTTCGTCCAGCGCCTCGCCCATCACGCGGATCAGCGGTTCCGTGCCGGATTTGCGGATCACCAGGCGCCCGTTGCTGCCGAATGCCTTTTCGCCGTCCGTGATGGCCTGTTGCACGGCATCCTGTGCCAGCGGCTCTTGCCCCAGCGCATAACGTACATTGACCAGCGTTTGCGGCACCGGCGCAAAGACCCGTGCCAGCTCGCTTGCCTTGCGGCCGGTCTCGACCATGCTTGCCAGAAATTGCAGAGCGCCGATCAGCCCGTCGCCGGTGGTGGCGTAATCGGTCATCACGATATGGCCCGATTGCTCGCCGCCCAGATTGTGCCCGCCATTGCGCATCGCCTCGACCACATGCCGGTCGCCGACGCCGGTGCGTTTGAGCGCGATGCCCCGCGTTTCGAGATGCCGCTCCAGCCCGAGATTGCTCATGATCGTGGCGACGAGCGTGTCACCCTTCAGGCGGCCTTCCTCGGCCCATCTTGTCGCGATCAGCGCCATGATCTGATCGCCGTCGGCGACCTGCCCCTTTTCATCGACCAGCACGACGCGATCCGCGTCGCCGTCAAGGCAGATGCCAAGATCGGCGCGCGATTCCAGCACCTTGCGCGCGGCGGCCTCTGGCCTTGTAGAGCCGCAATCGGCGTTGATATTGGTGCCGTCGGGCTCGACCCCGATCGCGATGACCTCGGCCCCCAGTTCCCACAGCACGGCTGGCGCGGTGCGGTAGGCCGCGCCATTGGCGCAATCGACCACGATGCGCAGCCCCTCCAGTCGCCCTCGATAGGGAAAGGTTGTCTTGGCATATTCCACATAGCGCCCGCGCGCGTCTTCGAACCGTTTGGCGCGCCCGATGTTTTCCGGCTGCGCCAGCCGCGCGCCGTCGCGCATCATCTGCTCGATTCCCGCCTCGGCCTCGTCCGACAGCTTGTAGCCATCGGGACCGAACAGCTTTATCCCGTTGTCTTCGGCGGGGTTGTGGCTGGCGGAGATCATAACGCCGACATCGGCGCGCAGGCCGTGGGTGAGATAGCCCACCGCAGGCGTCGGGATCGGACCCAGCAGGAACACGTCCATGCCGGTGGAGGTAAAACCGGCGGTCAGCGCGTATTCGATCATGTATCCCGACAGGCGTGTGTCCTTGCCTATGACGACGCGGTGTTCCTGCCGGTCGCGGCGGAAATAGCGGCCCGCGGCGGCGCCGAGTTTGAGTGCCATGTCGGCGGTCATCGGCCAGCTGTTGGCGCGTCCGCGCACACCATCGGTTCCGAAAAGCTTTTCCGTCATTGCTGTCTCCTGAAAGATGCGCGCGATCCTGTGTCAGACGCCTGTTACAGCGTTTCGCGCAAAATCTGAATCACGGATTTGCGCGACATGCGGTATGTCGCTCAATTGTAGCGCGCGGGCCTTTGCGCCCCTGTCGGATGAGCGGGTCAGGCCACGGGCAATGTCTTCCCCAAGTGCCGCTGGACTGGTCATTCGGTGCTTTCTTTCCCGGTCTGTGCTCATCTCGGCGTGATCAGGATGGCCCGGAAATCGTTCACATTGGTCAGCGTCGGGCCGGTCACGACCTGCCCGCCCACGCGCTCGAAAAACCCGTGCGCATCGTTGATCGCCAATGCGGCCATCGCGTCTTGGCCCTGCGCGTCGGCCCGTGTCAGCGTGTCCGGGTCGATCACCGCGCCAGCCACTTCGGCGGCACCGTCCACCCCGTCGGTATCGCAGGCAATCGCGTGAATGCCCGGCGCGCCGTTCAGGGCCAGCGCAAGCGCCAGGCAGAATTCGGCGTTCGGCCCGCCCACGCCATCGCCGCGCCGCGTCACCGTCAGTTCCCCGCCGGACAACAACAGCACCGGCGCGTCGCCCGGTTTCAACCCGGCCTGGGTGTCAAGCGCGAGCCGGGCCTGTGCGGCGGCTACGTCGCGGGCTTCGCCTTCCAGCGCGTCACCAAGAATGCGCAGTGTGCACCCTTCCACGCCGGCGATTTTTGCGGCGGCCTCTAGCGATTGCGAGGGCGCGGCATAAATCACGTTTTCAACCCTGCTCAGGCGCGTATCGCCGGGCGGGACAACGCTCGTCTCGCCCTCAAGCACGGCCAGCACAGAGGCGGGCGCGGTGATCGCGAACCGTTCGATGATGCCGCGCACGTCGTTCGACGTGCTGCCATCGCCAACGGTGGGACCGGAGCCGATCATGGCGGGATCGTCGCCCGGCACGTCCGAGATTAGTAAAGCCAACATCCGTGCGGGATAGGCCGCCGCCGCAAGCTGCCCGCCCTTCACGCGGCTGAGATGCTTGCGCATCACGTTCATCTGTCCGATGGGCGCGCCCGAGGACAGAAGTGCGGCATTCACCGCCTGTTTTTCGGCCAGCGTGATGTCGCCCGCCGGCTGCACCAGAAGCGCGCTTGCTCCGCCGGACACAAGCGCCAGCACCATGTCATCCTTGCCAAGGCCGTGCACGAGGTCCAGCATCCGCGCGGTGGCGTCCAGCCCGGCCTGATCGGGTACCGGATGCGCGGCTTCGACGATCTCTATGCCCTGGCAGGGCCTGCCATAGCCGTAGCGCGTGATCACCAGCCCTTCACAGGGACCATAGACGGCCTCCACCGCCTCGGCCATGCGGGCACTCGCCTTGCCCGCGCCGATGACCACGAGCCGCCCCTCGGGGCGCGGCGGCAGGTAGGGGGCGAGGCTTTGCATCGGGTCGGCCACCTCGACCGCCCGGTCAAAGAGGCGGCGCAGAAAGGGCAGGGGGTCTTGCATCTGGGTTACTCCGGTCTTGAACTGGGCGGCACAGTAGCGCCGTGCGCGGCCGGGCAACAGCCCCACAATGGGTGCAAATCGGACGTGGTGTTGCATGGTGGGCAAAACGGGCACAGCTTGACAAAGTGCAGGCGACGCGCGACAGACGCGGCCATGATCACAACCTTCCTTCAGGTCGGCCTTGGCGGTGCCATCGGTGCCATGCTGCGCTTTGGCGCGGGGCTTGGCGTGGCGCGCCTGCATGGCGGATCGTTCCCGCTTGCGGTAATGTCGGTCAACGTTCTGGGCTCGGTCCTGATGGGGGTACTCTTCATCTGGTCGATGGAGCGTGGCATGGGCCATCTCAACCCGCTCCTGATGACGGGGATCCTTGGTGGGTTCACCACGTTTTCGGCCTTTTCGCTTGATGCCTTCGTGTTGTGGGACAAAGGGCTGCCCGGACAGGCGGCGGCCTATGTTGCGCTGTCGGTGGCGCTGTCCATCGGTGGGCTGGCGCTTGGCGTGTGGCTTGCGCGCGGGGTGTTGACATGAGCGGCGTGCAAACCGTCACCGTGGCGCAGGGTGAGGGCGACCAGAGGCTTGACCGCTGGTTGCGTCGGCGCTTTCCGCATGTGGCGCAGGGGCGCATCGAAAAGATGTGCCGCAAGGGCGAACTGCGGGTGGATGGTGGCCGGGTAAAGGCCAATACACGGCTGGACGAGGGGCAGGAGGTGCGCATTCCTCCTCTGCCCGAACCGGGCAGCGTCGTGGCCCCGACCGAAACGCATATCAGCGAGGCGGACGCGAAAATGATCCGCGCCGCCGTGATTTATCGTGACGAGCATATTATCGCGCTCAACAAGCCACCGGGTCTGCCGGTGCAGGGCGGCTCCGGGCAGACGCGCCATGTCGATGGGCTGGCCCATGCGCTGCGCTTTGACGCCGAGGAAAAACCGCGTCTTGTGCATCGGCTCGACAAGGATACATCCGGCGTTCTGATCATGGCGCGCAGCCGGGCCGTGGCCAAATCGCTGACCGCCGCTTTTCGCCACCGCGACACTCGCAAGATCTACTGGGCCGCCGTCGCGGGAGTGCCGGTGCCGCGCATGGGTACGATCCGTTTCGGGCTGGTCAAGGCCCCCGGTCACGGTGCTGGCGGCGAGGGCGAAAAGATGCTGTGCCTGCACCCCGGCGCCGTGTCCAAGACCCCCGATGCCAAGGCCGCCACCACCGATTACGCCGTGATCGAGGCGCTGGGCACCCGCACCGCCTGGATGGCGCTGGTGCCCGTTACGGGCCGAACGCACCAGCTGCGCGCGCATATGGCCGAACTGGGCCACCCGATCGTGGGCGATGGCAAATATGGCGGCTCGGGTCAGGAAAACCTTGGCGATGGCTGGGGCGCGCAGCTTGGTGGGGAATTCAGCCGCAAGCTGCATCTTCATGCGCGCTCGCTGACGCTGGCGCATCCGGTCAGCGGGGCCATGCTGCATCTGACGGCCCCCTTGCCGGACCACATGGCGCGCACATGGGAGCTGTTGCAATGGCGCCCGTCCGAGGCGCCTGCCGATCCGTTCGAGGACATGTGATGCCCGGTCTGCGGCTGGTGATCTTTGACGTGGATGGCACGCTTGTCGACAGTCAGTCGGATATCGTGGCGGCGATGACCCATGCCTTTGTCACTGCCGGCGCACCGGTGCCCGAACGCGCGGCGATCCTTGGCATTGTCGGGCTGTCCCTGCCACAGGCGATCCCGCGTCTTGCGCCCCAGATCGACGCGCCGACCCATGACCGCATGGTCGCATGGTACAAGGAGGCGTATATGCAGCTGCGCGCCACCACCGGCGCGGCGCAATCCTCTCCGCTTTACCCGCATGTGCGGGACGTGCTTGAGCTGCTCAATGCGCATCCCGAAACCCTACTTGGTGTGGCGACGGGCAAGTCCCGGCGGGGGCTGGACAAGCTGTTGGACGGGCATGATCTGCGTCAGTGTTTCGTGACCCAACAGGTCAGCGACCATCACCCCTCCAAACCGCATCCGTCGATGATCCTGACGGCGCTGGCCGAGACGGGTGTTGCCCAACAAGACGCCGTGATGATCGGCGACACCACCTTTGACATGGATATGGCTCAGGCCGCCGGGGTGCCGTTCATCGGTGTGGACTGGGGGTATCATCCGGCGACGAGCCTGACGGGCGCTGCGGCGATCGCAAGCGATTTCCGCGATCTTCCGGGGCTGATCGACACTTACGGAAGGCGCAGCGCATGAGCGAATGGAAGGCGAAGCGTTTTTGGGCCGAGGCCCATGTGACCGAAACCGAAGGTGGGTTCGGCATTTTTCTGGATACTCGCCCTGTGAAAACGCCGGGCAAGGCCGCGCTGGTGGTGCCGAGCCGGGCTATGGCCGCTGCCATTGCCGCCGAATGGGACGCGCAGCAAGACGAGATCCGCCCGTTGACCATGCCGGTGACCCGTGCGGCCAATGCCGCCATCGACAAGGTCACACCGCAGCACGCCGAGGTGGCCGACATGATCGCAGCTTATGGCGATGCCGATCTTCTGTGTTACCGGGCGGACGCGCCCGAAGGTCTGGTGGCGCGGCACGCGGCGGAATGGGATCCGTTGCTTGACTGGGCCGAGGCGGCACTTGGGGCAAGGCTTGTGCCGGTCGTGGGCGTGATACACAAACCGCAGGATCCGCGCGCCCTTGCCGCGCTGTCGGGACGCGTTCACGAGATGGACCCGTTCACGCTGACGGCGTTCCATGATCTTGTCGGTCTGTCGGGGTCTTTGATCATCGGCTTTGCCGCGCGCATGAACCATCGGACCCCGGAAACGCTGTGGGCCGCGTCGCGCATTGATGAAACCTGGCAAGAAGAAATGTGGGGTGTCGACGAAGAGGCGCGGCAAATGGCGCTTGCCAAGCGCAATCAATTCATGGACGCCAAGCGATTTCACGATCTTGTCAGCGCGCCCGACAAGCCCGCGCTTGGGTCTTGATCATGCGGACTGGCATCAGTCCGGCAAAGCGCCCACGTGGTACCGGCCCTGCCCAGAGAATGTGCATAATGCTTGAAAATACGGGCTGTCCAAGGGGAAACAAACCCTAAAACTGACCGTTTTCGCGGCAGCGGGGCTTGACCTTGGGCAATGAATCAAAACAAACTCTACCGCAGTGCGGGGGGCAAGCCCCCTGTCTAATATCGCCTCGGCCCCCAAAAGGGCCGCACAAAAACCGCTTGATCCATGAGCGGACATACTCAGGAAGAGGTAAACATGACAAAAACCGTTTTTCTTGGCGCGCTGACTGTTGCCGGCCTTACGGCTGGTGCGGCTGCGGCTGCCACGCTTGATGACGTGAAGGCCCGCGGCACGTTGAACTGTGGTGTGACCACCGGTCTCGTCGGCTTTGCCGCGCCGGACGCAAACGGCGAATGGGGTGGCTTTGACGTGGGTGTGTGTCGCGCTGTTGCAGCCGCTGTTCTTGGCGATCCCACGGCCGTCGAATTCGTGCCGACAACCGGCAAGACCCGGTTTACCGCGCTTGCATCGGGTGAAATTGACATGCTGGCCCGGAACACCACCTGGACTTTCAGCCGTGACGTCGACCTGAAATTTGAATTTACCGGCATCAACTACTATGACGGTCAGGGCTTTATGGTTCCCAAGGAACTGGGTGTCAGCTCTGCAAAGGAACTCGACGGCGCGACCGTCTGTATCCAGACAGGCACCACGACCGAGCTTAACCTCGCGGATTACTTCCGCAAGAACAACATCAGCTATCAGCCGGTGCCCATTGAGACCAATGCGGAAGGCCAGCAGCAATACCTGGCGGGTGCATGTGACACATACACCACTGACGCCTCTGGTCTGGCCGCGACGCGTGCCGCGTTTGAAGATCCGTCCGAGCATGTGATCCTGCCCGAGATTGTCTCGAAAGAGCCGCTTGGCCCGCTTGTTCGTCATGGTGACAATGAATGGGGTGACGTGGTGCGCTGGACGCTCAACGCGCTCATCGCTGCCGAAGAGCGTGGCGTGACCAGCGCAAACATCGCGGAGCTGGCAGCAGCACCGACCGAAAGCCCGGAAATCAACCGTCTGCTCGGCACCGAGGGCAACCTTGGCGAGATGCTTGGTCTTGAGGCTGATTGGGCTGTCAAGGCGATCTCGGCCGGTGGCAACTATGGCGAACTTTTCGAGAAGAACATCGGTGAAAACACGCCGGTCGGTCTGGCCCGTGGCCTGAACGCCCAGTGGACCGAGGGTGGCCTGCTTTACGCACCGCCGTTCCGCTAAGATCTGCTTTTTCGAGGGGCGCGGCACACGCTGCGCCCCTCGTGCCTGATAAAAAAACGACCGTCCCACCGCGCCGGCGTAGCGCAGCAAAAAACAGGGTCGGCAATGGGGATTATTTCAGATGACAACAATGACCGACCCTCCCAAGGCGTCGTTTAAGCTGTCCATGCTTTTGAACGATACGCGCTATCGGTCCTATACTTTTCAATTTATTGCCCTGATCCTGCTTATCGCCGCAATGGCCTATCTGGGGTCGAACCTCGCACAGAACCTGCGGGATGCGGGTCTGAATATTTCCTATGATTTCCTTGGCGAGCCATCCAATTACGACATCAATCAAAGCCTTATCGAGTATGACAGTCGCTCAAGCCATTGGCGCGCATCCTTGGTGGGTGTGCTAAACACGCTGCTTGTCGCGTTTCTGGCGTGCATCACGGCCACGATCATCGGTGTGGTGGCAGGTGTGCTACGCCTGTCGAACAACTGGCTCGTGCGCAAGCTGATGGCCGGGTATGTGGAGGCGTTCCGCAATGTGCCCGTCCTGATCTGGATTCTGATCATCTACACCATAATGACCGCGGTGATGCCCGCCCCCCGAGACTTCAGGGGCGACGATGCGGAGGCGTCTATGATCCTTGGCTCTTTCGCCTTTACCAATCGCGGTGTCTATATGCCCAAGCCGCTGCTGGATCCCTTGGGCTGGATGGTGGTGGGCGTTTTCGTCGCGTCGATCATCGGGATGTTCGCCTATCGGCGCTATGCCACGAAACTGCTTTACGACACCGGCAAGCTGCTGCCGATGGGCTGGCCCTCGCTGGTGATCCTGTTCGTGCCCGCCATTCTTGCGTTCTTTATTCTGGGGCGTCCCATCGAGCTGGAATATCCTGAGCTGGGCGGCTTCAACTTCAACGGTGGTATCCAGGTTCTTGGTTCACTGATTGCGCTGTGGTTCGCTCTGGCGATCTACACAGGCGCGTTCATCGCCGAAAACGTCCGCGCCGGTATTCAGGCTGTGTCCCGTGGCCAGACAGAGGCCGCCGCAGCCCTTGGGCTTCGTCCGCGCCGGGTCATGAACCTCGTCGTGCTGCCACAGGCGCTGCGCATCATCATCCCGCCACTTATCTCGAATTATCTGAACATCACCAAGAACAGCTCGCTTGCGATTGCCGTGGGGTACATGGACATCACCGGCACGCTGGGGGGCATCACGCTCAACCAGACTGGCCGCGCGATCGAGGCGGTGCTTCTGTTGATGCTGTTCTACCTCGTGATCTCGTTGGCGATTTCGGGCGTGATGAATGTTTATAACAACACCGTCCGTTTGAAGGAGCGCTGATATGAGCGACATGCACCAGCACTCCATTGAATTCGTGCGCGAAACCATGCTGCCGCAGGCACCGCCCCCGGCGCGTGAAAAGGGCATTGTAAAGTGGATGCGCGAGAACCTTTTCGCCAATGTTCCGAATTCGATGCTGACAATCCTGTCGATCATCGTGATCTACTACATCGCGGTGGCATCGTTTCCGTGGCTTTTCAACGGGATCTGGAACGCTGAATCGATCCGTGATTGCCGCGAGACCCTTGATGGCACGACGGGCGGGTGTTTTGCGGTCCTGACCGAACGCTGGAACCAGCTTCTGTTTGGCTTCAAATACCCAAGAGAGGAATACTGGCGCCCGCTGACGGCGTTCATCCTGCTTTTCGCAGCGGCGGCCCCGGTGATGTTCTTCAAATACATCCCCAGCAAGTTCTTGCTTTTCACGGCGTTGTACCCGTTTGTTGCCTACTGGCTTATCTGGGGCGGGTCCGTTCTTGTTCCTGTCGTGGCGCTTTTGGGTGTTGTCGCGGGCTATCTCGTCTGGTCTGGGCCCGGTTTGTCGCGCGGTCCTTTGCAATGGGCTTTTTCGGGGCGATTGCAGCCGCTGCACTGGTGTGGTGGATCGGAGGGTTTCTGACGGCGGCCATGGTTTCTGATGAGCCACTGTTAGAGCCGGTTGCGTCTCGTGACATGGGCGGGTTCATGCTGAACCTGATCCTTGGCACGGTCTGTGTATCGCTGTCGATCCCCATCGGGATCGCCCTCGCGCTTGGGCGGCAATCCTCGATGCCGATCATCAAGTGGATCTGCGTGGTCTTTATCGAATTCATCCGGGGCGTGCCGCTTATCACGCTTTTGTTCGTGGCCAACGTGGTGCTGGCGTACTTCTTCCCGCCGGGCACCAATTTCGACCTCATCATCCGCGTCATCATCATGATCACGGCCTTCGCCTCTGCCTATATCGCCGAGGTGATCCGGGGCGGGCTGGCTGCGCTGCCCACAGGGCAATACGAGGCTGCCGATAGCCTTGGTCTTGATTATCCGCAGGCGATGCGGCTGATCATCCTGCCCCAGGCGCTCAAGATCTCGATTCCCGGAATCGTCAATGTTGCGGTGGGTCTTTTCAAAGACACCACGCTCGTCTCGGTCATCTCGATGTTCGATCTGGTGGGCATGATCCGGGGGCCGATTCTGGCCTCGACGGAATGGAACGGCGTCTACTGGGAGCTGTTCGGCTTCGCCGCGCTTCTGTTCTTTGTCGTGTGCTACGGCATCTCGCAATATTCCCAGTGGCTCGAACGCGAGCTCAATACGGACCATAGGTAAAAGGGGTCACTCCATGGCGGAAACCGCTGAAATGCAAGTCTCGGACGAGATCGCGATCCGGATCGAGAACATGAACAAATGGTATGGTTCGTTCCACGTGCTGCGCGATATCGACCTGTCGGTCTATCGCGGAGAGCGGATCGTGATTGCGGGCCCTTCCGGGTCGGGAAAATCGACTCTGATCCGCTGCATCAACGCGCTGGAAGAACACCAGCAAGGCAAGATCGAGGTGGATGGTACGGTCCTGAGCAACGATATAAAGAATATCGACAAGGTCCGCTCCGAGGTTGGGATGGTGTTCCAGCACTTCAACCTTTTCCCGCATTTGACCATTCTGGAAAACTGTACGCTCGCGCCCATCTGGGTGCGCAAGACGCCCAAGCGAGAGGCGGAACAGACGGCGATGCATTTCCTTGAAAAGGTCAAGATCCCCGAACAGGCGGACAAGTATCCCGGACAGTTGTCCGGCGGTCAGCAACAGCGCGTTGCCATTGCCCGTTCGCTATGTATGCGCCCGCGCATCATGTTGTTTGACGAACCAACATCGGCGCTTGACCCCGAGATGATCAAGGAGGTGCTGGATACCATGGTCAGCCTTGCAGAAGAGGGCATGACCATGCTGTGTGTCACCCATGAGATGGGCTTTGCCCGTCAGGTTGCCAACCGTGTGATCTTTATGGATCAGGGACAGATCGTGGAACAGAACGAACCTGAAGAGTTCTTCAACAACCCCAAATCCGAACGCACCAAGCTGTTCCTGAGCCAGATTCTAGGGCATTGATCCATAGCCGGGGCGGGTGGTTTTTCACGATCTCGGGTGCAACCTGTTTTACACCCAGCCTTTGCCGCGTGCGTGCAGGACGCGAACGCGTTGGCGCAGGTCCGCGGTGATCTCTCCGGGGCGCGGCGCATCGCGTAACGCGGCAATCAAGTAATCTTCTGGCAAACGCGGTGTTCGCGTCCAGCCAAGCCCCGCCAGCACCGCCCGCCCCCGTTCCGGCAGACGGTCGGGTATCTCTATCCCGTTCAGGGTGGCCCAGACCCCGGTCCACAGCCGCCCGACGCTCCACGGATTGTACCCGCCGCCGCCCAGCACCAGCAGGCGCGGTGCAAGATCCATCAGCGCCCGCACGACCGCCCAATGGCTGTTGTTCGACAGATCCAGCCGCGCAAGTGGGTCTTCGCGTACCGCGTCCGCCCCGCATTGAAGCACCACCGCCTCTGGCCGCATCGCCTGCACGGCGGGCAGGATCACATCCTCTACTGCCATCGCGAAACCCGCATCGCCCGTCCCGCGCGGCAGGGGCAAGTTGATCGCCCGCGCCCCCGCCCGATCCTCCAGCTCTCCGGTAAAGGGCCAGCGGTTTTCCTCGTGTGTCGAAATCATCAGCACACGGTCGTCGCCATGAAACGCCGCCGCGACCCCGTCGCAATGATGTGCGTCGATATCGACATAGGCGATGCGGCTTAGTCCCTGCGCCAGCAAAGCCTTGATCGCCAGAACTGGATCGTTGAGGTAACAGAACCCGCCTGCGTGATCGGCCATGCCGTGATGCGTGCCGCCGCCGGGATTATAGACGATCCCGCCCTGTGCCAACAAATCCGCCGCCAGAATGGATCCACCCGCCGCCGTGGCAGGGCGGCGGAACATCTGGGGGAAGACCGGGTTGGACAGGGTGCCAAGGTGAAAGCGCGTCTGGGTTTCCGTATCCACGGCACCGCGCGCTTCGGCGTCTTGCAGGGCTGATATATATGCAGGTGTATGAAAAGCCATGAGCGCCGCAGGCTTGGCGCGCGGGCTGGTCCGAAACTGTTCTGGCGGGAGCCAGCCAAGCGCGCGGCTCAGGTCCGTGACGGTCGGCACACGCGGAATGCTCAGCGGGTGCCGCGCGCCGTAACTGGAGCCGCGATAAATCTCGGATCCGATGAACAGGGGCTCTTGCATTGCGTGGTACCTAACGCATTGCGCTTGCGCGACAGCAGGGCATGGCCGCCCTATGGCATCAGGTCGCGGGGTGCGATGAAATCAAGCACCTCGCCGCCGCCGGGCCTGACCTCTGCCCAATCCTTTACCGCGAAACGCACCACCAGCGTCGCGCCGGTCGGGTAATCGTCAAAACGCGGATGCGCGGGCGGATGTGTGACCAGATCCTGTGCAAGCCAGCCGATTCCGGGATTGTGGCCGATCATCAGCACGGTGTCGCCAACCGCCTTGCGCAGGCTGGCCAGCATCACATCCGGCTCTGCAAGGTAAAGCGTGCCGTGATATTGCGGCCCGCATGGCAGGGACAGCTCGTCGAACGTCTCGCGCGTGCGCAGCGCGGTCGAGACCAGCGCCATATCGGGAGAATACCCCTTGTCGCGCAGCCAGTCGCCAAGCGCCTTGGCCGACGCGATACCGCGCTCGTTCAGGCAGCGGTCGTGATCGTCCAGCGTGGGGTCGCCCCAGCTTGATTTGCCATGCCGCATCAGGATCAAGGTTTTCATCGAAACGCCCTCATGTGAAAGGCCGATTGCGCCTCTGCGCGGCCATGCGATTGGCTGACCGGACAGGATCGGCGCACCCGGCAGCCGCTGGCCATGCAATCATTCCCGACCCGGTCGAGATCGGCCTTGCAGGCAGGGACATCATAGCCCGTAGCGCCAAGCGCGTCGACAGGACAGGCGGCCAGGCATGGCTTGTCCGTGCAGGTCGAACAGGGGAGGGGAGGCGGCGAAGGCGCGGCGATCACATCGACAAAGCCAAGCGCCCCGCGATAAGACACCATCAGTCCAGCCGCGTCATGCACCAGCAAGCCCACGGGCGACACATGGGCCCGCCCGCTATCCAGCGCCCATTGAATGAACGGCTGATAGGGAGGGCCGCCAAACGGGAAAAGCGCCTGTGCGCGCAATGTCGTGGCCAGCCCTCCGATCACCCGTGCCGACCAGCGATCAAGCGGGTCTGGCGCGCCGTCCTGATATTCCGGTGTGCGGGTGAACATGTCCCAAAAGCCGGGCTCTGCCGGGCCAAGCAGAATAAGGCTGCCTGTCCCGTCGGGGAGTCCCGCATGGACGACACCGAAATTCGCCAGCCCGTGATTGGCCAATTCGCGTTCGATCTCGGCCAGTCGCGACATGTCTAGCCGGCCCGGATAAGCGATCCGGCCCCGTGTTCGGTAAAGAGTTCCAGCAGGACAGCATTGGGTGCGCGCCCGTCGATGATAACCGCGGCGCGCACGCCCCCTGCAAGCGCCGCCAGCGCGGTTTCCGTCTTGGGGATCATGCCGCCGGCGATCACGCCGCTTTTCGTCATGTCGCGGATCTGGGTCGACGACAGTTCGGTGACCACATGCCCGGAGGCGTCGCGCACCCCATCCACATCCGTGAGCAACAGCAGCCTGTCGGCCTTCAGGGCGGCGGCAATTGCGCCCGCTGCCGTGTCGCCATTGATATTGAACGTCTCGCCGTCGCGCCCCGCGCCCAACGGGGCGATCACCGGGATGGCATCATCCCGGAAAAGCGTGTGCAGGATCGACGGATCGACCGTGTCGGGATCCCCCACAAGCCCCAGTCTTGGGTCGGCGGGCACGCAGGTGATCAGCCCCGCATCCTTGCCCGACAGGCCCACGGCCTTGCCGCCCTGACGGTTGATGGCATGAACCAGCTTCTTGTTGACCTGGCCCGACAGGACCATTTCTACGACCTCCATGGTGGCGGCGTCCGTCACGCGCTTGCCATCCACGAAATCCGATTTGATATCGAGCTTGTCCAGCAGCCGGTTGATCATCGGGCCGCCGCCATGCACGATCACCGGGTTGACCCCGACCTGCCGCATCAGGACCACGTCACGGGCGAAGTTCGACATCGCCTCGTCGCTGCCCATGGCGTGGCCGCCCAGCTTGATCACGACAATCGCGCCGTCATAGCGTTGCAAATAGGGCAAAGCCTCGCTCAGCGTGCGGGCGGTGGCAATCCAGTCATGATTCATCTGTCGGGTCTTCATCGGTCCTGTTCCTGCATCCTGCCGGTTATCCCTGCATGTGCGCTGACGCGCAAGACGTTACCTGACCCCCATCCTGGCCTTCCCCAAGGGGGGAAGGAAGCGAATGGCGGGCCGACTCCGTCAGGTGAGCGTCGCGATAGTGGCGCGCAGGGTCGCCAGACCGTCGCCCTTTTCCGCTGAGGTCACGATCAGTTCCGGATAGGCGGCCACATGTTTGCCAAGCGCCTTGCGCACCTGCGTCAACACCGCGTCGCGGTCGCGCGGTTTGACCTTGTCCTCTTTGGTCAGGACGCATTGAAAGGTGACGGCGGCGCTGTCCAGCAGGCTCATGATTTCCTGGTCCACCGGTTTTATGCCGTGGCGGTGATCGACCAGCACGAAAGCGCGGCGCAGCGTGGCGCGACCGGACAGGTACTGTTTGAGGAGGCGTTGCCATTGTTCCACCTTGTCGAGCGGCGCATTGGCATAGCCATAGCCGGGCAGATCAACGAGGTACCGCTCTGAGCCAAGCGTGAAATAGTTGATCTCCTGTGTGCGTCCCGGGGTGTTGGACGCACGCGCCAACGCCTTGCGCCCGGTGAGCGCATTGATCAGCGACGATTTCCCCACGTTGGACCGCCCGGCGAAACAGACTTCCAGCCGGTCGGCGGGGGGCAGGCCGGACATGGCGACCACGCCCTTGACGAACTCGACCTCGCCCGCGAACAGTTTGCGGCCCGTTTCGGCCTCGGCCTTTGCGGGTTCCGGGGCCAACGGGTAGGGCAGATCGGTCATGTGCCCACCGCCCTGCGACGCGGGGCAATAGTGCCGTCACGCCGCGTGACCGAGGGCTGTGTGCGGCCCGGTCGGCTTGTTTCGGGCATGATCATTTCTTTTCTTCGCCAGTCTTCTTCTTGAAGCCTGACTTGATATTGCCGAACACATCCGGGTTATAGCCTTGGCTGCGCATGATCAGGTATTGCTGCGAGAAGGTGATAACGTTGTTGGCGATCCAGTAGACTACCAGTCCCGACGCAAAGCTGCCCAGCATGAACATGAAGACCCAGGGCATCCAGGCAAAGATCATCTGCTGCGTCGGATCCGTGGGGGCCGGGTTCAGCTTTTGCTGCAACCACATCGACACGCCGAGGCAAATCGGCAGGATCCCGATGAAGATCAGCGCAAGGATGCTGCCCGGTTCCGGCGCCGCCCAGGGCATGATACCCCACAGGTTGTAAAGCGAGCTTGGATCGGGTGCCGACAGGTCATTGATCCAGCCGATCCACGGCGCATGGCGCAGCTCCAGCGTGACGAAAATAACCTTGTAGAGCGAAAAGAAAATCGGGATCTGCAACAGGATCGGCAAACACCCCGAGGCCGGGTTCACCTTTTCTTTCTTGTACAGCTCCATCATTTCTTTCTGAAGCTTCTGGCGGTCGTCGCCGGCCTTTTCCTTGATCTCCTGCATCTGTGGCTGAAGCTCTTTCATCTTCGCCATCGAGACATAGGATTTATAGGCAAGCGGAAGCAGAGCCGCCTTGATGATCAGCGTCAACGCGATGATCGCCCAGCCCATGTTGCCAATCACGACATTCAACCAGTGCAGCATCGCGAAAATTGGCTTGGTCAGGAAAAAGAACCAGCCCCAGTCGATGGAATCGAGGAACTTGGTGACGCCGTCCTGATTCTGGTATTCCCGGATCGAGTCCCATTCCTTGGCTCCGGCGAAAAGCCGCGTCGAAATGGCAGTTGATTGCCCCGGTGCCAATGTCTGGGTCTGTTGCTTGATATTGGTCTGATAGATGTTGCGTGACGTATCCTGAAAGGTGGAAAACCGCGCGCCGGACGCCTCGCCTGGAATGAGGGCTGTCATCCAGTAATGATCTGTAAAGCCTGTCCAGCCGGTGTCTGAGACGTTGATGTTTTCGTGTTGGCCCGCGGGCTCGAAATCGTCGTAATCGGTCTCGCTCAACTGGCCGTCGACGATGCTGATGGCACCTTCATGCAGGATGAAGAAATTCTTGAGGTCGCGCGGCTCGCCATGGCGGGCGAGCACGCCGTAAGGGGCGATTGTCGCCGAGTCATTGCCCGTGTTTTCAACCGATTGCGTGATGGTGAACATGGATTTTTCATCGACGGCCATTTCCCGGCGGAAGGTCAGCCCGCTGCCATTGTCCCAACTCAGCACGACCGGCGTCTGGGGTGTCAGCGTTTGGCCCGAGGCCAGCGACCAGACCGTATTCGCCCCCGGCACCTGATCGGCGGCCAGCCCGCCACCGGGGGCCCAGCCGAACAGCGCGTAATAGGCATGATCCGAACCGATGGGCGACAACAATGTGACGATGGGCGCGCCGGGGTCCAGCGTTTCGCGGTATTTCTTGAGCATCAGGTCGTCAACGCGCCCGCCGCGCAACGAGATCGACCCGGTCAGCGTGGGCGTGTCGATATCCACGCGGGGCGCATCGCTGCTGCCATCCGCATCGGGCGTGGCTGGGGTGGCATTGGTATCGGCTGAGCCAGCGCTTTGCGGCACGGCGGCAACGTCGCCGGTGGGTGCCGATTGTGTCTGCGGTTGCGCGTCGGATTGCGCGGTGGATGTGCCGGGGACCTCTTCCGGCTCGGGTGGCGGAAACAGAACGAACCAGAGGACGACGACCACCAGGCTGAGCACCGTTGCCAGAAGAAGATTCTTGTTCTGTTCATCCATCGCCATCGGCCACTTCATCTGTTTTCCATTCCACGGGGGTTCAACAGAGTGATGGGCAAAAGGTCAAGGGGAATGCGGCGATTCCCTTGTTTCCGGGGCCGTGGCATATGGCCTTATCCCGATTTGCGCCCGATCGGAGGCGGCCCTTGTTGCATCGCCATGTGATTTTCGATCCAGGCCAGAGTTTTGTCTATCGGCATGGGGCGGGCTATGCCAAAGCCCTGCACGTGGCCACACCCCAATTGCGCCAGCATTGCATGTTCTGCCGACGTTTCCACGCCTTCGGCGAGGGTGTCGATGTTCAGTTGCTCGGCCATAAGCTGGATCGCGTTGACCATGCGCTGTTGTTCGGGGTCGCAATCGACTTTGCGGACAAAGGATCGGTCGATCTTGAGGCGTTGCACGGCAAATCGGCGGATCGAAGAAATAGAAGCATGGCCGGTTCCGAAATCATCCAGATCAATCAGGCAGCCCAGTTCGCTGAGGCGCCTGATGTTGCGGGTGACCGTGTCCTCGGGCGTGGAGGCGACAACGGTTTCCAGGATTTCCACCGCGATCTGACCGGGGGCAAGACCGAAGCGGTCGATTTCCCAGGCGACCCTGTCGGGGAGTTTCGGGTCGCGCAATTCGTCGGGAGAGAAATTGATGCCGACATGCGGGATCTTGTGGCCGGCGCGGGCCCAGATCCGCATGGCCGCCAAGGCATCTTGCAGGATGATCTGGCCCAGCCGCTCGGATTGACCAAGATCCTGAATCAATGGTAAAAATTCGCCTGGCGGGACGATACCCTGGGATGGATGCTGCCAGCGGGCCAGCGCCTCAAACCCGGAAATGCGACCGGTATCGGTGCAAAGCTGCGGTTGGAACCACGCGTTGATCTGGCGTTCGGTCAAGGCGCGCATGATGTCTTCGTGGCCGCCCCGTATGGGTGCGCCGCGTCGGCGTAGTTCGGGCGTGAAGGCCCGGATCGCCGAGGGCGCATGGCGGCGGGCCTCGCGCAGGGCCATACCGGCGGCATCGGCAAGATCCCGGCCGCTGCCATCGGGCACAAGCACGTCGAGGCACATGCCGACCGAGGCTGAAACATAGATCGTTGCCTTGTCGAGCGCGACGGGTTCTTCGACGGCCGATTGCAGGCGCGCGGCCAGTTGCAGCCCGATTTCGGAATCGATCTGCCGCACCGGTGCGATGGTCACGCCGATCTGGCCACGGCCCAGCTTGACCACGGTGTCGTTGTCGCGCAGCACCGCGCGCATCCGGTCGACCGCGCAGAGCATGACCCGATCAGCGGCGGTTTGGCCATGCCGATCCAGAAGCTGATCGAATTCGTCGATCTCGATCAGGAAACAGCCCGTCTTGCGCAGATATTGCCGCGAGATCCGCAGCGCCGTGTCAAGGCTGGCCTCGAACCCGTCTTCAAGGTCGTCAGGGTCTTCCAGGTCATCGCCGTCGCCCCATATATGCGCCATGGTGAGCAGGATCGGCAGCGCGAGCGCGGTCGCCAGAAGCGCGGGCTCGCCCCCGATCCAGAAGCCTGCCAGAACCATTGCGGGCAGAAAGGCAAGCGCCTGCGGACCGGTCAGGGCGGTCACGATCGCATATCTGAGTGCGGCAAGTCTTGGCATCAAGGAGAGGCGCATAACAAAAGGTCCCGAAACGTCGCCCTTTGCTATCCCGATCCGGTCAATGCCTGCTTAACGCAGACGGGGCAGCCCCTCGTCCTTTGCTTCGAATTTTACCGAATCCCGTGTCAGACCAGCGAAATCAAAAAGCCTGGGGTCCAACAGATGCGATGGTCGTGCGTTCATCAATGCGCGGAACATCACCTGCCTGCGACCGGGGCTGTTGGCCTCCCAGCCATCGAGGATCTGCTTGACCTGCTGGCGTTGCAGTCCGTCCTGAGAGCCACAAAGATCGCAGGGGATGATGGGATAGCCCATCGCCCGCGCGAACCGCTCGCAATCGGCCTCGGCCACATGCGCCAGCGGGCGATAGACAAAAAGATCGCCTTCCTCGTTCACCAGTTTCGGCGGCATCGTGGCCAGCCGCCCGCCGTGAAAGAGATTCATGAAGAATGTTTCGAGAATATCGTCGCGGTGATGACCAAGCACGACGGCCGAGCAGCCTTCCTCGCGGGCGATCCGGTAAAGATGCCCCCGGCGCAATCGCGAACACAGGGCGCAAAATGTCCGGCCCGCGGGCACCTTGTCGACCACCACGGAATAGGTGTCCTGATATTCGATCCGGTGCGGCACGCCGCGCTCTTTCAGGAACTCGGGCAGCACCGTGGCGGGAAATCCCGGCTGCCCCTGATCGAGATTGCAGGCCAGGATCTCGACCGGCAAAAGCCCGCGCCACTTCAGCTCGTGCAGAACTGCCAAAAGTGTATAGCTGTCCTTGCCACCTGACAGGCACACGAGCCATTTCGGGGGGGCGTCCCCGTTTTCGACCATGCCGTATTGCTCGATCGCCTCGCGGGTCTGCCGGACGATGCGCTTGCGCAGCTTCTTGAATTCGGTGCTGCTGGGCGCACCGGCGAAAAGCGGATGGATGTCGTCGGTATCATCAAGCATGATGCAGGCATTAGGCCTTCAAGAGCAACTGTACAAGGTATGTTGCCGGTCAACGGTTCCGCGCGGACGGGAAAAGCCTGCGCACGCAGGGGTTCCGCTGGGGTTCAGCCGTCGACCATCGCGCGGATGATTGCCTTGGCACTGTCTGAATTCCAGACCGCATCGCCTTGCAGGCGGGCGACCTCTTGTCCGTCACGATCCACGAGGATTGTCACGGGCAGGCCCAGCACGCCCATCGCACGTGACAGGCTCATGGGCCTGTCGATATGCAGGGGCAGGTTGTCCACCCCGATCTCTTCGAAGAACTTTTCCATCCCCGGCCGGGCGTTGCGGCCCACGGCGATGGTCACCACCTCGAACGCATCGCCGCCGAATTCGGTTTGCAGGTCCGCCAGCATCGGCATTTCCTTGCGGCAGGGCGCGCACCATGTGGCCCAGAAATTGACCAGCGTGATCTTGCCCGCGTAATCGGTCAGCCGCGCCTCGCCGCCCTGCCCGGTGGTAAAGGTTTCGTCGGAGACCGGTTCCGGGGTGGTGTGGACGACCAACTTTTTCATGTCGCCCTCGCGCAGGGTGGCAATATCCGCGTCGGCCAAGGTGGCGTTTGCACCGAAGGCCAGCGCCGTATAAAGAACGGTGACAAACAAGGCTTTCATAGCGCCTCCCAAGAGCTCGGACATGACAGATAAATCCTCCAACCAGATGTGGGGTGGCCGCTTTGCCGCAGGCCCCGATGCGATCATGGAAGCAATTAACGCCTCCATCGGTTTCGACAAGCGGCTTGCCGCGCAGGATGTTGCGGGGTCGCGCGCCCATGCCGCGATGCTGGCCGCGACCGGTATTGTGAGTGATAAAGACGCCGAGGCGATGAGGGAAGGCCTGCTCACGGTCTTGTCAGAGATCGAAGGTGGAACATTCACCTTTTCGACCGCGCTGGAAGATATTCATATGAATGTCGAGGCAAGGCTGAAGGACATCATCGGCGCGCCTGCGGGGCGCTTGCATACCGGGCGCAGCCGCAACGACCAAGTCGCGACGGATTTCAAGCTTTGGGTGCGTGACCAGCTTGATGCGGCGGATGCGGCGCTCGTCACGCTCTGCCGAGCGTGCATCGCTCAGGCGGAGGCAGGCGCGGATTGGGTGATGCCGGGCTTTACCCATTTGCAAGTGGCGCAGCCGGTCACATGGGGCCATCACATGATGGCTTATGTCGAGATGTTCGGACGTGACCTTAGCCGGGTGCGCGATGCCCGCGCGCGCATGAACGAATGCCCGTTGGGCGCCGCCGCTCTGGCCGGTACGTCCTTTCCGATCGACCGGCATATGACGGCGGAGGCGCTGGGCTTTGACCGGCCCGCCGCTAACAGCCTTGATGCGGTCAGCGACCGGGATTTCGCGCTGGAGTTCCTGAGCGTGGCCAGCATTTGCGCCATGCATCTCAGCCGCTTTGCGGAAGAACTGGTGATCTGGTCCTCCGCGCAGTTTCGTTTCGTGTCGCTGAGCGACCGGTTTTCCACCGGATCGAGCATCATGCCGCAGAAAAAGAACCCGGACGCGGCCGAACTGATCCGGGCCAAGATCGGGCGCATTTTCGGGGCCAACGTGGCCCTGATGACCGTCATGAAGGGCCTGCCGCTGGCCTATTCAAAGGACATGCAGGAAGACAAGGAACAGGTATTTGACGCGGCCGACAACCTGATGCTGGCGCTGGCCGCGATGGAGGGCATGGTGCGAGACATGACGGCCAATCGCGACAATCTGCGGGTTGCCGCCGCCTCGGGGTTTTCCACGGCGACGGATCTGGCGGACTGGCTTGTGCGGGTGCCCGGCCTGCCATTCCGGGAGGCGCATCATGTGACCGGCACGCTTGTGGCCATGGCAGAGGCGCGGGGCTGTGATTTGCCGGATCTGTCGCTGGAGGAGATGCAATCGGTGCATGGCGACATCAATGAATCGGTCTATGATGTACTCGGCGTAGACAATTCCGTGGCCTCGCGGACAAGTTATGGCGGCACCGCACCCGATCGGGTGCGAGAACAGGTGCAACGCTGGAAGGAGATGCTGGGATGAAACGGCTTTTTGTTCTTGGATCTCTAATGGTTCTGGCGGGGTGCGGCGTGGATGGTGACCCGATCCGGCCCAGCTATAACGGCACGGTGTCCGCGGGCACCGACGGCGTGTCGGCAGGGGTCGGCACGAAGGTCATACGCGGCAATGTCAGCGTGCATGTGGGGACATCGTTGTGAAGTGGATTTTCGCGGTACTGGCGATCTGGGGTGCGATCCATCCGATGGTCTACTTCCTGCAATGGTTCGGGGAAAACGGCTTTGATCTGATGGCGATGGTCGATGCCTGGCACGTCAATGCGGCGACCTCGGGCCTGGTGTGGGATCTGACCATCGCGGCGGTGGCCTTGACCGTATGGGTGTTCTACGAGGTCGCTGTAACGCGTGACTGGCTGCGGCTTCTGGCGATCCCGGCGACATTCTGTATCGGTGTCAGTTGCGGCGTGCCGCTTTATCTGTTCTTGCGGATGCGCGCGGAATAAGCGCCGGATCCAAGGATTTTTACCAAGAAGAAGCCGGGAGACGCGCCCGGATTTGCACAGACCGGGAAGCCGAGTACCCGGCGCGTTGCACAGGAGGCATAAACGGATGGATCATTTCCTGTACAGGCAAGGCGCGCTTTACGCCGAGGATGTGCCCGTCGCCGAGATCGCGGCGGAAGTGGGCACGCCGTTTTACTGCTATTCCACGGCGACGCTGACGCGGCATTTCAGGCTGTTCGATGAGGCGCTGTCCGGGATGCCGCACATGATCTGCTATGCGATGAAGGCGGCCAGCAATCAGGCGATCCTGCGCGTGCTGGCAGATCTTGGGGCGGGCATGGATGTGGTGTCGGGGGGCGAATATGCCCGCGCCCGCGCCGCCGGCGTGCCGGGAGAGAAGATCGTCTTTTCCGGTGTCGGCAAGACGCGCGAAGAGATGCGCGCGGCGCTTGAAGGCGGTATTCGGCAGTTCAACGTGGAAAGTGAGCCGGAGATGGTGGCGCTTTCGGAGGTGGCGGTGGCACTGGGATTGACCGCGCCGATCACCGTGCGCGTCAACCCGGATGTGGATGCCAAGACCCATGCCAAGATCGCCACCGGCAAGAGCGAGAACAAGTTCGGCATCCCGATCGCGCGCGCCCGCGAGGTATATGCGCAGGCGGCCCGGCTTCCGGGTATTCGGGTGGTGGGTATCGACGTGCATATCGGCAGCCAGTTGACCGAACTGGCCCCCTTTCGCCTGGCCTATGCCAAGGTGGCGGAACTGACCGAGGCATTGCGCGCCGACGGGCACAAGATCACCCGTCTGGATCTGGGGGGCGGGCTTGGCATTCCCTATACCCGGTCCAACGAGGCGCCGCCGCTGCCGATGGAATACGGGGCGATGATCCGCGAGGAACTGGGTCATCTGGGTTGCGAGATCGAGATCGAGCCGGGGCGGCTTGTTGCGGGCAATGCCGGCATTCTTGTCAGCCGGGTGATCTATCTTAAATCTGGTGAGGGGCGCGAATTCCTGATCCTCGATGGTGCGATGAACGATCTGATACGTCCGGCGATGTATGACGCGTATCACGACATCGTGCCGGTGATCGAGCCTGTGGCTGGCAGCGAACAGCGCGCTTTCGACATCGTCGGGCCTGTTTGCGAATCAGGCGATACCTTTGCGAAGGGCCGCATGATGCCGCCCTTGGCCGAGGGCGATCTGGTGGCCTTTCGCAGCGCCGGGGCCTATGGTGCCGTAATGGCGAGCGAGTACAACACCCGCCCGCTGGTGCCCGAAGTTCTGGTGCATGAGCATCAATTCGCCGTCATCCGGCCACGTCCGACCTTTGACGAGATGATAAATCGAGATACCATTCCCGAATGGTTGTGACGCGCCCTGCGTCGCGGCCCGGATTGGAAAGGGACGCATGGCGCGAGAGCAGGTTCCACTGACGCCGATACTTCGGCGGCTTCGCAGGCCGCTTTACCTGACATGGGCAGGTTTGATCGCTGAACGCGCGGTGCGCGCGTTCTGGTCGTTGTGGTCGGTGCTGATTGCGGTCGCGGGCCTGCTCATGCTGGGCTTGCACGACATGCTGCCGCTAGAGGCTGTCTGGCTGATCGCGGTTGTCGTCCTTGCTGTGACGACGGTGTTCACGGTGCAGGGCCTGCGCCGGTTCCGCTGGCCTGACCGGGATGAGGCTGTTGCCCGGCTGGATGCGGCGTTGCCGGGCCACCCGCTGGCCGCGCTGGCCGACAATCAGGCGATTGGCGGCGGTGATTCCGGCTCCGAGGCGCTGTGGCGGGCCCATATCGCGCGCATGGCGGAGCGCGCCAAATCCGCACAGCCGGTACAGCCGGATCTGCGCCTGTCGCGGCGTGATCCGTTCGGCCTGCGATATGTCGCGCTGTTGGGGCTTGTCGTCGCGTTGCTATTTGGGTCGGTTTGGCGTGCGGGCACGGTCACACAGACATTGCCCGGCGGTGGAAGCGCGCTGGCCAGTGGTCCTGCTTGGGAAGGCTGGGTCGAGCCGCCAGCCTACACCGGACTGCCCAGCCTTTACCTCAATGATCAGGCCGGGATGTTTCGTGCGCCCGAGGGCAGCCGCGTGACGATTCGTCTTTATGGCGAAGTCGGGCAGTTGAGCGTGGCACAAACAGTGTCAGGCCAGGCGCAGGAAACCGATGCGGCCACCGATACCGAACAGAGCTTCGACATTGCAAAGTCCGGCACGCTGCAAATCGACGGGCCGGGTGGTGCCACGTGGCGGGTCGAGGCGATCACCGAT
This sequence comes from Paracoccaceae bacterium, assembly GCA_024742835.1. Lineage (GTDB taxonomy): Bacteria > Pseudomonadota > Alphaproteobacteria > Rhodobacterales > Rhodobacteraceae > Roseovarius. The sequence continues at coordinate 8,170 of JANSXS010000028.1, read as the reverse complement.
GCGCCGCCCGATGTCGTGATCCCCGACACCGGCCTTGATGTCACATTCGACGGCCAGATGAGCCAGCCTTTCGAGGCGCGCGATGATTACGCCGTGGAGAACGGCACGGCCTCCTTCAAGCTCGACATGGATCGCGTCGACCGGCGCTATGGGTTGTCCACAAAGCCGGACCCACGCGCGCCGATCATGCTGGACCTGCCTATGCCGATCACGGGGGGGCGCGACGCGTTTTCCGAAAACCTGATCGAAAACCTGTCAGAGCACCCATGGGCCCATCTGCCTGTCACGCTGACCATGTCGGTGACCGATCAGAGCGGTCAGACAGGCCACAGCGAACCTGTCGAGATGGTCTTGCCCGCGCGCAAGTTCTTTGATCCGCTGGCCGCCGCGGTGATCGAACAGCGCAGGGATCTTTTGTGGTCCAAGGACAACGCCACACGCATCACACAGCTTTTGCGGGCCATATCCTACGAGCCGGAGCAGGGGCTTTTCCGGTCGGAAACCGCCTACCTGCGGCTGCGGGTGATCCTGCGACGGCTGGAGACGCTGGCCGATACCGGCGGCGGGCTGTCTGACGAGGCGCAGGAAGAGATCGCGCAGGCGCTTTGGGATCTTGCGATCATTCTGGAGGATGGCGATATCGGGGATGCGCTGGAACGGATGCGCGCGGCGCAAGAGCGCCTGAGCGAGGCGATGAAGAACGGGGCCAGCGAAGAGGAAATCGCCCGGCTCATGCAGGAATTGCGCGACGCCACGCAGGATTACCTGCGTCAAAAATCCATGCAGGCTCAGCGCGAGGACGACCAGAACGGCGACAACCAGATGTCCGAAGACATGCAGGCCATGAACCAGCAAGACCTGCAAGAGATGATGGACCGCATTCAGGAACTGATGGAAGAAGGCCGGTTCGCCGAGGCGCAGCAGGCTCTGGAAGAATTCCAGCAGATGATGGAAAACATGCAGGTCACTCAAGGCCAGCAGGGCCAGGGCGGGCAGTCGCCCGGCGAACAGGCGATGGAAGGTCTGGCCGAAACGCTGCGCGATCAGCAGGGCTTGTCTGATGATGCGTTCCGCGATTTGCAGGAACAGTACAATCCGGGTGGTCAGTCTGGCGACAGCCAAGGCAACGATGGCCGTGGCGAAAGCCGCGAGGGCCAGAGCGGACAAGGTCAGCAACCGGGGCAGGGCCAGCAACCTGGGCAGGGTGATCAAAGCGCACAGGGCCAGCAAGGCGGCCAACCCGGTGACATGGCGGGCGATCTGGCCGGTCGGCAAGAGGCCTTGCGCCGGGAACTGGACCGCCAGCGCAACAACCTGCCGGGCATCGGCGGCGAAGCCGGAGATGCCGCGCGCGAGTCGCTCGACCGGGCCGGGCGGGCCATGGAGGGCGCGGAAGAGGCGCTGCGGTCGGATGATCTGGCGGGTGCGATAGACCAGCAGTCCGAGGCGATGGAAGCATTGCGCGACGGTATGCGCAACCTTGGCGAGGCGATGGCCGAAAACGGCCAGCAACAACAAGGTGGACAAGGCCAGGCGCAGGGGCAGGCACCCGGACAGTTTGGCGAACAGGATCCACTGGGACGCTCGCAAGAGGGCGTCGCGGGCGACCGTGGCCAGTTCGACCAGCGCGAAGATATCTACCGACGTGCTGGTGAGTTGCTGGACGAAATCCGCCGCCGATCCGGGGAAACAGACCGCCCGGAAATAGAACTTGAATACCTGCGCCGCCTGCTTGACCGGTTTTGACAGGGCTGCCCGTTTGGTCCGGCAGGCCCGCGCGAAAAATTGCGCTGCCTAAAGCATGTTGCGAAACCCAGTGCTACACGTGAACGTTGCACGCTTGGGTCCGGTCATTGGCAGGCGTCAGTCGCCTTCCCCCAATGAACTGGCGAGATTTTCGACCATCTCGGCCAAGGCAATCCGGCCGGAATTGACGAGATCGACATAGCCGGCCAAGGGCTCGTTCAAGGCTGGAACCGTGCTGACGAGGCTTGGCGCGAACACGTAGATCACCAGTGCCACGACCGCCAAAACAAGCGACAACCGAAAGCCCGAGCGAAAGCCCCTTTTCTCGGCAGGTTCCTTCGGGGCGCTCGCTTCGTCCGAACGCCGTTGTTGTGGCCGCACCCGGTCGGGGCCTAACGAGGCATTGATATCGTCTATATCGGGCAAAAGATTTCGTCGTGAACCGGGGTCGATGTGATCATGCGCCTCTTCGGGCTCCGTGTCCGGCACGCCACGCAGGCGGGCCATGCGCGCGCGGGCTTCTTGCGACCGGCGCAGCGTTCCGCTGTCCTGTTCGTCAAGGCCCAGATCTTGTTGCGTTTCCAGCGCCGCGCCCATTTCGGACTGGCGGGCACGCTCTTCGCGCTCGGCCTCTTCTCTCAGAAGTTCGCGGATTGACGGATCCAGCCCACGGCGGGCGGGTTCATGCGTTTCGGGCTCTTCATTCGCAAAGCCATCCTTCTCGGGGGCGGCGTGATCGGGTCCGTGTTGCATCGCGTCAGGCTGTACCGTGCCGTGATCGGTTGGCACAGGCCCCGGTTCGGGCCGCACCTCCGGTGCATCATCCAGAGCGGTGTCCGGCTCTGTGGTCGGGCTGTCTTCGGGCACCGGCCAATCGGGTTCGTCCTGCGTGGGGGGGATTTCCGGCTGGGCCGGGAAGTCCGGATGGTGTTGAAACCACGTGTCCCCGCAATCGGAACACTGTACATCGCGACCCGACGTCGGAATGACCTCGTCGGGAACTTCGTATTGTGCTCCGCAATTGGGGCAAATCAGCCGCATCTCGCCACCCGTCGCCTGCCGCCGTTGTCCGGCTTGCCATCGTTTCTTCGTTTGGGCAGAGCATACGGGTAAAACCGCAATCGTAAAAGGCCCAAAGGGCTGGGGCGCTCCGTCATTGCACTACTGTGTCCTGTGGGGCATGTAAGGACAAAGCCGCATCAGGGGACCGACAGTGATAGAGCTTGAAAACGTCGCCTACTCCTATGGCGGGGGGGAATTGCTGAGCGATGTGTCGCTTCAGCTTCAGGCGGGGTCATTTCATTTCCTGACCGGACCTTCGGGGGCGGGCAAGACCACCCTGCTCAAGCTCTGCTATGGCGCGCTTGTGCCCACCGCCGGGCATGTCACGCTGTTCGGGGCGGACCGGCGCGAGATGGACCGTGACGATATCGCCATGGCGCGCCGCCGGATCGGTGTGGTGCATCAGAATTGCCAGTTTCTCGATCATCTTTCGGTGCACGATAACATCGCATTGCCGCTGACCGTTTCGGGCCGCGATCTGCTTGCCGAACAGGCCAACCTCAAGGAGCTGATGACGTGGGTCGGTCTCAAGGAGCGCACCGGCGCGCTGCCCCCCGAATTGTCGGGCGGAGAACGCCAGCGCGCGGCGCTGGCCCGTGCGATCATCATGTCACCGGACGCGATCCTCGCGGATGAGCCTACCGGCAACGTGGATTGGGACATGTCCCAGCGTCTCTTGCGGCTGCTGGTCGAGCTGAACCGCATGGGCAAGACCATTGTGGTCGCCACCCATGACCTGGCCCTGATCCGCGCTGCGAAATCCCATGTTCAGACTCGGGTGCTGCGCATCTCGAACCGTCGGTTGCAATTCGCGGGGGCGGATCTATGAACCTTTCGCCAGCACGTTTTGTCGAATTCGTCATGGGGGATGCACAGGCGGATCGCTGTGTGCCGCCGACGGGCTTTACCGCGTCGCTCACCCTTTTCAGTGCGGCGGCGATGGCGTTTCTCGCCGTTTTCGCGCTTGCGCTGTCGATGGCGACCGGCCGGTTGGCGGATCGCTGGGGATCGGAGCTGGCACGCAGCTCGACGATCCGCATCTCGGCCCCCGAGGGACAGCTTGCCGCCCAGACCAACGCGGCGCTGCGCATTCTGGAAACCACCAGCGGCGTGGCGGCGTCCCGCGCCTTGTCGCGCGATGAACAGCGCGCGTTGCTGGAGCCTTGGTTCGGCCCGGATTTGCCGCTGGAGTCCCTGCCGATCCCGCAATTGATAGAAGTGATAGAGGCCGAAGACGGGTTTGATCCCGATGGGCTGCGTCTGCGGCTTGCCGCCGAAGTGCCGGGCGCCGTGCTGGACGACCATACGCGGTGGCGGCGGCCGCTGGTCAGTGCGGCGTCTGGTCTGCGGGCGCTTGGCGTGTTGTCGGTGCTGATAATCGCGGGCGCCACAGGGGCGATGATCACACTGGCTGCCAATGCCGCGCTGGCCGCCAATGCGCAGGTCATCAGCGTGATGCGGCTTGTGGGGGCGCGCGACCGCTATATCGCACAGGCTTTCGTGCGGCGCTTTACCTTGCGGACGCTGACGGGGGCGGCGCTGGGTGTGGTGCTTGGTAGCGTGGCGATCCTGCTGCTGCCCGCCGCGCAGGACGAAGGCGGGTTCCTGACCGGGCTGGGGTTTCAGGGGCTGCAATGGCTGTGGCTTTTGCTTATTCCGCCGCTGGCAGCCGCCGTGGCCTTTGCCGCAACGCAGGCCGCCGCCGTCAGAACCTTGAAGGACATGCCATGAAGGCCGCGCTGCAATGGCTGCGCTCGGCTGTGTTCGTCGGGCAGATATATGCCATGATGCTGGTTCTGGGCCTGCTTTTCTTTCCATGGGCGCTGGTCAGCCGTCGGGGCGCGTTGATCGCTTGCAAGACATGGTGCGCCTGGGTGCGCTGGACAGCGCGATGGATGGTCGGGCTGCGCACCGAGGTGCGCGGCACGCCGCCCAGTGACGAGGTGTTGATCGTGGCCAAGCACCAGTCGTTTCTGGATATCATCCTGATCTTTGCCAGCGTTCCGGCGGGCAAGTTCATCATGAAACGCGAATTGATGTATGCGCCGATCCTTGGCCAATACGCGCTTCGGATCGGCTGTGTGCCGGTGGATCGCGGCAAGCGCAGTGCGGCGATCCGGCAGATGAGCGAGGACGTCGCGCGCGGTGCGCAAGAGCCGGGACAATTGATCATTTACCCCCAAGGCACACGCATCCCGCCGGGAGTGCGCGCACCCTACAAGGTGGGATCAGGTGTGCTATATACCGAATTGGGGCAGCCTTGTGTGCCTGTCGCGACGAATGTCGGGCTGTTCTGGCCGCGCAAGGGGATCCTGCGCAAGCCGGGCCTTGCGGTGGTGGAATTCCTCCCGCGTATCGAGGTGGGCCTGACGCGAGAGGCCTTCATGCTGCGGCTGGAAGACGAGATCGAGGACAACTCGAACAGGTTGATGCGGGATGCGGGCTTTGACCCGGAAACCGGACAGTGACACATTCATGCGGTGAAAACGTTTGGTTGTAGGGTGGGCAAATTGCCCACCCTACCCGGTCAACTGTGGATCGGGCCGTCGCCGCAGGCGAGCGCTGCCTCGCGCACGGCTTCCGAGTAAGTGGGATGCGCGTGACATGTGAGGGCCAGATCCTCGGCAGAGGCACCGAATTCCATGGCGACGCAGATCTCGTGGATCAAATCTCCTGCCATGGGCCCGATGATATGCGCGCCTAGGATGCGGTCGGTTTCCTTGTCGGCGAGAATCTTTACAAAGCCGTCGCCGGCGAAATTCGCCTTGGCGCGTCCGTTGCCCATGAAGGAAAACTTGCCGATCTTGTAGGCGCGCCCTTCGTCTTTCAGCATCGCCTCGGTCGCGCCGACGGCGGCGACCTCGGGGTGGGTGTAGATCACGCCGGGGATCACGCCATAATTCACATGCCCATGCTTGCCCGCGATCACCTCGGCGACGGCCATGCCCTCGTCCTCGGCCTTGTGCGCCAGCATCGGTCCGGCGATGCAATCGCCGATGGCATGGATCCCGTCGACATTCGTGCGCCACTGGCCGTCTGTCTTGATCTGGCCGCGGTCCGCCATCTCGATTCCCAGCGCCTCAAGCCCCAGCCCGTCGGTAAAGGGCTTGCGCCCGGTGGCGACCAGCACGACATCGGCGTCGATGGTTTCTTCGCTGTCATCCTTGCGCAGCTTGTAGGTGACCTTGGCCTTGGTCTTGAGCGTCTCGACACCCTGGACCGCAGCGCCCATGACAAAGTTGAGCCCCTGTTTCTTGAGGATCTTCTGGAAGCTCTTTTGCACTTCGACATCCATGCCGGGTGTTATCTGGTCGAGGAATTCCACCACTGTCACCTCGGCCCCGAGCCGGGCATAGACCGAGCCCATTTCCAGCCCGATCACGCCCGCGCCGATCACCACCAGCTTCTTGGGGATCTTGGACAGCTCCAGCGCGCCGGTGGAGGTGACGACGGTTTTCTCGTCGATCTCGACGCCCGGCAGGGAAGACGCCTCGGACCCGGTGGCGATGATGATGTGCTTGGCCTCATGCATCTCGTCACCGACCTTGACGCGGCCTTGTTCGGGGATGGTGCCCCAGCCCTTGAGCCAGTCGATCTTGTTCTTCTTGAACAGGAATTCGATGCCCTTGGTGTTCTGCGCGATGGTATCGGCCTTATAGGCGAGCATTTGCTTCCAGTCGACCGAGGGGCTTTTGCCCTTGAGCCCCATGGTGGCGAAATTATGCTCTGCCTCGTGCAGCATATGGGTGGCGTGCAGCAGCGCCTTGGAAGGGATGCAGCCCACATTCAGGCAGGTGCCCCCCAGCGTGTCGCGCCCCTCCACGACGGCGGTTTTCAGGCCAAGCTGCGCGCAGCGGATGGCGCAGACATAGCCGCCGGGGCCGGAGCCGATGATGATCACGTCATAGCTGGCCATGGGTCGGTGTCCTTTCGTTTGGTTGGGTGGGGGCGCTGCCCCCGTCGCGCGCGGCGCGACTCCCCCGGAATATTTTGGGCAAGATGAAGCATCAGACGAGCCCCGCCAAGAGCATAAGCAGGGTGGCGAGGAACCCCACGCCCCAGACGATCGAGCGCCACGGGTTGAGGCCGAAATAATAGGTGGGCACAAAGGCCACGCGGGCGGCAAGATAGGCCCAGGCGCAGGCGGCGGTGACGGGGCCCGATTGGTCGGAGAGCGTTACCACCATGCAGGCGATGGTGAAGAGGATGAGCCCCTCGAAATGATTGGTGAGCGCGCGTTGCAGGCGCGCGGTTCTTGGCGAGAGTGGCTGGGGCGGGGCGCCGTCGCGCGCCGACATGGTGTAGTCCGTGCCCAGTTCGCGGTTGGCCGGGAGGGCGAAGAGCAGGAACTGGACGGCCTGCAGCAGGGCGGCGAGGGTGAGGACGGTGAGTTCGGGGGTCATTTAGCAATACCCGCCCCGGGCTTGACCCGGGGCCTCCGTGTTAGGGGCGCGCGTACTGGTCAAGGCCCCGGCTCGGGGGGCGGGGCGGTGCGGTTCTACAAAAGCTATGAGACCGAGGGTCATGAGAGACCTTTGTATCTTCCTGGACCAGTCAGGTAAGTCTTTGAGGACTTGTAGTTGCAGTCGATACTATTGCATTCGAAGTCATGGGTTTCGTTCTCGTGCGTCATTTGATTTGGTCTAACCCTAACAACCTTTAGCCTGCCATTTCGGCAAACGGGGCACAACGATCCGTCAAGAGCTTGAGCAATTTCGTCTTCTAGTTTTGCGACCTTAACTTTTGCGTCTGATAAAGCCAATTTCGTATCAGCCAGCGCGCCAGCGAGTTTCAGTTTGAAAGTTGCTTCGTCTACCGACCTATCGATCTCGCGAAGGTTTTTCACGATACCAAGAGCAACCTTCGCTGCTTGTAGGCCACCGACTACGTCCATTTGATCGCTCACAAATCCATCAGCAACCGGCGTGGATCTTCCAGTGCCTCTTTCACGCGCACGAGGAACGTCACCGCGCCCTTGCCGTCGACGATGCGGTGATCGTAGCTCAGTGCCAGGTACATCATCGGGCGGGCGACGATCTGGCCTTTCACCACCATGGGCCGGTCCTGGATCTTGTGCATGCCGAGGATGCCCGACTGCGGCGGGTTCAGGATCGGCGAGGACATGAGCGAGCCGTAGACGCCGCCGTTCGAGATGGTGAAGCTGCCGCCCTGCATGTCGGCCATCGTGAGCTTGCCGTCACGGCCCTTGACGCCGAGTTCGGCGATCTCCTTCTCGATCTGGGCGAAGCCCTTCATGTGGGCGTCGCGCACGACCGGCACCACGAGGCCGGAGGGGGTGCCCACGGCGATGCCCATGTGGACGTAGTTCTTGTAGACCACGTCGGTGCCGTCGATCTCGGCG
>JANSXS010000065.1 GCA_024742835.1 Paracoccaceae bacterium | reverse complement strand
GCTGCGCACCGTCATGCTGGACCTTGCGCATCAGGTGGTGCGCGATGGTGAGGGCGCGACCAAGTTCGTGGAGGTGTCGGTGACGGGGGCGTCATCGGATAAAGACGCGCGAATTCATGCACTTAGCATTGCCAACTCGCCGCTGGTCAAGACCGCGATCGCGGGGGAGGACCCCAATTGGGGGCGGGTCGTGATGGCGGTGGGCAAATCGGGTGCGCCGGCGGATCGTGATAGCCTAAGTATCTGGTTTGGCGACATTTTATTGGCCGAAAAGGGCTGGCGCAACCCCGATTACCGGGAAGAGGACGGCGCGGCCTATATGAAGGGCGAGACAATCGTGATTCATGTGGATCTTGGCCTTGGCGGGGGGACGGCCAAGGTGTGGACCTGCGACCTGACGCACGGGTATATCTCGATCAACGCGGATTACCGGTCGTGAAGGTCGTTCTGGTCTCTGCCGTGGCGCTGATCGACGTGGAGGGGCGGGTGCTTCTGGCACAGCGGCCACCCGGTAAGTCCATGGAAGGATTGTGGGAATTCCCCGGCGGGAAGGTCGAACCGGGGGAGGCGCCAGAGGCGGCGCTGATCCGCGAATTGCACGAGGAGCTGGGGATCGACACCTGGGAAAGCTGCCTTGCGCCGCTGACCTTCGCCAGCCACGGGTATGAGGATTTCCACCTGTTGATGCCGCTATTCGCCTGCCGGAAATGGGCGGGAATCCCGCAGGGGCAGGAGGGGCAGGCGCTTAAATGGGTGCGGCCCGGAAACCTCAAGGACTACCCCATGCCCCCGGCGGACATCCCCCTGATCCCGATCCTGCGGGATTGGTTGTGATCGGGGGTTCGGGGGGCGTTTTGTACAAAATGGAGCAGGTTTTTGGGGGAAGGAGTCGGTTTTGTACAAAATTTTTCTCCCAACAGTCCGACTAGTTTCCTAGTATCAAAGACTTAAATATCAGTTCACAAAATCGGTTGCCAAATACCATCTACTCAACCAAATGTTGCAGCTTGAAAACTAGACTAAAGCAGTAGACACTAGCACGCGATACTACCGATGGAGTTAGCCGTGACCGATGTTGGGGAAACCGTTTCGCTACAGCTAGATAAAAAAGCTGAGGATGAGTATAGGCATACACTTGAAGAGGCTGAGGGCGCAGAACCAGTACCGCCAGTCGATATTGTTTCTTATAATGAGCTTCGATCATGTGCTGATCTATTCCGCCTATTTGAGACTAATAAGCTTGACATACAGCCAGATTTTCAGCGTGAGATTGTTTGGAAACCAAACGACCAAAGCAGATTCATCGACTCACTCGTGAAACAACTTCCAATCCCAAGTATGTGCTTTAGTCTAGATTACAAAACCCAGAGCTGGAAAGTCATTGATGGCTTACAGAGAATGAGCTCTATTATAGCATTTTTATCTGACAGTCCTTGGAGACTTAAAAGCCTCGAAGATATCCATCCTTTACTTCGAGGTACTCGCAACATTGATCTCAAACACGGTGATAACGCACAGCATCGACTTTATACAACAGTACAAGATGTTTCCATTCCAATAACTGTTCTTCGCTGCGATTACTCACAGCCAACTCACATGCAATATCTTTTTACGATTTTTCATCGCCTGAACTCTGGTGGTGTTCGTTTGAATAACCAGGAAATTAGGAACTGTATTTATACAGGTAGTTTCAATACTAGCCTGAAAAACTTTGACTCTACGAATCCAGACTGGATAAAGGTTAAAAGACGTATCTGGGGTTCTCCTGGCCGATTTCGTTCTGTTGAGCTTTTGCTTCGCGCTTTGGCTTTCACAGAAAATTGGGCAAATTATGATGGAAATCTTGCTAAGTTCCTCAATAGATTCATGCATGACAGAGTAGCACTCGAAGATGAGCATATTTGTCAAATAGAAAACCGTCTGGCTGCTGCAAGTAGTCTAGCGCTTCACGCTTTAGGTGGTGAGGATCGCGGCAAGATTTCAATGACCTTTATTGAGGCAACTCTTGTGGGAATTCTTTCAAACCTTAATAGAGTGTCTGATGCTTCAAAAGAGGATCTTGAAAGCATGTTTATAAACATGATGCGGGAGCCTTCGTTCTCCGAAGCAGCTAGATACGCGATTGCATCAGAGGGCAATGTGAAAACTAGGCTCGAAACTGCAATAAATGTTTTTTCAAAGATATAAAAATGGTTGCAGACACACTCACTGAGATTGAAAACTGGTTTAAAGAACCAGCTACCGGTCAAGAGCGGCCAAAGCTTTTAGCAAAACTTGCCTTAATAGAATTTTGTGGTTGGTTAGAAGAATGGATGGATGACTTTATTCGTGATGTGAACATGGTTACTCTTGCAGATGAAGTCTGGGTGGAAGCAAATGTTATTAACTCAACATTTGGTTTTCATTATACTAAGCACCTCCGTCCAATGCTTTGCTCTGTTTTGGGAGAACACAAGTTTAGAATTTTGGAAAATAAATACGAAGAAGTTCATCCAGGAGACTTAGATTCGCTCCGCAGTACATTGGGCGATCTTTGGAAGTTAAGGTGTGCGCTTGCGCATTCAGATCTTGCAGCACATCAAAGAGCCCAGATTACAGTAAATGCGCCGTCATGGACAAAAAACCAATATCGGCTTCTCTCAAAACGCCTTAATGAATTCAAATCATACGTCCTTAACAACATTTAGCCCTTAGAAACTTAACTTTTTCACTTAACAAAAAGGGCCGGTCAAAACCGGCCCTCTCCCTAACTCTCCAAAACCCAACCTCATCAGGCCAGATTACGCTCAACTTCCTCACGCTCGAAGATCTCGATGACGTCGCCTTCGCGGATGTCGTCGTAGCTCTCGAAGGCCATGCCGCATTCCTGGCCGGATTGCACTTCGGCAACCTCGTCCTTGAAGCGTTTGAGCGTTTTCAGCGTGCCTTCGTGGATCACCACGTCGTCGCGCAACAGGCGCACACCGGCGGAGCGGCGCGCGACGCCTTCGGTGACCAGACAGCCGGCGACCTTGCCGACGCCGGTGACCTTGAAGACCTCTTTGATCTTGGCGTAACCGATGAAGTTTACGCGGATCTCGGTGCCCAGAAGGCCGCTTGCCGCTGCATTGACAACATCCACAAGGTCGTAGATCACCGAGTAATAGCGGATCTCGACGCCCTTCTGGTTGGCGCTTTGGCGGGCGGGGGCGTTGGCGCGGACGTTGAAGCCGAACACGGGCGCGCCCGATGCCTCGGCCAGGCCGATATCGGATTCGGTGATGGCACCGACGCCCGAATGCAGCACGCGGACGCGGACCTCTTCGTTGCCGATCTTTTCCATCGCCTGCACGATCGCCTCGGCGGAACCCTGCACGTCTGCCTTGACGAGAATGGGCAGTTCCTTGAGGTTTTCGGTCTCTTTCGCCTGCGCGAGAAGCTGTTCGAGCGAGGTGCCTGCACCCGCCGCGGCACGCCGTTCCTTGGCGGCCTTGGAGCGGTATTCGGCGATTTCACGCGCTTGCGCTTCGGTGCTGACAACGTTGAGAACATCGCCCGCCTCTGGCGTGCCGTTGAGACCGAGCACCTCGACCGGGACAGACGGCCCGGCCTCTTTGACGCGCTCGCCACGGTCGTTCATGAGCGCGCGGACCTTGCCGTATTGTTCGCCCACGACAAAGATATCGCCCTGACGGAGCGTGCCGCGCTGGACGAGGACGGTGGCGACAGGGCCACGGCCGACGTCAAGCTGCGCCTCGATCACGGCACCTTCGGCGGCGCGGTCGGGGTTGGCCTTGAGCTCCAGGATTTCGGCCTGAAGCGCGATGGCTTCAAGCAGTTCATCGAGCCCCTGACCCGTCTGGGCGGACACTTCGACATCCTGCACATCGCCGGACATCGCCTCGACGACAACCTCGTGTTGCAGAAGGCCGGTGCGAACCTTGTCGGGATTCGCCTCGGGCTTGTCGATCTTGTTGATGGCCACGATCATGGGCACCTGTGCGGCCTTGGCGTGATTGATCGCCTCGACCGTCTGGGGCATGACCGAATCATCCGCCGCGACGACGAGCACCACGATATCCGTCACCTGCGCGCCCCGGGAGCGCATGGAGGTAAACGCCGCGTGTCCGGGCGTGTCGAGGAACGACAACTTGGCGCCGCTCGCGGTTGTGACCTGATAGGCGCCGATATGCTGGGTGATGCCACCGGCCTCGCCCGCGACAACCTTGGCATCGCGGATCGCGTCGAGCAGCGAGGTCTTGCCGTGGTCCACGTGGCCCATGATGGTGATCACGGGGGGGCGCGATTGCAGGTCTTCGTCCTTGTCCGCAACTGCGTGAATCACATCCTCGACATCCGAATCGCTGACGCGGACGACCTTGTGACCGAATTCCTCGATGATGAGTTCGGCGGTATCGGCGTCGACGGTCTGGTTCTGGGTGACCATCATGCCATTGTTCATCAGCGCCTTGACCACATCGCCGACACGTTCGGCCATACGGTTGGCCAGTTCGCTGACAACGATGGTTTCAGGAAGCTGCACGTCGCGGACAACCTTTTCGCGCTCCTGCGCACCGCCCATGGCCTTTTGCCGGGCGCGTTCCTGCTTGCGCTTCATCGCGGCCATGGATTTCTGACGACCGCCTTCGCCACCGGAAAGTGCCTGATTCAGCGTCAGTTTTCCGCCACGGCGACCGCCATCGTCACGGCCCTTGCCACGACTTTTGCTATCGTCGCGGTCGGTGCGTTCGGGCTTGCGCGGCGCCTGTTTGATGGTGCGGTCCTGCTTGGCGCCCGGCTCGTCGGGAGGCGGGGGCGTAGCCGCGGCTTGTTTGGTCGCGGTTTCGGCCTCGCGCTTTTTGCGGGCCTCTTCCTCGGCCTTGGCTTTGGCGCGTTCCTCGGCCTCGCGCTGTTCGCGTTCCTTGGCCTCGGCCTCTTCGCGGCGGCGCTGACGCTCTGCGTCGCGGGCTTTTTCCTCGGCTTCGCGCTTGGCGGCTTCTTCGACCTCACGTTCCTTGGCCGCGGCCAGGGCTTTCATGCGGCGTTCCATTTCGGTGTCCGAAATGCCAGCCGGCCTGCGCGTGGAATCCGGTAGGTTCACTGTCTTGTTGGCTGCACCCGGCGCGGCACCCGGCTTGGGCTTCACGATCCGTTTGCGCTTTGTCTCCACCACGACGTTCTTGGTGCGCCCATGGCTGAAGCTTTGCTTCACGTTCCCCGCACGAGGACCGCTGCGCACACCCAGAGTTTTCTTTCCGTCGTTGTCGCTCATATGGTTCAACTTCCTTTCCGGCGGGGCTTATCCCCGTCCGAGACGCGCAAGCCTTTAAGTCTTGCCGCCTCCTCTACAACACGTTGGCACAAACCGCCAGCACCCAGTGCCGCGTGGATCGTGCTTTGCCGCCCGAAGGCCTGTCCCAGTTCATCCGCGCTCAGCCATCCGATCCAGGATCCGCCATAGGGCGTGCTGAGCTTCGATTTGCCCCGTTCGGAGCCGTCATGCGCCTGAATCAGAACCTCGGCCTCATCCTTGGCCAGCCAATCCTTGACCCGCTCATAGCCCGAAACGGCATGTCCGCCCTTGCGCATGAGGCTGATCAGATTGACGACACGGGCCGCCAATTGCGCCTCTACCGTTGCGATCAGGTTTTCAGGCACCTGAACGGCCTGTTTAGCCGCGCGCGCGAAAAGACCCTTTTTCATGGCCTTTTCCATCGCCGCGCGATCCGCACTGACCCAGATGCCGCGTCCGGGAAGCTTTTCTAGCACATCCGGCACCACTTGACCATCGGGCGAGATCCCGAACCGGATCAATCCGAATTTCGGCTGCACCTCGCCCGTGGCGATGCATTTACGCTCTGGACCGGCTTCCCGGTCGTTGGTTTGCCCACCGCGCCCCATCAGGTTCAGCCCACGCCCCGAAGGATCAGGCCCCGGCCTCCTGTGGCTGGTCGTCTTCGTCGTCTGCGGCCTGTGTTTCCCCGGCGTCGTCTTGCAGTTCCGTCGGGTCCACCCAGCCGAGCATCACGCGGGCCGTCATCACCATGTCCTGCGCTTCTTCGAGCGAAATCTCGAACGGTTCCAGCAGGCCCTCGTCCTTGACCCGCTCGCCATTGACCGTGGTCCAGCCGCCGGCCAGCTCCCAGTCGGCGCAGGTCGCGAAATCCTCCAGCGTTTTGACGCCATCCTCGGCCAGTGCAACCGCCATTTGGGGTGTCAGCCCCTCAAATTCAATAAGGCTGTCCTCGGCACCCAGTTCCCGCGCCTTTTCAAGCGCCGCCTTGGTCTGTGCTTCGAGAATATCGCGCGCACGGGCCTGAAGCTCGTTCGCGGTGTCCTCGTCGACACCGTCGATCACCAGAAGCTCGTCGATCTCGACATAGGCGACCTCATCAAGGTTGGTGAACCCTTCGGAGACCAGAAGCTGGGCAAAGAATTCGTCCAGATCGAGCGTATCCATGAAGAGACGCGTGCGCTCTTCGAATTCTTTCTGACGGCGCTCGCTATCCTCGACCTCGGTCATGATGTCGATATCAAGGCCGGTCAGTTGCGACGCAAGGCGCACGTTCTGGCCGCGGCGACCAATCGCAAGCGAAAGCTGCTCTTCGGGCACAACCACCTCGATTCGCTCTGCTTCTTCGTCAAGCACCACCTTGCTGACCTCGGCGGGTTGCAGCGCGTTGACAAGGAAGGTCGGCTGATCTTCGTTCCACGGGATGATGTCGATCTTTTCGCCTTGCAGCTCGTTCACAACGGCCTGCACGCGGCTACCACGCATACCGACGCAGGCGCCGACCGGGTCGATCGAGCTGTCATAGGAGATGACGGCGATCTTTGCGCGGGAGCCGGGATCACGAGCGACGGCCTTGATTTCGATGATGCCGTCGTAGATTTCGGGCACTTCCATCTTGAAAAGCTCGGCCATGAATTCGGGCGCGGTGCGGCTTAGGAAGATCTGCGGGCCGCGCGCCTCGCGGCGGACATCCTTGATGTAGCAGCGGATACGGTCATTGGGGCGATACGCCTCGCGCCCGATTTTTTCATTGCGGCGCAGGATCGCCTCGCCACGGCCCACATCGACGATGACGTTGCCGTATTCCTCGCGCTTGACGACACCGTTGATGATGGTGCCGGCGCGGTCCTTGAATTCCTCGAACTGGCGGTCGCGTTCGGCCTCGCGGACCTTTTGAAGGATCACCTGCTTGGCCGATTGGGCGGCGATGCGGCCCATGTCCACGGGGGGCACTTCCTCGACGAAAGTGTCACCGATCTTGGGGTCTTCGAGATACTGTTTCGCCTGATCGACGGTCATCTCTGCCTGATAATTCTCAAGCTCTTCTTCCTCGACCACGGTGCGGACGCGGGTGAAATGAGCGCGGCCCGTCTTGCGGTCGATGGACACGCGGATGTCCATTTCCGCGCCGTAGCGGGATTTGGCCGCACGGGCGAGGCTTTCTTCCATGGCCTCGATCACGAGACCGGGGTCGATCATCTTTTCGCGCGCCACCGCTTCGGCGGTTTGCAAGAGTTCAAGCTGGTTCGCAGAGGTGATAGCCATTGTCTTTAGTCCTCCTGGGGCCCGTCGGCCTCGATGTCGTCGAAGCTGTCTTCGTTCAGAATGCCCGCATCCTTGCGCGCCTTCAGCATGTCGCGGATAAGCTCGTCGGTCAGGACAAGCTTGGCATCGGACAACCAGTCGAATTGCAGCCCGACGGTGCCTTCTTCGATATTGATCAGAACCTCGTCCCCCTCGACGCCGGTCAGCACACCCTTGAAACGCTTGCGCCCGTCGATGAGGTCGTTCGTTTCCAGCTTGGCCTCGTAGCCTTCGAATTCCTCGAAATCCTTGAGGCGGGTGAGGGGGCGGTCGATACCCGGGCTGGAGACTTCGAGCGTGTAGGCGTCAAGGATCGGATCCTCGACATCCAGAACCGCGCTGATGGCGGTCGAGATCCGGGCGCAATCATCCACCTCGATCCCGCCCTCGGGCTTGTCGGCCATGACTTGCAGGGTCGCGACCTTGCCACCCATCAGACGCACGCGCACGAGTTCATATCCCATGTCCTCGATCACGGGCGTGATGATCTCGGCCATGCGGCGATCCATTGCGGTCTTGGCGATCAGGTCGTTGGTCATGAGTCTTTCAAGCACAAAAAAACGGGCGCGCGGCCCGTTGGAATTTCCCGGTGGAGCCGTCGGGTGAACCCGGCGACGCCGCTGTTGATTGGGCGTATACGCCCGATGGGATGAGTCTGCAAGCCCCCAAGCACAGCAGGGCATGGCGGTGAAACCGCAACGCATGGTCCCGGTGGTCTGTTGTCAGTAAAGCCTTGCGATCCGGTCCATCGCGCGCACCAGTTCTTCGCTGATACCCGGTTCCGACAGCGCGTGACCCGCCATGCCGATGATACGCAGATCGACGCGCGGCCAGAGCCCCGCAAGGCGATAGGCCGAATCAGGCGGGCAGATCATGTCGTAGCGGCCCTGCACGATGATGCCCGGGATATGGGCGATCCGCGGCATGTGGTCATAGATATACCCATCCTGACCCAGAAATCCGCCATGCCGGAAATAGTGGTTTTCCAGCCGCGCAAAGGCGCGGGCATATTCCGCCGGGCTATCACCGCCCTGCCCGGTCGATTGCACCGTTGCGAGCGCGTTTTCCCAACTGCTCCATGCTTTGGCGAAACGCACTTCCTCGGCGCGGTCGCCGGAAAAGAGCCGCTTGTGATAGGCGACAATCATGTCGTCGCGTTCGTCTTCGGGCACGAGCGCCTGAAAGCGTTTCCACGTTTCCGGCCAGAACCGGCCCGCGCCACCGCCATAGAACCAGTCCAACTCTGCCTTGGTCATGGTGAAGACGCCGCGCAACACAAGGTGCTTGACCCGCTCGGGGTGGCTTTGGGCATAGACCAGCGCCAGTGTTGCGCCCCAGCTTCCGCCGAAAACGATCCAGGCGTCGATGCCCAGCGCCTCGCGGATGCATTCGGTATCCGCCACCAGATGCCATGTGGTGTTATGTTCGACACTGGCATGGGGTTTGGACCGCCCGCAGCCGCGCTGATCGAACAGGATGATCCGGTAATGACGCGGGTCGAAATAGCGGCGCATCGCGGGGCTGCACCCGCCGCCCGGCCCACCATGGAGGACAACGACGGGAATCCCGTCTCTGGCACCAGACTGTTCGACATAGATCTGGTGCCCGTCGCCAACATCCATCATCCTGCGATCGAAGGGTTCGAGCGCGGGATATAGGAATTGCGTTGCGTTTTTCTGACCCGAGAATTTATCCATGCCGACCTATATAGGGTGATTATGGCAATTGAGCACATGGAGAGCAGAATGCAACCCGGTCAGACCACGATAGATGCCCAGGAGGTCGCCAAATTCGAGGCAATGGCCGCCGAATGGTGGGATCCTCAGGGCAAGTTCAAGCCGCTTCACATGCTCAACCCATGCCGTCTGGATTACATCACGGGACAGATCGCCGCAGAGTTCGACCGGGATCTGGGGCAGGATAGTCCCTTTGCGGGCCTGCGCATTCTGGATATCGGCTGTGGCGGGGGCCTGTTGAGCGAGCCGATGGCACGGCTTGGGGCGGATGTGGTCGGCGCGGATGCCGCGGCGGGCAATATCCCGGTCGCGCAGATCCATGCCGCGCAATCGGGGCTGACGATAGATTATCGTCATACCAGCGCCGAAGCATTGGCCGAAGCCGGAGAGCAGTTCGACGTGGTGCTGAACATGGAAGTGGTAGAGCATGTGGCCGATCCGCTGGCCTTTCTTACCGCGTGCCGACAGCTATTGAAGCCCGGCGGACTTCACCTGTGTTCGACGATCAACCGCAATCCCAAAAGCTATGCCGTGGCGATCGTGGGGGCAGAGCATGTCATGCGGTGGCTTCCCAAAGGCACCCATGACTGGCGCAAATTCATCACGCCGGACGAGCTTTATACGCTGTTGCAGCAAGCCGGTTTGACCCCGGTGGACAAGAAAGGCTTTGTGTTTCATCCGGTCAGATGGGCGTGGTCGCTGTCGGACCGTGACCTGAGCGTGAATTACGTCACAGCCAGCCTGAAGCCCGCTTGACGACTACGCCCCCTCCTCAAGTTTGAGGCGCAATTCGCGCAGGACAGGCAGCGTGGCGCGGAATTTCTCGTCGCCAAGGTCAGACACCATGTCACCGATCACCGGCGTGATGGCCGATATCGCGGCATCCCGCGCACGCAGCCCCGCGGGACTGATCGCGACCATCTTGCGGCGGGCATCGTCCCAATCGGGACGGATATGCACATAGCCCGCCCATTCCAGTTTGTTGAGCGTGTTGGTCATCGCGCCACGCGTGACATGAAAACTGCGGGCAAGCTGCGCCGGGCTGCGTTCATCGGCGACACGCGCAAGGTGATTGAGCACGGAAAAATGCGAAATTTCCATGCCCTTGGGCAGTACCTTGCTTAGCTTGGCGCGGATCAGTTGCTCTGTTGTCAGGATTTCACTGAAGAACGTGACCGCGAGAGAGTGGATGGAATTATCCGTCATGACGGGTCTTAATAGGGCCTCCGGGCATTCAGGGACGGAATACGGCGACGCGCCTCGATGACCTGATCACGCGCCACGTCAACCACTACCACACCCGGTGCCGTTCCCGCATCTGCCAATAGGTCGCCCCATGGCCCAACGGCAAGGCTATGCCCGTGGGTTTCGCGGGATTTGCCCTGCGATGCAGCATGGATGCCGGTTTGCGCAGGGGCCAGAACATAGCACCCCGTCTCGATCGCACGGGCCCGCAACAGGCTTTGCCAATGCGCCGCGCCGGTGACAGGCGAAAATGCGGATGGAACCGTCAGGATCTCGGCCCCCGCCTGTGCCAATGTCCGGTAAAGGGCGGGAAAGCGGATGTCGTAGCAGATGGTCAGCCCGATCCGGCCCAGGGGTGTCGGGCAAAGCACCGCGCGGTCGCCTGGGCGATACCCGGCTGATTCGCGGTAGCTTTCGGTGTCAGACACGGTGACATCGAACATGTGGATCTTGTCATACCATGCGGCGATGCCGCCCGACGGGTCGATCAGGAAAGAGCGATTGGCAAAGCGCCCGTCGGGATCGTCCGTTTTCAGCGCGAGCGACCCGATCAAAAGCCAGATGCCCAGCGCCCCGGCCTCTTGCCGCAGGGCCGCGAGGGTGATGTCATCGTCCTGATGTTGCAGCACCGAGATCTGATGCGCGCGGCTGGCCGAGACGCAGTTCGTCACCTCGGGTGTCAGGACGATATCAGCCCCCTTGCCCGCCGCCTGCCGTATCAGATCAAGGGTGACTGGCAGGTTGGCCGTGGGATCGTCGCCGCTGTTGAGCTGGATCAGGCCCGCTTTCATGCTGATAGCATGGCGTCCAGCTTGCCGTCGCGCTCGAGCGCATAAAGCTCGTCACACCCACCCACATGGGTGCCGTCGATAAAGATCTGCGGCACCGTGCGCTGGCCATTGGCGCGCTCGATCATCTCGGGCTTGCGCGCCGGATCGACCAGCACGTCGATTTCAGAAAAGCTGACGCCCTTTTGAGACAGCAGGCGCTTTGCGGCATGGCAAAAGCCACACAGCGGGGAGGAGTAGATTTCGACAGTCATATGAAACACCTTTTGGCCGTTTCCAGCCTATTTAGGCATCTCGGGCGACACGCGCCAGTGTCAGTATACAAACCCGAGCCGCGCCAGCCGCATGACAGGCCTGTGTACACGCCGACAGCGTGGCACCTGATGTCATCACATCGTCGATCAGCAAAACGTCGCGGTCCTGCAAAAGATGCGCACGACGCGGATGCACGCAAATGGTGCTATCCAGTGTGGCAAAGCGCGTCTGCGCGCCCATCCCATCCAGTTTCGGCGTGGATTTGTGCCGCAAAAGCAGATCAGGGCAGGTGGCGTGGCCCGTCCGCCGGGCAAGGCCCTGCGCCAAAAGCGCCGATTGGTTGAAGCGCCGGCGCAACAGCCGCAGCCGGTGGAGCGGCACAGGCACGATCAGGGTGTTTTCGGTCAGCAACGGGCGGGCTGACTGCGCCATCCAGCGGCTTGCAAGATGCACGATTTCGTGTCGGTCGCCATATTTCAACGCCAACACCAGGCGGCGGCCATTGTCACGGTAAAGCAGCGCGGCGCGCCCATGGGCCCAGGGCCTGGCGTAGGCAAGACAGGCGTCGCAATGTTCGGCACTGCCACCATGCTCGCCGGGCAGGGGCACGCCGCAAGCATCGCAAACCAGACCCGTTATCACCGGCGTATCACGCCAGCACGGACCGCAAAGCGCATGATCGCTTGCCACGAGGCCACCGCAAAGCGTGCAGCGCGGCGGGTAAATGACATGTATCACCGTTTGAATTGCCGGGTGAGGCATTCTATCTGTTCCCGCATGTCTCGTAGCCTGACCGACAGACCCGCCCTGATGCGAAACCGCCGCCGCGCCGGGGACATGGCAGATCTGTTTCTGCACCATGCCGCCATCGACGAGGTCGAGGATCGGCTCTCTATGGTTAACAAATCCTTTAACGCGCCGCTGATCATCAGCGGTTTTCCCCGCCTGTGGCAGAGCCGCTTTGACGATGCTGTGCATATCGGGGACGAGGAAACCCTGAACGCCGTAGAAGGCGCGCATGATCTGGTGATCCACGCGCTTTGCCTTCACTGGGCCGATGACCCGGTTGGACAACTGATACAGGCGCGGCGCGCGCTGAAGCCCGATGGGCTTTTCCTTGGTGTCTTTTTCGGCGGTCAGACCCTGCATGAGCTGCGCAGCGCGTTGGCGCAGGCGGAATCGGATCTGCGCGGCGGGCTAAGCCCACGCGTGGCACCAATGGGCGAAATCCGCGATCTGGGCGGGTTGTTGCAACGTGCGGGATTCGCGCTTCCGGTGGCGGACAGTTTCACGTTGACCGCCTCTTATGGCGATCCCCTGCGCCTGATGCGGGATTTGCGCGCGATGGGAGAAACCAGCGCGTTGGCCGCGCGGCCCCGCAATTTCATGCGGCGGGACGTTTTGATGCGCGCTTGCAATCTTTACGTGCAGACCCACGGTGATTCTCTGGGCCGCGTACCGGCGTCATTCGAGTTCATTACCCTCACCGGATGGTCCCCGGCGGACAGCCAGCCTCAGCCACTTCGGCCCGGATCTGCGGCAACACGTCTCGCAGAGGCGCTTGGGACGCGGGAATCGACGCTCAAAGATTGACGATCTTGCCGAAGCCTTTATGTCCTGCGTGATCAGAAAAACAACGAAGAGCGATCCGTCATGTTCGATGCGCAAGACAAGATAGCGACCTGCCCCGTTCACGCGCCGAGCGATCACCCCGCGATTCCCAAGGCGAAAACAGGCGTTCTTCTCGCCAATCTTGGCACGCCGGACGATCATTCCTACTGGCCGATGCGTCGGTATCTCAATGAATTCCTGTCGGATCGCCGCGTGATCGACTATTCGCCGTGGCTGTGGCAGCCGCTTTTGCAGCTTGTCATCCTGACCAAGCGTCCCTTTACCAGCGGCGAAGCGTACAAATCCATCTGGAACGAAGAAAAGGGCGAAAGCCCCCTGATGACCATCACCCGCGACCAGACCGAAAAGCTGGCGGCAGAGCTTCAGGCCCGGCATGGTGACGATCTTATGGTGGATTTCTGTATGCGCTACGGCAATCCCTCGACCAAGTCCAAGGTCCGCGAGATGACAGAAGCCGGTTGCACCCGGATCCTGTTCTTTCCGCTTTATCCGCATTACGCGGGCGCAACGTCTGCCACTGCGAATGATCAATTCTTTCGTGCATTGATGGACGAAACATGGCAGCCGACGGCCCGCACGGTGGAGCCTTATTTCCAGAATCCCGAATATATCGAGGCGCTCGCCCAGTCGGTGGAAGAAGCCTATGCCAAGGAAGAGGACCGGCCCGAGATCCTGGTCGTGTCCTATCACGGGATGCCGCAACGCTATCTCAAGCAGGGCGACCCCTATCACTGTCAGTGCCAAAAGACGACGCGCCTGCTGAAAGAGCGGCTGGGTTGGGACGACACTCAGATCACCACGACATTCCAGTCGGTGTTCGGCCCCGAGGAATGGCTGCGCCCCTACACGGTAGAGCATGTGGCCAAGCTGGCCGAAGAAGGCAAAAAGAAGATCGCCGTAATGGCGCCCGCGTTTTCCGCCGATTGCATCGAGACGCTTGAGGAGATCAACGAAGAGATCAAGGAAAGTTTCGAGGAAGCGGGCGGCGAAGAATTCCTGTATATCCCATGCCTTAACGACAGCGCCCCGCATATCAAGGCGCTGACGCAGATCATCGAAACCAACCTGAAAGGGTGGGTCGACTGAGTGCAAAATCAGTCAGGCTAGTTTGCTTGGACAAACTGAAAAAGGCAGCGGAAACCGCTGCCTTTTTCGTGTGTTCAAATCGCCAAACGCCTGAGCGTTTGGCTAATGCCTTAGTCAGCTGCAACAACAGCCGCAACGATGGCGAGCAGAACCAGCGGCACCCAGATGCCAGCAGCAGACGAGCTTGCGTTGGCTTCTTCGACGACGACGGGTGCCTCCATTACGGGCTCTTCCATGTTGCCGGCAAAGCCAGCAGTTGCAGCAGCCGAGAACGCAGCGGCGAGAACGAGTTTCTTCATATTATCCTCCAGATGTAGGCTTACCGCCATGAAAGACGGCAAGCACCCAAGACTTACCTCGTGAGATCGTCTAAGCAGCAAAAAGCGCGATTGCAAACGCATCTTGCTGGCCGCATTGCAGAAACGGGCCTTGTTTCGTCAAATAAGCAACACCTGAGTGCCCACTTTCGTCAGGGCGAAAAGCTCTTCTATATGTTCGTTATAAAGCCCAATGCAACCGTTCGAGGACCGTCGCCCGATCTTGCGCGTATCGTGGGTGCCATGGATGCGGTAATAGGTCCAGCTTAGGTAAAGCGCATGGGTGCCAAGCGGGTTGTCCGGACCGGGCGGCACATAAGGAGGCCAATCGGGATTCCGCTTGAGCATCGCGGGCGTCGGGCGCCAGTCGGGGCCGACAACCTTGCGGATCACACGGGTACGCCCGCGCCGCGTCAGATCCTCTGTCAGGGGCACGCTGGACGGGTACAGTTTGTAAGTCTGGCCATCCTCGCCCCAGAAATGCAGCGCACGAGAGGAAATATCAACGAGTACGGCACCGTTGTTCAGGTCAGAGAAATACGGGCGCCAGTCCAACGACCGAAAGCTGGAAATGTTGCGGCGGACCGTTTCCGTCACGTCCCTTTCAATTTCCACCGTATCAGCGCCGTTGACATTGGCATTCTGCGCCACTGCGGGAAAACCGATCGACGCCGCGCTACCAGCCAGAAAGACACGGCGGCTCACCGTTTTGCTTACCTTTGCCATGGTCATTCTCCGTATGGGGGCCGTGAATTCCACTGAGATCATATGGCGCGAAAGCCTCAGTCGCAATTCAAACCCGTATCATTGGGCAAGGATGCACGCATGTGGGTTTGAATCGTCACGCTAGGGCGGTAAACGGAAAGATACTGCAATATAATGTCTGGCGGACCCATATGACACGCATCTTCAGCCTGCTTTTTTCGGCCCTTGTCCTGTTGTCAGCCTGTGCCGCGCCACCACCGTCGCAGCCGCAACTTGGGTCTGATGGCAAGCCACTGCCCAAGGTCTACCGGATACGCGACGGTGATACCGCCCGCATCCAGTTCCGGATGCTCGACTCGGTCAACACCCTGCGTCAGGCAGAGGGCACCCAGCCTGTAAAGCTGAACGCACAGCTGAATGCCGCGGCAGCGACCCATTCACGCGACATGTCGGTGCAGAACCGGCCGTGGCATTTCGGGTCTGATGGGTCCTCTCCGATCGACCGGGTTCGTCGGGTTGGATACACGGGCGCTCTGGTCGGCGAGGCAATTTCGGAAACCTACGAAACAGAGCTGGAAACACTGGCCGCCTGGATGCGAGAACCCGCCACGCGCGAGGTCATCATGGCCCCCGATGCCCGCGACATGGGCTTTGCCTGGCTTCAGGAGGACAATGGCAAGCTGTGGTGGACCTTGGTCATGGGTAAATGACACGTCCGGTCACGGGAAGATCGTGATCGGTGTACCGTCCCTGACCATCGCATAGATATCTTCCATCTGGCGATCCGTGACCGCGATACACCCGGCTGTCCAATCACGCCCGTTTCCCCGTTTTTTCCGGTTTGGCCGTCCATGGATGAAAATATCGCCGCCGGGTTTCTTGCCGGCGGCGCGCGCGCGGGCGATATCCTCGGCGTTCGGATAGGAAATGCCGATGGACAAGTGAAAAGCGCTGGCAGGATTGCGGCGGTCGATGAAATAATCGCCTTCGGGCGTTTTTCCATCCCCTTCGAACTGCTTGGGCCCTTCGGCCGCAAAACCAAGGTCGATCCGGTAGGATTTGAGCACCCGATCATGATGCAAAAGATGCATCCTGCGGTCGCCCTTGTAGACGAGCACGCGGGTGACCTCTGGCCCATGATAGGTTTTGAATTTCGATCCGCATCCCGTCGCCAGCGCAAGCGACAGAACAAGGCACAGATACTTGACGAGGCGCATCGGGGATGTCTCTTTTAAAGCGTTTCACGAAACGCATTGCTCCAACAGATCGTTGCACGCGTTCCGCCTTTAGCCGATGTCTCGGGTTAAAGGCGAAACGCTTTAACTGCTCTTTTGGGCAATCTATCCCGTTAATTCACCCCGGTCACCGAAGATTTCAGCCCACCTACGTTTTCCGCGTGAACTGCGCCACAAGCTCCACGTGGGCGGACCAGCGAAACTGATCGACGGGCTGCACATGGTCAAGCATATAACCGCCCGCGCACAGGATGGCGGCATCGCGCGCAAAACTAACAGGGTTGCAGGAAACGTAGGCGATCCGGGCAGGTGCGGCATAGGCAAGTTGCGCGGCTTGCGCCTCTGCCCCGGCACGAGGCGGATCAAGCACCACCGCGTCGAAACGGTCCAGCTCTTGCGTGACAAGGGGCTGGCGGAACAGATCACGCATCTCGGTGGTCACCGTCTTGACCCGGTCCGCCATGCGCCAGCCATGATCGAGCGCGGCGAGCATCTCGGCGCTGGTCTCGACCGCATGGACCGGCGCGTGTCGTGACAAGGGCAACGCAAACGTACCGCAGCCCGCAAAAAGATCCAGCACATGGCGTGCAGAGCCGATGATGCCGCGAACCGCCTCGGTCAGGGCGATTTCCGAGGCTTTGGTCGCCTGAAGAAACGCCCCGGCAGGCGGCACGACGCGGATATCCCCGAACATCTGTTCGGGCGCGCGCCGGGTCACGATCGTCTCGTCATCCCAGGCGAGACGCGCAAGATCATGGGTATCGGCCAGACTTGCGAGCGCGACCCGCAAGGGCGCGTCGAGCGGCTTGCCGCCCGCGACACGGATATCGAGCCCCGCGTCAGACAGCGTGGCGGCCACATCAAGCTCTGCCTTGCGGCTGCTGCCGACGATGGCCAGCGCCTCGGCCACGGGCAGGGCTGCCATAAGGCGGGGGTCCAGAAGGCGGCAGTCCGGGATCTCGACCAGCACATCCGACGCGCGCGCGTGAAAACCGGCAAGCGCGCCTTTCTTGGTGCGGCGCGCGGACAGCGTGGCGCGTCGGCGCGACGCGGCAGCCACGGTAAAAACAGGCTCTATTGCCGCCTCAAGCCCTTGTGCAGCCAGCGCGCGCGCGACCACATCCGTTTTCCATGCCGCAACGAACGCATCCGAGCCGTGCTGAAGCTGGCACCCGCCACAGGATTTGAAATGCCGACAGGGCGGCGCGACACGATCCGGGGAGGGTTCGACGATTTTGACGCGGCATAGGTTTTGCCCGTCAAGATCCCCTGTCACCCGTTCGCCCGGCAGGGTCAGTGGTGCAAAAACCGGCCCATCGGCAATGCCGTCGCCGCGATGGCCCAGACGCGTGATCAGGTGGTCTGTCATGGTTTACTCCGCCGGTTCGTCCGCATTGAGAAATCCGCCCGATTGCCGTGCCCAGAACCGCGCGTAAAGCCCGCCCTGCGCCAGCAGGGCCTGATGATCGCCCTCTTCGACGATTCGACCCTGATCCAGCACGATAATGCGATCCATCTGCGCGATGGTAGACAGCCGGTGCGCGATGGCGATCACTGTCTTGCCCTCCATCATGCCATAAAGCGTGGTCTGGATGGCCGCCTCTACCTCGCTGTCCAGCGCGCTTGTCGCCTCGTCCAGCAGCAGAATGGGTGCGTCCTTGAGTATCGCGCGGGCCAGCGTGATCCGCTGGCGTTGCCCGCCTGACAGTTTCACGCCGCGTTCGCCCACATGCGCGTCATAGCCGGTGCGCCCCTCTGGATCGGCCAGACCAAGGATGAACTCATGCGCCTCTGCCTTGTGCGCGGCGGCAAGCATCTCTGTCTCGGTCGCATCGGGGCGGGCATACAGGATATTGTCCCGCACCGACCGGTGCAAAAGGAAGCTATCCTGTTGCACCATACCGATACTGTCCCGAAGGCTGTCCTGCGTGACCTTGGAAATATCCTGATTGTCGATCAGGATCTGCCCGTCCTCGGCATCGTAAAAGCGCAAAAGCAGCTTTACGAGGGTCGATTTGCCAGCGCCGGAACGCCCGACAAGCCCGATCTTTTCGCCCGGTCGAATGGTTAGCGACACATGATCCAGACCGCCGCTTTGCCGCCCGAAATGGTGCGACAGGTCGCGCAGTTCGATCTGCCCTTCTGTCAGGTCAAGCGGTTTGGCGTCCGGCGCATCCACAAGGTCGATGGGCTGCGCGATGGTTTCCATGCCCTCGGCCACGATGCCGAGTTGGCGGAAGAAAGAGGTGAGCGCCCACATGATCCACCCCGTCATCGCATTGAGCCGCAGCGTAAGCGCGGTGGCGGCCGCGACAACACCGACGCTGGCTTGCCCGGTGGACCACAACAGGATGCCCCAGCCGACGACGCCAACGATCAGCAGCCCGTTGAGCGTGACAAGTGTCACATCCATGGTGGTGTAAATCCGCATCTCGGCCTGAAAGGTACGGCGCGCATGTTCAATGGCCTCACCGGCATAGTCTGTTTCCCGCTTGGAATGCGCGAAAAGCTTGACCGAATGGATATTGGTATAGGCGTCCACAACACGGCCCGTGACCAGGCTTCGCGCGTCTGACGCGGCCTTGGATGCGGGCGCGACGCGGCGCATCACCCAGCGCACCAGCAGGATATACAGAGCCAACCACAGCACAAGCGGCACGATCAGACGCAGATCCGCCCCCCAAAGCAACAGCGCCGCGCCAACCACATAGGCCAGCGCGAATGTGATGGCGTCAAAAACCTGAAACACCGCTTCGCCCGCGGCTGGCGGCGTCTGCATGATGCGGTTGGCGATGCGCCCCGCGAAATCGTTTTCAAACCAGCCAACGGACTGGTTCAGGACATGGCGATGCGCGCGCCAGCGGATCAACGTGCCGAAATTGGGCAGGATCGCATTGTTGAGCAGCAGCACATCCAGCGCCTGAACAAGCGGGCGCAGAAACAGGATGAAAAGCGCAACCAGGATGATTTCCAGCCCATAATCCGCCCACACCTCTGCCGGGCTGCCCGACAGGATATCAACCATGCGGCCCATGTAATAGATCAGCCCGATCTCGATGGCCGCGACAAGGATCGACATGATCCCGGTGGCCCAGAACACCCGGCGAAACGGCCCCATATAGGCCCGCATGAAGGGCCAAAGCCGCGTTGGCGGCGTCGCCTGTTCAATATAGGGGCAATAGGGATCGACGAGGTTTTCAAAAAACTTGAACACCGGTCTACCCCCTGTCCAGCAGCGCGGCACGGTCAAGCGCGAAACCCGAGGCGATCCACGCCTCTTCCAGCGACTTGAGCCTTGCGCCAAGCTCAGGCCCTGACAGATCGGGCATCAGGTCGGTTGCCTTGACCGGAAAGATCGCCTGCGCGCCATGCGTGATATCGGCCAGTTGCGCCACATCGACGGGCTGTTCCAGCAACGCGGCGCGCAGCACCACCGCGTCACGGCCTTTTTCCGGGCCAAGGCGATACCCAAGCTCCTGCGCAGGGGCCGTGCTCAGCGCTGCGGCGCGAATATCCGCGTATGCGCGCGCTTCGGCACGGCTCAGACGCAGGTCGGTCGCGACGGCCTCACCACCCAGGCAGGCAAGCCGCCGGATCGGATCGGGTGTCATGGCGTTGGCGCTTTCAAGGTGAACAAGCAGGGACAAGGCCGCATCGCTGGCACCCGGCAACGCATGGCGCAGCACGCCAGCGTGACGCATCGCTGCAATGGCCGGGGCAGGATCGGGAGCGGCCAAAAGCTTGCGCATCTCGGCGCCGATCCGCTCTTTTGACAGGGTGTCGATGCCATCGGCCAACACCGCACAGGCGGCAAGCCCGTCCGCGTCAAGCCCGTGATCAGGATTGCCATACCACGCGTGAAACCGGAAAAACCGCAGGATGCGCAGGTAATCCTCGCGAATACGGGTTTCGGCGTCCCCAATGAACCGCATCCGCCGCGCCATCACATCGTCCAGCCCGCCAAGCGGATCAGAGAGGGTGCCATCGCGGCGCGCATAAAGCGCGTTCACGGTGAAATCGCGACGACGCGCGTCGCTTGCGATATCGGTGGCAAAGGCCACCACGGCGTGGCGGCCATCGGTCTGCACGTCCTTGCGAAACGTCGTCACCTCGAACGGGGTGCCATCGGCAATCACCGTGACAGTGCCATGATCAAGGCCGGTGGGCACGGGCCGCAAGCCCGCTGCGCTGGAGAGCGCGATCACGCGGTCCGGGTGCGCGTCGGTGGCGATATCCACATCGCCCACCGGTTCGCCCATAAGCTCGTTGCGCACGCATCCCCCAACGACGAAAGCCGCGTGACCGCCGTCTTCGAGCATGGCGCAGACACGCTGGGTTTCTGGCGCGGTCAGCCAAGGGCCGGTGAGCCGGGTCATGGGCCTGCCGCATCCGCAAGCGAGCGCAGAATGCGCGCCGTTGCGCCCCAGATGTAATAGGGTCCGTATGGCACCGCGAAGTAATAGCGGCGCGCACCACGCCAGCGGCGGTACTGAATGCCGAACCGCGCCGCATCAAGCAAATGATCAAGCGGTACGGAAAACACCTCGTCAACCTCGCCGGTTTCGGGCATGGGCTTGAAAGGCTGCCGGACACGGCCAAGGATCGGGGTCATGATGAAATTCGTCACTGTTTCATGGCAAGACCACGTTCCCAACACCTCGACATTGTCGGGATGCAGGCCAATTTCCTCTGACGCTTCACGCAGCGCAGCGGCGGTGATATCCGCATCGCTCTCTTCCTGTTTGCCGCCCGGAAAGGCCACCTGCCCGGGGTGATGTTTCAACGCGGAGGACCGTTTCGTCAGCCAAAGGCGGGCGGTGCCATCCACGATCTCGATGGGCACGAGCACACCGGCGGGGCGAAGTCGGCGGCCCTCCGGCAGGATGGTATCCGGGTTCAGATCGTAATCGGAGGATGGCGCACGGGGCCTGTCGAGCGCGCGAAAGACAGGTGCGAGCGGATCAACTGTCATGTTCCGCGCCCGATGACGCCTCGGCCCCCAACGTAGCGGGGTCAAGGCGGTAATGCGCGCCACAGAACTGGCAATCGGCGGTAACGATACCGTCATCTGTCGTCATCTCGGCGATATCGCTTGCAGGATAGATCGACAGGCTGTGTCGAAGACGATCCTCAGAGCAGGTACAGCCAAAGCGCACCGGCTGCATGTCGAACACACGCGGGGACTCTTCGTGGAACAGGCGCACCAGAAGATCAGCGGGCGACACGGTGGGCCCGATCAGTTCGGGATCTTCGACAGTGTCCAGCAAGGTGTTGGCCCGGATCCAGTTTTCCTCGTTGTCACCGCCGACGATGTCCGACGCGGTCAACAGACCGTTTTCGCCACTGCCCCCGCCATTGGCAAAGGGCGACGCCTTGGGCATGTGTTGCAACAACACCCCACCGGCGCGCCACTGTGCTGCATCACCGCGTGCCTTGGATTTCCCAAAGCTGAGCGCAAAACGCGTGGGCAATTGTTCAGACTGGGCGAAATAGGATTCCGCGCAGGACATCAGGCTGCCGCCCGCAATGGGCGTAATCCCCTGATAGGGCGAGGTTCCCTTGCCCTGGTCGATCAACAGGGCAAAATATCCCGCGCCGATCTGGGTAAAGGGCGCAGCGTCGGTGATGCGGTCGGCATCATAGCTGGCATAGGCACGTATATTTGCCGGTTCGCCCTCTTGCGTCGGGGCAAAATAATCTGTCGCGATCAACCGGACCGGTCCCTCGCTTTGGACTTGAAGCGAGAGTTTCCAGCGCAGCTTGATGGTTTGGCCAATCAACGCAGTCAAAAGCGCCATTTCCGCGATCAGCGACTCGACCTGCGGCGGATAATCATGCTGGGACAGGATTGTGTCCAACGCGCCGTCCAACCGTGCGACCCGCCCACGGATGTCGGAATTGTCGAGCTGGAACGGGAGAATGGTATCGTCCCATGCGATTTTCTGTCCAAGAGTCATTGGGGTTTCCTTGTGCGCCGGGGATTGGCATACCGTATCTACTTATGCGCAACAAGCCACGGGCCAAGGGGACGACATGAGACGATTTGGCAAAGCGCCCGATCCGCAGCAATCCTATCGGCCGCGTCCGGGGGCCTATGGCATATTGTTGCGCGGCGACCAGATCTTGTTGACCCATCAGGCGCGACCGGCCCCGGAATTCCAGTTACCCGGCGGCGGTATAGATCCGGGTGAATCCCCGCTGCGCGCGCTGCACCGCGAGGTATTCGAGGAAACAGGCTGGTCAATCAGCCGCGCACGACGGCTGGGGGCATTCCGCCGCTTTGTTTACATGCCGGAATACGATCTTTGGGCCGAAAAAATCTGCCTGATTTATATCGGCTTCCCAACACGCCGGATCGGGCCACCGTCCGAGCCGGATCATCAGGCGGTCTGGCGCGGGATCGCCGACGCGACCCGGCTTGTCGGCAATCCCGGCGATCGCCATTTTCTCAAAAGCCTTGTGATGCGGGGCCTTTGAAATCCAGCAAGGCAGCAGAAACATCATCCTCGAACGTGTCTGTTTCGGCAAAATCGGACAAGGACCAGACCAGGGATTCCAGAAAGGCGAGCCCATGGCTTTGCCGGAGGCCCGAGACCATCTCTGCCAACCCTTGATCCCCAAGCTGACAATCCTGCCGGTCCGTGCATTCGCCGATGCCATCTGAATGGATCAAAAGCCGGTCCCCCGGTGCCAGCGTTATATCGAACTGTTGATATTCGGCACCTTCGATCAGGCCGACGGGCAGACCACCGGTCCCCACAAATTCCACGCCGCCACCGCGCCGCAGGATCGCCGGGCTGGGATGGCCCGCCTGCACCATGGTGATACGACCCGAAGCAAGGTCTACATCCGCGAGCAAAAGCGTGAAATAATGCTCCGTTTCGATTTCACCCAGAAACATGCGGTTGAGGAGCGCAACGGTCTCTCGCGGCGGACGCGGCCTGTAGCCACCTCCAGGCGTCGCGGTCAGCGCGATGTTCTGATCAGGCGAGGTAGACGACAGATATCCTGCCAGCCGTGCCGTCATCAACGCAGAGCTGACCCCGTGACCAGACACATCAATCGCATAGATGCCGATTCTGTCGCTGCCTGCGGGAAAGGCACCGACAAGGTCGCCCCCAACATGACCAGCAGACCGCAAAAGCAGCGAAAGCTCGGCCACGCCCAGGTCCTGAAACCGCGCGCTGACCAGCGATTGTTGCAGTTTACGGGCCTCAAGCAGGTCACTGTCAAGAGAGTCATAGAGTGTTTGCAGCTCCTGAAGGGTGGATTCAATCAACCGGTTCTTTTCCGACAATTGTCTTTGCATACGGATTATCCGCTCACCCGCCGCGATCCGCGCGCGCAGTTCCGCCGGGTTCACCGGCTTGGTCAGGAAATCATCCGCGCCCGCATCAAGGCCCAGCGCCACTTCGGCCTTTTCACTTTTCGAGGTCAAAAGGATAAAATACCCGTAGTCCTCATGGCCAAGCGCCCGAAATGCGCGGCAGAATTCCAGACCCGACATGCCCGGCATCATCCAGTCGCTAAGCACGAGGTCGGGCGGCCGTTCCCGGCATATGCGAAGCGCGTCATGACCAGAGCCTGCTTCCCATACTTCGAACCCCCATTTTTCCAGAAACGCGATGGCGATACGGCGCTGAACAAGGCTGTCATCGACAACCAGCACGGTCTGCATCGTCGGCGTATCAGCCCCCGGCACGGGTTTTGGTTTGGTCAACGAACCCAAGACATCACCTGTCACATCACTTTCAGACAGATAACCCCCAGAGAAGTTAACGCCGGCTGAAACCTTCAATTGAAATCTTTAAAAAGTAATCTTTCACGTCTTCTTAAGCACCGTGTGGACACCATGATCTGGAAAGGAGCGTTTCATGATCGACTGGACGCAGGTTGAAGTTTTAAAAAGCGAACTCGGGGAAGACGCGTTTGAAGAGGTCGTCGCCCTGTTTCTGGACGAAATGTCGGCAGAGATTGACGGACTGGCACAGGAAACCGATGCCGCACGGCTGGAAGCACGGTTTCACATTCTGAAGGGCAGCGCGCTCAACCTCGGTTTTGCCGAGTTTTCAGATCTATGTGGCACGGCAGAGGCGGCCACGGCAGGTGGAGCGCCCGATTTTGGCAGCATCACCAAAATCATGACCATCTATGATGCATCCAGGGCCGTATTCCTGTCAGGTCTTTCAAACAGGAAAGCAGGGTGATCAAATGAGGAATTCCGCTAGAATCGTGTCTGTCGTGATGTCACGATACTCAAAGCCGGCTTGCGCCATTTCGGCTTCGATCCGCCCGAAATTGACAGCATCCGTCGTCTCTATCCCGATCAGCACGGACCCGAAATTGCGCGCCGATTTCTTGAGGTATTCAAACCGCGCAATATCATCACTTGGCCCAAGAATGGTCAGGAAATCCTTCAATGCGCCGGGCCGCTGCGGCATACGCAGAATGAAATATTTCTTGAGACCGGCGTAGCGTTGGGCGCGTTCCTTTACCTCGGGCAGGCGTTCGAAATCGAAATTGCCGCCAGATGTGACGCAGACAAGCGTCTGGCCCTTGATGCTGTCCCCGATATCTTTGAGGACATCGACGGCAAGCGCGCCAGCAGGTTCCAGCACGATACCCTCGATGTTGAGCATTTCCAGCATCGTGAGGCAGATCCGGTCCTCGTCTATCGCGCGGACATCCGCAGGACAGATATCGCGCAGCCGCGTAAAGGTGCGCGCGCCGATCTGCGCGACCGCCGCACCATCGGCAAAGCTGTCGACATGGGCAAGCCGGGTTGGCGTACCTGCCGCCAGTGCCGCCGCAAGACAGGCACCGCCCGCCGGTTCCACAAGTGTCAGGGGCACTGCAGGCCCGAAATAACTGCGCGTTCCAGCGGACAGGCCACCACCCCCCACCGGCAGCACCACCCGGTCGGGCAAGCGGCCCAACTGTGCCTCGATCTCGACCGCGACGGAGGCTTGCCCCTCGATCACGTCCTCATCATCGAACGGCGACAGGAAGTGTCCAGCGTTTTGCAGGCAATAGGCTTGCGCAGTCGCCAAGGTATCGTCGAAATAATCGCCAACGAGACGGACCTCAATGTTATCTCCCCCGAACTTCCGTGTTTGTCCGATTTTTTGCTGCGGTGTTGTCACAGGCATGAAAACGGTGCCACGCACACCGAAATGCCGACACATGAACGCAACGCCCTGCGCGTGATTTCCAGCACTCGCGCAAACGAAATGCAGGTCCGCCGGGACACCGGCCGTCGCCTTGCGCATGGCGTTGAAGGCACCGCGCAGCTTGTAAGAACGGACCGGGCTGAGATCCTCGCGTTTGAGGTAGATGTCCGCCTGATACCTATGCGACAATGTCTCGTTCCGCATGAGCGGAGTGGGGTCAAAGACGTGGCGCATCCGGGTTTCGGCGACACGGGCCAAGGTAGGAAAATCTGTCATGTCATCCTGATTGGCGTAATGTACGAGCACTGGCAAGGGGTGGACCGTCCAGCGCCTTGCCCAAACCGGGAAAACCGGCTAAGCGCCGGGCGCATATGGCACGAAAAGGGGAAGACCATGACTGCGCCCAAAAAAGTCGTTCTGGCCTATTCCGGGGGGCTTGATACCTCGATCATCCTGAAATGGCTCCAGACTGAATATGGCTGCGAGGTGGTCACCTTTACCGCCGACCTGGGACAGGGCGAGGAATTGGGCCCAGCGCGCGACAAGGCGGAA
Organism: Paracoccaceae bacterium; assembly: GCA_024742835.1. Classification (GTDB taxonomy): domain Bacteria; phylum Pseudomonadota; class Alphaproteobacteria; order Rhodobacterales; family Rhodobacteraceae; genus Roseovarius. The sequence continues at coordinate 60,670 of JANSXS010000065.1, read as the reverse complement.
TTGCTGGGGATCGCACCCGAGAACATTTATATCGAGGATATCCGCGAAGAATTCGTGCGCGATTTCGTGTTTCCGATGTTCCGTGCAAACGCGGTTTACGAGGGTCTTTATTTGCTTGGAACGTCCATCGCGCGGCCGCTTATTTCCAAGCGGCTGGTCGAGATCGCCGCAGAAACCGGCGCGGATGCGGTGGCCCATGGCGCGACGGGCAAGGGCAACGACCAGGTGCGGTTCGAACTGGCTGCCTACGCGCTGAACCCCGATATCAAGGTGATCGCGCCGTGGCGCATCTGGGATCTGACCAGCCGGACCAGACTGATCGACTTTGCCGAAAAGAACCAGATCCCGATTGCGAAGGACAAGCGCGGCGAAGCACCGTTTTCGGTGGATGCCAACCTGTTGCACACCTCTTCGGAGGGCAAGGCGCTGGAAGATCCGGCCGAGATGGCACCCGAGCATGTTTATCAACGCACGGTCAACCCCGAGGATGCTCCCGATACGCCCCAATATATCGAGATCGGTTTTGAAAAGGGCGATGCAGTCAGCATCGATGGCGACGCGCTTAGCCCCGCCAACTTGCTGACCCGGCTGAATGAATTGGGCGGCGAGCATGGTGTTGGTCGGCTGGACCTTGTCGAAGGACGCTTCGTGGGCATGAAAAGCCGCGGTATTTACGAAACACCCGGTGGGACCATCCTGCTTGAGGCACATCGCGGAATCGAACAGATCACGCTGGACCGCGGCGCCGCGCATCTCAAGGATGAATTGATGCCCCGTTATGCCGAGCTGATCTATAACGGATTCTGGTACAGTCCGGAGCGTGAAATGCTGCAAGCAGCGATTGACCACTCGCAGGCGCATGTCACAGGCACGGTGCGGATCAAGTTGTACAAAGGGTCAGCGCGGATCGTCGGGCGCTGGTCCGAGCATTCGCTGTACTCGGAGGCGCATGTCACATTCGAAGACGACGCCGGTGCCTATGATCAGAAAGACGCGGCAGGTTTCATCCAATTGAACGCGCTGCGGCTTAAACTTCTGGCAGCACGTGACCGGCGCTTGAAATAAGCTTCTTCGCAGCAAAACATGCTTTGGGCGGCGCTAGTATCCTGCAACGCCCAAAGCGCTTGCTGCGATCCCGAGTTTTGCGAACAGGTCCACTGCATCCTGACAGGACAGCGGAAATCGTTAAACAGTGGGGCAGAATATAATTGGACATAAAGAATTTATGGCCGTTTTGCGCGGGATTTGTCATATTGGCAGGGTCCAAAACCGCGCCTGAAAGCCCGAAATCGCTGAAAGTCGGTGTTGTATAAGCGTCTTGACCGTACCAGAACAGTGTTTCGGCTTTCGCCCCCAAGCCCGAGTTTGTAGGGTTTGCGACGTAGTCAAAGGGGGGCAGGCGTGAGCAGGACGGACGTATCCGTGACGCCGATGATGGCGCAATATCTGGAGATCAAAGCCCGGTATGCCGGCGCGTTGCTGTTCTACCGGATGGGCGATTTCTACGAGCTGTTCTTTGAGGATGCGGTTGCCGCCGCCGAGGCGCTGGACATTGCCCTGACGAAGCGCGGCAAGCATATTGGCCAGGATATCCCGATGTGCGGCGTCCCGGTGCATTCCGCCGAGGGTTATTTGCTGACCCTGATCCGTAAAGGATTTCGAGTGGCGGTTTGCGAGCAGATGGAAGATCCCGCAGAGGCAAAAAAGCGCGGCGCTAAATCCGTGGTTCACCGCGATGTGGTGCGGCTTGTCACGCCAGGCACGCTGACCGAAGACAGCTTGCTAGATGCACGGCGGCACAATTTTCTCGCCGCGTTTGCCCGTTTGCGCGACAAGGCGGCACTCGCCTGGGTCGATATATCGACCGGCGCATTTCACGTGATGCCATTGGCAGAGGTCCGGCTGGTACCAGAACTTGCGCGCCTTGCCCCCAGTGAACTGATTGTCATGGATGGGGACGAGCCGGGGTTGAGCGACGTCCTGTTGGACACAGATATCCCACTCACGCCGCTTGGACGGTCGGCATTTGACAGTGCCGGTGCGGAACGACGGCTTTGCGCGCTGTTTGGAACACAAACGCTGGAAGCCTTCGGCAGTTTCGAGCGCGCGGACATCGCGGCGATGGGAGCCATCGTCGAATATCTTGAGATCACACAAAAAGGTAAATTGCCGCTGCTTCAACCGCCAATACGAGAGGCACTGTCGCGTGTCATGCAAGTCGACGGGGCCACGCGGCGCAACCTTGAACTGACACAATCACTGTCAGGGGGGCGTGGCGGCTCTCTTTTGGCAACGGTTGACAGAACGGTAACAGCCGGGGGCGGACGGCTGCTTGACCAGCGAATTTCCGGACCAAGCCGCGTCTTGAGCATAGTGCAGGACCGTCAGGATGCGGTGGCTTTTGCGGTGGAACAGACCCGCTTACGCGCGGATCTGCGGGAATGCCTGCGCAAGGTGCCGGATCTGGAGCGGGCCCTGTCCCGGCTTGGTCTTGATCGTGGGGGTCCACGAGATTTGGCCGCCATTCGCAACGGGCTGACGCAGGCTGTGGATCTGGCCAGCCGGCTGGATGCGGTCGAGCTGCCCGATTTGCTGGCCCGCGCGACTCAGGATCTGACAGGCCATGACACGCTTTTGGCCTTTTTGGATCAAGCGCTGGTGGCAGAACCGCCGCTATTGGCACGCGATGGCGGATTCATAGCAGAGGGTTTTGAGCCCGAATTGGATGAGGCGCGCAAACTACGCGACGAGGGACGCGGCGTGATTGCGGCGATGCAGGCCGAATACGCACAAAAGACCGGCATCACGAGCCTGAAAATAAAGCATAACAACGTTCTGGGCTATTTCATCGAGGTAACGGCGATCCATGCCGAAAAGATGCTGTCAGCCCCACTGAACGAAACCTTCAAGCATAGGCAGACCACTGCGAATCAGGTGCGGTTCACCACCGTGCCATTAAGCGAAATGGAAACCAGAATCCTGAATGCAGGCGGACAGGCGCTTGAGATCGAAAAGCGGCTCTATCAGGCGCTAAGACACGCCATTCTGGATGACGCGCCACGGATTTTGCAATGCTCGAGGGCGCTGTCGGAAATTGACCTTGGGCTTGCGCTGGCCGAACTTGCGCAAACCGAGGATTGGTGTCGGCCAGTGGTGGATGAAAGCCGCGCGTTGGTGATCGAGGGCGGGCGGCATCCGGTGGTTGAGGCTGCGTTGAAACGGCAAGGCGGCAACAGCTTTATCGCCAATGACTGCGCCTTGGGGCAGGGGGCAGATATCTGGTTGGTAACCGGGCCAAACATGGCCGGCAAATCCACGTTCCTGCGGCAAAACGCATTGATTGCGGTTCTCGCCCAAATGGGTGGTTTTGTGCCTGCGCGCTCGGCGCATATTGGTTTGGTCAGCCAGCTTTTCAGCCGGGTTGGGGCCTCTGACGATCTGGCGCGGGGGCGGTCGACATTCATGGTCGAGATGGTCGAAACCGCCGCGATCCTGAATCAGGCGGATGATCACGCGCTGGTCATTCTGGACGAGATCGGGCGCGGCACGGCCACCTATGACGGCCTGTCGATCGCCTGGGCGACCTTGGAAAACCTCCATGAGGTCAATGGGTGCCGCGCGCTTTTCGCAACGCATTACCATGAATTAACGCATCTGAGCGACAAGCTGGACCGGGTGGAAAATGCGACCGTCGCAGTCAAGGAACATGATGGCGACGTTATTTTCCTGCCCCAAATGCGAAAAGGTGCCGCAGATCGTAGCTACGGTGTGCAGGTGGCCAAGCTGGCCGGTTTACCAAGTGCCGTTGTGGAGCGGGCGCGGGTGGTGCTCGAAGCGTTGGAAAAAGGCGAGCGGGAGGCGGGGGGCAAGCGGGAAGCGTTTATCGACGATCTGCCCCTGTTCCGGGTAAACCCGGTACCAGAGCAGAGCAAGGCGAAACCCTGCCCCGTTTCCGAACGTCTGAAAGCGGTGCGGCCGGATGACCTTAGCCCGCGTGACGCCTTGGAATTGATTTATGAATTGAAGAGCCTGGGTGAGTAGGGTGGGCAGATTGCCCACCCTACCTTTGTATCAGCCCTTGAAAGACGACACGCCGACCTGCGCGGGGCGCAGGATGCGGTCATGCAGCATGAAACCCTGTGCGGACACCTGAATGATCTCGCCGGATTTCGTTCCGGGAACCGGGGCTTCGAAAACCGCCTCATGATGCTTGGGGTCGAACTTGTCACCGACCTGTGGGTCGATGACCTGAATGCCGTGTTTACCAAACACGTTGAACAACTCTCGCATTGTCAGCTCGATCCCTTCGATCAGAGCAGCATTCGCAGTGCGTTGTTCGTCCGTCACCGATTCGACGGCGCGTTTCATGTTGTCAAAAACGGGCAACATATCACGCGCCAGTTTCGAGCCACCGTAATTCTGCGCCTCGAGCCGATCCTTATCCGCCCTTTTGCGGGCGTTCTCGGCATCGGCGAGGGCGCGCATAAACTTGTCCTGAAATGCATCGCGCTGGGCGCGCATATCGTCAAGCTGCGCTTCAAGACTGTCGGGCGCATCCTCTTCGGTCAACGCCGCCTGTTCTTGTGCTTCGGCCTCTTCCACATCATCGAGAAAGGGATCTTCTTTCGAGTCAGCCATGCTTCACCTTTAGCTTCGGTCGGCAATGAGTTTACCCACCAGTTGCGCCGTGTAATCCACGATCGGGACAATCCGCCCATAGTTCAAACGGGTCGGGCCAATCACGCCCACGGCACCCACGATCTTACGGTTTGCGTTCATATATGGAGAGACGACCAAAGAGGAACCCGAAAGTGAGAAAAGTTTGTTTTCCGAACCGATAAAAATACGCACGCCTGCGCCCTCCTCGGTAAGCTCCAGAAACTCGGCAATGTCACGCTTGCGTTCCAGATCGTCAAAGAGCGTCTTGATTAGATCGAGGTCTTCCTCCTCGGTACCGGCATTGAGCAGGTTGGAACGACCGCGCACGATAAGGCGTTCGTAATTGTCCGCTTCGCCCTCCCAGACGGCCAGGCCGCTTTCAACCAGCTGATGAGCAAGCTGATCTATCTCTTGACGCCGTGATTCGATTTCACGGGTGATGACGGTGCGCAGATCCGTCAGCGTCTTGCCCTCGATCAGCGAATTCAGGAAATTCGCCGCTTCGCGCATCGAACTGGGGGTCTGGCCAGGCGGCGGATTGAAAATCCGATTTTCCACATGTCCGTCAGCAAAGACCAGCACCACAAGCGCCCGGTCATGTCCCAACGAGACAAACTCGATATGCTTGATCGGGGCCTCATGTTTCGGGGCAAGCACAAGCGACGCGCCCTGTGTCACACCCGAGAGGGCAGACCCGATCCGATCCAGCGCATCGGACACATCGTCCGAATTGGAGCCAAGCGTCGCGTCGATCATCTCGCGGTCGCTGGTACCCAGATCACCGACCTCAAGCAGCCCGTCGACGAACATGCGCAGCCCTTGTTGCGTAGGTATCCGCCCCGCGGAAACATGTGGCGAATCAAGCAGGCCGAGATATTCCAGATCCTGCATGACGTTGCGGATCGTCGCGGCTGAAACCTTTTCTGTCATGTCGCGGGTCAGCGTGCGAGAGCCCACGGGATCGCCGGTCGCAAGATACCCCTCGACAACGCGGCGGAACACTTCGCGCGAGCGGTCGTTCATCTCCTCAAGGATCTGACGGGCTTTTTCCATCTGCTCAATCTGATTGTTGCGGTCTGCCATTAAAAACGCCCCGCTCAAAAGGTCAATCGGGGTTGCGGACGGGTTTCAAGCCCTTGTATCCCGGCAACATGCGAAAAGGAGTATCGGCATGCGGCCTTCAGGTAGAGACTTAAGTGAAATGCGCGCGGTTTCAATCGAGACCAGCGTGACCAAACATGCCGAAGGTTCGTGCATGATACGGATCGGCGACACCCATGTGCTATGCACCGCGACGCTCGAAGATCGCGTGCCTCCGTTTATCAAGGGGTCTGGGCTTGGCTGGGTTACGGCGGAATATGGCATGTTGCCCCGCTCGACAACCAGCCGCATGCGCCGCGAGGCAACCGCGGGCAAGCAAGGCGGGCGCACCGTGGAAATCCAGCGGCTGATCGGGCGCAGCCTGCGCGCCGGTGTGGATCGTGTTGCGCTGGGCGAACGGCAGATTACCGTTGATTGTGACGTGATTCAGGCCGATGGCGGCACGCGCTGTGCCTCGATCACCGGCGGGTGGATCGCATTGCGGCTGGCGGTGAACAAGCTGATGAAAGCCGGGGATGTCACAAGCGACCCGTTGCTTGACCCCGTCGCGGCGGTCAGCTGTGGCATCTATGCTGGTCAACCGGTTCTGGATCTGGATTACCCGGAAGACAGCGTGGCAGGTGTCGACGGGAATTTCATCATGACTGGCAGCGGCCAATTGATCGAGGTGCAGATGAGTGCCGAAGGCGCAACATTCTCTCGCGACCAGATGGATGAGCTTATGGGCCTGGCGGAAAAAGGTGTGACAGAGCTGGTCGCGGCCCAAAAGGCGGCAACCGGTGCGTAAATTCCAGGGCGATACGCTTTTGGTGGCGACGCATAACGCCGGCAAGCTGGAAGAGATCGCCACGTTGCTTGCACCTTTTGGCGTCAAGGTAATCGGCGCAGCTGAAAAAGGTCTCACGGAACCCGACGAAACGGAAACCAGTTTCATCGGCAATGCCCGGATCAAAGCTCATGCCGCGGCCAAGGCCACAGGCCTGCCAGCGTTGAGCGATGATTCCGGGATCGAGATTGCCGCGCTTGGTAATGCTCCAGGCGTTTACACAGCCGATTGGGCCGAAACCGGCTCTGGTCGTGATTTTGTGATGGCGATGACCAAGGCACATGACTGGCTTATTGCAAAGGGCGCTCCGAAACCGTGGCGCGCGCGGTTTTGCTGTACATTGGTCATGGCCTGGCCAGATGCGCATGACGAGGTGTTTCCCGGCACCGTTGATGGGCAGATCGTTTGGCCAATGCGGGGGGATCACGGGCATGGATATGACCCGATCTTCCAACCGGACGGGTACGACATCACCTTTGCCGAGATGGACCGATGGGCAAAGAACGAGATCAGCCACCGCGCCGATGCGTTCAGACGATTGGTAAAGGGCTGCTTTGACTGAGGATTGGCGCGCAGGCGGTTTCGGAATTTACCTGCATTGGCCCTTTTGCGCTGCCAAATGCCCATATTGCGATTTCAACTCTCATGTCAGAACTGAAATCGACCAATCCCGCTGGCTTCGAGCCTATCTGGCCGAGATTGAACGGTATGCGGCCCTTGTGCCCAGGCGGGTTCTGAACTCTGTTTTCTTGGGTGGCGGCACGCCCAGCCTTATGGCGCCTGAGATTGTAGAGGCGATATTGTGCCGTATTCGTGCGCTCTGGCCGCTTGCCAACGATCTAGAGATCACGCTTGAAGCAAACCCCGGCTCTGTGGAGGCTCGCCGCTTTGCCGGTTACGCACAAGCGGGGGTCAATCGCGTATCTATGGGTATCCAAGCCCTGAACGAGACGGACCTCAAGCGCCTAGGACGGTTGCACACCGTTGCCGAAGCCTATCAAGCGTATGATATTGCAAAAGAATATTTCGATCGCGTCAGCTTTGATCTTATCTATGCCCGGCAATATCAAACGCTGGACGCCTGGCGTACCGAACTGCGGGGCGCGTTGGAGCTGGCGGTGGATCATCTATCACTATACCAACTAACAATCGAACCGGGTACTGCGTTCGGCGACCGCGCCGAGCGGGGAAAATTGCCCGGCCTGCCGGATGAAGATACAGCGGCAGACATGTATGAGATGACACAAGAGCTTTGTTCAAAAGCGGGTCTAAATGCCTATGAAGTCTCTAACCATGCAAAAACCGGTTCGGAATCCCGGCATAATCTGATTTATTGGAGCTACGGTGATTATATCGGGATCGGTCCGGGGGCGCATGGGCGTGTCACTCTGAACGGACAGCGCTATGCTACCGAGGCATGGTCGAACCCAGAACGCTGGCTGACCATGGTTGATCAGGGTAAGCCCGAAAAATCCTGCGTTCCCGTATCATCAAAGGATCAGGCGGGCGAATACCTCATGATGGGTCTGCGCGTGCGGGAAGGGCTTGATCTGGCGCGTTTCGAGGCTCTGAGTCCGACCCCGTTGGATCACGAAAAGGTATCACATCTGCAAGACCTGAATATGGTTGAGCTTGTGCAGGGCCGTTTGCGTACCACGACAAAGGGACGGATGATACTGAACACCGTGATCAAGGAACTTTTAACCGATTGATCAAGAGCTTAGCCGCCGACACAGCTCATCAAGCTGGTCAAGGGTTTCATAACTGATCGTGATACTTCCACTTTCTTTACCAGACTTGTGGTTCAACGCCACCGGCATCCCAAGATTGGCAGAAAGATCACCTTCCAGTGCCTTGGTATCGGCGTCTTTTCCCGTAGACTTTGGTTTGTCCGGCTTTGAGCCACCATTAAAGATGTTCTCGCCATCGGACTTTACCAGTTTTTCAGTTTCGCGAACGGATAGCCCGCTTTTGATTACTTTTCGGGCCAAGGCAAGCGGATCATCTGCCGTGATTAACGCTCGCGCATGGCCAGCGGAAAGCGATCCGTCTTTCAAGAATGTTTGCACATCATTTGGCAACCCAAGCAGGCGAACCGCGTTCGCGATATGACTGCGGCTTTTGCCGAGTGCAGTTGCGAGTTTTTCTTGGGTGTGGCCAAATTTTTCCATCAACTGTGCATAACCGGCGGCCTCTTCGACCGGGTTCAGATCTGCGCGCTGGATGTTTTCAATAATCGCGATTTCAAGCACTTCGGTGTCGTCAAATTCTCGGATCAGGACCGGCAATTCGTGCAACTGCGCCATCTGCGCCGCACGCCAACGTCGTTCACCGGCGACGATCTCAAAACCATTTTCAGTTCGTGGGCTGGGTCGTACGATCAAAGGCTGGATAACACCCTTTTCCCGAATTGACGCAGCGAGATCCTCAAGTGCGTTGCTATCGAAACTGCGTCTTGGCTGATCTGGGTTCGGTTCAATTGCCTCGATCGGCAGCGTGCGATCAGGTTGTTTTGGCACCTCTATGGGCGTGCCAGGATTATCGGCAACATCCGACATCAGAGCGGATAACCCACGGCCCAAGCCACGCTTGTTTCGTTTTTCAACCATGGATGGCCTCCGTTTTACGCCGCTTTTCGCGTATTGTTTTTCATGAGTTCACGGGCCAGGTCTCGATACGCGACTGCGCCCTTGGATGTGGAATCATAGGCAAGGACCGGAACGGAATATGACGGGGCTTCGCTGACCCGGACATTGCGTGGAATCCGCGTCTCAAAGACCAGTTCCCCAAGATTGTCGCGCGCATCCTGCTCCACCTGACTGGAAAGATTGTTACGACCGTCAAACATCGTCAGCACGACACCCTCGATCCGCAGATCAGGATTGGCCGATTGGCGTACTTCGCGGATGCTCAGCATCAACTGAGAGAGGCCTTCCAACGCGAAAAATTCCGACTGAAGCGGGATCAGCACGGAATGCGCGGCGACCATCGCGTTGACTGTCAATAGATTGAGCGACGGAGGGCAATCGATCAGGATGAAATCGAACCCAAAAGCATCCATGGCCGGCTGTCTTAGCGCGTCATACAACAGAAAACTTCGCTTTTCGTTGGATATAAGCTCCATATCCGCGGAGCTGAGATCAACCGTTGCTGGCACAATGCTCAGATTATCCTGCTGCGTTGGCTGAATAACGTCGTCAAGCGCTATTTCTTCAAGCAAAAGCTCGTATGTCGTATAATCCCGGTCTTTTATTTCGACACCCAATCCGGTAGAGGCGTTGCCCTGTGGATCAAGGTCTATGATCAGCACCTTGCAACCAATTTCTGCCAAAGCCGCACCAAGGTTGATGGTTGTCGTTGTCTTGCCGACACCACCCTTTTGATTGGCAATTGCAATGATTTTTGCTGTGTTGGGGCGCGTCGGATCAGACACGGGACACTCCTGTAACGGAAAGGATGACGGGACCGTCTTCTGTTATGCTTTTATCAAGGCGGTGTGCAAAGTTCCACTTGGATTGCGCGTCGGCAAGTTCTTTCTCCCATCTTGCGCCCTTTGGGAAAATTGCCGTGCCACCCGGCAAAAGATGCTGGTCGGCATATCCGATCAAACTGCACAGATCTGCGAGCGCCCGAGCGGAAACCACATCAGCCCCAAGACCAGGTATGTTTTCAATGCGGTCGTTAATGACCCGCGCTGGCAGATCCGCTTCTCGAATCACTGTTCGCAGAAAGGCAGCTTTGCGCGCGTCGCTTTCGACAAGGGTAACATGCCGCGGCAGTCCTCTTTCTTGCCCGATTATGGACAAAACGAGACCAGGGAATCCGCCGCCAGATCCAAGGTCCACCCAATACCGGCTGACACGAGGCGCAATTTCGATGAGCTGAGCGGAATCAAGAAAATGTCGGGTCCATAGCTCTTGGATAGTCGTCTTGGATACGAGATTTATGCGAGGGTTCCACTTTCGCAAAAGCTCTGCGTAAAGTTCAAGCCGCTCCATTGTTTCACGTGAAACATCAAACCCCGCGAACCCTGTCATGCCATCTTCAGGCGTTTGGCCTGCCGGAGCCGACCTAGAAGCAGTGTCAGTGCTGCCGGAGTCATTCCGTCAATCCGTCCCGCCTGAGCTATGTTCTCTGGCCTCGTTGCCGTCAACTTGACCTTGAGTTCGTTCGACAAACCTTCAATCGCCGAGTAATCAAAATTTGTCGGGATTTCAAGAGCTTCATCCCGTTTGAGCATGTCGACATCGCGTTGCTGACGGTCTATGTAATTTGCATAAAGCGCGTCCTTTTCCAGCTGGCAACGGATCTCTGATTCAATGTCCACAAGGCTTGGATCAAGTCGCAGAAGCGCGCTAAAATCAACATCCGGGAACGCCAAAAGCTGAAAACCTGTCCGCCTTGATCCATCTTGGTTCAGCTTGATCCCGACTTTCGAAAGATCTTTAGGCGTAAAACTCTGTTTCGCGATCCGGTCACGCCCGGACTGGAGTTTGGACATCTTTGTATCAAATGCCTGCTGACGGGCAGCCTGCACGCAACCCCACGTGATCCCCAGCGGCGTCAAGCGTTGATCCGCATTATCCGCCCGGAGCGATAGCCGGAACTCCGCACGCGAAGTAAACATGCGATACGGCTCTGTCACGCCACGCGTGGTGAGGTCGTCAATCATCACACCGATATAGCTGTTGGATCGGCTGAACTGGATCGGCTCCTTGCCCAAAACCTCGCTCGCCGCGTTCAAACCGGCAACCAGCCCCTGAGCGGCGGCTTCCTCATACCCGGTTGTTCCATTTATTTGACCAGCCAGATACAGACCCGGCACGGATTTCATGGAAAGTGTTGAGGACAATGATCGTGGATCGACATAATCATATTCGATCGCATAGCCCGGTTGGCAAATCTCGGCATGTTCCAGTCCACTGATCGAGCGAACATATGCCAGCTGCACATCCTCGGGCAGAGATGTGGATATACCGTTTGGATAAATTATGTCGTCCGATAGACTTTCAGGCTCCAGAAAGATCTGGTGTGATGTCTTGTCGGCAAAGCGCACGATCTTGTCTTCTATAGATGGGCAATATCTTGGGCCAACGCCATCTATATGGCCGCCATACATCGCCGATCTTTCCAGGTTCTCACGGATGATGTCATGAGTTTTTTCGTTTGTATGGGTGACACCACACGCAATTTGTCGTGCCGAAGGGCAACGCGACAAAAATGAAAACAGTACCGGATCATCATCGGCAGGCTGCATATCAAGTTGCGTCCAGTCGATGGTTTTCCCATCCAAGCGCGGCGGCGTGCCTGTCTTGAGGCGACCAAGAGGCAGCGAAAAACTGTCCATGCGTTCCGCGAGTTTGATAGAGGGTTTATCCCCCATACGGCCACCGGAATAGGACACGTCCCCAATGTGGATTGTCCCACGCAAGAATGTGCCTGTAGTAAGTACAACCGCACCCGCCCTGATTTGCGACCCGTCGCCAAGCACAACACCGGAGACATGCTCGGACTGCATCAGAAAGTCAGTGACTTCACCTTCAATCACGTGCAGGCCCGGAGTCTGTGCAATCTCTGCCTGCATAGTCTCGCGATATAACTTGCGATCTGCCTGCGTTCTTGGACCTTGGACGGCGGGGCCCTTGCGGCGGTTCAAAAGCCGGAACTGAATTCCTGCCTTATCGGCAACCCGCCCCATGACACCGTCAAGCGCATCAATCTCGCGCACGAGATGACCTTTGCCGAGTCCACCAATCGCCGGATTGCAAGACATCACCCCGATTGACGCTGGCGTCAACGTGATCAAGGCGGTCTGTGCGCCCATGCGCGCCGAAGCATGGGCTGCATCACATCCCGCATGGCCACCACCGATGACAATCACGTCAAAATGTTTCACGTGAAACACTCCTCACTTACCCAGACAAAAGCTTGCAAAGATTTCATCAAGAATATTTTCGATGTCTATCCGTCCTACCAGAGAATCGAGCGCACGGATAGCCGTTCGCAACTCTTCGGACACGATGTCGGTTACATCGTTATCCTTTGCCATAAGGTTAAGTACGACATCCATTGCGGCAAATCCACGCTCCATCGCCTGCTTGTGACGTAACCTTGTCGCAAGACCAGCGTTGACAGCTTTTAAACCTAATCTTTCTGTCACCAACTGTACCAAGTCTTCGATACCAGCACCTGTTTTACCCGAGACAGCATTCTGTGGGTCATCCAACAAGTCTGCCTTGGCCACCAGCACCAGATCATCCTGCCGTGGCGGCAACTCTGGCAATTTCCCGTGTTCAACCAGAAAAACCCTGAGATCAGCTTGCTCCGCGCGCGCACGTGCCCTGTCAATACCGATGGATTCAACTACGTCTGCGGTTTCGCGCAAACCCGCCGTATCCAAGAGCGTGACGGGCAGACCGCCAAGATCCATCCGGACCTCGATCACATCGCGCGTTGTACCAGCATATTCAGAAGTTATCGCGGCCTCACGTCCCGCAAGCGCATTCAAAAGAGTAGATTTACCGACATTCGGAGCGCCAACAATGGCAACCTCGAACCCGTTTCTGATACGCTCCGCCGTGGCAACGCCTGCAATTTCCTTGGCGAGCGCTGCTTTTACTGATGTAACAAGTTCAGTCACCTCCGGCGACACATCTACCGGCACGTCCTCGTCTGCAAAATCAATCGTCGCTTCCAGCAGGGCCGCCGCCCGTATGAGACTTTGCCGCCATGTCTCGGCGCGCTTTCCAAGATCACCAGACAACACGCGCAGGGCCTGTCGCCGTTGCGCTTCTGTTTCAGCGTCGATTAAGTCCGCAAGCCCCTCAACCTGTGATAGGTCGAGCCGCCCATTTTCCAAAGCGCGACGGGTAAACTCGCCTGGGTCCGCCGCACGCAAGTTCGGATTTTTGCCAAGCTCGTCCAGGATCGCGTATACGGTGGCCAAGCTACCATGACACTGGATTTCAGCACTGTCTTCGCCCGTAAAGCTGCCGCCTTTTGAAAAGATCAGGACCAGCGCCTCGTCAAGCCGTGTTCCGTCGCGAGCGCGCAACAACCGCAAAGCTGCTTTTCTGCAAGCCGGCACATCCCCCGCAAGACCCGCAATTGCATGATGCGATTCAGGGCCAGACAGGCGAATGATCGCCACGCCAGCCTTTCCTTGCGCGGTTGACAGGGCAAAGATCGTGTCCATTGGACACCCCCGAATAAAACTCAGGTGTTCATCGAGTCGAAAAACTCTGTATTGGTCTTGGTCTGCTTTAGCTTCGACAACAAGAACTCGATCGCGTCCGTGGTGCCCATCGGGTTAAGGATGCGACGCAAAACATAGGTCTTTTGAAGGTCAGTTTTGTCGATCAACAAATCTTCTTTCCGGGTGCCGGATTTCAGAATGTCGATGGCGGGGAACACGCGCTTGTCGGCGATCTTGCGGTCAAGCACGAGCTCCGAGTTACCGGTGCCTTTGAACTCTTCGAAAATCACCTCGTCCATCCGGCTGCCCGTGTCGATAAGCGCTGTCGAAATAATGGTCAGTGAGCCGCCTTCCTCGATATTCCGTGCCGCACCAAAGAAACGCTTGGGGCGTTGCAGGGCGTTGGCATCGACACCACCAGTCAGCACCTTGCCAGAAGATGGCACCACGGTGTTATAGGCGCGGCCCAGACGGGTGATCGAATCCAGCAAGATAACTACGTCGCGTTTATGTTCCACCAGACGCTTGGCTTTTTCGATGACCATTTCTGCCACAGCAACATGGCGCGACGCAGGCTCGTCAAAGGTAGAGGAAATCACCTCCCCTTTTACAGAGCGTTTCATATCGGTCACTTCCTCGGGTCGTTCGTCGATCAACAGAACGATGAGATAGCATTCAGGGTGGTTCCGCTCGATCGACGCGGCGATATTCTGGAGGATAACCGTCTTGCCCGTCCGCGGCGGAGCCACGATCAGGCTGCGTTGGCCCTTGCCGATTGGCGCAACAAGGTCGATCACGCGAGACGATTTATCCTTTATGGTCGGATCGTCCACCTCCATGTTCAACCGCTCGTCAGGATAAAGCGGCGTGAGGTTGTCGAACGCGATCTTGTGGCGGGCCCGCTCAGGATCCTCGAAGTTGATCGTGCTTACCGATGTCAGCACGAAATAGCGTTCGTTATCCTCGGGTGCCTTGATCTCTCCATAAATCGTATCGCCGGTGCGCAGGGAATGTTTACGAATCGTCTCTGGCGACATGTAGATATCGTCCGGGCCAGGCAAATAATTTGCATCGGATGACCGCAGAAAACCAAACCCGTCCTGGAGCACCTCAAGCACGCCATCACCGTACACAGTCCAGCCTTCATCCGCTCGTTCGCGCAGGATCTGGAACATCATTTCGCCCTTACGCATGGTCGATGCGTTTTCGATCTCAAGTTCTTCTGCCATGGCAAGAAGATCCTTGGCGGTTTGCGCTTTGAGATCGGACAGGTTCAAGCGGTCGTCAGACATTTGAAAGATCCTTGGGATGCCAAGATAGTAACGCATGGGCATCTTGATGTGTAATCGTGGGAAATGGCGCACCCGAATGGGGGCCGTCTGCATTTCCTTATGCAGAACACGGGCGGGAGTCAATCACGCTTAGAATTTCACCACGACGGATAGCACGATAATAACCATCAGCAGTGTCGGCACCTCGTTCATCAAGCGGTATTTACGCCCCGACAACGCGTTGCTGCCCGCCATGAAATCCTTGCGCCGCTTGGCGAGCCACATGTGGAACCATGTCATCGCGATGACCGACGCCCCCTTGAGGTAAGGCCAGACGGCCGCCCAATCCACGATGCCAGGCGTGGCTACCAACCAAAGACCGGCAATCCAGGTCACGATCATTGACGGGTTCATGATCAGCTTGAGAAGCTTGTGTTCCATCGTCTGAAAGACCTCGTCACGGCTGTCTCCCGGCGTGGATTGTTCAGCATGGTACACGAACAATCTTGGCAGATAGAACAACCCCGCCATCCAGGCGATAACGGCCATAATGTGCAATGACTTCATCCATGGATAAAGCGTGGCAAAAAAATCACTCATGGTCATCCCCGGTTTGGTACGGGTCTTCTTAATAAATTAAAAAGAAAGAAAAAAGGATGATGATTATGTAGGGGTACTGCAAAGCTGTGGATCCTTTGGATATACCACCGGTTTTGCACACCCGAACAGGGATATCTACAAGTATGGATATGTTTCATAGAAACCTGCTAGGTGAAATATTTACATATTATTATCAACGGGTAAGCGTGCAACGGGACAGCATCGAACTGTGGGTAAAGCTGGGAGACGGGCAGCATGGCCAACAGTGTTTGACGCTCTTGGTTATGCTTATCCACCGATGCACAAAAGCCTTGGAGCAGAGCGGATCGAACCTGATGAGTGTTGCGAACGAACAGAGATTGGCAAAGCCTGTTAACAAACCGTAAAAGGTTCTCAAACGACACATGGGATATCCACATGCCACGCCCCCTTGTTCTGGCCTCGCAATCTCAAATCCGGCAGACGCTTTTGCGTAATGCGGGCGTTGCGTTTGACGTGGTGCCAGCCCGCGTCGATGAAAACGCCTTGCGCGATGCCATGCTTGCTGAAAAAGCCAGCCCGCGTGACATCGCCGATGCTTTGGCAGAAATGAAAGCGCGCAAGGTCGCGATGAAGCGTCCTGATGCGTTGGTGATCGGTGCTGACCAGGTGTTGAGTTTTGAGGATGGGATCCTGTCGAAACCCGACAGCAAGGAAACCGCGCTGCGCCAGCTACGCGCGATGCGCGGCAGATCGCATGAGTTGTTGTCAGCCGCCGTCATCTATGAAGACAGCGCCCCCATATGGCGGCATGTGGGTGTGGTCAGATTGGTTATGCGGCAAGTCTCAGATGCGTATCTACAAGGCTACGTGGATCGGAACTGGAACAGTATTCAACATGCGGTCGGAGCGTATAAATTGGAAGAAGAGGGCGTGAGACTTTTTGCGCAAGTACAGGGCGATTATTTCAACGTACTTGGCCTGCCGCTATTGGAACTTTTATCGTATCTGAGCCTGCGAGGAGAACTGGATACATGACAAACACTCGCATACCCTTGGCCGGTGTCATCGGATCACCTGTGGCACATTCCAAATCTCCGCAGATACATATGCACTGGCTCAAGATGCATGGCTTGCCTGGTTACTACATTCCCATGGATGTCGTTGCGGACAACCTGGAACATGTGCTGCGGACCTTGCCGCAGATGGGCTTTGTCGGCGTGAACATCACTGTGCCGCACAAGGAAAAGATTCTGGAAATCGCGGACCTGGTCACGGATCGGGCGACGCTGATCGGAGCGGCGAACACCATCATTTTTCGCAAGGATGGTCAGATCCAAGCGGATAATACGGACGGCATCGGGTTTATCCGCAACCTTCAACAATCCGCGCCGAACTGGGATCCAAAGGCTGG
This sequence comes from Paracoccaceae bacterium, assembly GCA_024742835.1. Taxonomy (GTDB): domain Bacteria; phylum Pseudomonadota; class Alphaproteobacteria; order Rhodobacterales; family Rhodobacteraceae; genus Roseovarius. The sequence continues at coordinate 43,625 of JANSXS010000065.1, read as the reverse complement.
TCCGGCAGCGATCCTTGGTGCAGGCGGCGCCGCGCGCGCAGTGATTGCCGCGCTGTTGGAGGTTGGCGTGCCAGAAATCATGATCTCCAACCGGACCCGCGTGCGTGCAGAGGCGCTACAAACCGAGTTTGGCAAGAGTTTGATAGTTGTGGACTGGGTTCAGGCCGGCAACATGATGGAGGATGCCGCAACGGTCGTGAACACTACCTCGCTTGGTATGTTGGGCAAACCGCCCTTGCGGGTGCCGCTTGATGGGCTGCGAAAGGGCACATTGGTGACGGATATCGTTTACGCGCCGCTCAAGACACAGCTTTTGATCGAAGCCGAAGAAATGGGATGTGCCACAGTAGACGGATTGGGCATGTTGCTGCATCAGGCGGTGCCAGCCTTTGAACGCTGGTTCGGTGTTCGGCCCGTCGTCGACAGCGCAACTCGGGCCGCCGCCCTGCGATGACCTATCTTCTGGGTTTGACAGGCTCTATTGGGATGGGCAAATCCACCACGGCTCGTCTGTTCAAAGAGGCGGGATGCGCTGTGTGGGACGCCGATGACGCGGTTCATCGGCTTTACGCAAAGGGCGGCGCGGCAGTTGCTCCGCTTCACGCCATGTTTTCCGGGGTGATAGAGCGAGGCGCGGTGTCGCGCGATCGGTTGAAGGCTATTATCGCCGAACGCCCGGAAGCCTTGAACGACGTTGAAGCAATCGTGCATCCCCTGGTCGCAAAGGATCGGGCGTGCTTTCTGGATGAAACCACATCAGACATAGCCGTTTTCGACATTCCGTTGCTTTATGAAACCGGGGCTGACGGGTGGCTTCATGCCGTGGTTTGCGTCACTGTTGCGCCAGATATCCAACGTGCCAGAGTGCTGCAACGTGGCAGCATGACCGGGGCACAATTCGAGACTATCCTTGCCAAACAGTTGCCCGATGCCGAAAAACGTGCCCGCGCCGACTATGTAATCGAAACAGATACCCTTGATCATGCCCGCCAACAAGTGCAGGCGGTGATCACGGATATTCAGCAGGGGATCGGGTGATGCGGGAAATTGTTCTTGATACCGAAACAACGGGTTTCAACCCCGAAGAGGGTGACCGGATTGTCGAGATCGGCGGCGTGGAGCTTTATAACCATATGCCCACGGGCCGCACCTATCATCAATACATCAATCCCCAACGCGGGATGCCGCAAGAAGCCTTTGAAGTTCATGGGTTGGGCGATGATTTCTTGCGCGATAAGCCGGTATTCAGGCAGATTGCCCAAGAGTTTCTGGATTTCGTGGGTGATGCGAAGCTTGTTATTCACAACGCCGCCTTCGACATGAAATTTCTCAACGCCGAGCTTGGTTGGCTGAACATGCCGAAACTGCCTTGGTCGCAGGCTGTCGATACGCTGGACATGGCCCGAAAGAAATTTCCAGGGTCTCCCGCATCGCTGGATGCGCTGTGTCGCCGTTTCAACATCGACAATGCTGCGCGGACGCTACACGGAGCGTTGCTTGATTCTGAAATTCTTGCCGAGGTCTATCTGGAGCTGATCGGCGGGCGACAGCCAGACTTTGCATTGGCTGGCCGTTTCAATGCTGACAAGGGCACCGATACCGAGGAGACGTGGCGCCCGCGCCCGCGCTCGGCACCATTACCGCCCCGCATCACGCAAGAAGAGCGCGCCGCGCATCAAGCCCTTGTTGACAAGATGGGCGATGGCGCGCTCTGGAAGGCGTTCGTTTAGGCGTCGTGCTTGACCTCTCCGCTGGCGGTTTCCGCCTGCCGGCGCATGATTTCGTTGCGATAAAGCTGTACAAAATCAATCGTTTCAAGGTTCAGCGGCGGGAATCCACCATCGCGGGTCACGTCACTGACGATACGGCGCACAAACGGGAACACCATGCGGGGACATTCAATCAACAGGAATGGGTGCATCTGTTCCTCCGGCACGTTTTCGATGTGGAATACGCCGACATATTCCAGCTCCATCAAGAAAAGCTGTTCGTCGGTGCCCTTGTTCCTGGATGTCACGGTCAATTTTGTGGTGACCTCGAACTGATGCTCCGCTGACCGCTTTTTCGCATCAAGGTTCACGGCAACCTGAACGTCGGGTGATACTTCGCCGCCGGTGCCGCGCTGGGCCAGAACGTTTTCGAAAGACAGGTCACGAATGAACTGGGTCAGCACGTTCATCTTGGGCGCTGCCGGTTTGGGCGTGTCGGCTGCTTCTGGCTGTTCCGGAGGATTGGTGGTTTCGTCGGTCAATGGAATTCTCCTAAGGGGAAACGATGTCTGGGAAACGATTAGCAGGATGAAACAGGCCGCTCAATGCTTTGTCCAGCCGGAGCTTTCATGCGTGGGTTTTTTCGCCGTGCTGACATCTTTGTACTCAGCGTCGATCACATCGTCGGACGGGCGCGAGGGCTTGCGCGGATCCTGAGGAGTTTCGCCCATTTCGAACCGTGCCACATGGACGCGCTTTCGCAGATAGTCGAACGCGGCGCGCCGGAAAGCCGGTGTCAGAAGCGCAAAGCCGACAGCGTCCGTGAAAAACCCCGGCGTCAGCAAAAGAGCACCGGCAATCAGGATCATCGCGCCATGCGCCAAGGGTTCGGTTGGGTCGTTCAGCTCGTTAAATGAGGATCGCAAGTGATTTATCGCCATCCGGCCTTGTGTACGGACCAGCCACGTTCCAAGAATCGCCGTCAGAACGACAATGCCCAGCGTTGGCCATAGCCCGATCAGCCCACCAACCTGGATGAACAAAGCAATCTCGATGAGTGGAATGGCAAGGAAAGCCAGAAAGAGCCACATGTGTTTACCTCTCGCGCAATTCAGGACCGGGTGTGGTAGACTTGGCACGGTCAACACCCTACATAGGAGTGCAAAGGCGTGGATGCCACGCCCGGCAGGTCGAGAGGTAAGAATGAATTCCCCCCTACTTCAACTTTTGGTGCTCGCTGGCATCGCGATCTTTCTGATCCTGCGGCTCAAGAGCGTGCTAGGCACCCGTGACGGTTTCGAAGGCCCCCCAAGCGGACGCCGCGCCCCGGCGACCCCGACACCGCGACAGGAATTCGAGGTGATCGAAGGCGGTCCGGATCATGATATCATTGACCACGTGGCCGAAGGGTCCGAGGCGGCCAAGGCGCTGGCGGAAATGAAACGCGCCGAGCCCAGCTTTGTGGTGGGTGAATTCCTCGGCGGTGCGAAACAGGCTTATGAATGGATCCTGATGTCATTTGAACGTGGTCAAATGGATGAGATGGCACCGTTCCTGTCCGAGGACGTTTTCGAGGCCTTCTCACAGGTGGTTGACGCACGACAGGAAAAAGGTCTGACGATCGAAGCAGAATTCGTGGGCGTGCGAGAAACCTCTCTTGTCGATGCGAAGTTTGACGATATGACCCGCAAAGGCGAAATCACCGTACGGTTTGTCGGAGAGTTGATTTCGGTCGTCAAGGATGCCGATGGTGAAACCATCGAGGGCAAGCCGGGCAGCCCGAAAAAGCAAAAGGACGTCTGGACGTTCGAGCGTGAACTGGGTGCAGACGACCCCAACTGGCGGCTTGTTGCCACGGGCGAATGATCAAGGTCTGGGTCGCATCCATATGCTTTGCGTTTGGAGCGACCATGGCCGCATCCGAGGAAGACGTCACACGTACCGTTCTTGATTTCTCGGAACTTCGATCTTGGGCAGAGGACGATCATGCGGGCGCGCTGGAGGCGTTTCTTGTAACCTGTACGGATCTGAAAGACCCCGACTGGTCCGCGCTCTGTGCTCTTGCGCAACAAGAACCGGACCCGCGGGGTTTTTTCGAGCTGTTCTTTCGTCCAGTCCTGATCGAAGACGGGAAGCCCGCGCTCTTTACTGGCTATTTCGAACCCCAGCTTGACGGCGCGCTACGTCCTTCGGCGCGATACCGCTATCCTGTTTATAAGGAACCGCGCGCGGCAAAGCTTTCAAACCCGTGGTATACGCGGGAACAGATTGAGACCGGGGACTTCATGCGCGGTCACGAAATCGCCTGGGTCGATGACCCGGTTGAGCTTTTCTTTCTTCAGATCCAGGGGTCTGGGCGCATCCGCCTGCCGGATGGAAATGTGATCCGGTTGGGATATGGCGGATCCAATGGGCATGAATATCGGTCCGTTGGTGCGGAACTTGTACGCCGGGGAATTTATAGCCCGCATCAAGTCTCCGCACAGGTGATCAAGAACTGGGTCCGCCGCAATCCAGACGATGGACAGAAACTGTTGTGGCACAATCCGTCATATGTCTTTTTCCGTGAAATAGGGTCTGTTGCACCGCATCTTGGACCATTGGGTGCCATGAACCGCTCTATTACCCCTGAAAGGACCGTCGCGGTGGACCCCGCTTTTGTTCCACTCGGTGCGCCGGTCTGGATAGAAAAGGAAGGCGCTACGCCGATGCGCCGTCTGATGGTGGCACAGGATACCGGCTCTGCCATCAAGGGCGCGCAGCGCGCGGATATTTTTATCGGGACCGGTGATCAGGCCGGGCGCAGGGCGGGGCGCCTGCGCGATCCGGGGCGGATGGTGGTTCTTTTGCCGATTCAGCGCGCCTTTGCGATGGCAACGGATCTATACCAATGAGCCGCCGTAGATTGACCCCGGAAGAACAGGAATTGTGGGATAAGGTTGCGCGCACAACAGAACGGCGCCGCCCCGAGCGCCCCGTGGACATGCCACGGGCGATTGCACAGCGTCCGTCCCGCGAGGTGTCCTCGGCGACCCGATTGCCGGCCTTCGATATCGGCGAGAAAAGCGGTTCTGACACGGGGCAACATGATGTGTCACCCGGTTTGACGGAACGGTTGACGCAACAATCCGTTGCCATGGACAAAAAGGCACATACCCGCCTGAAACGCGGTCGTCTTGTCCCCGAGGCGCGAATTGATCTGCATGGGATGACCCTTGCCCGCGCGCATCCTGTGCTCAGTGGCTTCGTTCTGCGCGCACAGGTCGAGGGCAAGCGCCTGATCCTTGTGATTACAGGTAAGGGTAGGCACGCTGATGACGATGGGCCGATCCCGGTGCGTCATGGAGTCCTACGGCACGCGGTGCCGGATTGGCTGTCCCGACCGCCTTTGTCGCTGGCGGTGCTTCAGATCACGCCGGCTCATCAAAGACACGGCGGCACCGGGGCATACTATGTCTATCTACGGCGCAACAGGTAGCAGCCGACGTGCCCGCAGAATGCCCGTGGTCATCATGACAGTTGCAAAGGCGAAATACCCCGCGACAATCAGGTATTGCGTCTCAAGTCCAAGACCAAGGTCAATTCCCAGCCCGGTCAGACCCGGCCCAATCGCCGATCCAAACACCATGACCGCCGCCGCCATCGCCTTGATCGAGCCAAGCCGCGCGGTGCCATAAAACTCTGCCCAAAAGGCGCTTGGCAAGGTGGTGTTGGCGCCGGTTGTCAGGCCAAGACACACGAAACCCGCCAGCAATGTCAGGGTGTTCTGTGCGATCGCGAAAAGCACGAAGGCGGCAACCATGGGTATTTGCATGAACGGCATCAATCGCGCGGTTCCATACCGATCAAGCGCCCAGCCAGAAGCAATCATCGCACCGATGCCAACCACCGTATAAAGGGGAAACATCGCGACAAGCCCTACATGGTCGACAGATTTGATGCTGGCGAAATGCACCTGATGAAAAAAGAATGCGGTGTTGAACGCAGATGGGCCAAGTAGCGCGGGTATCATGAACCAGAAAAGCCAGTGCCCAAGCGTTTGATTGCGCGTCCAGTGTTGGCTTAGCATACCGACGGCCTGACTATCCTGGGCCATGGATTGTGGCGTGCGTTCCCGGCGCAGCAAAAGCATAAGCGCTGGAACCCCGAGAAAGGCCGCTACCCCGGCCAGCCCCCAAAGCGCGCGCCAGTCATACAGCCCCATCAGCGCGACAAAGAGAAGTGGCAAAAGCGCCTCGCCTAGCGCAAAGCCCAGCGTCGCAACGGATAACGCTTTGCCGCGCGTGGCGATGAACCATCGCGACATTGCGACCATCGCGATATGACTGGTCATGCCTTGCCCGGTAAAGCGCAACGCAAAGATCACGAGGACAAGACCCCACCAAGACTGATTAATTGCCATGCCAATGCAGGCAGCCATCAATAAAATCAGGATCACGGGCGCAAGCACGCGGACGCGAAAACTGTCGGTCAACCCACCGGCCCAGATCATCAAAACCGCCGATGCAGAGGTGCCCAGCGTATAGATTCCGCCCCACGCCCCGTGCGAGAGATCAAAGCTTTCGCGTATATGCCCCGCGAAAATCGAGATGAAGAATGTTTGCCCGAAACTTGACAGGAACATCAGCAGGGCACCGGCAGATAGCCAGGATGCATTTTGGTGAAGGAACCATAATGTGTTCATGCGCTTTGGTGGACTGAAAATCATGGGATTGGAAGGGCGCGCGATATGTCCGGATCGGATTTTCAGCATATACCGAACCGGATGGTGCGTACTTGTTGCGGTTGAACGGCGCCGTGTGTAAACATCTCTTTACAAACGAAAGAGCCGTGACAACACGTGAACGACACTCAGAATTACGACGACCTGACACCCGAGGAAATGCAAGTTGGCTTGCATGTTGCCAAGGTTGGCTTGGGGTCTGTTGACTACTTGAACGATACACTGAAACTTGATCGGCTTGCGGCTGATATTTTCGATTTGCCTGCGGCACAGGATATCCCACGCAAGGATCTGCATGACAGGATTCACCCGGAAGATCGCGCCGTCATCGACAAATTGGTGACGGACCTTCTTAACCCGGTTGATGACAACACGTTCGATGCCACGCATCGCGTTGTACGTCCCGGTGATGGTTCGGTTTACTGGATACGGGTTCGCAAAAAGATCTGGTTCAAAGGCACGGGACAGGCGGCGGAACCTGTCAAGGCGGTGTTTGCCGTTGTTGATATCACGGCAGAAAAACGGGCACGGGCTTTGTCCAAGACGCTTATCGGGGAGCTGAGCCATCGTGGCCGCAACGTCATAACTGTCATTTCCGGGATTGCGCGGCAGCTGCACAAGCACAGCACGCCCGAGGAATTCTACGACAAGTTCATGACCCGGCTCAGTGCCTTGGCGCGCAACATGTATACGGTGGATTCAAAAGGGCAAAGTCGTGTTGATCTGCGTGATGTCTTTATCCAACAAATCGAACCCTTTGAAGATCATGCCAAGCGCATTACCCTTGATGGGCCGTCTGTTCTGATTAAAGAAGATGCAGGTCAGGTGCTGGCCATGGCGGCGCATGAGCTTTTGACCAATGCGGCCAAATACGGGGCCCTGTCAAATGCGGATGGCCGGGTTTTGGTTGATTGGCAGATCGAGCCAAGCCCCGATGGCAAGTTGAGCGTTGTCTGGACAGAGCGTGGCGGCCCACCCGTCACGCCGCGAAAGCGTAAAGGCTACGGATCACAGGTGGTGGGCACGCTGACGCGTATGTCGCTTCAGGCGGCGGTAGAAACCGATTACGCTCCCGAGGGACTTGTCACGCGGTTTGTCATTCCGAAACAACAGATCGTTGCGGACTGAAACGTTGACTGCTGCTGACTGCCGAGGCGGTGTCTTATAGCACGTAGCGCGACAAGTCGGTTGATTTCATCAGCTCGCCCAGATTCTTGTCCACGAAGGCCGCGTCAACGGTCACGCTGTGGCCGGCGCGGTCGGGCGCGGCAAAGCTCAGCTCTTCAAAGACGCGTTCCATCACCGTGTACAGCCGGCGCGCACCGATATTTTCGACAGAGCGATTCACCTCTGCGGCAATCCTGGCAAGCGCCTCAATCCCGTCATCGGTAAAGTCGACGGTGACCTCTTCGGTACCCATCAGGGCGGTATATTGCCGGGTGAGGGCGTTGTCCGTCTCTGTCAGGATGCGCACGAAATCTTCTTCTGTCAGCGCTCGCAGTTCCACCCGAATGGGCAGGCGCCCCTGCAATTCCGGCAAAAGATCGGATGGCTTGGCAATATGGAATGCGCCCGAGGCGATGAACAGGATATGGTCGGTTTTCACGGCACCGTATTTCGTGGATACTGTTGTGCCCTCGATCAGGGGTAGCAAGTCGCGCTGCACGCCCTCGCGGCTGACATCGCCGCCGCGCGCATCCGAGCGGGCACAGACCTTGTCGATCTCGTCAAGAAACACGATTCCGTTCTGTTCTACCGCGTCGATGGCTGTCTTGTTGACTGCCTCATCATCCAGAAGTTTGTCTGCCTCTTCACCAATAAGCACCTCATAACTTTCAGCGACCGTCAGCCGCTTGCGTGTGGTACGCCCGCCGAATGCCTTGCCAAAGATATCGCCCAGATTCATCATGCCCATCTGGCTGCCCGGCTGGCCGGGGATATCCATCATGCCCATCGGGTTTGACGTATCCGCGATATCCAGTTCGATCATTGTATCGTCAAGCTCACCGCTTTTGAGCTTTTTGCGGAACATTTCGCGTGTGGCGTCTCGGGCGTCTTCCCCGGCGATCGCCTCTATCACGCGGTCTTCGGCCTGTTGATGTGCGCGGGCCTTCACATCCTCGCGCATCCAGTCACGGGTCTGGGCGATGGCGATGTCCACCAGATCGCGAATAATCTGTTCTACGTCGCGGCCAACGTAACCCACCTCGGTGAACTTGGTCGCTTCAACCTTGATGAAGGGCGCGCGGGCCAGTTTGGCCAGACGGCGGCTGATCTCTGTCTTGCCGACGCCGGTGGGGCCGATCATCAGGATGTTCTTCGGATACACCTCTTCGCGCAGGTCGTCGGGCAATCGCTTGCGCCGCCAGCGATTGCGCAGAGCGACGGCGGTGGCGCGCTTCGCGTCTTTTTGTCCGATGATGTAGCGGTCCAGCTCGGACACGATTTCGCGTGGGGTGAGATCGGTCATGAGGTCTCCGAATAGGGGGGCAAGCGAGACTTGCCGGGAAAATCTGGCAGGGCGCGCATCAGACGTACGCGCAGGTTGGTCCAGAAAGTGCCGAGATAGGTGATGATTGTGCCCAGAACAAGCATCAGCACGGGAATTGACAGATCCCCATCGCCTTGCTGCAATACGGCAAAGACGAGCGCGGCCAGATATCCCAGCCCGGCGGTCAGGAAAGATCGTCGGTCTATGATCAGCGCAAGGATGGTGACAAGCGTCAGCCCCAGAATGGTTAGCGCAGTGCCAAGGTTTCCCTGGATGTTATAGGCGGTCATCATCACCGTGTTCACCAGTGCGGGTGCCGCCAACAGGTGCAGCCAGAACGCTGACCGCGCCAGCCGACCGACACGGTGCCGATCCTGAAGGTCGAACCAAAGCCCCGCAATAAAAGCGGCAAGCCCGAAAACGAGGGTCGCAATGGCCAAACCGCTACCAGCCCGCAAATCGAAAAGCAGATCCCAGTTACCAAGGAACAGCGCACCAAGATTGGCGTCCACGGTGAAGCCGAATACCACGGAGACACCGAAAAGACCGGCGAGGAACATCGAAAATGGCACTCGGAACACCCGGAAATGCAAAAGCATCGCCGCGATACCCAACAGCCCGAACAGCGCGACGATCGCACCGCTGGTGTCAAATCGGGCGACGTCCAGCACCCATCCCAGAAATCCGCTGATGCCCATGGCATAACCCGACACCAGAACGATGGATGGCAGCGTCATTCGCCGTTTGAGCGTGAAATAGGTGCCTGCAAGCCAGCACAGCCCGGCAAGCCCAAGGGTGATGCCCAGCACGCCGCCGATGGCCGTGGCAAATGTCACCGCACTACCGATCAGGAGGACAAGACCGAGCGAGACAAAGATCTCGGCGAACCCGCGAAAAAGCTCGAACGGTTCGTCATCGCTGCGTTTCTCGGCCAGACGGCCCGCGCGCTGATGCGCAAGCGCGCCAAGCCGGGCTGCCTGCGCCTCGTCGATGATACCGGCGGCGGTTGCGGCGCGCAGATCGTCTTCAGTGATCATGTCTTGGAAATCTTTTCCACGGTCAGGTTTCCGTTGGTATAGACACAGATATCGGCGGCGATGGCCATTGCGGCCCGCGCGATCTCTTCGGCGGGTTTTTCGGTGTCCATCATGGCCCGCGCGGCGGCCAGCGCGTAATTGCCACCCGATCCAATGCCGGTCACGTCATGTTCGGGTTCCAGCACGTCGCCCGCGCCTGTAATCACGTAAAGCTCGGCCCCGTCGGTGACGATCAGCATTGCTTCCAGCTTTTGCAGATACTTGTCTGTGCGCCAGTCCTTCGCCAGGTCGACGCAAGCGCGCTGAAGCTGTCCGGGGGTCGCTTCCAGTTTGGTTTCCAGGCGCTCCAGCAGTGCAAAGGCATCCGCGGTGGATCCGGCAAAACCGGCGACCACGTCATACCCGCCGGGCGAAAGCCGCCGCACCTTGCGCGCGGTGCCCTTGATCACGGTCTGGCCAAGACTGACCTGACCATCGCCGGCGATGACAACCTCGCCACCCTTTCGAACGCCGATGATCGTGGTGCCATGCCAACCGGGAAAATCGTCTTTCATGACATCTCCTTTGATTGTGTCTCTTTATGAAAGGGCCCGGTCGTTGGCGCAAGGTGGCGTTTGGCCATCTGTCCGGACAGAAAATCGGGCGGAAAAGAAAAGGGCCGCTTGAAGCGGCCCCAAACGCGGATGACAGGCGGATCAGATCGAGTCTTCGATCCAGCTTTGTAGCGTGGCCTTCGGCGCAGCCCCGGCACGGTTCGAAATTACCTGCCCATCCTTGAAGATGAACAACGCGGGGATGCCGCGTACGCCAAGCTGAGACGGCGAATTCGGGTTTTCATCGACGTTGATCTTCACGATTTTCACCTTGCCGTCCATTTCCGTGGAAAGCTCTTCCAGTGCGGGGCCGATCTGTTTGCAGGGGCCGCACCACTCTGCCCAGAAATCCACCACGACGGGGACTTCGGAATTCTTCACTTCGCTATCGAACGTGGCGTCGGTTACGGCAACGGTGGCCATGGGATATCTCCTGTCTGTGTGTTCCGCCAGAACGTATGAACCGGGGCAGGGTCCGTCAAGCGACCTTGGCCCGTGCAAGCGCTTGCATCACCAGATCGTGCGGTAACGGCATGAATTTTGCGGTTCTGGTCCACAAGATAGCGGTTTCGATCCGCCGATCGGGATAGATTTGCGCAAGTGCGCTTGCATAAGCACCCATCTGCCGCAACATCGACTCCGGGCACTGTTCGGGCGTGCCGGGGATCGTTGCATGGCTTTTGAAATCCACAGCAAGCACCCGGTCGCCGTCGATCAACAGCCTGTCGATGACCCCGTGGATCCGCCGATCCCCCAGCTGTGCCAAACTTGCCGAAATGGGGACTTCGACAAGGGCGGTGGAGGCAAAGAGAAATTCCAACGATGGCTTGTTCAGAACCTTTTCGACCTCTGCCAGCAAAAGCGCAATCTCGGCCGCATTGGCAGCCTTGGTTCCGCGTGAAAGAAGATCAGCAGCCGTCTCGGCCCATTGATTTTTTGGAGCTTGTGGCAGGAACTCCAACAGACGGTGGATCATGGACCCCCGGCGTTTCGCGGCGTCCTCATCAAGACCTGTGTCGCCCGGCAACGCGCTGGCACCGCCCAGATCAGATGGGGACATCGTTTCCGTTGAGGAGGGTGGCGCGGTCACAGGCTGGTTGAAAAGAGCGGGCAATTCCACATCTACTTCATGGGCTTTCGGGCGTGTCTCAGTCTTTGTAACATCCCAATTCCCACTTTGCAGCCGCAGCCCTTGGCCACCCTCGAACAGCCTCGGCGCGGCATCGCTGGCCAGCATTCCCGTCCTGACCATGCCGTACCAATCTCGCCCCTCTTTATTGAGATCACCGGCGGATGCCACGATCAGCCATTGCTCTGCGCGGGTCATGGCAACGTATAGCAGGCGATCGCGCTCGGCCTGCTCGCGGTCCTGGTCCTGCTGATCGACGACTTGCTGCACCGACGGGGCCAGCGCAGCGGGCGCCCGCCATATGACTGTTTCCTGGGTCTGGGCCAGCTTTGATCTGGCTTGAAAGCCGCGGTCGGCGCAATCTGGCAGGATCACGATAGGTGCCTCCAACCCCTTGGCGCCATGCGCTGTCATGACCCGGATCTGATCGCCGCCGCTATCGGTCTGGCGCTTGATCTCAAGATTATCGGTTTCCATCCAAACCAGAAAGCCGGTCAGGCTGTCGACGGCCTGTTGTTCATAGGCCATTGCCTGCGACAAGAGCGCGTCGATACCGTCCTCGGCCTCTGGCCCAAGACGAGACAAAAGGCGATGCCGCCCATGATGCCGTGTCAGGATACGTTCGATCATGTCATACGGCCGAAGAAAATCGGCGGCGTCCCGTAGCTGCCGCAGTTCAGAGACTGTTTCGGCGAAATCCGCCTCTCTGCGGCGCAGTTCCGCCCAGAGATACCGTTTTTCCCGACCATGCGCGAGGTCGAACAGCCGTGCTTCGCTCCAGCCGAAAAGGGGCGAGCGGAGCGCGGTGGCGAGCGACAGGTCATCTTCCGGTGTGGCCAGGAATGACAACAGCGCGCGCAGATCGCGCACCGCCAGTTCCGCCCCGATCCGAAGCCTGTCAGCCCCGGCGACAGGCAGATCTGCGGCTTTGCAGGCGCGGATGATATCGTGAAAAATTGCGTTCCGGCGTTGTACCAGAATGAGAAAATCACCCGGCCGCACGCGTCGTCCGCCTTGCCCATCCTTATCCGGGAGCGTTGAATTGTCGATCATGTCGCGGATCGCCCGTGCCACGCGGTGCGCAAGGATCGACGCGGGATTGTCCGGCGCGCGGATATCGACAGGCTGGTCCCATGCCGGCATGTCGGGCGTGTCTTCCTTGTCGATGGGCGGCCATAGATCGACGCGTCCGGGCATGTGGGATTTATGCGCTTTATGAGCCTCTTTCTGCGTAAATCCGCTTGGTGCGTAGGGTTCGAATGTCTTGTCGACAAGCGACAGGATCGCCTGCGCGGAGCGAAAAGAGAATTCCATCTCCATATCCTGTAACGGCGCGCTGGTGGCGTTCATCCTGTCGGCGAATATGGTTTTCATCCGGTCGAACCCGTCCGGATCGGCGCCCTGAAATGAATAGATCGACTGTTTCTTGTCCCCGACGACGAAAATAGTGCGGGTCACGTCGGCGCGGGCCCCTTCGCCACTTGTGAACTCCTGACTCAACCGTTCGATCAGCTGCCATTGTGGTGGGCTGGTGTCTTGGGCCTCGTCCACAAGAATATGGTCAATCCCGCCATCCAGTTTGAACAGGATCCAGTCGGCGACCTTGCGATCCGTCAAAAGATCGCGGGCCTTCAGGATGAGATCGTCGAAATCAAGCAGCCCCCGCGCGATTTTCATCCGATCGTACACGTCAAGAAATCGGCGCGCAAAGCTGTGAAGAATCTTTGTCGCCTCACGGGTCTGAAGCGCAAGTCGGGCATTGCGGCCACCCTCCACGCGCAACATCCAGGCATCCAGCCGGGGCATCAGATCGGCCAGATCTTTTTGCACGGCTTTGGTGGGAAATTTTCCTGTCTTGGCTGAAAATGGCGCTTTGGTCTTTGCGCCGTTCAAGAAAGCCTTTTCCAATACCGGAAGCGCGGTGACATCAAGCGCCCCAAGACTGCCCAGCAGGTCCGCCGCGCGCTGATCCTGTGTCCCGCTTTCGCGGAGGCGCGGCAGAAGCGTTTTCAGGATATCCGCCTCATCGCCTAGAAATACGCGCGCGTTCAGTTCAGTGACATCGAAAGACGCGGGAATGCCGAACAACTCTGTCAGTGTCTGGTCGGTGAGCGCCAGCTCAAAAGCATCGCGGTTCTTGACGATATCAGCCGTGATTTGACCCAGTGTTTCGTCCGTCACAAGCCCTGCCATGTCAAAGAGCAGATGCGCCTCCGGGCCAGCGGCGATCTCTTCTATCGCATCCGCGCGCATAAGGTCCGCGGCACGGCCTTCCATCTCGCGGAATTGAGGGCTGACACCGGCCTCCAACGGAAAACGCCGTAAAAGCGTGGCGCAAAAAGAATGGATCGTCTGGATTTTCAGCCCGCCGGGTGTTTCGATCGCGATCGCGAAGAGACGCCGCGCTTCCGAAAGGATGTCGGGTGACATGTCCTGATCCAGACCAAGAGCGTTCAAGTGTTTGCGCAATGTCGCGTCAGGCAGCATCGCCCATTCGCCCAGGCGTTTGAACAGGCGGTTCTGCATCTCGTTTGCAGCGGCCTTGGTATAGGTCAGGCAAAGAATGTTTTGCGGGTCTGTTCCAGCCAAAAGAAGCCGCGCGACCCGGTCTGTCAGAACCTTGGTCTTGCCCGACCCGGCATTGGCCGACAGCCATGTGGAGCGCGCCGGTCGTGACGCGTCGATCTGGCGTTGTGTGGCGTCGTCGCGCATCATCCCATTGCCTCTGGTTCAGGGTCGTCGGTGATGTCCCATTCCCCGAAGCGCGCAAGGTGATCATAGTCGCCCGCGCTATCGGTCTTGAACATCGCACGGCGGGAGACATAGCCGCGATCAGGCTCGGAATAAGCAGAAATCAGGCTTTCCAACTCTGACCAGACCTTGTCTGGAGGGTCCGTATCAAGGGGCGCATCCACAATTTTCGGGTCGCTGCCCAAGCCGATGAAACTTGCCGATGCCACGGGGCAGGGTGACAGCTTGCCAAAACCGGACCGCTCTGCGAGTGCCGCTTCGAGCAGGAGTTGCTTGTCGAAAAATCGTTGTTCTGGCCCATTTGGCGGCTGGCCTGTCTTGTAATCGTAGATATGCAGCGCGCCTCTCTGGTCAATATCTATCCGGTCGGCGGTTGCCGTCAGGGTGAAGTCGACCGATGCCAGCCGTGCCGTGGCGGGCGCCTCGAACGCGGTCGGGGTCGCCTTGGCCTGTCGCGCTATTTCAGTGGTGACAAACCATGGTGCTGCGCGATTCAATCGGGCCTGCCAAAGAGCGCGCGCCTCGGCCCAGGGGAGGTTTTCAGCAAGAATCGTCTCTGTAAGGTGGCAGAGATGCGCGGCGCAAAGCTTGCCTTGATCCTGACATGTGTCCTGCACGAACTTTTCCAGAACCTTGTGAAGCAGGATGCCGCGCAACAGCGCATTCGGTTCCCGCATGATCGGGTCAAGCGGTCTGAGATCCAGGATATACCGCGCATGAATGGCATATGGATCGCGGATCAGGCGTTTGATCGCCGTCACGGGAAGTTGCTTTGGGCGTGCTGCGACAGGTGGGCAAGGGGCGGGTCGGCGCGCCGGCGCCACGGGTGTGGTCGCTTCGAGTTTGCGGGCAAGAGCAAGCCAGCCATTCCCGCGCGACCGCATCGCATCATGAGCCGCCTTGCCGCCCTGATCCGGCAAACCGCGCAACAGGTTCTGAAGCCGGTTTAGCCAACGCGACGGCACGGTTTGCGCATCGTCCGATTTGGTCGCCCGCGTCAGCCAAAGTTCCCCCGCGCAAGCCGCCTGTTGGAAGTCATGCGCGGCAAGACCGATCCTGCGTTCGGGCAGCAACAAGCCGACTTGCTTGCGCATTGCCCGGTTCAGCCAGGGATCTTGCGCCGGCATTTCAGGCCAGCTTCCCTCGTTCAGCCCGGCAAGGATCAGAAGATCGGCTCCCTGCACCCGAGCCTCCAGCGTGCCCCAGATCAGGATGCGGGGATCGGCTGTGACCGTGTCGCGCACCGTGTCGCGCGACAGTACAGCATGAAAGAGGCTGGCATAATCAACAGCGTTCAGTGGATGGCAGGCAGCGGCATGTTCGGCAAGGTTCGTGATGCATTCATGTGCCTTGCGCCCTGTTTCCTGCTTCCAAAGTTCGCCGGTATCAGTGCCGTCAACCCCGGTTGCCAACGCTTCGGCAAGGAGGATGTGATCTTGTAGCCTGTCGTTCAGCGCACGTTCCTCAGGCTCGTGGCGACCGATCACGTTGCTGCAAATCCATTCTGCCCAACGGGCGGCTGCGGGGTCGTTTTGCTTTTCAGCCCATCCACGCAGCGTTTCGGCGGTGGGATAGGGGGGGCCCTTGCGGCGAAGATGCAGTTCAAGCTCGCGGGTGAAGCGCAGATGCGGGCCGCGATCCGCGCCGCTATGCGTCAGCGGGTGTTTGAGCAGTGTTAGTAACAGATCAACGCCCAGCTTGCCGCGAAACAGATCGCCGACATGGCGTAGATACCGGCCTGGTGCGGATTGCTGCAATGGCATTCCGGCGCTGTCATCTGGGATGATGCCCCAACGGTCAAGCGCGGCAGTCACCTGTCGGGTGAGCATTCGGTCGGGGGTCACAAGCGCGGCTATCTGGCCGTCTTCCGCCGCCTGCCGCAACCGCATGGCGATGGTCAAAGCCTCGATCCGGGACGAGGGTGCCTCGACGAGGGTGATCGTCTCGGTCGCTGGGCCAATATCGGGGGCAAGCTTTGGGCCTTCTTGCAGCCATTGATCGGTGACAGGGGCCGGACGCAGGGCCAAAGACAAGAGCCTGTTTCGTGCTGGAACGGCTGGTGCCGCGGTGGGCCAGGGCCGGACATCCCCCGCTGGCCTGTCAAAGCGCGCCATGAAATCCGCGAAGCGAAACTGAGGGTGATCTTCGGACAAGCGCGCATGGCGAAGGCTTTGCCAGACCTGGGCGGGCTGATCGAAATCAAACCCCGGCAACACCACCGCGCCCTTGGGCAGCATCGCGACCTTTTCCATCAAAAGCCCGGTTGCCCCCCGCGATCCGGTGGAGCCTGCGACGATAACCGGATCTGTGGGCGGCGCCCGTTCCCAAAGCCGGGCATGGTATTCGATGACCATGCGCTGTCTGGTTTCGACGTCGGGTGCGTCTTGGCTGGCGTCGAAATAGGGTCTGAGTATGCTAAGAAACGCCTTTATCCGGTTCCAGTGGCCGGATTGATCGCCGGTGTCGATCTGTGCGATCCGATCAGGCTCCACAGCTTCGCCATGCATCTCGTCCATCAGGTTCGCAAGGCTGTCGGCAAGGTCGTAAAGCGCGCTGCGCGGGGCAAGGTCAGGCTCCGCTTCAAGAAGTGCTGCGACAAGCTGCACCAGTTCCAGCCGCCGGCGCAACGGTGCTACGGCGTCAGGGATCTGGGCAAGCGCCAATGTTTCGCCGAAATCCGTGATCAGGCTGATCCGTGGCAAAAGACAGGGTGGCCCCTCGTCGAACAGGGCTCGTATACGGCGCGCCATGCGTTGCGTGTTCACGATGAGATGAACCCGCGCCAGTGCATCAGGTGAGGCAGTGGCGAATTCCTGGCGCAGGCCATGAACCACCGCCTTTGGGAAATCCGCGCCAAGTGGAACACCGAACACGCGCGGGCCGTCGCAGGGTTCAAACATCGGCATTTCTCAGCATTGCCTCGGCGAGGTGGACGCCCTTGGGGGTGCCAACATCGCACCAGTACCCATCATAGACGATGCCGAACAGCCGTCGGGCGCGCAGCATCTTGTCCCATAGCAGGTTGAGCGAGAATGCAGGCTGCGGAATTTGGGCCAGACCTTCGGTTTTGACGATCTGAAGCCCGGAATAAACGACGCCGGGACCGCGCGTCAGCTGCCCCTCATCTGACATCAGAAAATCTCCGGTACCATTGTGGCCGATGGCCCGGTCCCGTGGCAGACATAAAAGCAGACCGTCCATCAGGTTTGGATCCCAGTTTTTGGCAAGCTGCGTCAACGGGTTCGGCCCGGACCAAGCGGAATCGGTGTTCATGGTAAATACCGGGCCACCGCCGAGCAGGGGCAAGGCGTGTTGCAACCCGCCCCCGGTCTCCAGAATATCGGGGTCTTCGTGAGAAAAAAACACGCCCTGCCCGGCAAGATGGGTTTCGATCTGCTTGGCCCGGTAATGCAGGTTTATGACAATCCGATCCGGTCCTATGCCGCGCACCTGATCCAACGCATGATCAATCAGCGGCTTGCCTGCAACTTCGATCAGCGGTTTCGGCGTCCGGGCGGTCAATTCCCCCATGCGCGTACCGAACCCGGCCGCGAAAAGCATTACAGAGTCGGGTTCGTTGCGCATTTTGATCTGAGCCTTGCCATAAGGGCGTCGTCTGGTTCGGGAAGACAGGCGCAAGCATCGCGAAGCGCGCCGAGTTCCGGATGGGTCAGGTTGCGCTGTAACAGGCTCCAGACTCGGGGGATCATATCGACATATTGCGCTTTGCCATCCCGTATGCACAACCGCGCGAAAACGCCCAGTATGCGCAGGTTGCGCTGTGCGCCAAGCGTGGCATAGGACAGGGCGAAATCCAACGCATCCTGTTCGGTGGCGGCGATGTAACGGGCGATCATTTGTGCTTCGATGTCCGGTGGCACATCGCGGCGAGCGTCCTGAAGCAGTGATACGAGATCATAGGCCCGATGGCCCAGCATGGCATCCTGGAAATCAAGCAGACCGACCCGTTTCACGCCTTCGCGATCGGGTAGCCAAAGCAGATTTTCGGAATGATAATCGCGCTGCACCAAGACGTCGCAATCCGGTGCAAATGCCGAAATCGCCGCGTCAACCGTCTCTGTAAGCGCGTCCCGCGCTGCCCGGTCTGGCTTATCCATCGCGCCGGTGGCATACCAATCATGCGCCAAGCCGGACAGGTCGGCGGCCAAGGGCGGCGCATAGGGTGCAAGCCCGTCGGGCGGTGTGTCGCGGTGCAGCTCGGCTAGAAGGTCAGTGGCGGCGGAATAGAGACTGTTTTGCATCTCCTCGTGTCGTGCGACCACCCGTGCAAAAAGTGCGTCACCCAGATCTTCGAGCAAGAGAAACCCGGCATCGGTATCCCGAGCGTAGATGCGTGGCGCACTGAACCCAAGACCGGTGAGATAGGTTGCAATATGGAGGAATGGCGCGACGTTCTCGCCCTTGTCGGGTGGTGCGTCCATCAGCACGGCGCGTTCGGCGGTGCTGGGCCGGATCAGGCGCAGATAACGGCGGTTAGAGGCATCGCCAGCCAACATCGCGCGCAATGCATCGTCCCAGCCGGCCTGTCGCAGGAAACTTTCAAGTCGTGCGTCGCGTTCAGCCATCAAACAGATCCCCGATCCTGTGTTCCCAATCGCCCTGTTGCCACAAGGCGACGAGCCTGCGCCGATTTTCATCCTTCTCGGTGGTAAAGGTAAGGGTTAATGCATCTTTGGGCGCCATATCGCCAAGGCGATCGGGCCATTCGACAAGGCAGATGGAGGTCCCGAACGCGTCGGACAGGCCCAATTCGACAATTTCCGCACTGTCATTCAGTCGATAGAGGTCGGCGTGCCAGATTTCCCCGGATGCCCCCTGATAAGTCTGCACAAGCGTGAAGGTTGGTGAGGGGACGTCCTCTGGTGTGATCAGCAGGCGGGTGATGAGGTGTCGGGCGAAATGCGTCTTTCCGGCGCCAACCGGCCCCGACAAAAGCAGGACATCGCCCGCGCGCAGCCGCGTTGCAAGATCGGCGGCAAACCGTGCGGTGGTCTCTGGCGATGGCAGGTCGATGTTTGCGTGATAGCCGGACATGGCGCAACACTACACACAGCCTGTCGGCCTGCAACCGCCAAGTCGGGGCAGGTCAGGCGTGCAGCTTTAACCGTGGGGCAAGATCTTGCGCCAGTGTCGCCAGAGGCATGATCGAGATCGTCATTTTCTTGCCGGGGATGCGCGTGACCTGACAGCGATAGACGGCACCCTGAACCGTGCGAAAGGTCTGATCAAGGTCGCGGCGATGCAAAACCGCTTGTTCAACCTCGTTCCAGACGCTGCGTTGCGGCAAACGAGACCGACAGGCTTTCAGAAGATCACCAAGGCCCATATCGGCGAAACACCCGTCCGGGTCGATACCCAGAAGATCGGTACAGGCCTGGTTGCACAGGATGATCGACCGATCAGCGCCAATAACAGCGATGGCCTTGTCCAGCGTATCAAGCGTGGCTTGCCGCACATCAAGCTGGGTGCGGATTTGCCGGGTCATTGCGACCTCGTCCGAGATATCCTCGAACAGGAAGGCGATTGCGCCATCGGGATGCGGCCGACCCGTAACACGATAGGTCAAACCGTTCACAAGATGCCAATCTTCTTGATACCGCCCGTCAGAGGCGGATGTGATCATGTCGTCGATCTTGCTGCGCCAGTCGCCGTAGTCTCGTGGCTCCGGCAGCATCTTGTTGTCGCGCAACATGTCAAAGAATTGAGCCAAAGGCGGCTGTGCGGTCAGGAATGCCGCCGGGAGATCGGTGAGATCCACAAGCGCGGGGTTGAAAACAGCAAGCCTGCGATGCCTGTCGAAGACGGCAAGACCGGTAGTCAGATTCGCAAAGGTTTTGGTCAGTGTCTGAATGAATTCGGCCCGAATTTTCTCTGCCTCTGCCACTTCGGTGATGTCGGTGACATACAGCACGCATGTGTCGCCAAGCGAAAAACAGGAAAGTTCCACGTGACGGTCCTTGTCAGATGCACCGCCGGGAAGACAGACCCGGTTCTTTGTGGGCATGGCACGCGCGGCTTGCAGCAAGTGTTCGGCTTGTGGTTTGGAAAAACTTGCAAACTGCGCATTGTGCCACTCAGACGCCCCATCAGCGGTCATGACTGCGATAGCGCAGGGCGCTTGATCAAGGATCTGCCTATGCCGGAGCAGATCCTGTGCCACCAGCTTTGCCTGATGCCGGTCTGCGGCATGGGCAAGCGCGGGATCGTGCAAGGCGACCCGACGCGCGCCGTTCCGGGCGCTGATTTCTAGTGTTGCGGGATCTTCTGCAGAAAGCGCCGACAGCGTTTCAGGCTCTTTGATGCCGGTATCGGCAAGGCTGATCGGGAGTGCGCCGAACCTCTCTCCAAGCCAATCGCGCAGGTCTGCCCACGTGTCGGCGGAGGCGTGCGGGCCGCCATTCACGGGCGTGTCACCGTAATCCTGATCGACCAACACGTCGTTTTGAAACAGGAAACAAGCGTCTTGTGCCGTGGTCGGCCGGGTTGGCATTTCGGTGCGGTCACGTCGCCAAAGACGATCAAGTCCCCAGAGAACCACAAAGGCAACAGTCGCGGAAATGGCCGCGATCCACAGGAAATCTACAAGGCTCAGGCCGGTCATGGCATTTGTCCTTCCCTGGGGAATACCTAAAGCGTTTCGCGAAACGCAGTGCTCCACCCCATCTTTGCGCGCGCTCTGCCTTTGGCCGATGTCTCAGGTCAAAGGCGGAATACTTTATGCCACAATTGCGCCACGGTGGTTAAACAACGGTTAAAGCGCATGATCTTTCCGCGAGGTGATCGACCTTGTCCGAAACAGGCCGAACATGTTCGCCCTGAAGCGTTCCGCCCATAATCCGAGGTTTCAGCGAAACGCCTCAGCTTGCAATCTGTCGATTGTCGCCCAGGATCTGTCGGTCGCCGCCACCGAGCTCTTCGATACGTTCCCGTGGCCAACTGACCTCGACAAAGGCACCAGTACGCTCTGAAAAGTTTTCCTGCCCGGCAAAGGACTCCGGGCCGTTGGCAAAGCTCAGATCCGCGCCAGAGCGTTCCAGAAGCGTCTTGGCGATGAAAAGCCCAAGGCCCATGCCCTCGTATTCGGGTCGTTTGGAGTGCTGCCGATACATCCTGTGCCGCATGAAAGGTTCGCCGATACGACCCAGCACATGGGCGGGATAGCCGCGGCCGTCATCCATGATACGGATCGTGATGTCGGTTTCTGTCCAGGTGCAGTCGATCCACACCTTGTGACGAGCGAAATCGACCGCATTCTGGATAAGGTTGCGCAGACCATGGATCACCTCTGGCCGTCTGAGGATCGTGGGTTGCCCGCCAACGCCAGTTGCCTGCGTGCCGGTGTCGAATATGATTTCCTTGCCGCGATCACGGTGAGGGTCGGCAGCCTCTTCGACCACTGCCACCAGTGGTGCGCGCCGCAGGTGCAGGTCGTCCTTGCCGGCCCGCCCCATGGATCTCAGGATATCGCGGCATCGGTCCGCCTGTGCCCGGATCAAAAGCGCATCGTCGCGCAGTTCTTCGTTATCCGACAGCTCCTCTGCCAATTCGGAGCTGGTCAGCTTTATGGTGGCAAGGGGCGTGCCCAGTTCATGCGCGGCCGCCGCGACCACACCACCCAGATCGGTCAGCTTTTGTTCGCGGGCCAGCGCCATTTGCGTGGCCTGAAGCGCCTCTGACATGGCGTGAACCTCGGAAACCAGTCGTCTGGAATAGACGCCGAGGAATGCAACCGCGATAACGATGGCCCCCCAATTGCCGAACAGGAAGATATCGGGCACGCGCAGGATCTCTCCGCTTTCGGTGTGCAAGGGGATGTGGAACCGTGTCAGGATCGACGTAATCAGAATGGCCGTCAGACCCAAAAATATGGATGATCGGGCGCTGAGGGCCGCTGCCGATACGGTGACGGGGCCAACGATCAGGATGGAGAACGGATTGTTCAGCCCGCCCGTCAGATAAAGCAACAGGCCAAGCTGAAGCATGTCGAAAAGCACGATCAATAGCGTTTCGCGCTCTGACAGGCGTTTGTTTTCAGGAAAAATGAAGGTTGCGATCACGTTCGTGATCACCGATGCGCCGACGGTCAGATAGCAAAGCCCTGTTTCCAAAGACAGGTTGAGCACCTTTTGCGCCACGACAAGCGCGGTGAGCTGGCCTGCGATCGCCCACCAGCGCAAAAGAACAAGGGTGCGCAGCCGGATCCAGTTGCGTGTGCGGCCCGTTTCGCCGAAGCTGATCTGCGTATCGGTCATGCGGCTTGCTGTCTCTCTTTTATCCTGACCCCGGAGAACATAAGTTCGCACAACCAAGATCGATTGCCCAGAAGGACGCAGACAGGACATGACCCGTATTATCGCATTTCTTTCGGCCCTCATCGTCGTGGGCGTGCTTGGGCTGGTATATTTGATGACCCGCCCCGACCCGCAGGCCGACAAGTTCGCGCAGTGCCGATCGGGCGCTGTTGCAGGCCAGATCGGGGGTCCGTTCACGCTGGTTAGCGAAACCGGCGAAACGGTGACGGATGCCGAGGTCATAGACCAGCCTACATTGCTGTATTTCGGATACACGTTCTGCCCGGATGTCTGCCCGTTGGATACCGTGCGCAACGTCGCGGCGGTGGATATCCTCGAAGAGCGGGGCGATATCGTGAAACCGGTTTTCATATCGGTGGACCCGGATCGCGATACGCCAGAGGTGCTGGAGGAATTCACCGCCAACATCCACCCCCGCCTTCTTGGATTGACCGGCAGCCCCGAACAGGTCAAGGCGGCCAGCCAAGCCTATAGAACATTCTATAGCAAGCAGGACGCCGACGATGAATACTATCTCGTCGATCATTCCACATTCACCTATCTCAGTATGCCGGGGCATGGGTTTGTGGATTTTTTCCGACGTGATGTAAGCGCCGAGACAATGGCAGAGCGTGTCCAATGCTTTGTCGATGCGCAATAGATGGCGTTGGTTTGACGCATCTTCTTGCGCGGGCTACATAATATCCACAGGCGGCAGGAGGAGAGACAGATCATGGCATCGGACCATCCCGAACTCGGCGAGGACAAATCCCTGTTGCTTGTCGATGATGACGAGCCATTTCTGCGGCGTCTTGCCAAAGCGATGGAAAAACGCGGTTTCGACGTGGAAACCGCCGGTTCCGTTGCCGCCGGTCAGGCTATTGCCACAGCCCGCCCACCGGCTTTTGCGGTGTGCGATTTACGGCTTGAGGATGGCAACGGTCTTGATGTGGTCGAGGTGATCCGCGAAAAGCGCCCCGACAGCCGGGTTGTTGTGCTGACTGGCTACGGTGCGATTGCCACCGCCGTTGCCGCGGTAAAGATCGGTGCCACGGATTACCTGTCCAAGCCCGCTGACGCGACCGACATCACGAATGCGCTTTTGTCGACGGGGGATGAAATGCCGCCGCCGCCCGACAATCCCATGAGCGCGGATCGCGTCAGGTGGGAGCATATACAGCGCGTCTACGAGCTTTGTGATCGCAATGTCAGCGAAACCGCGCGGCGGTTGAACATGCACCGGCGCACCTTGCAACGCATTTTGGCAAAGCGGTCGCCGCGCTGAATCAGTGCCTTGCAGCGTTTCGCGGTTCGATTAACGGATCTTTGCGATCAAGGCCGCGTGCCGCGCGATGTAATCGGCGCGCGTCTGCATCGGTGGGCGTAAGACGATGTCCATCCCCTCGATCATACCCGCGTCGGGCACCCCGAAGAACCTGTTCGCCTCTGTTTCTGAAAAACCGGCGATACGCACCGCTTCCATCCACGCGCTGATCCTGTCGGCCTTCTTTATCGTCCGCTTTACGGTCAAGGGCAGGGCGGCGGGCAAGCCAAAGCGCAGATGCACGGCAGTTGAAAGCCGGTTTTCAAGCTCGCTGTAGCCTGGCCCGACAGAGGCTTTTACCGGCGAGATCATGTCACCGATCACGTATTCGGGCGCATCATGCAAAAGTGCTGCAAGCTGCCATTTCGGGTCCGGGCGGGCCGTCAGGCGGGAATAGAGCCTTTCCACAAGCAAGGAATGCTCGGCCACCGAATAGGCATAATCCCCACGCGTCTGCCCGTTCCAACGCGCGACGAACGACAGCCCGTGGGCGATGTCCTCGATCTCGATATCCACCGGGGTGGGATCCAGAAGGTCAAGACGACGACCGGACAACATTTTCTGCCAGGCACGAGCCGGGGCCATGGATGGATCCTTTCACATGACGTGGGTTCCGGAGTGCATACAAAGCGCTTGAACGAATTGCAAAAGATGTGTGGCTTATTTTTGTGGCGGCGTCTGCGCGCCACAATATGGCCATATTTCCGGCTCAATGTTGCGCTGTTGGATACTCGCTGCCCTTCACTCCGGATTCAGAGGCACAAAGCCCGAGCAGCATCCGGTTTGTCGATATCACAACCCAAAGAACCGGGACGGTCCGCCGGGATCGTTCCGATAAACCTGTGAAAGGAAAGCGAGATGCTCAAACATCTCTTTCGGGCTATGGCAGCCATTTGCGTTATCGTCGTGACCGCGCCTGCCTGGGCCGGGTCGGAATACTGTGCCCAGCGGGACCAGGTGGTGGAACGCCTGGCGGCCCATTACAAAGAACAGCCCTCTGGACGCGGCCTTCAGGCACGCGAGGACCGGCAAGAATTGGTTGAGGTCTGGGCCTCTCGTGAAACGGGCACGTTCACCGTTATGTTGACCACGCCGGATGGTATGTCCTGCGTTTTGGCAACGGGTACGGATTGGCAGTTCGACGCGACGCCACCCTTGTCATCGGACAGGTCCAGCTAAACGCGTACCGGATATCAACAGTACATTGCCCCGTTGTCAGCCCGGTGCTATCTGCCGTCGCAACATGGTATTGCAAGGAGTGGATCATGGCGAAGGATTACGTGGTCAAAAACATTGATCTCGCCGCCTACGGGCGCAAGGAACTCGATATCGCTGAAACGGAAATGCCGGGGCTTATGGCCTTGCGCGAGGAATATGGCGAAAGCCAACCGCTCAAGGGCGCGCGGATCGTCGGGTCTTTGCACATGACCATCCAGACCGCCGTTCTTATCGAAACGCTCAACGCGCTGGGCGCTGATGTGCGTTGGGCATCCTGCAACATCTTCTCTACCCAGGATCACGCCGCGGCGGCAATTGCCGAAGGCGGGACGCCGGTGTTCGCCATCAAGGGCCAGACCCTGGAAGAGCATTGGGATTACCTCGACAAGTCGTTCCAGTTTCCGGACGGCCCGAACATGATTCTCGACGATGGTGGCGATGCCACGCTGTATGTTTTGCTGGGTGCGCGCGCCGAAGCCGGTGAAGACGTCATTCCCGTGCCCCAGTCCGAAGAAGAAGAGGTGATCAAGAAACAGATCGCCAAGAGGATGTCGGAAAGTCCCGGCTGGTTCACCAAGGTCCGCGACCAGATCAAGGGCGTGTCCGAGGAAACCACCACCGGCGTCAACCGTCTTTACCAACTGGTGCGCGAAGGGCAGCTTCCGTTCCCGGCGATCAACGTGAACGACAGCGTCACGAAGTCGAAATTCGACAACAAGTACGGCTGCAAGGAAAGCCTTGTGGACGGGATCCGCCGAGCGACAGATACGATGATGGCTGGCAAGGTCGCCGTCGTTCTGGGCTACGGCGATGTGGGCAAGGGCTCTGCCGCGTCCCTTCAGGGTGCTGGGGCGCGCGTCAAGGTCACAGAGGTTGATCCGATCTGCGCGCTTCAGGCCGCGATGGACGGGTTCGAGGTTGTTTTGCTGGAAGATGTCGTCGAAAGCGCCGATATCTTTATCACCACCACCGGCAACAAGGACGTGATCCGCATAGAGCATATGCGCGCGATGAAGGATATGGCAATCGTTGGCAATATTGGCCATTTCGACAACGAAATTCAGGTTGCCAGCCTCAAAAACCACAAATGGACCAACATCAAGGAACAGGTGGACATGATCGAGATGCCCTCGGGCCATCGTATCATCCTGTTGTCCGAGGGCCGCCTTTTGAACCTTGGCAATGCCACCGGCCATCCGTCTTTCGTGATGTCGGCCTCTTTTACCAATCAGGTTCTTGCGCAGATCGAACTTTGGCAGCGCGGCAAGCAATATGGGAAAGACGTGTATATCCTGCCCAAGCATCTGGATGAAAAGGTGGCTCGCCTGCATCTGGGCCGCATCGGTGTCAGGCTGACGGAACTAAAGCAGGATCAGGCCGACTATATCGGCGTAAAGCCGGAAGGCCCTTTCAAGCCCGAACATTATCGGTATTGATTCAGAGGCAAACAGAAAATTTCAGGCCCGGACAGATTTGTCCGGGCTTTTTCTTTGTGGATTTCGACACCGGGGAGTTTTAAGCGTTCTGCCTTTAACCCGAGGCATCAATTGAAGGCGGAACGCTTTAGCTAAAATTTCCCCTTTGTCCGTCCATACACTGCGGCTATCGTCCCCCTGCGCCTTACGGATAGGTATATTGCATAAATTGATCGGCTTTGCCGAAAACAAGTTAGGAGAAGACCATGGGACGTCGTGATGAGCTTATTGCAAAATATGCTGAGGATTTGAAAACGAAATGCGGCATTCAGCCGGATATGGCTTTGCTGACCAAGGTGACGATTGGCTGCGGCCCGTCGATCTATAACGCGGATGCCTCTACCGTTGCGGCGGGGCAAGAGCAAGAGCTTGAAACCGTGAAAGACAATTTCCTGGTGAAGAAGCTGGGTCTGCCTGATGGTCCGCAACTGATGGATGCGATCAACCAGGTGATCGAGACTTATGGACGTTCAGAGCGCAACAAGTACCGCGCCGTGGTCTATTACATGCTGGTCAAGCATTTTGGCAAGGAATCGGCCTACGCCTGATCCAAGGCTGTTACCGTGGTTGAACGCCCGCCCGTCTGGCGAGCTTGCGTCACAGGGCAGATCGAAACAGGCTTTCAAGATTTTGCGTATCCAGCGTGACGGGGTTGCCGCCACAGGACGGATCGTCAAGCGCGTCACGCACAAGATCGGGAATCGCGTCCTCGGTAACGCCGAGCGTCGCAAGCCCGCGCGGCACAGCAAGGCTGTCGTTTAGCTGCGCAACGAAGGCACGAAACCCGTCAAACCCGCCGGAAAGGCCAAGATAGGCCGAAACAGTGTCGAACTTATCAGCGATTTCTGGCGCGTTCAGCGCAAGAACAGCAGGCATGCACACTGCGTTCGTTGTGCCGTGATGCGTTCCGAACCGCGCGCCGACGGGGTGGCTCATCGCGTGAATCGCACCAAGACCCTTTTGAAAGGCTGTCGCGCCCATCGACGCCGCGCTCATCATCTGTGCGCGCGCTTCGATGTCGGTTCCATCCTCATAGGCACGCGGCAGATACTCTTTGACAAGGCGCATCCCCTCAAGGGCAATGCCTTGGCTCATTGGATGGAAATGCGGTGACGAAAACGCCTCGACGCAATGTGCAAAGGCATCAAGCCCGGTGCCCGCCGTGATCGCGGGCGGCATACCCACAGTCAATTCCGGGTCGCAGATCACAATTGAGGGCAGCACCTTGGGATGAAAAATGATCTTCTTGCGATGCGTTTCGGCGTTCGTCAGCACCGACGCGCGCCCCACTTCGGACCCCGTTCCCGCCGTTGTGGGCACCGCGATGATCGGCGCGATCACATCCGCGTCGGCACGCGTCCAGAAATCCCCGATATCCTCGAAATCCCAGACAGGGCGCGACTGTCCATGCATGAAGGCAACCATCTTGCCCAGATCCAGCGCCGAGCCGCCGCCGAACGCAATGACCCCGTCATGGTCGCCTGCGCGATAGGCTGCGATCCCGGCGTCAAGGTTCAGTTCGGTAGGGTTCGGATCGACTTCGGCAAACATTGCCCTGCCCAGCCCGGCGCCATCGAGGATGTCCAAGGCATTCTGCGTGATGTCCAACCCGGCCAGCCCCCTGTCCGTCACCAGTAGCGGGCGCGCGATACCAAGAGCCTGACAGGTTTCAGCCAGTTCCGCGATGCGACCCGCGCCAAAACGGATTGCGGTTGGATAGGACCAGTTTCCAAAAAGGCTCATGGGGTACATTCCTTTGCTTTTGGCACCGCCAAGCTGTGGCATGTTTGCCCGTGTCGAGCAATCTGGAACGGGTCTGAACGGGTGCGGATCATGTGCCATCTCGCACAAACTGGCATGATCGGCTAGCCTGTGCCCATGACACAGGCAGTACCCCTTCTGGTTTTCTCTGATCTTGATGGGACATTGCTTGATCACGCATCGTATTCCTTTGCCGCCGCCCGTCCCGCGCTGGATCTACTGAAGGCGGTCGGTGCCGGTCTGGTGCTGGCCACAAGCAAGACCGCTGCAGAAGTTGAGCCTATCCGTGCTGCAATTGGCTGTGACACCTGGCCGGCGATTGTCGAGAATGGTGGGGGTCTCTTGCCTGCGGGACATGCCGCCGATGACACGGTGGGCGACTATGACACGATTCGCGCGCGTCTGACGGATCTTCCCCGTGGGTTCCGGGGTTTCGGAGATATGACCGATGACGAAGTTGCCCAAATCACGGGCCTCGCCCCCGACGCGGCGCAACAGGCGCGCAGGCGGCTGTTTAGCGAACCGGGCCTGTGGCAGGGCGATGACGCCGCGCTTGCCGGTTTTCTGGATGCCGCAAAGGCAAACGGGCTGACCGCGCGGCGCGGCGGGCGCTTTTTGACCCTCTCGCTTGGCGGGACAAAGGCGGACCACATGGATGATCTGATCACCCGCTACAGGCCGCGCCACACCATCGCGTTGGGCGATGCGCCCAACGATATCGAGATGCTGCAAAAGGCCCAGCATGGCGTTATCATACGAAACAGTGGTGGTTCACCCCTTCCAAGCCTGGAAGGGGAGTATACGGGGCGCATCCGTCGCACGCTTCGCGAAGGTCCGATGGGCTGGTCCGATGCGGTGATCCAGTTGTTGGCAGAGATGAATCTGATGAAAGACCAAAATACACATGGCTGATTTTCACCAAAACGGCAATATCACGACCCTGCATGACCTGCGCACGCGGTCTGTGGACGATCTTCAATACGAGCTTCAGGCGTTTGCCGAGACCCGGAAAATCACCCTGATCCTGCCCTCTCTTTATTCCGAGCTGGAGGCAGAGGCGCTGTCCAACATCCTGGATGAGCTTGGCAAAGTACCTTACCTGCATCGCATTATCATCGGGCTTGATCAGGCGGATGAAAGTCAGTTCCGCCACGCGCAATCCTATTTTTCACGTCTTCCGCAAAACCATATCGTGATCTGGAACGACAGCCCGCGGATGCTTGCCCTTGGGCAACGGCTGGAAGATCTGGGGCTGGCACCGAAAGAGGCGGGCAAGGGCAAGAATGTCTGGACCTGCATGGGCTATCTTATTGCCTGCGCGGACAGTTCCGTGATGGCGATTCATGATTGCGATATCACCACCTATGACCGCAACATGCTGGCGCGGTTGGTCTATCCCGTCACCAACCCGACCTTCCCCTATCAGATGGCCAAGGGATTTTATCCGCGCATAGATGGTAAAAAGCTGAATGGCCGGGTGACACGGCTTTTGGTCAGCCCGCTTTTGATCGCGTTGAAAAAGGTGGTGGGGGATCGCGATTACCTCGATTATCTGCGGTCGTTCCGTTATCCGCTGTCAGGCGAATTCGCCCTGCGCACCCCCATTCTGCCCGATCTGCGGATCCCGTCGGATTGGGGTCTGGAAGTGGGTGTGCTGTCAGAGGCGTGGCGCAACATGGCACCGCAATCCGTTTGCCAGGTCGAGATTTCAGATGCCTATGATCACAAGCATCAGGATCTGTCGCCAGAAGATGCCAGCAAGGGGCTAAGCCGCATGTCGACGGATATCTGCAAGGCCATTTTCCGAAAGCTGGCGTCGGACGGGACGATTTTCACGCCCAACATGTTCCGCACGCTAAAGGCGACTTATTATCGTCAGGCGCTTGATATCCTTGAAAGCTATTACAATGATGCAAAGATGAACGGGCTGCTTGTCGACCGCCATTCAGAGGAAAAATCCGTGGAACTTTTTGCCGAGAACATCATCCGCGCCGGCAACACCTTTCTTGAAAACCCTAACGAAAGCCCCTTTATCCCGACCTGGAACAGGGTCCATTCTGCGGATCCGAGCTTTCTGGTCGATTTCCGCAAGGCGGCAGCTCTGGATGCCGAGGAGTTTCGGTAACGCGTTCCGCGAAAATCTGGCTCACAGCCTTTTGTGGAATGTCTTACCGTCGGTTTGTAATCCATCGGCACTGATAGGGAGGAAACGGGATTTCCGGCCCGCCCGCGACAATCTCTTCGCCGCTCAGTAGGTCGGTCCATCTGTCACCTTCGATCAGGTTGATCGCAGAGGGGCTGACCGTGACCGTTTCATCGCTGACATTGTGGATGGCAAAGATGGATTGGTTTCTGTCGATGCTTTGCCGCCAGATGCCGAAAAGCCGGTCATCAAGTCGGAGCGTGAATTGCGTCGCATTGGGGTGAAATCCGGGCTGTTTGCCGCGTATCCGCAAGCGGCGGCTCAGTTCCCTGATAACGGTTGACTGGTCGCTGACCGGATCGGCAAGCTTTTCCCGCAGTTTGGGATAGTCCCAGCGATGGCGATTGATGGCCCGGTTCATGCCGCGCCGTTCCACAGCCTCGTGATCGCTTGGCGTCGCCAGAAGCGAATGGATGTAGAAAGCCGGAATGCCCTCAAGCGACATGACGATTGTCTGCGAGCAAAAGAACCGCTCAAGGTGATACGCGTCCGGTCCCTTGAACGTCTGCCGCATCGCGTCGAACAGAGAGCAGTTCAGCTCATAAGGCTCTTCCCGACCGTCCTTGAGCGCGCGCATCGACACCAACCCGCCCACGGATCGCACTGTGTCGATCATCTGCGCCTTTTCCTCGGGTGGCAAAAGACCTTCGGCGGGGCGCATTCCGATCCCGTCATGGCTGGCCGAAAAATTGAGATAGGCACAGCCCATCTGCGCGGGTGGCATGGCGGATTGCCATTTGTGCAAATAGCGCGCTGTCCCCGATTGCATCGCGTGTACGATCAGCGGTGGAAGCGGAAAGTTATAAACGGCGTGCGCCTCGTTTCGGTTGCCGAAATAGCTTAGATTCTCAAGGCTGGGCACATTCGTTTCGGTCAACAGAACCACGGTTTCCACCGCGTAATCGCACAACAGCCGCAACAGTTGCACGATGGCATGGGTCTGGGGCAGGTGGATGCAGGTGGTTCCCGGTTCTTTCCAGACAAAGGCCACCGCATCCAGCCGCAGGGTGCGCACGCCCTCGTCTATATGCATCCGGATGATGCGCAGCATTTCCAGCAGGACTTCGGGATTTTCGAAATTCAGGTCAATCTGATCATGGCTAAAGGTACACCAGACGTGTTTCTCGCCTTGTTTCGTCTCTACTTTACGCAAAACTGGCGTGGTGCGTGGGCGCACCACCTCGGACAGGTCAAGAGCGGGGTCCGCCTCGAAAAAGAACCGGTCATAGGGCGGTTTGCCAAGCCTGTAATCGTTGAACCAGTGGCTTTGACTGGACACGTGATTCAACACCAGATCGGACATGAGGTGAAACTTGGAGGCGATCCTCCGTATATCGCTCCAGTCGCCAAGCGAGGGGTTTACGGCCCGGTAATCCGTCACCGCAAAGCCGTCATCGGAACTGAAGGGAAAGAAGGGCAGGATATGAACCCCGTTGATCACGCCGCTCAGATGCTCTGTCAGAAAATCCTCCAGCAAATCGAGCGGTTTGTGACTGCCATCGACAATGGAGTTTCCATAGGTGATCAGAACGGCGTCACGTTCGGACCATAGATTGTTGCTGGGCGCACGGGCGCGGCGGCGGCGATGATGATCGTCGGGCCAAAAGGCATCCATGATCTGACCGGCCAGAATATCCGCATCGACATCCGGGTATATCTGGTTCAGCAGCTCGTGCAGGCGGGCGTTGAACAGGTTTGTACTCTTTGCCGACACGGCTGCGGGCTCCTTGCGTGATATCTCTGTTTTCCGGCTTTTCCCGTGCAAGTCAAACGGTGCCCGCCGTTTTTCCGCCCACAGTTGGTCACGGGGCTTGATTGCGGCGCTCAATCGGACGCGCCAGTCTCAAAGAGCATGGAAATTGGGCATCTGTTCGAGGTGTTACCATGGGCGCTGATCGTTCTTCGACTCGGGACGTTTGTTCAACAGATCGTCAATATAAATGAAAGGTGGGCCAAATGCCTGCAATCAAGAAATCCAGTATTCTTGTCATTGCAACCAACGGCTTTGAGCAGCGCAAGCTTGAGGTGCCACGCGATAGCCTGCGTGCACATGGGGTGACACAGCGCCAGCCGATCTGGTGCTTGAGGATGTGAATGTGGATCAATATGGCGCTCTGGTGGTCAGCCCCCACTGAGTGGTCCGGTGTAAATGTTAGTGCATGGTCGGCTTTTTTGGTTTGCCGGAACGGCGCTTTCGGGCGCTGGTCGGCGGTATCCCGGAGCGCGTAGAAGACCGGACCGTTCAGAAGCTGATCCGGGAACCTGGCATTGAAGCCTTTGCAGGGGCTGTTCTCCCTCCGTGATTTTGGCGCAATAACGGCCGTCTTCACCGATGTGGAGATGGGCGTTCTCTGCGCCATCGCCTATCAACAGCCGATTGGCCCGACAGGGCTGGCAGAGGTCTTCGGCAAGGAGGTCAGCTGCGATCTTCTAGCCCGCCTGCGCTATAACGAGCTGATCGCGAACAGGCTCCGGTCGCCGCGGTTTTGAAGTAACTATGGCGCACCGCTTAGGGTATCACCAACTTTCGCGCGTTTCTCAGGACCCAGCCCAGCAAGACCTCTACCCACATGAGCCGAGGCGCGCGCGTACCAAGACGCATCGCGCCAAATCGCCGGAACATTTGCGGCCACATCATCGCCGAGCCCCGTAACGACGGAGCCGACGGGCATATCCGACATTGCACGCCCTTCCGGCACTTCGATCCGTGACCGGTGCAGCCCGATCTGTCCAGTCTGTAACACCACCGCGACATTACCGGGTACGGATGCAAGCTCACTTGTGCTCGCCACGGCCATCGAAACCTCACCCGTTGTCAGAAGCCGTGCAGCTTCTGCGTCGTTTTGAACCCAGACGATGTTGGGGGCGATCTCGAAAAGCGCCTCGCGCGCCAGCCGCATCCCGCGCTTTGAACTCAGGATATCGTAGACCTGCATTTCGGGCACGCCGCGTGCTAGGATTGCCCATTCAAGCAGAGCGTACGGCGGCCATACCACCGCACGGCGGCCGGGAAAAGACGCGGTATCAAACACCGCAAGCCCCGTTTCGGGGGGCGATAGCGGAAAAGCATCAAGACGGTACGCAAGTGCCTCGAAACGGGTCTCATACATCAGCGCGCAGTCGCTTTGGCCGAGTCCGTTGCGCGGCCGCAAAGTAAAGATTTCGAACAGGGCCGACGTGGCGCTCTCGCCAATGGAAGCTTTCTTTTGCACACCGGCACCACATGCCGCAATTTCCGAAGTTTCGTCAGGAGTGATGATTTCCCATTCAGCCAAGGTGGCGTGGGCAATCGCGTTACGTGTCTCGCTCAGGTCACCTATGCCCGGCAAGGTTGCGCTATCCGGGTCGATGACAATACGCACCTCATGCGGCAAAAGATGCGAAAGCTGCTTATACGGTCCGGGATTGTTGTCGGGTGCGGCAAATACCATGGGCGTTTGGGCCTGCGCCAAGCCGC
This sequence comes from Paracoccaceae bacterium, assembly GCA_024742835.1. Taxonomy (GTDB): domain Bacteria; phylum Pseudomonadota; class Alphaproteobacteria; order Rhodobacterales; family Rhodobacteraceae; genus Roseovarius. The sequence goes on along the minus strand of JANSXS010000065.1, from coordinate 9,442 downwards.
AGAGCGACCCTACTAGACCACATACTGTCAACACCTTGCGCAGGGCACGTCCTGCGGCACGGCTTAGCTCAAAGACCGGCATTTTCTTCGCTCCTGAGTTTGGCCACAATATCAAGATATGCACGCACGATCGCCGCTTCGGTTACCACCCCCACCAGCCGCTGGCTGTCGCGCTCCACAATCGGGATCGCATCGCCCACGAAATCTTCGAGCATACGCATCGCATCGCGGACGCTCGTATCGGCATCGAACACAAGCTGCGCCGGGCGAATGATCTCGGCCACGGGCTCGTGTGAGTCTGCATCAAGGTCGATGATGCGAAGATAGCCCTGAAAAAACCCTTCGGCATCGACTGCGTAGCCTTCGTTCCAGCCATGGTCATCAAGTTCTGCACGCACCACTGCCTGGCCTGATCCAACCTCGAAGATTGGCGCATGATCGGCAGCATAATCACGCACCGGCAGCTCGGACAATTGCGCTTCGGCTCGTCCCTGCGACAGGTCATAGCCGCGCAGTAAAAGCTGCATGTCAAAGAGCGAGCGCCCGAAAAAGCGGAAGGCCACGACATTGGAGAATACAACCACAACCATTGAGGCGATGGACAGCTCGTAGCTGCGGGTTAGTTCAAACACGATCAGAATGGCTGTGAGGGGTGCGCCTATTACAGGGCTCGTCACGGCCATCATCGCGCAGATCACATAGACCGGAAACGCAGCGAGTCCCTCAATGCCAAGCGTGGTGAGTCCGGTCCAGACAAGGCCTCCCAGCATCGCGCCCACAATCAGCGCCGGGCTGAACACGCCCCCGACAAAACCCAAACCGAGGCAAATCGAGGTGAGCATGATCTTGCCCACAAGGATCATCGTCATCTCGGAAGCTGTAAGGGCACCCTCGATGGTGGCAAAACGCAACGTATATTGTCCCAGCCCGGTAATCTCGGGCAGCCATAATGCGCAGAGGCCTACCAAAAGGCCGGCGACAGCGCCGCGGGCCTCGGGTGGTAGTTTGATGAGTCTGCCGATCCGCGCCCCGGCCAGCAGCGAGCGCATGTAGATGATCGAGACCGCACCGCATAGCAAGCCCATAAAAGCGAAAACTACAAACTCCGGTGCTTTCAGGCTAACGCCGGTCTGCACTACGAAAACTGGCACCCGCTCAAAAAGCACATTGGCGACGACAAAGCCCACCGTCGAAGCAATCGTGACCGGCGCAAACGCTTGCATTGAGTAGTGACGCAAGATCGCCTCATGGGCAAAGATGAGCCCGGCGATGGGTGCGTTGAATGCAGCTGAAATTGAGGCGGCTACCCCGCAGGCAATAGCGATGGCGTTCACGTTGGGCACGTCAAGTCGTAGCTTTTCGACCATCCCTCCGATCACAGCGCCGAGAAAAACCATTGGTCCATATTGCCCGACCGAGGCCCCCACTCCGAGAGATCCTAGCGCGCCCAGTGTGACAATGATGCCAGAGCCGGTATCCGGCATTGGTTTCTGAAGCTGCACGGCGTGTATCGCATCGGCCGGGCCTGCGGGCCTTTGAATCGGCGCGAGCCGGAATACGATGAAGCTGACCAGCGCGCCCCCGACCATTGGCACCATCAGCGTCAACAGCAGCAAAGCCATTGGAGAAAGCCCCGACTGCACTTTGGCGTAGGAACTGACCAATAGCAGATCGTTGAGCCAAAGAACCGCTTCGACAAAGGCAATGGCCGCCACGGCAGTGACCGCCCCGATCACCAGCCCGACGCTCAACACGGTAATGATGCGCTGCATCAGCGTGGATGGCGTGACACGCTCTGCGCTGGCCGTATGGTCAGGCACATCCACCATCATTTCGTCTCCTCAGCCTTCTGGACATGTCTTCTGCAGAAAGCGTGCCAAGATGGTGTTTGGACTGTGTCGGTTCTTCGGGCGGATATGGAACGCTGGCCTGTTGCCGGTTTCGTGCAGACCGGGTTAGGTTTGCATCTTTCGGACCTCGAATGCCGTGGCGGTATCAGATCCTGCCGAGGCGCTGGAGTTTCTGCGCGATAATCTGGGCGTCTTGTCAGCACTTGTGACGGACTACGATATGCCGCTCAAGCGGCAATCCCGGCACCTCGACCTCGGGGCGGCGTATCGTGCAGAAGCTGAAAGCCTTGATTGCGGTCTATGGAAAGCCTTAACATTATCTGGACACGATCCACCGCATTTCCCAGGATCAACCTGGCGGCTGATGCCTGGGGCAGACAAGGGCTACGGCGCAGGCGGGTTCGTCTCTTCTCACGAAACGCAGTGCACCGCTCAATCGTTAGACGTGTTCCGCTTTTAACCGATGCCTCAGGTCAAAGGCGGAACGCTTTAGGCGATGCGGGATCTGGTCCGCACACGGAATCAGCCAGGGGACCATGACGAAGGAGTGGCCGATATGCCCGGTTCGACTCGCGGGCGGTGGCACCTTACTGTGATGGGGTAAATCATCCTTGCCGCAGGACGTTTCTTTAAAAGGGCGTTGCAACGTCCGGTCGTTACAGTAGATCCGCCTTTTTCTGCCGGGTCAGGTGAAAGGCCGCGTATTTCCGGTAAGGAGTTTCTTATGGTTGATATCAAAACCCAGTTTTTTCTACAAACTGGCAGTGCCTCGTCCGAACGGCGCTTGACGCCTGAAGCCCCGTCACGACAGGTTGACCCGACCAAGAACAGCCTGACCGCTGCCAAGACCCAACGCGCCGCCGAAAGTGTCGACACCCGCGTTTCCGTCAAGGCGCGTATTCTCAATGCCGTCGGCAGCTTCAAATCATCGATCGGTGCGGTGACTGGGACAGACTTCAAGATGACCAGCACTGCCCCAAGGATGGTATCCATCGGGATCGCAAATCCGGCCTTGGCCACCGCGTTTTCTGCAAGCATGACCATACGGCAACTGGCTGCGCCGCAGATCATCGTATTCAGATTAGCCCAAGGTGCAAAACCCGACACCGTCTTGAAACACAGCGCCGGTCCGGTGACGCTGGCCTCTGTCCAGCCGAACCCGCCGGGGCAATCGCAGCAGGCGGGGCAGACACTCAGGATCGGCTCTGGCAATGATACGATCGAGGGCCTTTTTCAAAGCCTGAACGCCCTGTCGGGCCTCAAGGCGTTGTTGCTGCAAACACGGGAGGGTCTGGCCCTTGTTGTGAAAACCCGTCCAGGTCATCATCATGCGCTGGAACCGTCCTCCATCGCAGCGCTGCGACGCCTTTTGCAGCCGGCTCTGCCATCAGGCCCCCAACCCCTTGTCGTGTCGACCGGTGGGGCCGCGGCCAAGGACACGCTGGGTGAGCTGAATGGCCGGCCCTTTGTTCATGCGGCGACAACAATGGACACTCTTGTATCCGGCTATCACATCACAGCCCATGCGCCAGGTCAGGCGCGACTTCAATCTGGGGAGACCATCGCGTCCCTGCAAAAACGCGTGGCGGCGCTGCTGCGCGAGATGAACACGCTGATCACGTTTCTTGCCACTACGGCGCAACGCGGCACGAGCACAGCGACAGCCCCGTCACTGTCAGAGCGTATGATTGCGCATGTCCTGCTTGACCGGCTGCGCAAGATCGTGTCCCGGCCCATCCACGGCTTTGGGCCCGACCCGGTTTTGCTCGCTAATTTGGGGATTGGAATCGACGCTGCGGGGTTTCTGACACTGAACGAAGAACGGTTCACTCAGATCGCCAAGCACAGGCGCGATATGGTCGCCGCTATCCTGGGGCCCGCCGCAGGGCAAGATGGCGCCGTATCACCGCAGGACGGGCCGCCGCTTTTGAAAGGGGCCGTCTATCGGCTGGTCTATGACCCGACGCACAACCCGGCTATTGCCACGTTGAACGGAACACAACTGGTCACGGGACAGGATGCGCTTGGGCGGCCGGTTTTGACCTTGCACACACAAACACAAGAGGTTTCTATCGTATTGAACGCGCAAGAGCCGGTCACCACGGACATCGCTTATGGTCAAAGCCTTGTGGACCAGATAACCGATTTTGCCACCGCTACTCTTGATCCGGCCGATCCCTTGCTGCGTACAGACTCGGCACACGATGGGGAAGGGCAAGCCGCCGATCCTGAGGCCGCTGCCGCAGATGCCATGGTTGCTGCCATGACCGTCCGGCAGTTCGTTCAGGGGGACGGCGCGCAAACGAATATCATCGCAACGCTGCCCCCCCAAGTGGCAGAAATCATGGCCTACCTGTTGTGGATCGGACTGTTCGTTCCCGAGGTTAAAATAGACCGCCGCAAGAAACGTCGCACCCAGACACCCCGTGGTTGGCGACGCAAACGCTCCGACCCAAGCTGACGTAGCGTGATGGCCCAGGGCCTGCCGCTAAAGCGGCCTGCTCAGCCCCTGCGGCTGAATGCCTGTGCAAAACCGGGCTTTCGCGTTTCGCGCGGCTCTTCCTGCAACGTTTTGCGCAGCGAGTGCCCATCAAGTTCGAACCGATGAGCCTGATGCACCAGCCGATCCAGAATTGCATCTGCAAAGGTCGGGTCGGCAATCGTGTCATACCATTTTGCAACGGGCAGCTGACTGGTGACGATCGTGGATTTCCGGCGGTACCGTTCGTCTACGATTTCCATCAGGTCGCGCCGCTCGGTCGGCGACAGCACATCCGGCCCCCAATCGTCGATGATCAGCACATCCGCGCGAACGATCTTGCGGAACAACCGGTCGAAAGTGCCGGCCTCGCGGGCTGCGGTCAGATCGGCAAAAAGCTGGGGCATCCGGTAGTATAAAACCGGATGGTCCTGACGGCACGCTTCAAAGCCCAATGCGCAGGCCAAGTATGACTTGCCCACACCGCAGGGCCCGGTAATCAGAATAGATTTGCGCGACCGGATCCATTCTCCATCCCGAAGCTTTTCGAACTGCGCCCGGTCCAGATTACGCTGAACCTGAAAATCAACCGTGTCCATGGTTGCGTTTTCATCTCGCAGTTTGGCTGCCTTCAAACGGCTTTGCAGGCGGCGGGTATCGCGGATCGATTTCTCACGCGCGGCCATCAGGCTGATCCACTCGCTTGGATCCTGATGACGGCTTGCGTCATGTGCGAGAAGTTCCGCATAGACATCGGCCATTCCATCAAGTTTCAAGGCGAGCAGCATCTGGTATGTGGGGTGATTGATCATTCAGCCTGTCCTTTTCAATAAAAGTAATTGGCACCGCGAATATTCGCATGCGCCATGTCGGCGGGGTCAGAGTCCGTCTTGTCCATATCCTTGGCACGTCGGGCCTCTACGTGTGACATCACCCCCGTCAAAGACACGTCACCGGCATCAAGGGCTTGTGCGCAGGCGTCGTCAAGATGGTTGTCGCTGGTATGTTTCAGGGCCAAAATCCCCTCGCACCGACGAAGCGCGATCACGGATTTGGGATCTTCGTTCAAAACATGTTCAATCAAGGCCAGCACATTCGGCCCGACTCTGCGCGCCTCGTCACAAAGGTGTTGCACCTCTGTATCGGGTACCGTGTCATTCTTGGCATGAGATGGCGGCCTGTCGGCGGGACTGGCCTCACCCCTGGATATTTGCGGTTTTTGCTGCGTGGGGTCTGGCGTGGGGGCCGGTGACGTATTTTGCGACGTGCCGGTCAGATGGTCGGGCGTGTTCTTCGAGGTGGTTGACGTTTGCTTTTTCTGTTCCGCAGGGGCCGGTTGTGCCACGACACGGGGTGACCGTAAAGCGGTCTTCTTCTTAGGCGTTTTTGGCGCGCGCTTGACCGGAGTCGGGTCAGGAACGGAGGTATCCGCCTGATCGGCAGGTGCAGCGCCAGCGGTTTTCCTGCGTTCTGCCAAACTGTCAAGGCGTGCCCGGATCGCTTTTGTGTTGGCCTGCCGTTGCTTCGCCACAAGGTCGCCGCCGCTATCAACCAAGTTTTGGTTTTCTGTCGCTGCCCTGCGCGCGTCAGACATCGAAAGGTCCGGGAAATTTCCCAGAACGACCTTGCGTGGCTGACCGTCAATCCGGATGTGCTGCACCCAGATTTTCTCGCCATTGGCGCGAACGCGCAGGAACACACCGACACGCCACGTATCATCCCCGCTGTGTTGCCGCCGGGCGAATTTCGCATTTACAGGTCTTGATCGTGCTTCTTGCGACACGGGCTTATCATCCTCAAGCATGTGCCTTATCCCATATGGCCATTTGGATCAGCATCCTAATCGACCATGTGAAAAAGGATCTTGCGATGCGACGTCAATCTTTGTTCCATGAATCCATGAGCGACTGCATGTATTCACCTGTCTTGTTAAGGCTGGTGATGACGGCCTCCATGCGACCGAACTGCATATTGTAGCGTTCCGTGAGAGCAGCGGCCTTTTCCTCCAGGGTTTCCAGCGACAGTTCGAATTCCTGCAAGTCTTCGCCAAGTTGCGTTTCGCGGCGTGCCAGAGCGCCATTGCGGCCAAGCAGGTCTTCGGCATAGCTGCCCATCTGGTCCGCAAGGCTTTTACCGTAGCCCACGGTTGTGGTGATCGCGACATCCTGATCAAGGGTCATGGACAGGCCATTGGTGCCTTCGCTGGTCGAGCGCAGCACGATCTTACCGGCGCTGTTGGTGCTGACGGTCAGGGCCTCCCCATTCAGCGTTGCTGTAGCCGGTGATGTTGCGGGATCGTAGACCAGATCATAGCGGCCCGGCTCCGGCGGTGCGAACGACAGGCCGGTGACCGCAACCCGGTCGTCATCGGCACTGTACTGCGTGGCGAAAATCGCCTGTGCCATGTCTGGATTTTCGGAAATGCGCGTGTCAAACACGGACTCGTTCAGGGTCAGGCTGCCATCCCGTTCCGTCTGGATGCCAAGCTGGGCCAGAAAGACGGGCTCGTCACCAAAGCCGGGGATCGGTTGCGTCGTGATACCCCTGAGCCGGTCCAGCACGGATTGCGCTGATCGATCTCCGGCCAGCGGCCCTGGTTCGGCCCCGTTTACACCGCGTTGCGTGGCCGTCTCAAGGTATGATCTAAGGGCGTTAACCTCGGCCAGAAAACCGTTGACGCGGTCTTTGAGCGAGGCACTGGTTTCTGCCGATGTCAGGTTGGACGTTCCAACGGCGTTCAAGGTCACCGTGTGACCGGCAAAGAGATCATCAATCGTGTTCGACCCGCGTGTGATCGAAAGGCCGTCGACGGTGAAACTGGCATTTGTCGCAGCGGTTGCCGCGGCGTCTACCCCGAGCGGATTTTCTGTGCTGTCGGTGGTACCATTCACCGCATCGGTGGTCATGCCGAGCGCGCTTTTCAGCGCAGTGATCGAGTTCGCGTCAAGCGCGCTGTCCATGCCGTCTTCTGCTTTCACGACCATCGCAAGACCGTCGCCGGTATCAAGCAAGGATGCGGTCAGGCCTTCGACGCCGTTTATCGCGTCCACCAGCCCGCCAAGAGTGGCGGCACTCGCACTGACTTCTGCCGTGCGTGGGTTGGTCCAGGCCGGGGTGTCGAGGGAAATGGACCCGGCTGAAACGGCGCTGCTTCGGGTTGTGTTTGCGTCGAACTCAAACGTCAGCACCTGCGGCGAGGCCAGTTCCTGTACGTCGATGGCTGCGGAAATATCTTTGGCGGTGGCTTCGTTGGTCACGTCGATCGAGACAGCACTCGACGAGCTGCCCGCGCTACGAGAGGCCGTTTCAGCGGCGCGCGACATGCCGTCCCTGAAAAAACCGACCTCTTGAGATAGCTGCCCCATGGCAGAGATCGTGGTATTCGTGTCCTCAACCCGGCGCTGCGTCAACGAGCGTTGGCCGCTGGTTTCGGCCTCCACAAGGCCCGAAACAAGGCTTTTCAACTCGATCCCGCTGCCCGAGCGATTAAGTGCTGATATGATATCTGGTCTGGTATCGCTCATGGCATGGTTCCCCTATCTGTTCAGTAAACGGCGGTTACGGTCGCCGGTTTAGCGTTACAGGCGGTTACATCCGGAAAGTCGCTTGCTTGCAGGCATAGGTTTTGACGTTGTTGCTGAGTGTTGTGGTGACAGCGCCGGTCTTGCGATTGATGCTGACCATGCCTTCGCCCCATGTCGCGGTGATCCGGTTATCGTCGGAGGCGGTGATAGTCACTTTCGCTGGCGTGCCGTCCTCGACTGTTCCTTGCTTGCCGACATCCGTCTTGCTGAAGACGATGCGCTCGAAGGGCGCGTTGACGGCTGAGCAATCGTAACTTTCCTGATTGAAGCGGGTCATGCTGGCGCAGTCGCGCAGGCTTCCGCTTAAAATGAGGGCCGTTATCGACAGTCCGATAAGAGAATGGGCCATGCAGCAAGTCTCCGGATGCGCGTGATTACTTGACGTTTTTGGGGTCTTCGGGCTTGTCCTTGTCCTTGTCCTTGTCCTTGTCCTTGTCCTTGTCCTTGTCCTTGTCCTTGTCCTTGGTCTTTTTCGCGGTCTTGGCTTTCTTGGGCTTTGCGGCCTTTGCAGTTTCCGGTGTGTCGACCGGCACCGGCTCAGCCACCAGACTGGCCGCGGCGATCAGGCGCGGCGCGCTGAGCGTCCCGATGCCGTGGATGGCTGTCAAGGCACCCGGGGCCACCGCGGCAAGCTGCTCTGCCGTCGTGATACCGGCCTTGGCCAGTTCCATTGCCATGGCCGGGCCGATCCCGGCAACGCGTGTAATCGCTGTCATTCGTTCAGTTCCACCATTTTGTATCTCTTTCGTACATACAATGTATATACAATTAATCCTGTCAACCCACCCCGGTTCTTGCCGGTAGGGTCTTTGTCCAATCTGCAAAGGCGGCGATGTCCGGGTTGGCCAGTGCGCCCGGCTGATAGGCCAGGATAGCCGTAATCCTGCAGCGCCCTGTCGGTCCGGCGCGTCAGCCTTTTGAAAAAGCGACGATCGCCCACGTCAGGCAATCCAGGCTGTCCGTCCAGGGCGTGCTTTCGGGCAAGGCGTGGGTCAGCAGCGAAAGCTCGGTGCAGGCCACCAGCAGGTGGTCGGCGCCTTGCGTGACAAGTGCCTCGGCGCAGGCGTGCAGGCGGGGGGCGAGGGGGTCGAGCGTTTCTCCGGCCTTCACGGCGCGAATGATGTCCAAGAGTGGCGCATCATCCTTCAGCCAGACCGGCGTCAGCCCGCGATCGTGGAAAACGGCGTCGAACACGCCGGTCAGTCGCGTGGCCGGAGAGGCCAGCATGCCCACCTTTTTCGCGCCTTCGGCCGCCAGGTGATCTGCGGTCAGCACCAGCATGTTCAGGAAGGGCAGACTGGTGGCGTGGGTGACGGCCAGCGCGTAGTGATGCGCGGTGTTGCAGGGCATGGCCAGCGCCTGCGCGCCCGCGCGCTCCAGGTCTTGTGCCATGGACATCAGGACCGGCATCGGGTCCGCGCCCGTGCCTTCTATCAGCGCCTTGATGCGCGACGGCACCTGTGGGTTCTGGTGAACGATCAGCGGGATGTGATCGGCGTCGTCCTGTGCCGGGACCGCCGCTATCACCT
>JANSXS010000071.1 GCA_024742835.1 Paracoccaceae bacterium | reverse complement strand
GCCAAGTTGAACAGCTTGGACAACATGCTTGCGGCGCGGTTGGCCTGATAGGGCGTCTGGCGCAAACTGTGGTGAAAAGCCACCACGTCGGCCCGTGTGACCTCTGCTATTTGCAACGGCCCCAGCTTGGGGCGGATCAGGCGGCGGATGATGCTGCGATAATCGCGGGCGGTCGTGGGTTTGCAGTGTTCGTCGACATACTCCTCTAGGAAACGATCACAGAGACCCGCAACGGTCGGTGCGCGTCGCTTGGCCTGCCTCATGGCCGATGGATCGGAGCCACGCGCCACGTCTCCCAGAAATTGCCTCGCCAACTTGCGGGCTTCTTCTGCGGTCAGAACACCGTGTTGCCCAATCGTGACCCGTCGGGTGCGCCGCCCTGTCCGATATTGGACAAGGTAGGTGCGCTTGCCGCTCGGATAGATCCGCACGCCGAAACCGCGCATGCCGCCATCCCAGACAAGATAATCTCGGTCACGAATTTCGAGGGCTTCGACAAAGCGTTTCGTGAGCTTGAACATTTGTGGAACACCTCTTTTTCTGCGCCTGCTTCCGGAAGCTATACGGAAGCAAGTTGCGGCGAATTCTGGCGTTATGGTTGCAACAAGGGCGCAAGAGGTGTCAATCCAAGCCCTTGTAATAATGTTATTTTTCGAAAATCAGCGCAGCTTGGCGCAATCCAGAGAAACAACCATGGGTTTACTTTTAATCAGTGGGTCGCAGGTTCGAATCCTGCACGGCTCACCACTGAAATCAATGACTTAGGAGTGATTTCGACTGTATTTTATCCTGCGTGGGTGCCATATGGGTGCCAAAAATAATTGCTCCACGCATAGTAAGCAGTAAGTGCATCCTCACGTGTTCCGCGCAGTTTTATCTTCAGCTTGGTGCCCGCAGGCTAGTTAGGTTCAAAGCCTGTGTGTGAGGGGGTTACTCGAGCCTTCCAACACCTTGCCCACGGACCGAGCGCCACCCCCATACCCCCTAAAACATACCCCTGCGTCCTGAGAACGCCCTTGGTTGATGGAACGGCAGATTTTACAACGGCTAGTTTCGTTTGGATCTTGAGCCTTGGGGGCTGCGCTGTCCCTGCGGTCCAAGGTCCAAGTTCCAAGGTCCGCGTCACAAATACCGTGATCCACGGTCCGTGGCCCAATACCCAAGGACCAAGATCCGTGGCCCGAGTCTTATACAGAGCGCACCAAGGACCTTGGACCACGCTGCGCGCTCCGCGGCTCTGGGACCGAAGGAATCGTGGCTGGGGGTTACTTGGACATTTCCTCCACAAGTAACGGCCCAAGGATCGTCCCCCCATCCTCCCTAAACTGGCACCCTGCGGTCTCAGGTTTGCCCTTGGTCGATAGAAGAGCGGATAAAATCATTGGTGGTTTCTTGCGGCGTTGTTGCATTACCCCGGCCTGAGGCGTGACGCCCCCTTACCCCACTGACGTCATGCCGCGCGGACAATCTCGGCGGTGCCGAGGGCGTTGAAGCGGTTCACGAGGGCGATGCGGATGTGGATTTCGGCGGTCTGTCGGTCGGGGTCTCTTGCCATGATACGCTCGCCGAAGGATTTCAGGCAGCGCATCTTCGCCTCGATCCGGCTGCGGGCGTGGTATCCGGTCCAGCGTTTCCAGAACGCCGGCCCGTAGTATCGCGTCGCGCGCAGGGTGTCGTTGCGGGCGCGTGCAGCCGGGCAGTCTTCTTTCCAGAGACGTCCGTTCTTTCGGATCGGGATGATCGGAACGGCGTCGCGTTCGATGATGGCCTTGTGGCAGCGGCGTGTGTCGTAGGCGCCGTCGGCGGTGACCGTGCCTATCTGCTCACCTGCCGGGATCTGGCCGAGCAGGTCGGGCAGCACGGGGCTGTCGCCGTCGAGGCTGGGGGTGAATTCCACCGCTCGAATGTCGGATGTGGCCGGGTCCATGGCCAGATGGACCTTGCGCCATTGGCGTCGGCCTTGCACCCCGTGCTTGAGAGCCTGCCATTCGCCATCGCCGAGGAACTTGATACCGGTGCTGTCGACCAGCAGGTTCAGCGGGCCGTCCGCACGGCGATACGGGACCTGGACGGCCAAGGTCTTTTGTCTGCGGCACAGCGTGGAAAAGTCCGGCACGGGCCAGTCCAGGCCGGCCAGTCGCAGCAGGCTGGCCACCATCCCGGCGGTCTGGCGCAACGGCAACTTGAACAGGACTTTGATCGAT
>JANSXS010000014.1 GCA_024742835.1 Paracoccaceae bacterium | reverse complement strand
CTCGATTCGACCGTGTCATGGCCATCCCATTTGCGGCTTTCGGCCACCCGGTCGCCCGCATCGTCCACGATGATACGGTCAGACCCCGGCCCGCCATTCATGTAATCCGCCCCGGTCCCGCCATCGAGCGTGTCGTCGCCAGCCCCGCCGAACAGCGTGTCTGACCCGGCCTTGCCGAACATCGTATCATTTCCCGCGCTGCCGGCATGGTTGTCATCGTCTGGGCCGCCGTTCCAGACCGGGGTTTGCAAAACGGCATCTGCGGCAAACACGTCCAATTTCAGGTTATGCTCCGTCATGGTGACACGGTTGGTAATATCTCCGTCCAACAGGTCGCCCGAAAAGGTCACGTCGTACGATCCCGCTGTCAAAGCCAGCTGATAGCCACCCGAGGCCCAACTGCTCGTGACAACGCGAGTGCCGTTTTCCGCCACGGCGGAAACGGTCACGTCCCCCAGACCTTCGCCAATATCGTAAAAACCGTCAGCGTCGGTATCGTCGATGATGACACCCAGAAGCTCCGGTTGATAGGCAACGCGATTGCCCAGATGCTCGGTCACGACATAGGGGCCGACAGCCGTGGCGGGATCTGTTTCGGGGAGCATGGAAATTCCGATTTCCGTGTAGCGCTCACTGAGCAGGGCATCGCGGTGCCCGGCTGGATCCTGAAGACCGGTCGGACCATGCCCCCAGTCAATGTAGAACGCTGCATGGGTGTGCAGCGCGTCTTTACCATAAGCAAAGATGTTTTCCGAGATCGCATTCCAGCCGGTGTAGCCCGCCGCGTCAAAGCGCTCACGCAGGCCCGGCTCTCCGGGCAGATTATGCGATTGCGTATCCTCGGCGATCATCAACATCGAATGATTTCTGGCGGATTGTGCAAGATTGGCATTCCACGCCAGAGGCGCAACGGATGGGTATGACGCCAGATCAGCATCAAGCACCGACATATCGACGTCGAAAAAACGAAGCGCCGACGTGATGTCGTCGCTGACAGCGGTCTGGGTTGCTGCATCTGAAATGAGTAAATCGAATTCTCCATGAGGATCCGCGCGGGCGCGGTTGATGTACTCAAGGTTCAGTTGCTCTTCGGCGCTCGGAAACATCAGCATGGTCTTTGGAAGGCCCCTCGTTCACGATTCTGAGTGTATCAGTAAACCGTGAATGGGGAAAATCTTGGGCAAGTGTCTGTCCTCCGGGCGGCCCTTGCGGGCTGGCAGTAGGTGCCGTCCGACAATCTCGATATCGCTCGCCGTGATACGCGCGTTCTGCGGTCACATCGCAATCCTTACCTGATCGCCCGCGGTTGATCATTGGGCTGGCGGCCTGCACTGAAAGTGGCTTCGTCTGTTGGCACTGATACCCCGATGAATTGAGTGATCCCGCCCGTAAGGCTTTCCACCGTGCTGACGTCGTCGGCTCGTGAGAACCCTCGGTGTTTGATCCCATGGTTTGATGGTGCGATCCTTTTTCAGGATTGCAACTAAGCATCACGGGACACGTTCGTCACTGCATTCCGTGTCGGCGAACGGGATCAGGGGTGCCGTTGCGCCTGATGTCCGCTGCGTCGGCCAAAACTGTTAAGCAGCGCCCGGATCGCGAGGTAAGAGAGCGCATAGATAAACGGGATCAAGATGGCGGCGCCGATCATCATGGTTGAAAGGACCGGCCAGATCACGTCGATCGCGGCAAAACTCCAACCGTCTTCGATCATGTTTTCCGCCGCGTCCAGAACGGCGTCCGCCGCCGCGTCCGCCTCTGCCTCGGAGCGGTCGTCCAAACCTTCGGCGATCTTGTCCAGGGCCTGTGATGGTTCTGTCGCGGCAAGGTCCGTGACCCGCGCGCCGACCCAGTACGTGGCGCTGAAAAATATCGGAAAGGTCAAAGGGTTGCCGATCAGCGTGCCCACCAACGCGGCAACCATAGACCCGCGCGTTATGAAGGTCAGAACGCCGGCAAGAACGATATGCAGCCCAAGAAGCGGGCTAAACGAGGCGGCCACCCCCGACGCAGCGCCGGCCGCAATGGCATGGGGGCTTTTTTTCAAACGCGACAGCCGCACGGCAAGGTATTTCCAGGCGCGGATAAACCCCTTCTTGGGCCAGACAAAGGCCCTGAGCCGCTTTGAAAAGCCCCGGACAGATTGCCTTTGAATCATTGATACGCCTTTTGCCGCTTCGGTTGGGGAGGTAGGTCATGCGGCGGGAAATGTCGACCTTGGCCAATCCAAAACGCCTTTTGCAGAACACCCCTGCAAAAAATATAGGCTTTCAGTCCTCGGCGGACGCAGATTCGCCCCGCGCAGGCGGGGCCGTACCCGACGGGGTTTGAAATACGAGTGCGGTCAGCACGTTTCGTGAAAACCCCTATTCATGGCGTTTGGCGCATTGAGTCGAAGACCAACGAGGCGCGTTCGGCAAAATCTGTCTGGCGCAGCACCTGTTTCAGCGGGTCTGTGCATGAACCGGTCCAGCGCATCTATACAAACCCCGCCATACCCGATACTGCGCGGGATCTCTGCCCGGATGACGCGCCATGCGGCCCGTCCTTCCCGCCCAACAAAAGAACCGGAACCTTGAAAAAAACGATTGCAGACGCCCTGGCCCGCAAGGGGTACGATGTGTTGACGCCTGTTCAGCAGGCTGTGACCAAACCTGAACTGGATGACCGGGATCTTCTTGTCTCGGCGCAAACCGGGTCGGGCAAGACCATTGGCTTCGGGCTGGCGATGGCATCGACCTTGCTGGGCGAAAACGACAGGTTCGGCGCGCCGGGCGCGCCGCTTGCCCTGATCATCGCCCCGACCCGCGAGCTTGCAATGCAGGTCAAACGCGAACTGGACTGGCTTTATGCAGATGCCGGGGCGGTTCTGGCGTCCTGCGTGGGTGGCATGGACATGCGCGACGAACGCCGCGCATTGGCCCGCGGGGCCCATATCGTGGTCGCCACGCCGGGGCGGTTGCGCGACCACATCATGCGTGGCGCGATTGATCTTGCGGCTGTCCGTGGTGTCGTGCTGGACGAGGCGGATGAAATGCTGGATCTCGGCTTTCGCGAGGATCTGGAATTCATCCTGGAGGAAACGCCGGAAACCCGCCGAACGCTGCTGTTTTCCGCCACCGTCCCCACGGCCATCGCCCGGCTCGCGCAAAGCTATCAACGCGATGCAGAGCGGATCTCGACCGTGGCGGAACAGTCGCAACATACGGATATCGAGTACCGCGCGATGCTGGTCTCGGCGCGTGACAGCGAAAACGCCGTCATCAACGTGTTACGCTACTACGAGGCCCCGAACGCGCTTGTCTTCTGCAACACGCGGGCCATGGTCGCGCGCCTCACGACGCGCCTGTCCAACCGTGGCTTTTCGGTTGTGGCCCTGTCGGGCGAACTCACCCAAAGCGAGCGGTCCAACGCCTTGCAGGCCATGCGCGACGGGCGCGCGCGGGTCTGTGTGGCAACGGATGTCGCCGCGCGCGGTATCGACCTGCCCAAGCTGGATCTGGTGGTTCACGCCGAATTGCCGGGCAGCCATGAAACCCTGTTGCACCGGTCGGGCCGGACGGGGCGCGCAGGCCGCAAGGGTGTCAGCGCCCTGGTCGTGGTGCCCTCGGCCCGCAAGAAGGCGGAACGCATCCTGAAATTCGCCAAGCTCACGGCGGATTGGGGCGCGGCCCCGTCGGCCGCTGATGTGGACGAACGCGATCAGGCCCGGATGCTGGCCGCCGATGATTGGCAGGCCGGGATCACGGAAGGAGAGCGCGCATCGGTCGATCAACTGGTCGAAAAATTCACACCGGAACAAATCGCCGCCGCGTATCTGCGCCAGTACAAGACGCGCCACACCGCGCCCGAGGATCTCAGCCCGGTCACGTCAGAGACAGCCAAACCGCGCGCTGCCTTTGGCCCCAGCGTGTGGTTTTCCCTGTCGGAAGGCCGCAATCAGGCCGCGTCCCCGCGTCACTTGCTGCCGATGATCTGCAAGGCGGGCGATCTGACCAAGGATGATGTCGGAGCGATCCGCATTGCCGATGACCTGTCCTATATCGAAATCCGCGAAAGCAGTGTCCCGGCGTTTCTGGCTGCGATCGGCCCGAACATGACCATCGAAGGTAAAAAACAGCTCGCGCGTCTCGACAAGGCACCAGACCTGCCGGCGTTCAAACACGCCCCGTCCCGGCACACGGCCAAGACAGGTTCAGGTCGCGGCAAGGCGGACGCAGCGCCCATTGAGTGGAACGACGAAGCCGAACCCCGCCGCCGCAAGCCAAAACCCGGTGACCGCAAGGACGCAAAGCCGCGCAAGCCCAGAGCAGACGCTGCGGCGCAGGGTGCCCCGGCCCACAAAAAAGCCGCGCCCCCCAGCCGCGAGGGCACGTCGCGGGATACCCCCAAAGCGCGCCGCAAGACGCTGTCGGCAAGTCCGGCCGCCAAGGCCGATACCGACAAAGCGCCAGGCGGCTCTCGGAAAGGCCCGCCACCCCCAAAAAGCAAGCCCGGCAGCAAGAAAAACCGTGCCCGCGCCGCCGTCAACAAGACTGCGAATAGCGGGAATTCAGCGCCAAAGCGGCGCTGAGGACAGGCCGGGCCTACCTGCGGGCGTTTCTGAAGCGCAGCGTGCCACGCGCGGTGCGCACGCTGCCGCCTGTCGCGTGGGTTGCATCTCCCACTCTGAAATCAGCCGACGACCCCAATCTAAATATCTGCCAATGCGATAAAAAATTGAAATTCCACACTTTGCTTGCGGCTGACAATCAAAACGGCGTGACTGTCCGGGCCACGCAATAAACCACCCCTGTTCGGCATATGGTATAAACCTGAATATCGCTTCGCGTTGGTCCTGCCTGCTTCAGTAGCAGCGCGCGGTGTCTGATCTGACGCTGGATAAGCTGATCCTGAGCGGGGCGGCACGGGCAAAGCTCCGAGCGCTTCGCGCCGCCGACATTGTATTGAACTTATGCGGTAAGAACTTGGCGTCTCAGAGCGTGGTGTCTGCCGCCTATTTCGTCGACACCGTTCCACGCAGCGAAAAAAAGCCGCCAGGCGGTGCTGATGAGGAAATTCCGACTTACGACATCATTGAACTGGCTGACCAATGACGCACGCCACCGTGAATTCAATCATCCGTCCATCTCTGGTGGCCTGAGATGAAGACGGACCGCTTTGGCAAACGCTTTCCGCACCTCTCGGAGGCATGTATTTTTGCAAGCGTTCTGCAAAATTTGGTTATCGCCTCACGCGGTGCGGCGCTCTCTTGCACAACATCCGTTCGACGCTTACACGCGCAAACATGGAGAATGATCAGCCAACCAGGGACGTTAAAATAGCCATGAGGCGCGGTGCATTTGGCCGATGCCCAAGTTGCGGGACCGGCAAGATGTTCACCGGCTACCTTGCGGTCAGTCACCGCTGCGCAATCTGCCAGGAGCCGCTGAGCGACTACAAGACGGCGGACCTGCCCGCCCTGTTCACAATCCTGGTGGTAGGAATACTTCTGGTGCCAGTTCTTTGGGTCGGCTTTGCCGTGTTTCGGCCGGATCCGCTGGTGCTTTTCGGCTATATCGGCGTTTTCATGGTCACTTTGACACTGGTGATGCTGCGCTTGGTGAAAGGGGCGAATGTTGGCTATTTCTGGGCTATAGATGAAAAGGATCGCGGGGCTTAGCGACCGGCTCCACCGCGACATTGCCCTTTGCCGCACGCACGCGCGGATGAACGCCGGACATCTTGCGCACCACGTCAAGAAAAAGCCCGAACGGACGGCTGAGCGCGATCATGAACACGATCGCGGACCCCACCGATGTCAGGATTTCGGCGCGATCCGCCCCGGCAACAACCAGCGTTGCCACATAGACCGGCACCTGAAAGGACAGGAACGCCGCCACATCCAGCAGGATCCGGCCCATGCGCCGGATTGGCCGCAGCCGCGCGAAAAGCATGTCGCGCCATGCGCTATAGGGCCGTGCCGTCAACACCATGACCGGGATCATCACCGCGCGCGTCACCAGAACCTGCCGCCATTCCATGCCGGCCAGCACACGCTCGCTGAAGGTCGCGACGATCGTAAAGAAGATCACAGTGGCAAGGGTATCGACAAGAACAAGGCGCATGGCGTTGGTCTAAAGCATTTTGGCGCAAGGCTGAAACACAGATATCGCCAACACGCGGAACACCTTAGTAATGACCGGCCACGTATTTGGCGATGGCCGCGCCGCGCGAGTTCACGTCCAACTTCTGATAAATCGCCTTGAGGTAATATTTCACCGTGTTCTCGCTTAGCCCCAGCCGCGCGGAAATCTGGAAATTCGTCAGCCCGTCGCCCAGCAAGGCCAGGATCTCGTGCTCGCGGCGTGACAGGCTGTCGGCCGTCTCGGATGTCAGTCGGCGCAGGATTTCCGTTGGCACGATGGAATGCCCCTCGATCAGCTTGCCAAGGATGCGCGGGAGCGATGTGAGAATCTGACCCATCATGCAGACCGAGTTTGCGCCCGCCTTGATCGCCGTTCGGATAAAGGCGAATTCGGTGTCCTCGGCCACGACCACCACCATCACCTCGGGGTAATCCTTGCGCACCTGGTCCAGTACCTGGCTCAGGTCGCCATCGGCCAGCCGCACCCCGAGGATCAGGATCGTGCGGCCCCGCGCCTGCGACAACAGCTTTTTCAACGAGGCCTTGTCGGTGGCATATTGCCCAAGACGCACCTCTGAAAGCTGCGACACGAGCGATCCGATGCCCTGGCACACGATCAACTGGCGGTCGGCCACGATGACTTCGGGCACCTCTGATGCGTCGTCTTGCGCCTGCTGGCTCATGTCGGGGGCGGCTCTCATGATTTGCGGTCTTTCTCCTCCGGGTGACAGTACGCCACGTGCCGGGTTGGCGCCACATCTACCTTTGGCGCAAGGATCAAGACCCAACACACGGCACGAAGACGATGAATTTAAAGGGAAAATTCGCATACCATCGTATGCCGTCACGGTTCAGTCCCCAATTCTCACCCGAGTGGGTGGGATTTTCCCACCCGTCGCGCAGATTCCCGGTATTTGGTGCATGTCAGGGCTGTTCACGCCGCGTCATCGCGTGCTAACCCCCACGACAACACTGTGTATTTGGGAGAGAGACCAAGATGAACGGCTACCAGCACCTTTATATCCCCGGCCCCACCAATGTTCCGGAACCAGTCCGTCGTGCGATGAACGTGCCCATGCAGGACATGCGCGCCCCCGATTTTGGCGATTTCGTGACCGGCATTCTGACCGACATGAAAAAGGCCTTCCGGATCGAAAACGGCCGCGTATTCATCTTCCCGTCCTCGGGCACCGGCGCATGGGAATCGGCAATTCAGAACACGCTGAACCCGGGTGACAAGGTCCTGATGTCGCGTTTCGGCCAGTTCTCGCTGCTCTGGGTCGACATGGCAGAGCGTCTTGGCCTCAAGGTCGAGCTTTGCGACGTTGAGTGGGGCAAGGGCGTGCCGCTCGAAGACTATGCCAAGCATCTCGAAGCCGACATCAACCACGAGATCAAGGCCGTCTTCGCCACGCAGAACGAAACCGCGACCGGCGTGACCTCTGACATCGCAGGCGTCCGCAAGGTGCTCGATGCCGCCAGCCACCCGGCGCTGCTGTTTGTCGATGGTGTCAGCTCCATCGCGTCGATCGAGTTCGAAATGGAAAAATGGGGCGTCGACCTCGCCGTTGCCGGTTCGCAGAAGGGTTTCATGCTGCCCGGCGGCCTTGGCTTTCTGGGCGTCAGCGACAAGGCGCTGGAGGCCAACAAGGCCATCGGTAACGCGGGCATGGCG
The DNA here is from genome assembly GCA_024742835.1 of Paracoccaceae bacterium. Lineage (GTDB taxonomy): Bacteria > Pseudomonadota > Alphaproteobacteria > Rhodobacterales > Rhodobacteraceae > Roseovarius. The sequence continues at coordinate 59,585 of JANSXS010000014.1, read as the reverse complement.
CGCTGCTATTTCAGCTTCGAGGACATGATCAAGCTGAACGACACCGGATATTTCCCTTACACGCCCGCCACGCAACTGCTGCATGGCCTGCGCTGCTCGCTCGACATGATGCTCGAAGCTGGCATGGAAAGCATCTGGACCCGTCACACCCGCCTTGCGCAGGGCGTGCGCGCCGCAATCGAGGCATGGGATGGCTGCCAGCTGGTTGCCATGGGCCCCGAATGGGAATCCGACACCGTTTCGGCGATCTATGCGCCCGAAGGCGTTGACGCGCGTGACGTGATCTCGACCGCCTACTGGAAGTACCAGACTTCGCTGGGGTCCGGCCTGAACAAGCTGGCGGGCAAGGCGTTCCGCATCGGCCACCTTGGCTCGCTCAACCCGGTCATGCTGCTGGGAGCGATCTCGGCGGCGGAAATGGCGCTGGTCGATGCCGGTGCCAAGATCGAGCCCGGTTCGGGTGTCGCGGCGGCACAGGCGCATTACCGTGCGACCACGCCCGATGGTCAGGCCGCGCAATCCAAGGCGGCATAAGCGCATCATGGCTGATCTGAAAATACTGGTCACCCGTGCGTGGCCCAAGGAAACCGAGGACCGCCTGACACAGGCGGGCCTCGGTGAGGTCACCCTGCGTCACCCCGACAGCGCCATGAGCCATGACGAATGGATGAAGGCGGCGGAAACCTATGACGTGATCATGCCGACCGTGTCGGACAAGATCCCGGCAGAGTTCTACCCGGCGGCCAAGGGCAAGGTGAAGATCTTTGCCAATTACGGCGTGGGCTTCAACCATATCGACATCGACGCGGCGGCGGCAAATGACATTGTGGTCACCAACACGCCCGACGTGCTGACCGACTGCACCGCCGATTTGGCCATGGGCCTGTTGTTCTGCGCCGCACGCCGCATCGGCGAAGGCGAGCGTGAAACCCGCGCGGGCAAGTGGGAGGGCTGGAGGCCCACCCACATGATCGGCAAAAAGGTCACCGGCGCGACGCTCGGAATCATCGGTTTTGGCCGTATCGGCCAGGCCATGGCCCGCAAGGCGCATGGCGGCTTCGGTATGCGCGTGGTGTTCCAGGATGCGTGGAACGTGCCAGATGACATAAAGGCGGCCAATGGCAATGCCGAACAGCTGGCCTCGATGAAGGATGTGGCCGCGCAGGCGGATTTCCTGTCGCTCCATTGCCCCGGTGGCAAGGAGACGTTCAAGATGATCAACGCCGACATCTTTGATGCGATGAAGCCCGGCTCGATCCTGGTGAACTCGGCGCGCGGTGATGTGGTGGACGAGGACGCCCTGTTCGATGCGCTCGATTCGGGCCATCTCGCGGCGGCGGGTCTGGATGTTTATCACAATGAGCCGGCGCTTGATGACCGGTTCCTGAAATACGAAAACATCGTGCTTGCCCCGCATCTTGGCAGCGCCACGGACAGCACACGCTGCGCCATGGGGCATCGCGCCATTGACAATCTTGAGGCGTATCTCAAGGGCGACACGCCCGGTGATCTGGTGACGCCGAAATAGGCTCCGGCCCAACTATGCGATCCTGAAAACGGGCCGTGATGAAAATCACGGTCCGTTTTTACGTCCGGTGATGCGTTTTCTTGAAAAGAAAACGTCCTGGAAATTTTTCAAATTTCCGCACACATACGATCACAAATTTCCTATCTTAAACTTATGTTTTTCCAAGGAAATACCGTATCTTGACAACTGCATCCCACGGCATTCGTGCAGCGCTAACACGGGTAGGAGGCCCCTACCCTTTCCGCCTCGATACCCCGCCTCGGGCACGCTTTTCTACCTGCGCGAAAGTATCTTGCGCGGTCGATCCGACCCATTGTGACCACAAGAAAGGTCGCGCCGCCGTGGTCGGCCTTGGGGAGGAAAGACCAACATGAGCTACACTTTATACCCGTTGAAAAAACAGCGCCTGCAACGCTCGGAACTTGCCGTTCCGGGTTCGAACCCGTCGATGATCGAAAAAGCCGCCGAGTCGGATGTCGATTACGTCTTTCTCGATCTCGAAGACGCGGTCGCGCCGCCCGACAAGATCAAGGCCCGCTCCAACATCATTCAGGCGCTGAACGATATCGACTGGAAGGCCAAGGGCAAGACCATGTCGATCCGCATCAACGGGCTGGATACACACTACATGTATCGCGATGTGGTCGAGGTTGTGGAGCAGGCCGGTCAGCATATCGACACCATCCTTGTTCCCAAGGTCGGCGTGCCTGCGGATCTTTACTGTGTCGAAACGATGCTCAGCCAGATCGAGGTTGCCCAAGGCTTCACCCACCAGATCGGCCTTGAGGCATTGATCGAAACCGCGCTCGGCATGGCCAATGTGGAAGCGATCGCGGCCACCCCCGGACGGCTTGAGGCGATGCATTTCGGCGTCGCCGATTACGCCGCCTATACCCGTGCGCGGACCGTGGTTATCGGCGGGCTGAACCCAGATTACCCCGGCGACCAGTGGCATTTCGCGCTCAGCCGGATGAATGTCGCCTGCCGCTCCTACGGGTTGCGCGCCATTGACGGCCCCTTTGGCGATTTTTCCGATCCCGATGGGTTCGTCGCCAGCGCAAAGCGCGCGGCAGCCCTTGGTATCGAGGGCAAATGGGCCATCCATCCCAGCCAGATCAAGCTGGCAAACGAGGTCTTTTCCCCGACCGAGGACGAGGTCAACAAGGCCCGTCGAATCATCGAGGAACTGCGCAAAGCCGAAGCACAGGGCAAGGGCGCGGCCAGCCTTGACGGCAAGATGATCGACGCGGCCAGCGAGCGCATGGCCGACAATGTCATCGCGGTGGCCGATGCCATCGCCGCGAAATCCTGAGGAGGGGAACCCATGGATATCCATGAATATCAGGCCAAGGATCTGCTGAAGAAATTTGGCGTCATCACCCCGCGCGGCGGCACTGCCTACAGCCCCGAACAGGCGGTTTATCGCTGCTCGGAGCTGTCGGGCGACAAATGGGTCGTCAAGGCCCAGATCCATTCCGGCGCACGCGGCAAGGCGGGCGGCGTGCGGATCTGCTCGTCCGAGGAAGAGGTCGCGGATGCCGCGCAATGGATGCTGGGGCGCAAGCTGGTCACGCATCAGACCGGCCCGCAAGGCAAGTTGGTGAACCGGCTTTATATCGAAGAAGCCACGAATATCGCTCAGGAAATCTATCTCGCCTTCGTGATGGACCGCAAGCTGGAGCGCGTCGTCGTCGTCGCCTCCGCCCAAGGCGGCATGGAGATCGAAGAGATTTCCGAGGAAGAACCGGATTCGATCATCCGCTCGGTCGTGGACCCGGCGGTGGGGATGCAGAACTTCCAGGCGCGCGAGATCGCGTTTTCGCTCGGACTGGAACCGGCTCTCATTCCGCAGGCGGTCAAGACGATCATCGGCTGTTACACGATGATGTCCGAAACCGACGCCAACATGGTCGAGATCAACCCGCTTGTCGTCACCGGATCGGGCGAGATCGTGGCGCTCGACGCCAAGGTCAGCTTTGACGAGAACGCTCTCTTTCGTCATCCCGACATTTCCGAGCTGCGCGACAAAAGCCAGGAAGACCCGCGCGAAACCTATGCGGGCGACCGGGGGCTCAGCTATATCGGGCTGGATGGCAAGATCGGCTGCATCGTGAATGGTGCAGGGCTGGCCATGGCGACACTCGACATGATCAAGATGGCCGGCGGCGAGCCTGCGAACTTTCTGGACGTGGGCGGCGGGGCCAGCCCCGACCGGGTGCTGAAATCCTTCAAGGCGGTGCTGAACGACAAGAATGTCGAGGCGATCCTCGTCAATATCTTCGCGGGCATCAACCGCTGCGACTGGATCGCCGAGGGCGTGATCCTCGCGGTCAAGGAACTGGACCTGAAGATGCCGCTGGTCGTGCGGCTGTCCGGCACGAATGTCGAGGAAGGCATGAAACTGCTCAACGAAAGCGGTTTGGATATCACCGTCGCAAGCACATTGGCCGAGGCCGCCGAAAAGGTCGTCAGTCAATGGAAAGCATCGGACGAAACACTGGCGGAGGCAGGCTGATGGCCATTATCATCAACAGCGAAACAAAGGTGCTTGTCACCGGCATCACCGGGCGCATCGGCTCTTTCCACGCGCAGGACATGATCAACCATGGCACCAATGTCGTGGGCGGCGTGACGCCCGGCAAGGGCGGCAACACCCATCTGGGCCTGCCGGTCTTCAACACCGTCAAGGGCGCCGTGGCCGAAACCGGGGCGGAACTGGTGATCAGCTTCGTGCCGCCGCCCTTTGCCGCCGACAGCATCATGGAAGCCGCCGATGCGGGCATCCGCACCTGCGTGTGCATCGCCGACGGCATCCCGGCGCAGGACATGATAGACGTGAAACGCTACATGCGCCGCTATAAGGAAGAGCGCCGGATGCGTCTGATCGGCCCCAACTGCGCGGGCGTCATCACTCCCGGACAGGCCTTTGCCGGGCTGATGCCGCCGCATATCTACAAGCCGGGCCGCGTGGGTATCGTCGGGCGCTCGGGGACGCTTGGCTACGAGGCCGCCAGCCAGATGAGCGACCGTGGCATCGGCGTGTCCTCCTCCATCGGGATCGGCGGCGATCCGATCAACGGGTCAAGCTTCAAGGACATACTGGAGCTGTTCGAGGCGGATCCGGATACCGACGCCGTGGTGCTGGTGGGCGAGATCGGCGGCCCGCAAGAGGCCGAGGCGGCGGAATATATCCGCGATCACATGACCAAGCCGGTCGCGGCCTATATCGCGGGTCTTTCGGCGCCCAAGGGGCGGCGCATGGGCCATGCCGGGGCCATCGTGTCAGCCTTTGGGGAATCCGCTCAGGAAAAGGTCGACATACTGCAAGAGGCCGGCGTGACCATCGTGCCGACACCCTCCTCCTTTGGCGAGGTTGTACAGAAAATGGTCGCCTGACGCTCTTTCCCGGACCGGTGCCCGCGCCGGTCGACAGGCGATCATACCAAGGCCCCGGCGCATGTCCCGCGCCGGGGCCGTTTCATGCGCGGCCGCGCTAACATGCAAGACATCGCAGCCGCCGTCGCTCAGGTCGGGCTGTCCACAACAGCGGGCTGGTCCTGCCCCTCGGCCTGCTCGGCCAGCGCCTCGGCGCGCGCGGCGATCTCGGCGAGCGCCTCGGTCACACTGTCAGGAACGACGGGTACTTCGATCTTCTGCGCCTCGGGCGCGGGGGCGTTGCGCAATTGCTGCAACTCGGCCTCCTTTTCGGCCATCCGATCCTCGGCCTCGCGCAGCTTGTCCTGAAACCCGGCGGTCTTGTCGGCCAGCATCAGACCCGCCATCAGCAGCATCCGTGCCTCGGGGATGCGCCCGATCTGCGTCGACAGGACAGAGGCTTCTTCGTCCAGCATCTTGGCGGCGGCGTGGAGGTAATGCTCTTCGCCCTCCTGACAGGCCACGTCGAAAACGCGTCCGCCGATTTCGATCTTTACCTCGGGCATCACGCGTCCTCCTTGTCGGTCTTGTCGGGATCGCTATCCACCGCGCCGTCGATCGCCTGTGACAGCGCCGCGTAAACCGCATCGGTTTCGGCTTGGTCAGCGGCGCGGGTGACGCGCAGGCTTTCCAGCTCCGCCAGCATGGATTTGTTGATCAGATGCGGCTCTGCGACTCCGGCCTCGTTGGCCTCGCGCAGCGCGATGTTGTTGTCGCGCAACTGTTGATTAGCCCGGCGCAATGACTGCAATTCGGTATCCAGCCGCGCCATCGTCTCGGTTTGTGCCACGCCCGCGGCCTCCAGCGCTTCTTCCAACTCGTTGCGCTTGGCGCGCAACGCCTTGACGCGTTCCTGCAATTGTTCGTTGACCAGCTTCTCGTCTTCCAGCGCCTGCTTCAGCTCTTCCAGCTCCGCCGGGTCAGCCGTGGGGGCCACACCGGCCTCGACCCGCGCCCCGATCCTGTCAAGCGCGGCGTTTATCCGACGCTGGAACTCTTCGATCTCGCTCATGTCCTCATCCCGTCCTGCTCTCTATATTGCGCACCCCGGCCCCATGCCAAATCTAGACACCCGCGCGCCGGTCTGCAAAGGCGAATCGTCCCGCCCGCCATTCGGCCCAACCTTACCCAATGGCACTGTAAAATGCGCCCCCTTCACAATTGCCGCAGGGGCCTGCTTGATCTTTGGGGCGGGGCTGATATGCAGCGGGGCAAGATATAGCAAACCACATCTCCGCCCTCGCAAAGGAAGCTGCCCCGTGGATATCGCCGCTCTGCGCTCTGCCCATCCCGACCATTGGTCCAAGGCCACCGCCATTCGCGCACTCACGCTTGACGCCGTACATGCCGCCAATTCCGGCCATTCAGGTATGCCCATGGGCATGGCCGACGTGGCCACCGTGCTGTTTGAAAAGCATCTGAAATTCGATGCCGCCGCGCCGGACTGGCCCGACCGCGATAGGTTCATCCTGTCTGCCGGGCACGGGTCCATGCTGCTTTACGCGTTGCTGCACCTGACAGGCTACAAGGGCATGGATCTGGACGAGATCCGCAATTTCCGCCAGTGGGGCGCAAAAACCGCCGGGCATCCGGAAAATTTCCTGCATGATGCGATCGAGACCACGACCGGCCCGCTGGGTCAGGGCATCGCCAACGCGGTCGGCTTTGCCATCGCGGAAGAGGCGTTGCGCGCGCGCTTTTCGCGCAAGCTGGTGGATCACCATACCTATGTGATCGCTGGTGACGGGTGCCTGATGGAGGGGATCAGCCAAGAAGCTATCGGCCTTGCCGGGCGGCTTGGCCTGGGCAAGCTGATCGTTCTGTGGGACAACAACAACATCACCATAGACGGCAAGGTCGATCTGGCCGACCGCACCGATCAGGTCAAACGCTTCCGCGCCAGCGGCTGGCAGGTGCTGGAATGCGACGGGCACGACCCCGACGCGATTGACGCGGCGCTGACCAAGGCCAAGACTGGCCGCCGTCCGACAATGATCGCCTGCAAGACGCATATCGCGCTTGGCCATGCCGCGCAGGACACCTCCAAGGGTCATGGCGCGCTAACCGATCCCGAACAGCTTCGCGCCGCGAAAGAGGCATATGGCTGGACCACCGAGGCGTTCGAGGTGCCCGGCGATGTCAAATCCGCGTGGGAAACCATCGGGATGCGCGGCGCGGCCACCCGTGCCGAGTGGCTGTCGCGCCTTGACGACACAAGCGAGCGCCGCCGCGCCGAGTTCGACCGCATCATCGCCGGCGACGCCCCCAAACAGCTTGGGGCACGGATCCGCGCCCTGAAAAAGCAGATCTCCGAAGAGACCCCCAAGGTCGCCACGCGCAAATCCAGCGAGATGGTGCTGGAAGTGGTCAACCCGATCATGCGCGAGACTATCGGCGGCTCTGCCGATCTGTCGGGCTCCAACAACACCCGAAGCGGCGACATGACCGTCTTCGACGAGGGCAACCGCAAGGGCCGTTACATCCATTACGGCATCCGCGAACATGGCATGGCGGCTGCGATGAATGGCATGGCCCTGCATGGCGGCGTGCGTCCCTATGGTGGCACCTTCATGTGCTTTACCGATTACGCACGCCCCGCGATGCGCCTTGCCGCCTTGATGAAGGTGCCGACCGTGTTCGTCATGACCCATGACAGCATCGGCCTTGGCGAGGATGGCCCGACCCACCAACCGGTCGAGCATCTGGCGATAAGCCGCGCCACGCCCAACACCATGGTTTTCCGCCCCTGCGACACGGTGGAAACAGCCGAAGCGTGGGAACTTGCGCTGCAATCCAAAACCACGCCATCGGTTCTGTCGCTGACGCGACAGGGCATGCCGACGCTGCGGACCGAGCATAAACAAAAGAACCTCAGCGCACAGGGTGCCTATGTTCTGGCCGAGGCAACAGGTAACCGTCAGGCGATCCTGATGGCGACCGGTTCCGAAGTGGCCATCGCCATGGCCGCGCGCGACATGCTGGAGGCCGACGGGATTGGCACCCGCGTCGTGTCGATGCCCTGTTGGGAACTGTTCGAGGCACAGGACGAAAGCTATCGCCGCCGCGTCCTGCCCGGCGGGCAGGCCGTGCGCGTCGGGGTTGAAGCCGCGATCCGTCAGGGCTGGGACCGCTGGCTGTGCGGCGAGCGCGCCCGCCCCGGAAAATCCGATTTCGTCGGCATGACCGGCTTTGGTGCCTCCGCCCCCGCCGAGGTGCTGTACGAGAAATTCGGCATCACCGCCGAAAACGTGGTTGCCAAGGTCAAGGCGCTGCTGTGATCCGGCCGCGCCTGTCAAACCACGGACCTTGATAAAGCAGGCTGCGTCCTTGAGCCGCCAAGGACGCAGCCTGCGTTTAGCACAATGCTTTAGCTTGGTTTACGCCCTCGCGTCGCCACCGAAAAACCTGCTCCAGGCCGGCGCGATCACCTTGGTCCCCACCGGGATCAGAGCCGCGCCAATGGCCAGCCCCAACAGACCGTCAATCGTGGCTTTGCTCATCCAGTCCAGCACTGACTGTCCGCCACCTATGGCATGAGCGGCGTTTTGTATGAGAGTTTCCGGCAACGTCCAGCCCATCTGATACGTCGAATGCACGATGATCGAGCCCCCGACCCACAGCATCGCCGCCGTGCCCACCACCATCAGACCTGTCAGGAAATGCGGCATTCCCCGCACAATCACGCGCCCAAACGCCCGGGTCAGGCCCAGTTTGCCAGACTTGGCCATGAAAAGCCCCACGTCATCGGCCTTCACGATCAGCGCCACCGCGCCATAGACCGTCGCCGTGATTCCCACCGCGACGGTGGCCAGCGTCGCCGCCTCCATCCAGAAATTGCTTTCCGGAATAGCGGCCAACGCGATGGTCATGATCTCGGCGGACAGGATGAAATCCGTCTTGATCGCGCCCTGGACCTTCTGTTTTTCCAGATGCGTGGGATCGCTTGTGGCGTGGCTTCCATCCGGGCCGCCATGATCCTTGCCAAAGCCAACCGCGTGCGCCACCTTTTCGGCACCCTCAAAACATAAATACGCCCCGCCCAGCATCAGAACTGGCGGGACCAGCCAAGGCGCAAAAGCCGACATCGCCAGCCCCGCGGGAAGCAGGAATACCAATTTGTTGAACAGTGAGGCGCGCGCGATCTTCCAGACCATCGGCAATTCCCGCGCCGGGGCGAAACCTTGCATGTATTTTGGTGTCACCGCCGCATCGTCGATCGCGGCCCCGGCAGCCTGTGCCCCCGCCTTCGCCGCCTGCCCCGCCACATCGTCGACAGAGGCCGCGGCGACCTTCACCAGCCCCGCCACATCATCCAGCAATGCCAAAAGACCGCTCATGTTCCTGCCCCTTTTTTCCGCCCTGTCCGACACCCTGGACAAACGCCACCATGACCAGAACCCGGCGGTTTGCGCAAACGGTTATCGCTAACACCCTTTCAGAGGGGCATTTTCACCTTTCAGACGCGCCGCCCCCCGTCTATATCGCTGGCACGTCACACCAAGGAGACCTGCCCATGACCATAAAAGTCGGGATCAACGGCTTCGGCCGGATCGGACGCTGCACGCTTGCCCATATCGCGGCCAGCACCCGCAACGATATCCAGGTGACCAAGGTGAACGCCACCGGCCCGCTGGAAACCGCCGCGCATCTTATCAAGTATGACAGCGTGCATGGGCGCTTTCCGAACGAGATCGTTCTTGGCGACGGCACGATGGATCTGGGCCGTGGCCCGATGCAGATGTATTCCACCTATGACATGGACGCGCTTGACTGGTCCGGCGTGGATGTGGTGCTGGAATGCACCGGCCAGTTCAACGACGGCGAAAAGGCCAACAAGCACCTGGAGCGCGGCGCGGGCAAAGTGCTCTTATCGGCGCCGGGCAAGAATGTCGACCGCACGGTCGTCTACGGCGTCAACCACGATGCGCTGCAACCGGGCGAGCGGATGATCTCGAACGGCTCCTGCACCACCAATTGCCTGGCCCCCGTCGCCAAGGCGCTGCACGAAGCCATCGGCATCGACAGCGGTATCATGACCACGATCCACGCCTATACCGGCGACCAGCCCACGCTGGACCGCCGGCACAAGGATCTGTACCGCGCGCGCGCCGCGGCCATGTCGATGATCCCCACCTCCACCGGTGCGGCCAAGGCACTGGGCGAGGTGCTGCCCGATCTCAAGGGCAAGCTTGACGGCTCTGCCATCCGGGTGCCCACGCCCAATGTGTCCGCCGTTGACCTGACCTTCGTAGCGCAAAAGGACGTGACCGAGGCCGATGTGAACGAGATCATCGCCACCGCCGCCGCAGGCCCGATGAAAGGGGTTCTGGGCTATGATCCTGAACCCAAGGTCAGCGTTGATTTCAACCATACCGAAGAAAGCTCGATCTTTGCGCCCGATCAGACACGGGTCGTGGGCGGGCGTCTGGTGCGCGTGCTGGCATGGTATGACAACGAATGGGGCTTTTCATGCCGCATGGCCGACGTGGCTGTGGCCATGGGCCGTTTGTCCTGAACCCGCGCCCTTGCGCGCGGGGCCGGGCTTGGGCATATCTTCGGGGTCTTACCTCAGTACCGGCAGGCCCATGACAAACAAGATCGCCATTTTTCTCGGGCTTTTGATCGCCGCCGGTCTGATCTGGGATTTCGGCTGGAACGAGCGCGACGCGAGCTTTTTCATGGCGCGCAAAACAATCGAGCTGATCGAATGGGTGGCGTTCTGGCGCTAAGGCGTTTTGCGCAAACCTGGAACACAGCCTTTCACGCAGCGCTTCGGCGGTGGCTGATTAACCATGCAACCGTTCGTGCAAGGCGTCACGCACCGCGGGAGTCACAAATTTTGAAACATCCCCCTTGAGCCGCGCGATTTCCTTGACCAGCTTGCTGGCAATCGCCTGACTGCGCGCATCAGCCATCAGGAACACCGTCTCGATCTCGTTATCCAGCGCCCGGTTCATGCCCACCATCTGGAACTCGTATTCGAAATCCGCAACCGCCCGCAGGCCGCGCACGATGACCCCTGCCCCCACATCGCGAGCACAGTCGATCAACAGGTTCTCGAACGGATGCGCCACGATCTCGACGCCCAGATCCCGGCTGATGCCGGCGCATTCCGACTCGACCATGGCGACCCGTTCTTCAAGGCTGAACAAAGGGCCCTTGTCACGGTTGATTGCCACACCGATAACCAGCCTGTCCACAAGTCGGCAGGCCCGCGTGATGATGTCGATATGGCCCAGTGTCACCGGATCGAACGTGCCGGGGTAAAGACCGATGCGCATGGGCCTCTCCGTCAATAGTTTTGCGGAAACAACACCATGCCGCAGCGGAATGCAAGCCGTTCAACAGGCTTTCGCAATAGTCCCCGGCCCCGTTCAGAAGCCCATCACCATGCTTTCCAGGGCTTCCTTTTCCATCGACAGTTCCTGCAACCGCGCCTTGACCACATCACCAAGCGTGACCATGCCCACGATACGCCCATCTTCGACGACCGGCATGTGGCGGAACCGGCCTTCGGTCATCTTTTCAAGCACGCTCACCGCGCTGTCGGTCTTGGCACAACAGACCGGATCGGGCGTCATCAACTCCCCCACCCGATCACCCAGACAATTGCCGCCGACAACCGCCATGGCGCGCACGATGTCGCGCTCCGACAGGATACCCAACGCCTTTGCCCCATCATCGGACACGATCAGCCCGCCGATGCGGTGCTCGGCCAAAAGCCGCGTGGCATCCGCGACGTTGGTGTCGGCGGTCACGGTGATCAGGTGATTATTGTCCTTGGCCCCGAGAATTTGTTGAACAATCATGAATGACCCTTTCTGATGGTAATATTATTTCCCAAAATCAGCGTCTGACAGAATTTAATATCTGTCAAGCACCACCTTCGAGGCGTAGCACTTCGGCGCGGACCCTGTCACACAGGGTTTCGGCAAAACGGTTCATACGCTCCAACCGCCGGTCATCGGCATGGCGCACAAGATAGAAACTCCGCGTCAGGCTGAATTGCTCCGTCAAAATCTTCTGCACACCGGGGAACCATGGCAGCGCGAAATCATGCACCACGCCCACGCCGCCGCCGCGCCGGATCCAGTTGGTCTGCACCGATACGGAATTCGAGGCGAGCGTGACACGATCAACCCCCGTCTCGCCAAGGTAATCAAGTTCCTTGTCGAAAATCATGTCCGGGATATAGCCAACGATGCGATGCGCGCGCAGATCTGCCAAGGTCTGAATCGGCGGGCTTTGGCGCAGATACCAGCGCACGGCAGCGAGGTGCAGCTTGTAATCGGTGATCTTCTGAACCGTCAGGCGGCCCGCATTGGGCGGGCTGACCGCGATCACCATATCCGCCTCGCGCCGGGTCAGGTTGAAGACGCGCGGCAACGCGACAAGCTGGATATCCAGGTCCGGGTTTTCCTTGGCGATCTCTGTGCAGACCTGCGGCAACAGGAAATTCGCCACCCCGTCCGGCGCACCGATGCGGATCTGCCCCGACAGCCCGCCCGCCTGCCCGGCCATTTCCTCGGCAGCGTCCTGCATCGCCTGCTCGGCGCGTTCGGCATGGCCCAACAGCCGTTGCCCGGCATCGGTCAGCGCGTAGCCGGTGGGCGACTTGGCAAAAAGCGGCGCGGCCAGTTTTTCTTCCAGCCGGGCCACCCGCCGCCCCACCGTGGCCGGATCGAGCTTGAGCGTGCGCCCCGCCGCCGACAGGCTTTCCAACCGCGCCACGGCCAGAAACACCCGCATGTCATCCCAACTTGCGTCCATGTGGCACCCTTTGCAAAAATGCATGTTCCTTTTGAGACATTGCCCCTTTTGCGGCGAATTTTGCAACGCTAACCTGCGCAGGAATGCAGGAGGACGGATCATGGACGAAATCACACATTACATCGGCGGCGAACGGGTCAAGGGCGTATCGGGGCGCTTTTCGGATGTCTTCAACCCCGCCACTGGCGAAGTGCAGGCGCAATGCCCGCTGGCCAGTGTGAACGAGTTCGCCAAGGCCGTCGCAATCGCAGAGGCCGCACAGCCCGCATGGGCCGCCACGAACCCGCAGCGCCGCGCACGGGTCATGATGCAATTCGTCCATTTGCTAAATCGCGACATGGACAAGCTGGCCGAAAAGCTCAGCTCCGAACATGGCAAGACCTTTCCCGACGCCAAGGGCGACGTGCAGCGCGGGCTTGAGGTGGTGGAATACTGCATCGGTGCGCCCGAATTGCTCAAGGGCGAATACACTGACAGCGCGGGCCCCGGCATCGACATGTATTCCATGCGCCAGCCGCTTGGGGTGACGGGCGGCATCACGCCCTTCAACTTTCCCGCCATGATCCCGATGTGGATGTTCGCGCCCGCCATCGCCTGCGGCAACGCTTTTATCCTCAAGCCGTCCGAGCGTGACCCCTCGGTGCCGATCATGCTGGCCGAACTGATGGAAGAAGCGGGCCTGCCCAAGGGCATCTTGCAAGTGGTCCAAGGCGACAAGGAAGCGGTTGACGCGATGCTGGACCACCCCGTGATCCAGTCCATCGGCTTTGTCGGCTCGACGCCCATCGCCGAATACATCTACGGGCGTGGCTGCTCCAACGGCAAGCGGGTGCAGTGTTTCGGCGGTGCCAAGAACCACATGATCATCATGCCGGACGCCGACATGGATCAGGCCGCAGACGCACTGATCGGCGCGGGCTACGGTGCCGCGGGCGAACGCTGCATGGCGATTTCCGTGGCCGTGCCCGTGGGCGACGAAACCGCCGACCGCCTGATCGAAAAACTGGTGCCGCGCATCGAAAAACTGAAGGTAGGCCCCTATACGGCGGGCAATGACGTGGATTACGGCCCGGTCGTTACTTCCGAAGCCAAGCAGAAAATCCTTGGCCTTGTGCAATCGGGCATAGATCAGGGTGCGGAACTGGTGGTGGACGGGCGCGACTTCTCGCTTCAGGGATACGAGGACGGCTTTTTTGTCGGCCCCCACCTTTTCGACAAGGTCACGCCTGACATGGATATCTACCAGCAGGAGATCTTCGGCCCGGTCCTGTCGACCGTACGCGCCAAATCCTATGAAGAGGCGCTTGGCCTTGCGATGGATCACGAGATGGGCAACGGCACCGCGATCTTCACCCGCGACGGCGACGCAGCCCGCGATTTCGCCAACCGGGTCAATGTCGGCATGATCGGCATCAACGTGCCGATCCCGGTGCCGCTGGCTTATCACACTTTTGGCGGCTGGAAGAAATCAGTCTTTGGCGACCTGAATCAGCACGGACCGGACGCGTTCAAGTTCTACACGCGCACCAAGACAGTGACCGCACGGTGGCCGAGCGGAATCAAGGAAGGCGGCGAGTTCAACTTCAAGCCAATGGAATAAAACGATCACGGGACGCGGCACCACCGCGTCCCTTTTTCTGCCCGCGAGGGGCTTGCCAAACCCGCCTCTTCCCCGCTCTGATGGGCAAAATCGCGGAGGGCCCATGCAAGACCCGGCATTCACCATCGGCATCGAGGAGGAATATCTTCTTGTTGACCGCGACAGCCTCGCGCTTGCCGAAGCGCCCGAGGCGCTGATGGCCGCCTGTGCCGCAGAACTGCAAGATCAGGTCGCGCCCGAATTTCTCAAATGCCAGATCGAGATCGGCACCAAGGTCTGCGCAAACGTGACCGAGGCGCGCGAGGATCTGCGCCGCCTGCGCAGCACCGTGTCGCGCGAGGCGGCCAAGCACAACCTGACGCCCATCGCCGCGTCGTGCCATCCCTTTGCCGACTGGCGCGAACAGCACCACACCGACAAGGACCGGTACAATACGCTGTCGTCGGATCTGGCCGGCGTGGTGCAGCGAATGCTGATCTGCGGGATGCATGTGCATGTGGGCATCGAAGACCCCGATCGACGCGTCGATCTGATGAACCAGCTCAGCTATTTCCTGCCACATCTGCTGGCGCTGTCCACGTCCTCGCCCTATTGGCAGGGGCGCGATACGGGGCTGGACAGCTATCGCCTGACCGTTTTCGACAACCTGCCGCGCACCGGCCTGCCGCCGCGCATGGAAAGCTTTTCGGAATTCCAGCGTGCGGTAGGTATCCTGACAGAGGTGGGTGTGATCGAGGATAGCTCGAAGATCTGGTGGGATCTGCGCCCGTCCGCACGGTTTCCCACCATCGAATCGCGGATCTGCGACGTGCAGCCGCGTCTGGAACACACGCTCATGCTGGCCGCAATCACGCAGGCGATCACCCGGCTGTTGTGGCGTCTGGCCACGAAAAACCAGCGCTGGCGCATCTATGAGCGGTTCCTTGTCAGCGAAAACCGCTGGCGCGCGCAGCGCTACGGCATCCGCGAAGGGCTGATTGATTTCGGCCGGGGCGAGATCGTGCCGATGGCCGAACTGATCGAGGAACTGATCGACCTGCTGGAGGAGGACGCGCTGTATTTCAAAAGCCGCCCCGAGATTGAAACCGCGCGCGAGGTCTTGCGCACGGGCACTTCGGCCACCCGTCAGCGACGCGCCTATGCGCAAGCCTGCCAGAACGGGGGCGATCACCAAGCCGGGCTGGCCGCCGTGGTGGAACAACTGATCGAGGAATTCCACGCGGATCTTTAATACGAAGCGCCGCGGAAACGGCCCGGCCCCGGTTCAACTTCCTGTGAAAGAACAGGTTTTTCCCAGCCCGCCCCTAGTGATCCAGACAAAGCCGGTCCATATTCGCCCCATACTCAAGCCGATCCGAGGTTACCGATGAGCAGACTCCAATTTTCTCGCCGCGCGGCCCTGTTCGGGGTCGCCGCTTCCCTTGCCGCGCCCTCGATTTTGCGCGCGCAAGACGTCGGGGAAACAAACCGGCGCAACGTGTCCTCCTTTGTCACCCGCGACTGGCAGGACCACTTCGACGATCTGGGCATCGGGCGGATCGTCTGCGATATCGAAAGCCGCGCCCTGCACCATTGGGACAGCGACGGCACCTATACGCTTTACCCGTCTTCTGTCCCTTTGACCGAACAATTGACGCGCCGCGGCTATACCGAGATCATACGCAAGAAGGTCGGGCCGACATGGACACCGACGGTTTCCATGAAAGAGCGAGATCCGACATTGCCCGATTTCATGCCCGCCGGCCCGGACAATCCGCTTGGCACCCATGCGATGTATCTGGACTGGCCTGCCTACCTGATCCACGGCACCCACGACACGCGCAAGATCGGGCGTCGGTCGTCCTCGGGCTGCATCGGGCTGTATAACCGGCATATCGAGGAAGTGTTCGCAAAAACCAAGGTCGGAACGAAGGTGCGCCTGCTCTGACCGTTCTGACAGCCGGGCAATCCGGTTGCACCTGCATGACAAACCTGCTGATTGGTCTCAGGATTCCTTCGCGGGCAAAGAGCGCGCCAACTGGCTCCGTGGTCTTCACGGCAGCGCGGCGCGCCAAACGGTGGCCAAACCATGAGCGATATTTCCATCCGCAAAACAGGCCGCGCGGGCCGGATCACCCTGACCCGACCAAAGGCGCTAAACGCACTCAGCCATGACATGACCCTCAAAATCTCGGCGGCGTTGAAAGACTGGGCGCAGGATGATGCGGTGTCGCTGGTGATCGTCGATGCTGTCGGTGACAAGGCATTCTGTGCGGGTGGTGACATTCAGGAACTTTATGATACCGGCCGCGCGGGCGATTTCGCCTATGGGCAAAGATTCTGGCGCGATGAATACCGGCTTAACGCCAGAATTGCCGACTATCCCAAGCCCTACATTGCGTTCATGCAGGGCTATACTATGGGCGGAGGTGTCGGGGTTGCCTGTCATGGTTCGCATCGGATCGTCTGTTTATCCAGCCGGATTTCCATGCCCGAATGCGGCATCGGTCTTGTTCCGGACGTGGGCGGGTCGCTGTTGCTGGCGCGTGCGCCCGGCTGTCTTGGCACGTATCTGGGCCTGACCACCGCGCGCATGGGGCCGGGCGATGCGATACTTGCCGGATTTGCCGATTGGTTCGTGCCGCGCTCGGACTGGCCCGGCCTGATCGAACGACTGGAGCAAACCGGCGATGTCACGCAGATCGACGCCGCCGCAAGGCCCGCACCGCCCGGACGTCTGGCCACCGAACGCGCCGAGATCAACACGCTTTTCGGCGCGGAAAATCTTCAGGATATCGTGACCGCACTCCGCCGGGCACGGGGCGACCTTCCAAAATCCGCGCTGACCGCCATGCAGCGCAATTCACCGCTGGCCATGGCCTGCACGGTGCGAATGCTTCACCGGCTGCGCCGCACCGGGACCGGAATCCGCGATGCGCTCGATCTTGAATATCGCTTTACGCATCGCGCGATGGAGCATGGCGACCTGCTCGAAGGAATCCGCGCCGCCGTGATCGACAAGGATCGTAACCCAGACTGGCAACATGATCTGGACGCGCCACCCCAAGAAGAAGCCGCCGCCATGCTACGCACCTTGGGCGATGCTTCCCTGACATTCGATTAACGCGACACGCCTTTGCGTGTTGCGCCGCAACAGACACACCTACTCTGCGGCCACTTTCCGGACAGACAACATGTCTTTGAGATAGCGCCCGGTATGGCTTCGCTCGACCTTGGCGACCTGCTCGGGTGTGCCCACGGCCACGACCTCACCACCGCCGTCGCCACCCTCGGGGCCGATATCGATCAGCCAATCGGCGGTTTTCACCACGTCGAGATTATGTTCGATCACCACGACCGTGTTGCCACTTTCCACAAGCTCATGAAGCACTTCGAGCAGTTTCTTCACGTCCTCGAAATGCAGGCCCGTCGTCGGCTCGTCCAGAATATACAGCGTCCGCCCGGTCGAACGTTTGGCAAGCTCCTTGCTCAGCTTCACGCGCTGCGCCTCACCGCCCGAAAGCGTCGTCGCCTGCTGGCCGACCTTGATATAGCCAAGGCCCACCCGCATCAGCGCATCCATCTTTTCGCGGATCGACGGCACCGCCTTGAAAAAGGTCTGCGCATCTTCAACCGTCATATCAAGAACGTCGGCTATGCTCTTGCCTTTCCAATGAATTTCCAGCGTCTCCCGGTTATATCGCGCACCATTGCAGGTCTCGCATGTGACGTAAACATCGGGCAGAAAATGCATCTCGATCTTGATGACCCCATCGCCCTGACACGCCTCGCAGCGCCCGCCCTTCACGTTGAAACTGAAACGACCCGGCTTGTACCCGCGCGCCTTGGCCTCTGGCAGGCCCGCAAACCAGTCGCGGATCGGCGTGAACGCGCCCGTATAGGTCGCCGGGTTGGACCGGGGTGTGCGCCCGATTGGACGCTGGTCGATGTCGATCACCTTGTCCAGATGTTCCAGCCCCTTGATCGTTTCGCAAGGCGCGGGCGTCTGCCGCGCACCGTTAAGCTGCATGGACGCCGTCTTGAACAGCGTCTCGATGGTCAGCGTGGATTTGCCGCCACCAGACACGCCGGTCACGCAAACAAACTTGCCAAGCGGAAACTCGGCATTGATGGATTTGAGGTTGTTGCCCTCGGCCTTGATCACCTTGATGAATTTCTTGTTGCCTTTGCGCCGTTTGCTCGGCACGGCAATCTCGCGCATACCCGACAGATACTGCCCCGTCACCGATCCCGCATCCGCCGCGACCTGATCCGGCGTGCCGTGGCTCACCACCTCGCCACCATGAACACCCGCGCCGGGACCGATATCGAACACGTAATCGGCTGTGCGGATCGCCTCCTCGTCATGTTCCACCACGATCACGGTATTGCCCTGATCGCGCAGGTTTTGCAGCGTCTGGATCAAGCGCCCGTTGTCGCGTTGGTGCAAGCCGATGGACGGCTCATCGAGCACGTATAGCACCCCAGTCAGCCCACTGCCGATCTGGCTGGCTAGGCGGATCCGCTGGCTCTCTCCACCCGACAACGTGCCCGCGGCACGGCTTAGCGTCAGGTATTCCAACCCGACATTGTTGAGAAACCCCAACCGCTCGCGGATCTCCTTGAGAATGGCATGGGCAATTTCGTTCTTCTGCGCGGTCAGATGCTCCGGCACGGTCTGGCACCAGTCATACGCCTCGCGGATCGACATCTGCACTACCTTGCCCACATGCAGCCCCGCGATGCGAACCGCCAAGGCCTCTTCGCGCAGGCGGTACCCGTCGCAGGTGCCGCAGGGTCGGTTGTTCTGGTAGCGCTCGAATTCCTCACGGATCCAGTTTGAGTCAGTCTCGCGATAGCGCCGCTCCATATTGGGGATGACCCCCTCGAAGCCGCGGCTTACGTTATAGACACGACCACCCTCGTCATAGCGAAACGGGATTTCCTCATCACCAGAGCCATAAAGGAAAACCTGCTTCACATGCGCGGGCAGATCCTTCCAACGCGCCTTGCGGTCAAACTCGTAATGCTTTGCGATGGCCTCGATGGTTTGCAGGAAATACGGGCTCTTGCCCTTGCGCCAGGGCGCGATGGCCCCGTCCGCGATGCGCAATTGCTCATCCGGCACCACCAGCCGTTCGTCAAAGAAAAGCTCCACCCCCAACCCGTCGCAATCCGGGCAAGCGCCAAAGGGCGCGTTGAAGGAAAATAACCGCGGCTCGATTTCCGGGATGGTGAACCCACTGACAGGACAGGCGAATTTCTCGCTGAACGTGGTGCGCTCCGGCTCGCCCTCCCTCGGCGCGCTCTCGAAAATGGCGATGCCATCGGCCAGATCAAGCGCGGTGCGGAAACTGTCGGCCAACCGCGTCTCAAGGCCCTCCTTGACCACGACACGGTCCACGACCACGTCGATATCGTGGCGGAATTTCTTGTCCAGCGTCGGCGGCTCGTCCAGGTCATGAAACGCGCCATCAACCTTGACGCGCTGAAACCCCTGCTTGCGCAGTTCAAGGAATTCCTTGCGGTACTCTCCCTTGCGGTCGCGCACGATGGGCGCCAGCAAATAGCCGCGCGTGCCCTCTGCCATCGCCATCACCCGGTCGACCATGTCCTGCACCTGCTGTGCCTCGATGGGCTTGCCGGTGGCGGGGCTGTAGGGCGTGCCGACGCGCGCGAACAAAAGACGCATGTAATCGTAAATCTCGGTGACCGTGCCCACCGTCGATCTCGGGTTCTTGCTGGTGGTCTTCTGTTCGATGGAAATAGCCGGGCTAAGACCCGCGATATGATCCACATCGGGCTTCTGCATCATGTCCAGAAACTGCCGCGCATAAGCCGACAGGCTTTCGACATAGCGCCGCTGCCCCTCGGCATAGATCGTATCGAACGCAAGGCTCGATTTGCCAGACCCCGACAAGCCGGTGATCACCACAAGCTGGTTGCGCGGGATATCGACATCGATCCCCTTGAGATTATGCTCGCGCGCGCCGCGCACCTCTATGTATTTCAGCTCGGCCATTCATACCCCCGGTCCGTCTTGGCCATAGATAGGCGAGCGGCCGAACTCTTCCAAGGAATTCTTGTGAACAAAATATGAACGCGCAAGAACTCAGCGGAGGATTCGCTTCATCTGGCCGAAAATACCTCGGGGTGAGCGTTGAAATTCCAAAAATTTCAACGCGAGGGGCAGCGCCCCTGATCCAAAGGAAACCTGTGCAGGCGCAGCCTGCGCCGCTGGATCCCGGCTCAGATGTGGATCACCCGCCCATAGGCATCAAGAACTGATTCGTGCATCATTTCCGACAGGGTCGGATGCGGGAAAACCGTATTCATCAGATCTTCCTCGGTGGTCTCCAGCTGCCGCCCGACGACATAGCCCTGGATCAGCTCGGTCACTTCCGCGCCGATCATGTGCGCGCCCAGAAGCTCGCCGGTCTTCTCGTCGAAAATCGTCTTGATCATGCCCTCCGGCTCGCCAAGCGCAATGGCCTTGCCGTTGCCGATGAACGGAAAGCGCCCGACCTTGATCTTGTGCCCCGCCTCTTTCGCCTGCGCCTCGGTCAGGCCCACGCTGGCAACCTGCGGATGGCAATAGGTGCAGCCCGCAATGGCGTTTGGTTCTACCGCATGCGGATGCCCGCCCGCGATCAGCTCGGCCACCATGACGCCCTCGTGGCTGGCCTTGTGCGCGAGCCAGGGCGCGCCCGCGAGGTCACCTATGGCATAGACGCCGTCCACGCCCGTGCGGCAATGCGGGTCGGTCACCACATGGGTCTTTTCAACCTTGATGCCCATATCTTCCAGCCCCAGCCCTTCGGTATTGCCCACGATACCTACGGCGGAAATCACCGTGTCGAACTCCTGCTTTTCGATCTTGCCCTTGGTCTCGATATGGGCGGTCACCTTGCCCTTGCCGCGATCAAGCTGCTTGACGATGGCCTGTTCCATGATCTTCATCCCTTGCTTCACAAAGGATTTCTTGGCAAAGGCGGAAATCTCGGCATCTTCCACCGGCAGGATCCGGTCCATCACCTCGACCACGGTCGTGTCAGCACCCAGCGTGTTGTAGAAACTGGCGAATTCGATCCCGATCGCGCCCGATCCGATGACCAGCAGCTTCTTGGGCATCCGCTTGGGCACCAGCGCGTCCTTGTAGGTCCATACCAGATCGCCATCCGCCTCCAGCCCCGGCAGTTGCCGCGCCCGCGCCCCTGTGGCCAGCACGATGCTCTTGCCGGTCAGCTCCTCGGTCTTGCCATCAGTGGTCTTGACGGAAACCTTGCCTTTGCCGGTCAGCGTCGCCTCGCCCATGATGGCGGTCACCTTGTTCTTCTTCAGCAGGTGCCCGACCCCGGAATTGAGCTGCTTGGAGATCGCCCGCGAGCGTTTCACCACCGCATCCAGATCGTAGGTGATGTTGTCGGCACTCAGGCCGAATTCCTTGGCCCGGTGCATCAGGTGGAACACCTCGGAGGACCGCAGCATCGCCTTCGTCGGAATGCAGCCCCAATTCAGACAGATCCCGCCCATGTGCTCGCGCTCGACCACCACCACGTTCAAGCCAAGCTGCGCGCCCCGTATTGCCGCCACATAGCCGCCCGGGCCTGCGCCGATCACGATCATGTCAAAGGATTTTTCGGCCATGTCTGCCTCCGGGCTCAAGCTGGATCTGAATTTAGTTTGATATTAAACTATCTGCCGCGCGATCACAACGTGACAATGCAATTGTCACGCCACCGCGCAGCGGGTGGCATGGACTCTGTCGGTGTATCTTTTGCGTCGGCGTGTCTTCTGCCGGGTCAGGCCGCGTCGGATTTCTTCAAGGCGCGCACGGTGCTGCCATAACCCCCGCCCTGCACATAATCCGACTCGCAGCCCGAGGACGGGCGCGACAGGGCCGCGTTTCGATAAGGGAACCTGCCAAAACGGCGGATCACCTCGCGATGCGCGCGGGCGTGCAACAGGCTATCGGCACCGCTTTCGGGCAGGCGGTCACAAATCAAGCGCACGCAGCGGTCCTGATCGTACAGGTTTTCCGAATGCATCAGCGGCAGATAGAAGAACTGGCGCGCCGGCTCGTCGATGCGCAGATCCCATCCACGATGGATGGCCCCCTTGGCCGCCGCCAGCGCCTGTTTGTCGGTGGCAAAGGCAAGCGCCTCCCCCCGGAACATGTTGCGCGGGAACTGGTCCATCAGGATGATATAGGCCAGCGTACCGCTGGGATATGTCAGCCAAAGCCCGTAAGCCCCTTCATAGGCCCGGTTCCAGGTGTCTTCAAACCGAGCGCGGACCTTTTCATCGGTGTCCGGCGATCCGTCATACCACCCGTCAGGCCCGATCTCGTCGAGCCAAAAATTCAGAACGTCTTCGGGCGCTTTCATACCACTCTCCTCAACTCACGCAGGACTTGGTTCAGGTTAACTGGATCACACCGACGCTGAACAGTAAAAATTTGCTACATCGGCGACAGATCGCGTGTCGTGCTTAACCGGCGCGCGCCTCCTCTGCGGGATCATCCTGCGAGGCCTCCATCGCCGCTTCCTGCGCGAAATAGACAGCGGCAGGTGACGCGCCCGGCGACACGGCGGCGTAGCTTTCGGTATCCTGCACAGACGGCGCGGGCCGCACGGTCATGCGATACGCGGCATAAGCCACCAACGCGGCGCAAAGCCCGCCGATAAAGATGAAATAGCCGCTTGGCCCGAACAGGCCCATCATCCAGCCGGTCAGGAACGGCCCGGCCACGGCCCCCAGACCATTGATGAACACCATGCCACCCGCGGCGGCGGCCATGTCGTCATATTGCAGAAAATCGTTCGTGTAGGCGATCAGCAGCGAATACAGCGGATTGGACATGCCCCCGACCACGAAGGCCGCGACCAGCAACATGGTAAAAATGCTGCCCAGCATCGCGCCGATCAGCGCGCCCAGCGCACAGCCCGCCGCCACCATCAGGATCAGCAAGCGACGGTCCATGCGGTCCGACAGCCAGCCCAACGGATATTGTAGCAGCACCGCGCCAACATAGAAGGCCGCAACGAAGGTCGAGATTTCGGCCACCGACAGGCCCGCGCGCGTACCGTACACCGCCGCCATGCCGAATTGCGCCGAAAACACGCCCCCCATCAAGAACATGCCCACACAGCCAAGCGGCGAGACAGAGGCGATCTCGCGCAGGCTCATCGGCTTGGCCGTGTCGAAAGCCGGCGTCGGGCTGATCGACAACAGGATGGGCGCAAAGGACAACGAAATCAGGACCGACGGGATGATGAACAGGATGAAACCTCCGGGATCGGCGGTCAGCAACAGGGCCTGTGCGCTGACGATGCCCACCATCTGCACGATCATGTAAAGCGACAACGCCTTGCCACGGTTTTCATTCGTGGCCGCATTGTTCAGCCAGCTTTCGGCGGTGACGTAAACGCCGGAAAAGCAAAAGCCGATCAGGATGCGCCCCGCGCCCCACAGGTAGGGGTCCGTGAAGGCGGGATAGAGGATCATAACCGCCGAGATCAGCGAGGCAAGCGCCGCGAAGACCCGCACATGCCCGACCCGCCGGATCATTTCCGGCGCCGCGCGCGAGCCGAACAGGAACCCAAGAAAGTAGCCGGACATGATCAGTGACATTTCCAGCGTGGAGAAACCTTCGATCTCGCCACGAATGCCAAGCAGCGTGCCCTGCATCCCGTTGCCGACCTGCAAGAGCATCATACCCAACAACAGCGCCCATGCGCTCGACAGAACCGAAAACATCTATCACCTCCAAAGGCACCCGCCGACAGTGACGGGATGCCGTATGCTTACACGCGGACCTGTGTCGATGTCGCGACAAAACGCGACCCGAACAGGTCCGGTCGCGCCTCTCTTGCAGCCCAAAGGCTCGGGTTCCACAGGGAACGGCCCGAAACCGGCGCGGTTCCTTCGATGTAGCCGGTATTGCGGTCAGCCGCCCGCCTCGTGTCCGTATCGCGTGGTCCGCCCGTGCCGCGAACCATGTTACTCCGGGATCAGGAGCGATGCGTCGCCATAGCTGAAGAACCTGTACTCCTGCGTCAGCGCATGGGCATAGATGGACATGATCCGGTCCCGGCCCATCAAGGCGCTGACCAGCATCATAAGCGTGGATCTGGGCAGATGGAAATTGGTCATCAGCGCGTCTGTCACCTGAAACGCGAATCCGGGGTAAATGAAAATATCCGTGTCGCCGCGCCACGGATGGATAGACCCGCCCCGCGCGGCGCTTTCGATCAGGCGCAGCGCGGTAGTGCCCACCGGGATCACGCGCCCACCCGCCGCGCGGGTGGCAGCGATCTCGGCGGCGGCGGTTTCGCTGACCTCACCCCATTCGGAATGCATCTTGTGGGTGGTCACATCCTCGACCTTGACCGGCAAGAATGTACCCGCGCCCACATGTAGCGTGACATGGGTAAACCCCACGCCCCTTGCCGCCAACCGATCCAGCAGCGGACGGTCAAAATGCAGGCTGGCAGTGGGCGCGGCGACCGCACCGGCATTGCGGGCAAAGACCGTCTGGTAATCCTCGTGGTCCTGCGCATCCGCTGCGCGTTTGGCGGCGATATAAGGCGGCAGCGGCATCGCCCCGGCAGCATTCAGCGCGGCGTCGAATGCCGCGCCTTCAAGGTTGAAGCGCAGCACGCCCTGCCCCTCGTGCTTGGCCTCCAGAACCGCCTCCAACCCGGCTGCAAAGCGCACGCGCTCCCCCTCGTGCAGCTTCTTGAGCGGTTTGACAAGCGCGCGCCAGCCGCCATCAGCGGTGGCGTCCAGCAGGGTCACTTCGATGCGTGCCTCGGTCTGACCCGCCGCACCATCACGCTGCCGCGTGCCAGTCAGCCGGGCCGGAATAACCTGCGTATCGTTCAGCACCAGCCGATCACCGGGGCGCAGCCAATCCCCCAGATCGCGGACAACGGCATCGTGGATCGCGTCGCCCTGCGCCACCAGAAGCCGGGCAGAACTGCGCGGCTTGGCAGGTCGAAGGGCGATCAGATGCTCGGGCAGGTCAAAATCGAAATCGGACAGCTTCATCTGTCATGCTGCCTGTGGTCGAAACTGCGCACTGGCGATCGGGAGGCTTCCGGCTCTTGCGGCGTGGCCGTGCCCGCCTGCCCCGTGGCAGCCCCCAAGGGCGATTGAACGCGTGGCGGAGGGCGCCGAAACAAGTCGCGGAACATGCCGGGCGTCAGGGCCGAAAGCGGGTTGACGTTGACCTGTGGATCGGTGGCGCGTCCACGAAGTGTGTAGTTGAAGCCAAACAAACCTTCGCCACGCCGGGTGAACAACCCGCCCACGGCATTGACCACGTAGATCGGTGAAATCACCCCCTGCATGTCCATCAGCTTGTTGCGCATGTCGTAATAGCCATCCATTGAAATCCCCATCGACGCCCCCACGGCACTGCTGGAATAAAGCGTCACGCGATCCGGTGAAAGCTGAAACCGCGCGTCGACCGCTTCAAAATGGATACCCTCACCGCCCAATTGTTCCAGCAGCCCCACCACGCTGATCGCATTCAAAAGCGCGGCCATGGCCGGCGCGTTCTTGAGCCGCATACCACCGCGCATTTTAAGCTGGCCCTCATAGGTGCCACGGGCCTGCCCGGGCAAAAGTGTCAGGTCAAGTTTGCCGTTGCGCGCCTGCTGCATCAATCCAGCCGCACCCAGAACGCCGCCCGCGTCCTGTGCCTGCACGCGAAACGCGCTGCGTCCGGCCTGCGGCCTCACGCTGCCGATGATTTCGGAAAGCCCGTTGACCCGCCCCGAAAACGTGCCGCGCACGCCGCCTGCCAGCCGCAACTCGGCGCGAAAATTGGTCAGCGCGATCCCGTCCGAAATTTGCAGCCGGTCCAACACGATCGACGCGGGTCCGCGATCGGCGCGCGCAACACTGCCCGCAGCACCCTGCCCCGCGAGCGAGGTCTTGCGCAGGTCGATCATCCCGCCAAGCACCCGCACCGCCGGGGCCGCCTGCCCCCGGCCGACAAGCTCGACCGGCGCGTCGATCCAGTCGCCCACACGCACCCGCGTAAATGACGCGCGATCAAGCTGGCCATCCGGACTCAGCGCCACCGTGCCACGCGCGCTCAGCCCTGCGGCATCCAACACGATCCGGTCAATGGCAGGCGGCGCACCCAACCGGCCAAGCACCTCCAGCCGCCCCGTGCCGCCGCGCGAAAGCGCCCAGTCGATCTGTGGCAAGGACAGCCCGACCCCGGCCAGATCGGATGTCAGTTCGAAATCGCCGGGCCGGCCCTTTTCCAACGTGATCTCGACACGGGCCTGTCCGGTGCCGGTAAGGCTCCCTGGGGGCAGGCCCAGACGGAACTCCTCGGCAAAGGCAGGCGACAGATCCACCGTGCCGATGATCACGCTCTGTCCGCCACCTGGCGGCGTGCGCAGCGGGGTTTCGAACGCCGCATCGAATGGCACCTGCCCCAGGCGCCCCGCGCCGGTGATCGTCAGCGTTTCGGTCGTAGCGCGCAGATCCAGCGCCTTTGCGCTCAGATTGCGCCCCTCGATCAGCGTGTCGCTGCGCAGATCGGTTAGCTGGCCCGCGATATCGAACGCGACCTGATCGACGGTCAGCTTTTCAAGAAGCAGAAAATCAAGCGTTCCAGACAGGCGCGCGCGCCCGTCCGCAAGCGTGACCGGCTGATCTGCCTTTTGCATGAAGCGAAACGGCTCTTCATCCAACAGCGACAGAGCAGCCGTGATCGTGCTTTCGGTGCGCACATCCACATGAGCGGGCGTCTGCTTTATGCGCACATCCGGGATCTGGAAGGACGTGCCGGAAATGTCGATCTGCCCGCCAAGCGGCGCGGTCACAAACCCGCCCAGGGCCGAGACGACGAAACGATTTTCATTCAGCGTCGCATGACCATGCGCCGCCTCGATCACTGGCAGGGTCTTGATGAAGCGGGTGGAAAAATCGGTGAAATCAAAGCCGAGGAAAAAATCCGGGCTGCGCTTCGGGCGCGACCGCAAGGCGAACTGAATATCGTGCAGCCCGGCGCTTTGCACATTGTCGACAAGCCAGCTGCGAGTCTTGTACTTGACGGTTTCGGGCCAAAGCGCCAACAGCCGGTCGGGCGCGATTGTCCCCATCTGCCCATCCACGGAAAGGTCCCAGCCGCCCGGCTCGGCGCGAGCCTCGCCGCTGGCGATCAGAACCTCGCCCTGATCCTCCAGGCTGAGTTGCCCGAGGCTAAGCACAAACGGATCAAGCTGAAGCCGCAGGTCCATCCCCGCCTCGTCAAGCGTCACAGGCTCTGAATAAAGCCCGGCGGGATTGGCGCGAATGTCGTCCAGCCGGACCTGCAACAGGATCTCGCTTGGCCAGCCCTGATCCAGCCCGACAAGATAGGCGCGCCCCTCGGCTCGGGTCTTGACCCATTTGCTGTCGATGGAGATCTCGTTGAAGGCAATGACCTGCTCTGCCGGATCGTAGGTGAAATAGCTGCGCACACTGTCAAAGGTGATCGGCGTGGTCGCATCTGTGGGCCGAATGGCGCCCGCCCCGATTTGCAGCGTCGCGTTGAGCGGCCCCAGTCGCCCTTCGGCATCCACCCCGGCCCGCAAGGCACCTGAAATCGGCGCATCCAGCGCCGCAAGCCAGGCCAGCGCCGGGGATTGGCCCGCGATGTCGCGCGCCGGCATGTCCTCCAGGCTGATGCCGATCTCGGCCTGCGTGTCGCCGATCCGGCTGGTGTAATTCATCTCCAGCGTGGTGGCGTAATCGCGCTCGCCCAGCAAAACGACATCGCCGCGCAAGCGAAGGTCACGGCCCGACCGCTCCAGCATCACGCGCCCGCCATCCGCTGTCCAGGCCCGTTCGGCGCGCGCATCCTCGTAGCGCAGCGTCAGGTTCTCGGCATCAATCCGGGTCAGCATCTCAAAGGCGGGCCGCTGCAAAAGCGTATCCACTTCGCCAATCAGGCCCGCGATATTCGCGGCCTGCCGGACGGTGGGGGCATCCGCGCCAACGCTTAGTCCAACCGCACCGGATTTGCTGCGCCGCACCAGCACCTGGGCCCCCGACAGGCGGATCGCGTCCGGCCGGATCTCGCCGCGCGCCAACGGGCGCAGTTGCACATCCGCCTGTACATCGCTGAGATTGGCAAGTTCGGCCCCGCCCGGGCCACGCACCGTCACGTCGCGCAATATCAGGCGCGGCGCGAATCCGTCTTCCAGCATCGCGGCGACATCTCCGAAGTCCAGCGTGACATCCGCCAGTTGCGTGTTGATCCGTTGGGTCAGTTCGGCGCGCAACCAATCGGGGGCCGATATCCGTGTGCCAATCAGCGCCAAAGCCGCGACCGTGCAAGCGGCCGCGATCAGCAGCGCTACCGCACCGGTCCACAATCCGGCCTTCCATAGCCGCAGGCCCCGCCTCTTTTGGTTTTTTGTATCCGTCATCGGTCCTGTCTGGCGCGACACCGCGCCCGGTGGCTTTATTCTCGCCTCTGCCGCCTTAATATGCCAATTACTTTCACAAAACAAAGGAAGCTCTCATGCCACAGCACGGCGAGTCCGCACCTGACTTTACCCTCCCGCGTGATGGCGGCGATACCGTCACCCTGTCCGCGCAGCGCCCCGCGCCCGTTGTCCTGTTCTTTTATCCCCGCGATGACACGTCCGGCTGCACCAAGGAGGCGTTGGCCTTTACCCAGCTTGCCCCCGAATTCGCCGCCGCCGGTGCGCAGGTCTTTGGCATTTCCAAGGATACCGTCGCCAAACATGAAAAATTCCGCGACAAGCACGCGCTTGCGGTGCCGTTGCTGTCGGATGCCGAAAGCGGGGTATGCGAGCTTTACGGTGTCTGGACGGAAAAAAAGATGTACGGCAAAAGCTTCATGGGGATCGAACGTACAACCGTGCTTATTGACGGCGAGGGCAAGATCGCCCGCATCTGGCCCAAGGTAAAGGTGCCCGGCCACGCCGAGGACGTGCTTGACGCGGTCCGCGCGCTGTGACGGCGCAAACCTTGTCTCAGATGGCGGTGGAGGTTCTGTCCACCGCCGACGGGCACGCCAAGACGGCCCTTTCGCGCGTCCACGCCGCCGCGTGGACAGCCGCCCGCGATGCAGGCACGCCCCCGCCCATAGGCCATGCGACCCCGCCCGACCGGCCCGCGCGCCCCGAAGCGCCCCGCCTGTTGGACCCCCGCGACGTGCCCCGGCGCAAGCCCGGCAGCCCGCAGGGCCGCATCGCGCTGTTGCATGCGGTGGCCCATATCGAACTGAACGCAGTCGATCTGCACTGGGACATCATTGCACGCTTTACAGACACTCCGATGCCCTTGGGCTTTTACGATGACTGGGTGAAATCGGCGGACGAGGAATCCAAGCATTTCCGGCTGATCTGTGATTGCCTTGCAGAGATGGGCAGCCATTACGGCGCGCTTGACGCCCATGCCGGCATGTGGCGCGCGGCCGAAGACACCGCAAAGGATTTCATGGGCCGGCTGGCGGTCGTGCCCATGGTCCTGGAGGCGCGGGGCCTGGACGTGACCCCCAGCATGATCGAAATTTTCGAAAAGGCGGGTGCCGACGGGGCCGTAACGGCACTGCGCACGATCTATGCCGAGGAGGTGGGCCACGTCGCTTATGGCTCGAAATGGTTCCATTTCCTGTGCGGCCGTCACGAGCTTGATCCCAAGGAGGTGTTTCACGATCTGGTGCGGCGCTATTTTCACGGCGCGCTCAAACCGCCCTTCAACGAGGAAAAACGCGCCGAAGCCGGCCTGCCGCCGGATTTCTACTGGCCGCTCGCCGGAACATAGGCAAAGGTATAGGGTGCCGCGCTCTGCAAGCCCTTAAAAATCGGCAATTTTTCGCCAATTTGGCGGGATATCGCCTTACGTCCGTGATGGGCCAGCCAAAAATCTTGCCCAATCAGAAACCTCTGTATACCCAACCCCTGACGGTGCCGCCGGTTACGCCGGGCCAGCAAAGGGACATCCGCAAACGGGCACGGACAGGCCCGGCGGACAAATGTCAGAGCGCCGACCAGGGGAACGGTACAGAGGACAGGATTTCTTGCGAACACGATTGGCAATCAGATTTCATGCCGTGCTCGAACGGTATTTTCCCGAACGTCGGGTTTTCCTGCGCTCCGACAGCGACACGCGCTTCATCCGTCTCAAACCAGAGTCGCAGCTGCTTGCCTTCATGGGCGGATCGGCGATTGTAGCATGGGCGATCATAGCCACCGCGGTTCTTGTCATGGACTCGATCGGGTCGGGCAATTTCCGCGACCAGGCCAAGCGCGATCAGCGCACCTACGAAGCCCGGCTGAACGCGCTTGAAAGTGAACGCAACAAACGCGCCGAAGAGGCGTTGGCTGCCCAGAACCGCTTCAATTCCGCGCTGGAACAGATCTCTGTCATGCAGACACAGCTTCTGACCTCTGAAACCCGCCGCCACGAGTTGGAAACAGGGATCGAAGTGATCCAGTCCACCTTGCGCCGGGCCATGGGCGAGCGCGACAGCGCTCGCGTCGAGGCCGAAACGCTGGCCAACATGCTGGAAAACAACGGCGATACGGACCTGCGCGGGCAGAGCAACGGGTCGTCGGACGACGGAACCCTAGATTTCATGACGGCGGCACTGGCCGACACGGCCCGCCAACGTGACCAGATCGAAAAGGATGCGCAGGACGCTCTGTTGCAGGCCGATGAAATGGCGGCCCGCATCCAGCTTATGGAGGATCAGAACGAACAGATCTTCCGCCAGCTCGAAGAGGCGATGTCGATCTCCGTCGAGCCTTTGGACAAGATGTTCACGGCTGCCGGGCTCAATACCGACACCCTGATCAACTCGGTGCGGCAAGGCTATTCCGGTCAGGGTGGCCCGCTGATGCCACTCAGCTTTTCCACCCGTGGCGAGGTGGCTTCAGCCGATACGCTGCGCGCGAATCGCATACTTGACCAGATGGACAAGCTGAACCTGTACCGCATCGCCGCCACGCGTGCGCCCTTTGCCATGCCGGTCAAGAATTCCTTTCGCTACACATCCGGCTTCGGCATGAGATGGGGGCGGATGCATTCAGGCACCGATTTCGCGGCCCCGCACGGTACGCCGATCTATTCAACCGCCGACGGTGTCGTTGTTCACGCAGGCTGGCAGTCGGGCTATGGACGGCTGGTCAAGATCCAGCACGAATTCGGAATCGAGACGCGTTATGCCCATATGTCCAAAATCCGCGTGAAGAAGGGTCAAAGGGTCTCGCGCGGGGACCGGATCGGTGATATGGGCAATACTGGACGTTCCACGGGTACGCATTTACACTACGAGGTCCGCGTAGGCGGCAAGGCTGTCAACCCCATGATCTACATCAAGGCTGCTAACAATGTTTTCTAAAAGCAAAATCAACGAACCCGCGCCAAAGCCTGAAACTGCGGCCAAGCCATCCGCGCCGGAGCCTCGCAAGGACATCCCGCGCTCTGATACGGGCAGCGAATTCAAAGCACCGGCCCCCAAGGCGAAACCGCCCGCATCTGTCCTGTCCACGGATCTACATGTGACAGGCAACCTCAAAAGCACCGGCGACATCCAGGTCGAGGGCACGGTCGAGGGCGACATCCGCGCCCACCTGCTGACCATCGGCGAGGGCGCCACCATCAAGGGCGAGGTGATCGCCGATGACGTTGTGGTCAATGGCCGGATCGTGGGGCGTGTGCGGGGTCTGAAAGTGCGCCTGACGTCGACGGCCCGCGTCGAGGGCGACATCATCCACAAGACAATCGCCATCGAATCCGGCGCGCATTTCGAAGGCTCCGTGCAGCGGCAGGACGATCCGCTGAACCCCGGTGGCGCGAAGAAGGCTCCGGCCCCGACATCCGGTGGCGGCCAGCCACGCCCGCAGCCGGCCCAAAGCCAGGACGGCTGATCTACTTGCAAAATCAGTAGCTTGATAAAGCGCCCTGCCCCGGCAGCGGCGCTTTTGCTTTATGACAGATTGCACCGGAACGGAGACACGCCGTACCGCCACGGCTCACGGTTGTGGCGGGTAACGGGGACAGCCCCCGTGCGGACAAACGGCGGTTCATCGGCGTGACCTTTCAACCGATGCGCTTGGCCTGCCGCTCCGATTTTTGGACGGATCAAGAGGCGCGGGCAACCCCGCCTTTTTTGCGTTTGGGGGATGTTTTGTACAAAATGCAGCAGGTTTTCCGAGGCCGGAATCCAATTTGTACAGAGGGGTCTGGGTAGGGAGAGGTTATCGGGGTGGTAACATCATGCCACCCCTCGCAGCCCCTGCCCGATTTTTTTGCTGCGCCTGCGAAGGTCTTTGAAAGAGGGCGGAAGTGTGCATTCGCTGTGGTCGTCACGAATGTCGGCAGTGCGCAGGGAGCGGAGTTTGCAAAGTTTTGGCGATTTCCCGAAAGCGGCCTTTCGTGTAACATGTGGCGAACGCCGGGTGAGAGCCCGAAACTACGGATGCTGCGCTCATCACCAAGGTCGGCTATACGGAAGCATGTTCCATGAAACTCCTGCCATATTCGCCAAGAAAAATGGTGTAGCCCCTTTTGGTTTGTCGTATCCCAGCTGCAAAGTTTTCGGAGGTGGCAGTGAGTGATCAGTTGGTCGAACATCTTAGAGACGACATTAGGGCTCTGATTGATAATCTGACCGCTCCGAAAAACTTCGAAACATCTCGGATCCGAAATATTTCAACCAGTATTTGCAGACGTTGGTTGATCGACAAAGGCTTAGTGAATTTGGCTTATTCACTGGGCGTTACGCCTACGCTCCCCGCCCTGAACAACGCTTCCCACGTAACGGACATCGAAAAGTGGAACCATGTTGAGTTCTATACGCTCGGCGGTGTTTCCCTAGAAGGACAACCGATAAATTCGATCTACAAAATTAGAACTGGGTTTCCTGGGCACGCTAGCTTTTCAATCCCCAAATATGTTGAGTTCCCACCAGCCCGGTTTCTCCGCCGTAAGTGTGCTTTCGGGCAGGGCACTTGGTTCACGACTGAAAACATCTTGCGCCATATGGCTAACAAAGCTGGGGGCGTACATTTTGACACTGCGCGAGAAAAAGTTATTGACGAACGGATAGACGAAGTTCGCCAAAGCTACGCTATCCACTCAAGCGCACAAATTCCGAACACTTCTGGACGAGTAGGTGTTGATATAGAAGGCGATTTCGAAGAACATCTTGATTTTTGCTTTCTTGAGATGATGGCGATTGCTCAGTCCCTTTGTAATGTGCGGTTCGACGGGAAACGTGTCGTCCACATGATAAGAGTTGGCGACGACAACACTGGTATGGGTGATGATATATTACTCGGCCATACTCACCACCTTAGAGTTGATCTGCCAGATTCCTGAGGTCAAAGCAGACGTAGGTCTGTTTGCAGCTACAGGCAGCTCCGTACCGCATCTTACCAGTTCGCGACCCGCGCGGTGAAGGTCAGCTATCACAGATTTGGGGCAAGCGTCGTGGGTCCGCTTTGGGCTGGCAGCCGTCATTCGCGGGTCTGCCCGCTATCGGCGGCTCCGGCCCAACCACAACAAGCCAAAAGCGTGCCCGCAACCCCGGACACGCCCCCTGCTTCACACCCCCCGAACCTCAAATATCCAGCGTGTTGTCCTTTTCCCACTGGCTGAAATGCGAGGCGTAGGAATCCCATTCCTGGCGCTTGAGCTTGAGGAAGGCGGTGGAGAACTCCTCTCCCATCATGCCGCGCAGATCCTTGTCGCGGTGATAGGTGCGCAGCGCGTCGAGCATGTTGAGCGGCAGCTTGGGTGCGCCGCGCACCTTGTGGCCCTCGGCATACATGTCGATGTCGTGGCGCTTGCCCGGATCGGCCTTTGACCGGATGCCCGACAGGCCCGCCGCGATGATGACCGCTTGCAGCAGGTAGGGGTTTACCGCACCGTCGGGCAGGCGCAGCTCGAACCGGCCCGGCCCCGGCACGCGCACCATGTGGGTGCGGTTGTTGCCCGTCCATGTCACGGTATTGGGCGCCCATGTGGCCCCCGACGTGGTGCGCGGCGCGTTGATGCGCTTGTAGCTGTTCACTGTGGGGTTGGTGATCGCGGCCATGGCGCTGGCGTGTTTCATGATCCCGCCAAGGAAATGCGCGCCCCGGTCCGACAGGCCCAGTTCCGCCGTGGCGCTGCCGCTGGCGGTGTCGGTGGCGAAGATGTTGGTTTTCGCATCCGCGCCGGGCGCATCCCAGACCGAGATATGCGCGTGACAGCCATTGCCGGTCAGCCCCTCAACGGGTTTGGGCATGAAGGTGGCGCGAAAGCCGTGCGCCTCGGCCACGGATTTGGTCATGAACTTGAAGAAGGAATGGCGGTCGGCGGTCACCAGCGCATCGTCGAATTCCCAGTTCATTTCAAACTGGCCGTTGGCGTCCTCGTGGTCGTTCTGGTACGGGCCCCAGCCCAGATCGAGCATGTAATCGCAGATCTCGCGGACCACGTCATAACGGCGCATCACCGCCTGCTGCTCGTAGCAGGGCTTGGCGGCGGTATCGTATTCGTCCGACAGGGCGCTGCCATCGGGGGTAAGCAGAAAATACTCCGCCTCGATCCCGGTCTTGACGTGCAGCCCTTCGTCGGCGGCCTCGGCAATCAGGCGGCGCAGCACGTTGCGGGGGGCCTGTGCCACGTCCTGCCCTTCCATCATCGGATTGGCGGCGACCCAGGCGACCTCGGGCTTCCAGGGAAGCTGGATGACGGAGGAGGGATCGGGCACGGCGAGCATGTCGGGATGTGCGGGCGTCATGTCGAGATAGGTGGCGAAGCCAGCAAAGCCCGCGCCATCCTCTTGCATGTCCGCGATGGCCTGAGCGGGCACCAGCTTGGCGCGCTGGCCACCGAACAGATCGGTGAAGGAAATCATGAAGTATTTCACGCCGTTTTCCGCGGCGAAGGCGGCAAGATCCTTTGTCACGTCGTTCTCCCTGTTGGTTTTATGATTTTGTTTTGCGGCCCGAGGCCCTGATGAGATGAAGCCAAGTTCGGGCCGGGCTGTCGAGAGGCCCGGCCCGAAAACGGCCTAGAAAGAAGTTCCGGGCATACCGGGATACCATTTTGTGCCCGCCAGCGGTACGCGCGCCATCGCGGCGGCTTCCATCGTGAGCGCCGAGAGGTCTTCGGGCTCCAGGTGGTTGACATGGTTCTTGCCGCAGGCGCGTGCCAGCGTCTGGGCCTCCAGCGTCATCACCTTGAGGTAGTTGTTGAGCCGACGCCCCGCCTCGACCGGGTCGAGCCGCTTGGAAAGTTCGGGATCCTGCGTGGAAATTCCCGCCGGATCCTGCCCCTCGTGCCAGTCGTCATAGGCCCCCGCCGTGGTGCCCAGTTTCTGGTACTCGGCCTCCCATTTGGGGTCGTTGTCGCCAAGCGCGATCATCGCGGCGGTGCCGATGCTGACCGCGTCCGCGCCAAGCGCCAGCGCCTTGGCCACATCCGCGCCAGAGCGGATGCCGCCCGACACGATCAACTGCACCTCGCGGTGCATCCCCAGATCCTGTAGCGCCTGCACCGCCTCGCGGATACAGGCCAGCGTCGGGATGCCCACATGTTCGATGAACACATCCTGCGTGGCCGCCGTGCCGCCCTGCATCCCGTCGATCACGACCACATCCGCACCGGCCTTGACCGCCAGCGTGGTGTCGAAATAGGGGCGGGCCGCGCCGACCTTGACATAGATGGGTTTTTCCCAGCCGGTGATTTCGCGCAGCTCAAGGATCTTGATTTCCAGATCGTCAGGCCCGGTCCAGTCGGGGTGGCGACAGGCGGAACGCTGGTCGATGCCCTTGGGCAGGGTGCGCATTTCGGCCACGCGGTCGGAAATCTTCTGACCCAGAAGCATCCCGCCACCGCCGGGCTTGGCGCCTTGACCGACCACGATCTCGATCGCGTCGGCCTTGCGCAGATCAACGGGGTTCATGCCATAGCGGCTGGGAAGGTACTGGTAAACCAGCGTTTTCGACTGGCCGCGTTCCTCTGGCGTCATGCCGCCATCGCCGGTGGTGGTGGAGGTGCCCGCCAGCGACGCGCCGCGCCCCAGTGCCTCTTTGGCCTGGGCGGACAGCGCACCAAAGCTCATGCCCGCGATGGTGACAGGGATTTTCAGCTCGATGGGTTTCTTGGCAAAGCGCGTGCCAAGCACCACATTGGTGTCGCAGCGTTCGCGGTAGCCTTCGAGCGGGTAGCGCGACATGGATGCGCCCAGAAACACCAGATCGTCGAAATGCGGCACGCGGCGCTTTGCCCCGCCGCCGCGGATATCGTAGATGCCGGTGGCCGCGGCGCGGCGGATTTCTGCATTCACTTCGGGCGTGAATGTGCTGGAATATTTGGGCAAAGTGCTTGGTGCGTGATCGTCCTTGGCCATGATTGCCCCCTCAATACGCGTTGTCGATGTCGAAATTATAGAGCGTCCGGGCAGAGCCGTAGCGCCGGAATTCTTCCGGCTTGGCATCCACGCCCGCGCGCTCCAGCAGGTCGGCCAGTATTGCGATATGTTCGGGCCGCATCTCTTTCTCGGTGCAATCCGCGCCAAGGCTTTTGACAGACCCGCGCACGAACAGCCGCGCCTCGTAGATGGAATCGCCAAGCGCATCGCCCGCATCGCCGCACACCACCAGATTGCCCGCCTGCGCCATGAAGGCCGACATGTGGCCGATATTGCCCTGCACCACGATGTCGATCCCCTTCATCGAGATCCCGCAGCGCGAGCTGGCATTGCCCTTGATCACCAGCAAGCCGCCATGGCCGGTGGCCCCGGCATATTGGCTGGCGTCGCCTTCGACAACGACCGTGCCGCTCATCATGTTTTCGGCCACGCCGGGGCCGACGCTGCCATGCACGTTGACCGTGGCCTGTGCATTCATGCCGCCGCAGTAATAGCCGGTGGAGCCTTTGACTGTCACTTCGATGGGCGCATCCAGCCCCACGGCGATGGCGTGGCTGCCACGCGGGTTGATGACCTCCCACGCGGTTTCATTGGTGGTCTGGCTTTGGCTTTGCAGGGCGGCGTTGAGCCCACGCAGCCCGTCGGCTTCAAGATCGTATGTCTGCATATCAGTGCTTCCAGAAATAGACGGTTGCGGGTTCGGGTTCCCAGACGCGGGCGTCTTCGATGCCCGGCAGGTTCACAAGGGCGCGGTATTCGCTGCCGAAGGCCACGTATTGATCGGTTTCGGCCATGACGGCGGGCTTGCAGGCGATGGGATCGCGGACCACGCCAAAGCCGTCCTTGGTGCCCACGACAAAGGTGTAGAAGCCGTCAAGATCGTCGAGCCCACTTTCAAGAGCCTCGCCAAGGCTTTGACCTTCTTGCATTTTCCACGTCAGATAGGCGGCAGCGACCTCTGTGTCGTTCTCGGTTTCCACCGTCACGCCCTGCCGTGCCAGCTTGCGGCGCAGCGAGTTGTGGTTGGACAGCGAGCCGTTATGCACAAGGCACTGGTCCGCGCCGGTGGAAAACGGGTGCGCGCCAAGCGTTGTCACCGCGCTTTCGGTGGCCATGCGGGTATGCCCGATGCCGTGGCTGCCGGTGAGATGGGGGATGTCGAACCGCTTGGCGACATCGCCCGGCAGGCCGGTTTCCTTGTAGATTTCAATGATTTCCCCGGCGCTCATCACGCGGGTGTCGGGGCGCAGGCGCTTGACGATGGCGCGCGCCTCGGCCATTTGCGCCTCGGGCAAGGTGATCACCGCATGGGTATCCTTGATCCGCAGGCTGACCGGCGCGCCAAGCGCCTCTGACAGTTCTGTGTCCAGCCCTTCGAAGAGGCCCGGATCAGCGGCTTGCAGGGTCAGCTTGCCCTGTCCGGCCTCGCCGCTGGCATAGACCGCGATCCCGGCACTGTCAGGGCCGCGATCCGACATGGTGATCAACATTTCGGTGAGCATTTCGCCCAACCTGGGTTCCAGCGACTTGTCCTTGAGGAAAAGCCCGACGATTCCGCACATGAACACCTCCATCACGTGATTTCAGGCCACGCTATGCCGGTGTTCAGTATAATTCAATAGAAGAATTTTTGTTTCCCTGTAGGAAATTCACTGCTGGCTGCTTTGCGGGTAGGAAATGACCGAAAGATAACGGATCGGGCGTTTTGTCAGCTCGTCAGGCCCATGCGGCGCGTCGGCGTCGAAAAACAGGCTGTCGCCGGGTTTGAGCTTGAATTGCTGATCCCCGTGGCGATAGCGGAACTCGCCTTCGAGAATGTAGAGCAGTTCAACACCGTCATGCTGGAAGGTCGGAAAAATATCGGATTCCTCGTCCAGCGTGATCAGGTAGGGTTCCACCACGACCCCGCTGTTATTGGCACCAAGATGGCCCAAAAGCCGGTATTGGTGGCCCGCTCGGGTGCCGGCGCGATCTGCCTCCAGCGCCTCGCCGGATTTGACATGAACGGCCTCTCGGCGTTCCTCGAAGCGGCGGAAAAAAGAGGTGATCGGCACGCTGAGCGCCGAGGACAGAACCTGAAGCGTGGTCAGTGACGACGAGGTGACGCCGTTTTCGATCTTGGACAACATGCCCACCGACAGGCCCGTGGCGTCGGCCAGATCGGCCACCGTCATGCCGCGCGCCTTGCGCACCTCCCGGACTTCGCGGCCGATGGCCGTTTCAAGATTCTTCTCGCGCGCTTCGCGGACCCTGTGGGGATCCTGACTCAATCGGGACGCAGCCATTCATATACCACCCTGGAAATATCAAGCCCAAGAATGAAAGACCTTGACGGGATTTACAAGTCACGCGCACCGATAAAGAAAACGCCGCCACGGGCGTTCCGCGACGGCGTCAAGGCAATCAAATGCGGGCTGGTTCAGCCGACGAGTTCAAGACCCGAGAAGAAATAGCCGATTTCATGCGCGGCCGTTTCCGGCGCGTCAGAGCCGTGGACAGAGTTTTCGCCGACCGATTCCGCGAATTCGGCGCGGATCGTGCCGGGGGCCGCGTCCGCCGGGTTGGTCGCGCCCATCACTTCGCGGTTGCGGGAGATGGCGTTTTCGCCTTCCAGCACCTGAACGACAACGGGGCCCGACGCCATGAATTCGCACAATTCGCCGAAGAACGGACGCTCGGCATGGACAGCGTAGAACACGCCCGCCTGCTCCATCGTCAGCTGAATACGCTTTTGCGCGACAATGCGCAGGCCGGCATCCTCGAACTTGGCGTTGATCTTGCCGGTCAGGTTGCGCTTGGTTGCATCGGGTTTGATGATGCTGAGTGTACGTTCGACAGCCATGTGAGCCTCTTGTTTTTCAGGGGTTAACCGCATCCGGCCCATGCCGGACACGCGATTTGGCGCTCAGGTAACATGCAGGCCCGGCTTTGAAAAGCCGCGATTGACCCCTGAGCGTCAATGGGGCATGGGATGGCCATGCTCAAACTTGACAACATTTCCTATTCCGTCGCCGGCCGCCCCCTGATCGAAGGGGCGTCTGTGATGATCCCCGAAGGCCACAAGGTGGGCATCGTGGGACGCAACGGCACCGGAAAAACCACGCTTTTCAAACTGATACGCGGTGAACTTGTCCTTGATGGCGGGGATATCACCCTGCCCGCCCGTGCCCGGATCGGCGGCGTCGCCCAAGAGGTGCCCGGCAACGAGGTCTCGCTGCTGGACACGGTGCTTGCCGCCGATGTCGAACGCGCCGACCTGATGGCGCGCTCGGAAACAGAAACCGACGGCGCGGCGATTGCCGAAATCCAGATGCGGCTGGCGGATATCGACGCCTGGAGCGCCGAGGCGCGCGCGGCCTCGATCCTCAAGGGGCTGGGCTTCACCGACGAAGAACAGGCGATGCCCTGTTCGGCCTTCTCGGGCGGTTGGCGGATGCGCGTGGCGCTTGCCGCCGTGCTGTTTGCCACGCCGGACCTGTTGTTGCTGGACGAGCCGACGAACTATCTGGATCTTGAAGGGGCGCTGTGGCTGGAAAGCTATCTGGCGCGCTATCCGCATAGCGTGCTGGTGATCAGCCATGATCGCGGGCTGCTCAACCGCGCGGTGGGCTCGATCCTGCATCTGGAGGACAAGACGCTTACGCTGTATCAGGGCGGGTACGAGACTTTCGCGGAAACCCGCGCCGCGCGTCTGGCCGTCGCCGCCTCGGAAGCCCGCAAACAGGAAGCGCGGCGCGCGCATCTGCAAAGTTTCGTCGACCGTTTCCGCGCCAAGGCAAGCAAGGCCGTGCAGGCGCAATCGCGGCTCAAGATGATCGCCAAGCTCAAGCCGATCACCACACCGCAGGAAGCCGCGCTCAAACGCTTTACCTTTCCCGAACCCGAAGACCTGTCGCCGCCCATCCTGCGGCT
Source organism: Paracoccaceae bacterium (assembly GCA_024742835.1). Taxonomy (GTDB): domain Bacteria; phylum Pseudomonadota; class Alphaproteobacteria; order Rhodobacterales; family Rhodobacteraceae; genus Roseovarius. The sequence goes on along the minus strand of JANSXS010000014.1, from coordinate 18,953 downwards.
GGAAAGCGCGTCCACGGGCTATGACGGCACGCCGGTCCTGCAACGTCTGAACCTGCGCATAGACCAGGATGACCGGATCGCGCTTCTGGGTCGAAACGGCGAAGGCAAATCAACGCTTTCCAAGCTCTTGGCAAGCAAACTTGATGTGATGGACGGCACCCGCATCGCCTCGTCCAAGCTGCGGGTGGGCTATTTCGCCCAGCATCAGGTCGACGAGCTGCATAGCGACGAGACCCCGATCGACCATATCCGCCGCCTGCGCCCGGACGAGGGTCAGGCAAGGCTGCGCGCGCGGCTTGGCGGCTTCGGCATCGGTGCCGATCAGGCCGATACCGTCGTCGGGCGGCTGTCGGGCGGCCAGAAAGCCCGGCTTAGCCTGATGCTCGCCACGCTGGATGCGCCGCATATGCTGATCCTGGACGAGCCGACAAACCACCTGGATATCGAAAGCCGCGAGGCGCTGGTCGAGGCGTTGACAGGCTATTCCGGGGCCATCGTGCTGGTCAGCCACGACATGCATCTGCTCAGCCTTGTGGCCGACCGGCTCTGGCTGGTCAAGGACGGCACGGTCGCCGCCTACGACGGCGATCTCGACAGTTACCGCCGCATGTTGCTGGACCAAAAGCCGCGCCCCGCCGCCAAGGAGCCGTCCACGCCCGCCGAAGCCCCGGCCAAGGCCCCTGCCCCCAAGCCGAAACGCCAGGCGCGCGAAATCCTCTTGGCGCTGCGCGCGGATGTGCGCAAATGCGAAGAGCGCATTGAAAAGCTCAACACCATGCGGGACCGTATCTCGGCCAAGCTGGCCGATCCCACGATCTATGACGACGTGCGGCTCGGAGACATGGAGCACTGGCAGCGCAAATATGCCGAGGTGATGGACGGGCTGGACCGGGCCGAAACGCTGTGGATGGCGGCTCTGGACCGGCTGGAAAAGGCGGGCGGCTGAACGGTATTTTGCCCTTCTGACGGTTTACAAGCCGTCGCGCGCGTCGCAAAACCCCGTCATGGACCCCAGTTTCCTCATCACCGCCTGGGTGGCGCTTTTCGTCATCATTGATCCCATCGGAATGACGCCGCTTTTCGTCGCGCTCACCCAGGGCGACAGCGCCGCACGCCGCCGCGCCATCGCGTTGCGTTCCTGTATCGCCGGGGCACTGATCCTGATCGTCTTTGCCAGTTTCGGCGAGGCGGTGCTGCATTTCATCGGCATCTCGATGCCCGCCTTCCGCATCGCGGGCGGGCTGTTGTTGTTCCTGACCGCGCTCGACATGCTGTTTGACCGGCGCAGCAAACGGCGCAAGGATCAGGCCGACGAGGAAGACGAGCGCGACGATCCCTCGATCTATCCGCTGGCCATTCCCCTGATCGGCGGGCCGGGGGCGATCACCACGGTGATCCTGCTGGCGGGGCAGCAACCGGGGATCGAGGGGCTGGTCTGGGTCGTCGGCGTGATGCTCAGCGTGGTCCTGCTGGTGTTCCTTCTGTTCCTGACGGCGGGGATGCTGGAACGCGCGCTGGGGCGCACCGGTATCAACGTCATCACCCGGCTGCTGGGAATGCTGCTGGCCGCGCTGGCGGTGCAATTCGTTCTTGACGGTTTGAAAGGCTTTGGGCTGGCAGGCTGACCGGCCCGTGCCTATATGTCCCCCATGACCGGAGATGACACCGCCCGCCTGATCTACCTCGTCCTGCTTGGCAGCGCGATCGCCATGTGGTTTTTCGCCCAGAACCGCGCCTCGCTCGGCAAGCTCACGCAACAGGCGCTGGTCTGGGGCCTGATCTTTGTCGGCGTAATCGCCGCCGTGGGCCTTTGGGGCGATATCCGTGGCACGGTGCAACCCGGCGCCGCGCGGATGCTGGGGGAAAATTCCGTGGAACTGCGCCGCCAGATGGACGGGCATTATTACGTCACCGCCGAGGTTAACGGCACACCGGTGGATTTCGTGGTCGATACCGGCGCAACCGTGGTGGTGCTGACCCGCGAGGATGCAAAGGCCATCGGGCTGGACACCGCCGACCTGGCCTTCGTGGGCCGCGCCAGCACCGCCAATGGCGAGGTGCGCACCGCCCCTGTCCGCCTTGACAGTCTTCGGATCGGCCCGCTTGAGGATCGCGATGTCGGCGCGGTGGTCAATAGCGGCGAACTTGGCCAGTCACTGCTTGGCATGAATTACCTGCAACGGTTTTCCCGCGTCGAGATCGCGGATGGCAAGCTGATCCTCACCCGCTGACCGTCGTTTCATCTGGCCAAAAATACCTCGGGGAGGACGTTGAAAATAAAGGATTTTCAACGGGAGGGGCAGCGCCCCTCCATCCCGCTGACCAGCGCGGCGCAGCCGCTCCTTTCGGTCACGGCCGGATCAGCTGCCCGTCTCGGCCTTCTTTTCCCATCGGCCCGACGCCTCGGACCAGTATTGCGCGGCGCAGCCCGCATCGGTCAGCGTTTTCCATTGCGTGCGCGCATGGGCGGTGGCGGCCTCGTCGGCCCCGTCGAACAGGATGCAGACCCGCTCCAGCGCCTTGACCTCCTCTGCGGCCACCGTCGCGCCATCAATGGCCATGACACATTGCGCGCCGTTGGGCGCGGGGCCGCCCGCATCGGTCAGCAGAATCGGCTGGCGCGCGTCATGCGCGCCGCCCGACATGCCGTGCGGGAGGAACCCGTCGGCGGGGTCCTGCCACAGCTTGCCATCCAGCCAATCTAGCCGGTCACGCGCGGGGCCGCGCACCGCCACGCGCCAGCCCGCCGCGCGGGCACGCTCCAGCAGCACGGGCAACGCCGCCTCCAGAGGGCGGCGCGTCAGGTGATAGAAATAGACCGCTCCCATCGCCGCCCCGCCCGCGCGTTGATCAATCCTCGCCTTCGTACTGGTCCGCGATCAGCCTGTTAAGCGCCATCACGCCCCAGCCGGTCGCCCCTTTGGGCGCAAAGCTCGTTTCACCGTCCACACGCGCGGCACCCGCGATATCGAGGTGAATCCACGGCATGTCCTGCTTGACAAAGCGCTGGATGAACTGCGCGGCGGTGATCGCGCCGCCCTTGCGGCCGCCCACGTTCTTGATGTCGGCGATATTGGATTTGATCAGTTTGTCATAGGCGTCGCCCAGCGGCATCCGCCAAGCGCCCTCGCCTTCGTTCCCGGCGGCGCGGATGAACTTGTCGGCGAAACTGTCATCATTGGAAAAGACGCCCGCATGTTCATGCCCAAGCGCCACGATGATCGCCCCCGTCAGGGTGGCCAGGTCGATGACCGCCTGCGGCTTGTAGGTTTCCTGCGTGTACCACAGCACATCTGCCAGCAAGAGCCGCCCCTCGGCGTCTGTGTTGATGATCTCCACCGTGTCGCCCTTCATCGAGGTGACAACATCACCGGGGCGCGAGGCGTTGCCCGCGGGCATGTTCTCGACCAGCCCGACGACACCCACAACGTTGGCCTTGGCCTTGCGCCCGGCCAGCGCCTTCATCGTGCCCACCACGGTGCCCGCGCCGCCCATGTCCATGGTCATGTCTTCCATGCCTGCGGCGGGCTTGAGCGAGATGCCGCCGGTGTCAAAGATCACGCCCTTGCCCACCAGCGCCAGCGGCGCGTCGCCGCTGCGCCCGCCGGCCCATTCCATCACCGCCACCTTGGTGGGCGTGACAGAGCCCATGCCAACGGACAACAGCAGGCCCATGCCGAGCTTTTCAAGATCCGCTTCTTCGAGGATGGTGATCTTGAGGCCCTCTGCCTCCAGCGCCTTGATGCGGTCGGCGAATTCCATGGTGGTCAGGTGGTTGGCAGGTTCCGACACCAGATCGCGGGTCATCAACACGCCCTCGGCGATGGCCAGCGGGGCCGTGGCCATCTCGCGCGCCTCGTCGGGTTTGGTGACCATGACCGTGACCGCGCCAAAGCCCTTGCCCGGCTCGGATTTGCGCGCGGTAAAGGCGTAAGAGCGCAGCGCGATGCCCTGCGCGAAGTCACCCATCCGCCGCACCGACGCCCCCAGCACCAGAAGCGGCGCGGTGCCGCGCGCGCGGGCCAGCGCCGCACCGGCCTTGCGTGTGTCCACCTGATCCGCGCCGCGCTCATGGCACAGCACGTCCAGCGCCTCGGCCTCCATGCCGGTGGGCCAGCCGATGGTCTTGATCTCGCCCGGCTTCATTTTTTCCCACGCCTCGCTTTCCACCAGCCGCTTGAGCGCGCCCTTGGTCAGACGGTTGGCACGCCGCGCGCCCGGCCCCATCTTGCCGCTTGGCGTGATCACGACCGCGACACGCCCGTTGAAGCTGGCGATGGCGTCAAGATCGGTCTCGGCAAAGGTGATATCTGAGGCGCTGGTCATGTATCTGCTCCGTGCGTTGTTGTCTGTTGCGTTGGCCAGAGTCCTAGCGCGCCGCCCCCCACTTGGCCAGAGCCGAGCCGTCAGCGGGGAAAATCACCGCGCTTTAGCAGTTTTCCCCCGGCATCAATTGGATTAGGTTCGCGCAAAACCTGCTGCCAACGGGGGGAAGTGCGTGACCAGATTCGACAGGTACATGCTGTCGCAATTCATGGTGCTGTTCGGGTTCTTTGCACTGGTTCTGGTGTCGATCTTCTGGATCAACAAGGCCGTGCGGATGTTCGACCGGCTGATCGGAGACGGGCAACCCGCCTGGGTCTTTCTTGAATTCACGGCCCTGACCCTGCCCGGCGTGATCGGCGTGGTACTGCCCATCGCGACCTTTGCGGGGGCGGTTTATGTCACCAATCGCATGTCCACAGAAAGCGAACTGACCGTCGTGCAGGCAACGGGGTATTCGCCCTGGCGGCTGGTGCGGCCGGTGGCGGTTTACGGTATCCTGATCGCGCTGATGATGTCGCTGCTGAGCCATTTCCTGATTCCCAAAAGCCTGGAACAACTTCGGCTGCGACAGGCCGAGGTAAGCCAGAACATCACCGCGAAGCTTTTGACGCAGGGTGAATTCCTGCATCCCGCACCCGGCATCACCTTTTATATCCGCGACATTACCCCCGAGGGCGCATTGCGCGACGTGTTCCTATCGGACCAGCGCGACGCGGATGCGCCGGTGACCTATACCTCTACCCAGGCCTATCTGGTGCAGGAGCAAGGCGGCACCAAGCTGGTAATGGTGGACGGGCTGGCGCAAAACCTGCGGCGCGGGGACAACCGGCTTTTCACCACCCATTTCGACGATTTCTCATATGATGTCAGTAGTCTGATCAGCCGCAACCCGACCAGCCTGAACCGGGTGGATTTCGCGCTGACCGGGGATCTTCTGTTGCGCCCGGACGCGATCATGGCGAGCACCGGCGCGCGGCTGTCGGATGTGCTGTACGAGGCGCATGACCGCTTTGCGCAGGCGCTTTTGTGCATCGTGGCCGCGATGATCGGCTTTGCCACGCTTCTGGTGGGCAGCTACAGCCGGTTCGGCGTCTGGTGGCAGATCGTGACCGCCTTCACGCTTTTGGTGCTGATCAAGATGATCGAGGGCGGCATTTCGGGGGTGGTGCTGGCGCGGGCCAGCGCCTGGCCGCTGATCTATCTGCCGACCGTCACCGGGTTTGCCGTGACCGCGTGCCTGTTGTACCTGGCCGCCAATCCGGGACTGTGGCGGCGTATCCGCCGGCTGGGGCGGGCGCGCGCGACGCCGAAGGGGGCGGCATGATCCTGCATTATTATTTTGCGCGCAAATTCGCCTGGACCTTCGTGCTGATCGCGGGCGTATTCGCGGTGCTGCTGACGCTGATCGACCTTGTGGATGAGTTGCAGGATTTCCCCGACCTGCCCTTTCAAGAGGTTTTGGGCATCGTTCTGTTGAACCTGCCCCATGCCAATTACGAGATCCTGCCGCTTGTCGTGATCCTTGCCACGGTGGCGCTTTTCATCCGGCTTGCGCGCTCGTCCGAGCTGGTCGTGGTGCGCGCGGCGGGACGGTCGGCGCTGCATACGCTGCTGGCCCCGCTGAGCGTTGCCGCGGTGATCGGGATGCTGTCGATCACCATGCTCAACCCGATCGTGGCGGCGTCTTCGAAGCGGTATAACGACGTGGTGAACACGGCCATGGGCGGCGGATCAAGCGTGCTGGCCATCGCCTCCGAGGGGTTGTGGCTGCGACAGGGCAGCCCGCAGGGCCAGACCGTGATCCACGCCGCGCGCGCCAGTTCGGATGTCAGCACCCTGTTCGAGGCAACGTTCATCAGCTTCGCGCCCGGTGGTGCCCCCGAGCAACGCATCACGGCCGAAAGCGCGCGGTTGGCCCAGGGCGAATGGCAATTGCGCGACGTGAAGATCTGGGATCTGGAGGCGGGCGGCAACCCGGAGGCGGGCGCACGTATACTGACAGAGCTGTCGCTGCCATCGGAACTGACGCAGGACCGCATCATCGACAGTTTCGGCAAGCCGGAATATATCTCTCTATGGGATCTGCCCGATTTCATCGACGAGCTTGAAGAGGCCGGATTTTCCGCCCGGCGCTATGCGATGTGGTTCCAGATGGAGCTGGCGCGCCCGCTGTTCCTTGTGGCGCTGGTGATGGTGTCAGCCGCGTTCACGATGCGCCATGCGCGGCTGTCCAATACCGGGATTTCGGTGCTGTCCGCCGTGATGCTGGGCTTTACGCTGCATTACATCCGGAACTTTGCCCAGATCCTCGGAGAGAACGGGCAGATCCCGGTGATGCTGGCGGCTTGGGCACCGCCTGCGGCGTCCTTCCTGCTGGCGGCGGGTATCTTGCTGCATATGGAAGACGGATGAGCAGGGTTTTGCGCCTTTTCGCCTGCCTTGTGGCGCTTGTGGAATGCCTCCCGGCATTGGCGCAAGACATGCGCCAAGCCCTGCCCGATCCGGCCATGCTGGTGGCGGATGACGTGTTTCTGGATGGCAATACCCAATTGATCGCCACCGGCAATGTCGAGGCGCTTTACAACGGTCGCCGCTTGCAGGCGGCGCGGATCACCTATGACCGCGATCGCGAAATGCTGATGATCGAAGGGCCGGTCACCATCGAAGACCCCGAGGGCAGACTGCTTGTGTTGGCCGACAGCGCCCAGCTTGACCGCGAGATGCGCAACGGGCTGATGCGCGGCGCGCGGATCGTGATGGACGATCAGGTTCAGCTTGCCGCGCATGAGATGGCGCGGGTCAGCGGGCGCTACAACCAGTTGTCAAAGGCTGCGGTCACCTCGTGCCGGGTTTGCAAGAACGGCCGCCCCCCGCTATGGCAGATCCGCGCCCGCCGGGTGATCCATGACCAGCAGGACCGCCAGCTTTATTTCGAGGGTGCGCAGTTTCGCGTGCTGGACACGCCGATCTTCTACCTGCCCCGGCTGCGCCTGCCGGACCCGACGCTGGACCGCGCCACCGGGTTTCTGGTCCCGTCGCTGCATAATTCCACGCTTTTGGGGACCGGGGTGCGGGTGCCCTATTTCATTCGCATCGGGGATGATCGCGATCTGACGATCACGCCCTATGTCGCCACCAAAACCCGCACGCTGGAACTGCGGTACCGGCAGGCGTTCCGGACCGGAGAGATCGAGGTCGAGGGTGCCTATTCAAGGGACGATGTCGGCGTCGCGTCCGGCCGCAACCGCGCCTATCTGTTCGGGGAGGGACGGTTCGATCTGCCGCGCGACTTCCAGCTCCGCTTTGATATCGAAGCGGTGAACGACGACACCTACCTGCTGGATTACGGCTATGGCCAGAAGGACCGGCTCGACAGCGAAATTGCGATCGAACGGGCGCGGCGCGACGAATACGTGCGCGGCGCGTTGACCGCGTTCCACAGCCTGCGCCCCGGCGAAAGCAACGTCACGCTTCCCACGATCGTGGTCAATGGCGAATATGAACGCCGCCTGCCGCTGAGCAGCGGTCCGGGCGGCGAGTTGCGGCTTGGCCTGTTCAGCCACGGGCATTACCGAAGCTCCAGCCTGATCAGCGACGGGGCCGATTTCGACCCCTGGGCGGATGGGCGCGACGTGGGTCGGCTGACGCTTTCGGCGGATTGGCACCGGGGCTGGACCCTGCCGGGGGGCGTGCTGAGCCGGGTTCAGGCGGGCATGGCGATGGATGCCTTTGCGATCAACCAGTCAGGGATCACCAGCCAGTCGCGCGCGGTCAACCTGACGCCACAGGCGGCGGTGCAGCTACGCTGGCCGCTGCTGCGCGGTCAGGGCAATGGCACCACCCACATGATAGAGCCGGTGGCGCAATTGGCATGGATCGGCGGATCGAACCCCACCGTTCCCAACGACGAAAGCACCCGGATCGAGTTTGACGAGGGCAACCTGTTCGCGATGTCGCGCTTTACCGCGCCGGACCGGCGCGAACGCGGGCTGAGCGGCGCGCTTGGCCTGAGCTGGACGCGCTATGGCGCGGGCGGGTGGCAGAACAGCCTGGCCGTGGGCCAGGTCATACGCAACGAAACCCAGCTCGATCCGGCCGGCGGATTTGCCTTTTCCAACTCGTCCGGGCTGCGCGAACGCTATTCGGATCTGCTGGTGGCGGGACAGTTCCAGACGGATAACGGCCTGACCATGACGGCACGCGGCCTTTTCGACCACGGCTTCGTCACCACCAAGGCCGAGGCGCGGGCAAGCTGGTACAACGATCTGGCCAAGATCGGCGCGACCTATATCTGGCTGCGCAACGATCCGGTGGAAAACCGGCCCGGCAATATCTCGGAATGGGCGTTTGATGCCTCTTACCGCCTGTCAAAGCACTGGACCGGCAAGGCCGACTGGCGCTACGACGTGGCGGCGGACCAATCCGTGCGCGCTGGATTGGGCGTGACTTATAGCAATGAATGCGTGGATGTGACGCTTTCGGCCTCGCGTCGTTTTACCTCTTCCTCTATCCTTGAGCCGTCGACAGATATCAGTTTCACCGTGGGGCTTCGCGGCTTCACCACCAAGACACGCGACCAAAGTTACGTTCGGACATGCGAAAAATGATGCAAATGCCCCAACCGCTGCGCGCGGCCCTTTCCGCCCTTGCCCTGCTTGTCGCGGCGCTGGTGCCCCCGGCGGGACCGGCCCATGCGCAAAATCTTTTCGCGCCGGTGATAAAGGTCAACGACCTTGCGATCACGCGCTACGAGATCCAGCAAAGGGCGCAGCTTTTACAGGTTTTCCGGGCACCGGGCGATCCGATGGCGCTGGCCCGCGAACAGCTTATCGAGGATCGGCTGAAGATCGACGCGGCGCAGGCCAGCGGCTTTGCCCTGACCGATGATCAGGTCATGCAGGGGATGGAGGAATTCGCCGGGCGCGCCGACATGAACGCCGAGCAGATGGTGCAGCAACTGGAAGGCGCGGGCGTGGATGCGTCCACCTTTCGCGCTTTTGTACGCGCGGGCCTGACATGGCGCGAATACAGCCGCGCCCGCTTTGGCTCGCGGGTGTCGGTCGGCGAAGACGATCTGGAACGCGCCCGGCTGGCCGTTTCGGGAACCACGGGTGTGCGGGTGCTTTTGTCGGAAATCATCATGCCCGCCCCGCCCCCCGAGATGGAAACGGTGATGCAGCGGGCCACACGGATCAGCGACTATGAGACAGAGGCGGAATTTTCCGCCGCCGCCCGGCAGCATTCCGCCTCGGAAAGCGCGGCGCGCGGCGGCCGCATGGACTGGATGGCGATCACCGACCTGCCCGAGGCGTTGCGCGGCGTGGTCCTTGCGCTGGCCCCCGGAGAAGTGAGCGATCCGCTGCCACTGGAAGGGGCGGTCGCGTTGTTCCAGCTACGCGATATCGAGGAAACCGAGGTACCGGACCGCGAATACGAGGCCATCGAATACGCCGCCTATTATATCGAGGGCGGGCGCAGCGACGCGGCCCTGTCACGCGCGGCACAGGTTGCCGCGACAACTGACACCTGTGACGATCTGTACGGCGTGGCGCAGGGCCAGCCCCCCGAGGTTCTGGACCGAGGCAGCAAGGCCCCCGCCGAGATCCCTACGGATATCGCGCTGGAACTGTCCAAGCTGGACCCCGGTGAAATATCGACCACGGTCACGCGCAGCGAAGGGCAGACGCTTGTGTTGCTGATGCTGTGCGGGCGCGCACCCAAGCTGGAGGGTGAAGGCCCCTCTGCCGAGCAGTTGACGAACTTCATTCGCAGCCGACGGCTTGACAGTTTTGCCAATGGCTATCTGGAACAGCTGCGTGCGGAGGCACGGATCATCGAGCTGGACAGATGATCGCATGATCCGTCCTGTTGCGCTGACTTGCGGAGAGCCTGCCGGTATCGGGCCGGAAATCGCCGGGCGTGCCTGGGCCGCGCTGAAAGACAACATGTGTTTCTTTCTGATCGGTAACGCGGATCACCTGCGCGCCCATGTGGGCGACGATATCCCGCTGGAGGTGATCGACCAGCCGCACGCCACGCCGGATGTCATGCCGCGCGCCCTGCCCGTGCTGCACCACGCTTTTCCCGGCGACCTGACGCCGGGCACGCCCAATCCCGCCCATGCCCATGGCGTGATCGACGTGATCGCGCGCGGTGTCGCACTGGTGGCGGACGGGCACGCCTCGGCGCTTTGCACAGCGCCCATCCACAAGAAGGCGCTTCAGGACGGGGCGGGTTTTGCCCATCCCGGCCATACGGAATATCTGGCCCATCTCGCGGGCGTGGGGCGGGTGGTGATGATGCTGGCCTCCAAACAGTTGCGGGTGGTGCCCACCACGATCCACATCCCGCTGAGGGACGTGCCCGGCGCATTGACGCCCGACCTGCTGGAGGAGACGATCCGCATCACGCACCGGGCGCTGACACGGGAGTTTGCCATCGCGGCGCCGCGTCTGGCCGTGGCCGGGCTGAACCCCCATGCTGGCGAGGGTGGGCGCATGGGGCGCGAAGAGATCGAGATCATTGGCCCCGTGCTGGAAAAACTGCGCGCCGAGGGCATGGATCTGAGCGGGCCGCACAGCGCCGACACGATGTTTCACGCAGCCGCGCGCAGTGGCTATGACGCGGCGATTGCGATGTATCACGACCAGGCGCTGATCCCCATCAAGACGCTGGATTTCGACCGGGGCGTGAACCTGACGCTTGGCCTGCCTTTCGTGCGGACATCGCCCGATCACGGCACAGCACTTGATATCGCGGGCAAGGGGCTGGCCAATCCGACCTCGTTGATCGAGGCGCTGAAACTGGCCGCCAAGATGGGCATGGCGCGGGCGTGAGCGGCATCGACAATCTGCCCCCCCTGCGCGAGGTGATCGCGGCGCACGGGCTGACCGCGAAAAAATCGCTGGGGCAGAATTTCCTTCTCGACCTGAACCTGACCGCCAAGATCGCGCGCGCCGCCGGCGACCTGACGGGTGCCGATGTGCTGGAGGTCGGCCCCGGCCCCGGCGGGCTGACGCGCGGCTTGCTGGCGACGGGCGCGCGGCGGGTGCTGGCGGTGGAAAAAGACCCGCGCTGCCTGCCCGCGCTGGCCGAGGTGCAAGCGGCTTATCCCGACCGGCTGACCGTGCTGAACGCCGACGCGTTGCAGGTCGACCCGCTGGCGCATCTGACGCCGCCGATCAGGATCGTGGCGAACCTGCCCTATAATGTGGGCACCGAACTTTTGGTGCGGTGGCTGACCCCCGGAACATGGCCGCCCTGCTGGGACAGCCTGACATTGATGTTTCAGCGCGAGGTCGCGGAACGGATCGTGGCGCAGCCGGGGTCAAAAGCCTATGGGCGGCTGGCGGTGCTGGCGCAATGGCGATGCGAGGCGCGGATCGCGATGCATTTGCCGCCCGGCGCGTTCACGCCGCCACCCAAGGTATCCAGCGCGGTGGTGCATCTGCGGGCGCTGCCTGAACCACGTTTTCCGGCGGATCCCGCCACGCTGCAAAGCGTTGTGGCGCGGGCCTTTAACCAGCGGCGCAAGATGCTGCGCGCGGCGCTGAAAGGGCTGGGGCCGGATATCGAAGAGCGCCTGACCGCGGCGGGGATTTCCCCCACCGACCGGGCTGAACAGATCGGGCTGGAGCAGTTCTGCGCGCTTGCGCAGGAATTGGACGCCCGTAAACCGTAGCGTTCCGCTGCGCAGAGCGCGGGGCCCCGTTTTCTGATAAGAAAACGGCCCGGAAAATTGGAATTTTCCGGGCCCGCGTATCGTCGCCGTTTGTTATTCCGCCGCGGCGGACCGCTCTTTGGGGTCGCCGTTATCGCCGCTGTCACCATTCTCGGCGGCATCCGAACCGGCGTTTTCCGGCTTCTTACGCGGTTTGCGCGCGCGCCGGGGTTTGGCGGCGGGCTTTTCTTCGGTCTTGTTTTCCGGGGTTTCCACCAGGCCGCTATCGGTGTCGACGGGGGCATTATCCAGCACATCGGGCTGATCGCCTTTGCCGCTGCTTTCCTGCGGGGGCTGCGGCTCTGCGCCAGTGGCTGTATCCCGCTCCTGGCGGTCCACACGCTCGCGGTCGCGTTCGGCCTGGCGTTCGCGGTTCTGGCGTTCCTGCTCTTCGCGTTTCTGATCCTGTTCTTTCTGAGCCTCGCTCAGCAGACGCAGATAATGCTCGGCATGTTGTTGAAAGTTTTCCGTGGCAACCCTGTCACCGGCCAGCTGCGCATCGCGGGCAAGCTGATTGTACTTGTCGATGATCTGTTGCGGCGTACCGCGCACTTTGCCCTCGGGGCCAGAGCTGTCGAACACACGGTTGACGACATTGCCCATGCTGGAGGAGCGGTTGCGGTTGGTCTTGTTCCGCGAACGTGACTTCGATGATCTCATAACTGAATTGTCAGCCCTATTGCGTTATCGCCGTTTGATCCGGGAGGCGCCCCTTGCGCCGAAATGAACCGGATCTCATGTGCTGGCTTGCTGTCACGAAGGACTGCCCTAGTGGCGTCCGGCACCGTGACTGCATGTCAGTAAACATGATAGGGGCCGTTTCACAAGTACAAAGCGCGGATTTTTGCGAAATTCCTGCCAGATTAGCCTGTGTGAAACAGGCCCGGTTGCGCAATCATCCGCCCCAAGAACCGCACACCACACGGTCCCGTCCCGCCAGATCGGGCAGGAGCTTTACGGTGTCAAAGCCTGCATCGGTGAAAAGTTCCGCCACGGCCGCGCCCTGTTGCCAGCCGGTTTCCACCATCAGACGCCCGCCCGCGCGCAGATGCGCGCCCGCGCCCGGTACGATGACGCGGTAGGCCGACAGCCCGTCGCCCTCGTCGGTCAGGGCCATGCGCGGTTCGTGCGAAAGATCCGGGGCAAGGCCCGGCATCTCGGCGGCGGCGATATAAGGCGGGTTGGAGACGATCAGATCGAAGCGGCCCTCGACCGGGCTGTACCAATCGCCATGGACCAGCAAACACCGTTCTGTCAGCCCCAGCCTTGCGGCGTTGTCATGGGCCACGTCCAGGGCAGCGGGCGACAGATCGGTGCCCACCCCCGAGGCCATGGGCCGCGCCGCCAGAAGCGACAGCAGGATACAGCCCGACCCGGTGCCCAGATCCAGCACATGCGCGAAAGGCGCGGTCAGCGCCGCCTCGACCAGCGTTTCGGTATCCGGGCGCGGGTCCAGCACATCGGCGGTGACGCGGAATTCGTGCCGGTAAAAGGCCCGGCGGCCAAGGATCTGGGCCATCGGGCGGCGCGCCGCGCGCAACTCGACCAAAGTGGCCAGATGCCCCGCAACCTGCGCGCCGGCCATATCCTGCAAGGCAAGGCTCAGCCTGTCCGGGGCGATCCCCGCAGCCATCGCCACCAATGCGCGCGCATCGCGGGCGGGGTCGTCCACACCGGCGGTTTTCAGGCGCGCGGTGGCCTGTGCCAGCAGCGCGCCAAGCGTGGCGCTCACCCCTCCATCTCCGCGAGCATCGCGGCCTGCGCATCGGCTGTCAGCGCGTCGATCACCTCGTCCAGATCGCCCTGCATGACCTGATCCAGCTTGTAGAGCGTGAGGTTGATGCGGTGATCGGTCAACCGGCCTTGCGGGAAGTTATAGGTGCGGATGCGTTCAGAGCGATCGCCCGTGCCAACCTGTGCCGCGCGGGTGGCAGACCGGGCGTCATGCGCCTTTTGCCGTTCCGCGTCATATAGCCGGGTCTTGAGCACCTGCATCGCGATCTCGCGGTTGCGGTGCTGGGATTTCTCGGAACTGGTGACGACAAGGCCGGTGGGTATGTGGGTGATGCGCACCGCCGAATCGGTGGTGTTCACATGCTGCCCGCCCGCGCCAGAGGCGCGCATCGTGTCGATGCGCAGATCGCCCGCGTCTATATGGATATCCACGTCCTCGGCCTCTGGCAGGACCGCGACGGTGGCCGCAGAGGTGTGGATGCGCCCACCGCTTTCGGTTTCCGGCACGCGCTGTACCCGGTGGACGCCGGATTCGTATTTGAGCCGCGCGAACACGCCTTCGCCCCTGACGGTCGCGATCACTTCCTTGATGCCGCCCAGTTCGGTTTCGGCAAGCGCCACGATATCCACCGTCCAGCCGCGCGCCTCTGCGTAGCGTTGATACATGCGCAACAGGTCGCCCGCGAAAAGCGCCGCCTCCTCGCCGCCCGTGCCGGGGCGGATCTCGATGATGGCGGGGCGCTGATCGGCCTCGTCGCGGGGCAAAAGCGCCAGCCGCAGCCGCTCTTCCATCTCGGGGCGGCGGGTGTCGAGCGCCTGCAACTCCTCGGCGGCCATTTCGGCCATTTCCGAATCCTCCAGCAGGGCGCGCGCGCCCTCGATATCCTCCAGAAGTTGCCGGTAGGCGCGGATTTCGGCCACCACTGGGCGCAGTTCGGAATATTCACGGCCCAGTTTGGCGATGTCGCCACCGCCCTCGGACATGCGCGCCTCGATATACTCGAAGCGTTGCGCGATCTCGTTCAGTCTGTCCATGGGCACCATGGCCTGTCTCGTGTCGTATTCCTTGCGTTTGGTCAAGGGCTCTGGCCGCGTCCGGCCCTGTGCAGACCACGGCAGGGCGCAAGATCAGGCGCGATCCCGGTCGTCAAAGCTGTGACAGCCAGCCGTCAAGCCGCGCCGCGTTCACGCCAAGATCCGACTTGCCAAAGCGCGACCGCGCATAGAGCAAGATCTGCCCGTCGCGCAGGCTCATGGTGGTGTAATCGGGAAAGCCGAAAAAGGCGCTGCGGGTGACATAGGTCACAAGCCCGTCATCCACGCCCCCCGCCAGAGGCTGTGTCCTTGCATGGGCGCGCGCGATCCTGTCGAGCGCCGCGAACCGTTCCGGCCCGCCCTCGGTCATGCGTACCGCATATGCCATACCGTCGCCGGGTGACAGCCCTTCGGGCAAGCTGTGCCACCGGGCTGGGTCCGAGGACACCAACCGCATCGCCAGTGCCAGCCCCACGATGGCCAGCACCCCGACGCCGAAAACTATCGCAAGCCATTTCATGCCCTGTCGCCCCTTTTCCCTTGCCAAGATCGCATATACCGCCCTGCCGTGCCCTGATGACCATGGCGCGCGGTGATGCGGCAGATCCCGGTCAGGGGCTGGACACCGTCGCACTGCTTGGGCAGGGTCCGCCCAACACTACAGAGTTTTGCGGAAAACTTCGAGCCAGGATTTTCGCGAAAGGCCATGCCGGGCACTTTATCCGCCCGCCTGTGGCCTTTTGCCAGTGACCTTCGGCAAAGATGACACGCTGTGAAAAGGACGCCACCACCATGCCCGACGATGCGCTTATCCACGACCCGAAAGGCGGAATGCCCCGCCTGCGCGCGATCATGCGCCGCCTGCGCGACCCCGATACGGGCTGTCCGTGGGATATCGAGCAGGATTTTGCCAGCATCGCCCCTTATACCATCGAAGAGGCCTACGAGGTCGCCGACGCGATCGAGCGCGCGGATTGGAGCGAGTTGCAGGGCGAATTGGGCGATCTGCTGTTCCAGTCGGTCTTTCACGCGCAAATCGCCGAGGATCGCGGGCTGTTCGATTTCGACGACGTGGCCAACACCATCGCCGACAAGATGGTGGCCCGGCATCCGCATGTCTTTGGCGATGACAGCCGTGACAAGTCGGTCGCGCAACAGACCCGCGACTGGGAGACGGTCAAGGCCGCAGAGCGCGCGGCCAAGGCACAGACCGGCGTGCTTGACGGCGTGGCGGTGGGGCTGCCCGCGCTTTTGCGCGCGATGAAACTGCAAAAACGCGCTGCGCGGGTGGGGTTCGACTGGCCCGAGACGGCGCAGGTTCTGGACAAGATCGTCGAAGAGGCCGCCGAGCTGACAGAGGCAGCCGCCGACCTGCCGCAAGACAAGATAGAGGAAGAAATGGGCGATCTGCTATTCGTCATGGCCAATCTTGCCCGGCATCTCAAGGTCGATCCCGAGCAGGCCCTGCGCCGGGCCAATGCCAAGTTCGTGCGCCGGTTTTCGCGGATCGAGGCGTTGTTGTCAGAAACGGGCCGCCGCCCCGAGCACAGCACGCTGGCAGAGATGGACGCGCTGTGGGACCGCGCCAAGGCCGAAGAGCGTGATGGGCCGGCCTGATCAGGCGCGCGCGCCCGCCACGTCCGGTGCCGCCTCGCCCGCCGCCACGATCTGGCGGTAAAGATGCCATGTCGCATGGCCCAGAAGCGGCAAAACGATGAACAGCCCCAGAAACGCGGGCAGCATCGCCACGAATGTCAGCCCCGCCACGATCACCCCCCAGATCAGCATCGGCCCCGGCGCATCCGTCACCGTCTGGAAAGAGGTGATCATCGCCGTGACGAAATCAATCTCGCGGTCCATCAGCAGCGGCAGCGACACCACGGTGATCATATAGAGCAACAGCGCAAAGCCCGCGCCCACGCCGGTACCCACCGCCAGCATCGTCAGACCCTGGGTCGTCAGGTAGATCTCATAGCTGCTTGACACGTTGGTCATTGTCGAAAAGCCAAGGAACAGCGCGAAAATCATATGCGCAAGAAAGAACCAGAACAGGAACATCACCACGATCACCGCACAGATCGACGGCAATTGGCGCTTGCGCTGATGCGCGACCACGCCGAACACCTCTACCGGAACAAGCGCGCGCCCCTGTTCCAGCCGGCGGCTCACCTCGTAAAAGCCCACGGCGGCGAACGGCCCGATCAGGGGAAAGCCGACAGCGGCAAAGACCAGCCAATAGGTATGCCCGGTGATCCATGTGATCCAGATCATGAACCAGCCGATCACCACATAGACCCCGGAAAACACCAGCGCGTAACCCGGCGCGCGCCACATGTCGCGCCAGCCCTGCCGCAAGGCCCGGCCCAGCATCTTCGGCGTCACCTGTCCCATTGGCGGCACGCCAAGCGGTCTGTCCTGATGCATCCCACGTTCCTCCCTGCCGGTCACGATATCCAGCGCGGCGTAGCCCGCAAAGGATAAATCCGCGCCCCGCCCTTGGCCGGGGCCGCGCGGTGCTATGCTGTCAACAGCTCTGGCGGGCGCGTCTGCGGCCAGCGGGTGGCGCGGTGATAGGCCTCCGCCAGCGCCAGCAACCCGGCCTCGCCGCCCGGTCGCCCGATCAGCTGCACGCCCATGGGCAGGCCCGCGTCGTTGAACCCCGCGGGCATGGCCAGCGCGGGCAGGCCCGCCAGAGACGCCGGGATCACCACCTCCATCCAGCGGTGATAGGTGTCCATCCCCTGCCCCGCCACGTCGCGCGGCCAGGTCTGATCTACCGGGAACGGCCAGACCTGCGCTGTGGGCAGCGCCAGCGCGTCATACGTCTCGAACAGCTCCAGCGCGCGGCGCAACCAGTCAGAGCGCAGCGCGCTTGCCGCGATGATCTCGGGCCCGGTCAGCGCACGGCCCTTCTCGATCTCCCAGATCGCTTCGGGTTTCAGCGCATCGCGGCTGTCGGGCGCGTCGTAAAGCGCACCCAGATTGGCGGCAAGGCCGAGGCTGCGCAGCGTGGTCCAGCTTTGCCAAAGCGCCTCTCGCGAAAACGGCGCGCCCGGTGCCTCGATATGGCTGCCCTGATCGGCCAACACATCCAGCGCCGCAAGACACAGATCACCGATCCCGGCCTCCATCGGCCAGGCGCCGTCCCAGTCGCCAAGCCAGGCGATGCACCGCCCCGGCGCGGCAGGGTCCGGCATACCTACCGGCGCATCGTCGCGGCCAAAAGGCTGATACGGCGCGGGGCCGCACATCACATCCAGTTGCAGCGCGATGTCGCGCGGGCTGCGCCCCATCGGGCCATTGGACGAAATCGGATGCATGTAGAGGTCGCCCGTGCGCGCGCCCGGCACCCGCCCCCATGTGGGGCGCAAACCATAGACATTGTTCCAGCCCGCCGGGTTGCGCAGGCTGCCCATCATGTCGCTGCCATCGGCCAGCGGCACCATGCCCGTGGCCAGCGCCACCGCCGCCCCGCCCGAGGATCCACCACAGGACAGGCCCGGCGCATGGGGATTTTGCGTGGCCCCGAACACCGGGTTGTAGGTGTGGCTGCCGATACAGAATTCCGGCGTGTTGGATTTACCGACGACAATCGCCCCCGCCGCGCGCGCGCGCGCCACATGGGGGCTGTCTTCCCGTGCCGGTTCCTGACCGAAGAGCGGCGATCCGTTCACCGTCGGCAAACCGGCCACATCGAACAGATCCTTCACCGCCAGCGGCAAGCCGTGCAGCGGGCCCTGCGCGGGGCCGTTATCCATCGCGCGCGCCTCTGCCAGCAGCACGCCAGTGTCACGCAGCGACACCAGCGCGTTGACCTCTCCATTGACCGCCTCGATCCGCGCCAGCGTCGCCTGCATCAGCTCTTCGGCAGAAATCTCGCGCCGTGCCAGCATCGCCGCCAGATCGGCCGCATCCATGGCCAGACTATCATCCATCGCCGCTCTCCCGCTTTCCGGGCAATCTTGCAGCCGGAGGGCTCAGAGGCAAGCACCACCTCCAACCTTCATCTTGCCAAAAATATCCAAAAACCGCGCTCGGCCTAAAGCGTTTCGCGAAAAACCTGAATCACAGCTTTTCGGGAAACGCACGCAACAGATCAGCGTTGCACGCGTTTCGCCTTCAATTGATGCCTCAAGTT
>JANSXS010000040.1 GCA_024742835.1 Paracoccaceae bacterium | reverse complement strand
GTTTTTGCTGCATGTCCGCTCGTCGATGGTGATCTTGCTGTCGCTGCCGCTGGGGATTTTTGCGGCGTTCATCGTGATGAAGCTACAGGGCGTGAATGCCAACATCATGTCGCTTGGCGGTATCGCCATCGCCATCGGCGCAATGGTGGATGCGGCGATCGTGATGGTCGAGGCGATGCACCGCCGACTGGAACAGGAAAAGCTGACCCATCGGAATCGGTGGCGCATCGTCGCCGAATGCGCTTCGGAGGTCGGTCCGGCGCTGTTTTTCTCGTTGGCGATCATCACGGTCAGCTTTCTGCCGGTCTTCGTGCTGGAAAGTCAGGAGGGCCGGTTGTTCAAGCCGCTGGCTTTCACCAAGACCTATGCCATGGCCGCCGCCGCGATCCTGTCGATCACGCTGGTGCCAGTGCTGATGGGCTATTTCGTGCGCGGGCGCATCCTGCCGGAACGCAAGAATCCGCTCAATCGCCTGGTGATCTGGATCTACCGGCCGTTTCTGGATGCCGCCGTCGCCTGGCCCTGGGCCACGACGCTTCTGGCGGGGGCGGTTGTCGCGTCGATGATGTGGCCGCTGCAACGCATCGGCACCGAATTCATGCCGGAGCTGAACGAGGGCGATTTCCTTTACATGCCGTCGCTTTACCCCGGCGTATCCATCGGCAAGGCGCGCGAGGTGCTGCAACAGACCGACCGCCTGATCGCCACGGTGCCCGAGGTTCTGACCGTGCATGGCAAGCTGGGCCGCGCCGATACCGCTACCGACCCCGCGCCGCTGACCATGATCGAAACCACGATTCAGCTTCGGCCAAAGGATGAATGGCGCCCCGGCATGACGATGGAGACGATCCGCAAAGAGCTTGACCGCGTGGTTCAGATCCCCGGTGTCACCAATGTCTGGATCCAGCCGATCAAGAACCGGATCGACATGCTGGCCACCGGCATCAAGACCCCCGTGGGCGTCAAGATTTCCGGCGCGGACCTTTCGGTGATCGAAAAGATCGGCATCGAGGTGGAGCGCGCGGTGGCCGGTATCGAGGGCACCGCGTCGGCCTATGCCGAACGGCCCGTCGGGGGGCGCTTCATCGAGATCGACATAGACCGCGCCGCCGCCGCGCGCCACATGTTGAGCGTGCGCGAGGTGCAGGATGTGGTCCAGACCGCCATTGGTGGGCTGAAGGTCGGGGATGCCGTCGAGGGGCTGGAGCGGTTCCCGATCAACCTTCGCTATCCGCAGGAGTGGCGCAACAGCCCCGAACGGCTGCGCGATCTGCCGGTTGTCACCGCCTCGGGTGCGCATGTTCCGCTGGGCAGTCTGGCCGAGGTCAAGGTGGTTGACGGACCCGGCATGATCCGGTCCGAGAATGCCCGGCGCACCGGCTTTGTGTTTATCGACATCGCGGGTCGCGATCTGGGTGGCTATGTGGCCGAGGCCCGCGCGCGCGTCGCCGAAGAGGTGACGCTGCCGACGGGCTATGCGATCACATGGGCGGGCCAGTACGAATATATCGAGCGGATGCAAGACCGGCTGAAGCTGGTGGCCCCCGCGACCGTGCTGATCATCATGCTGATGCTGTGCATGGCCTTCAACCGGGTGATCGAGGTGGGCATCATCCTGGCCGCGCTGCCGGTGGCGCTTGCGGGGGGTGTCTGGCTTTTGTGGTACCTGGCCTTTGACATCTCGGTGGCGGTGCTGGTCGGTTTCATCGCGCTGGCAGGGGTGGCGGTGGAAACCGCGATCGTGATGCTGCTTTATCTCAACCTCGCCTGGGACAGACGCATGACAGAGGTGGCCGCCGCGCGCCGCGAAATGACGCTTGAGGATGTCGAGGACGTGGTGTTCGAGGGCGCATTGCTGCGCGTCCGGCCCAAGGTGATGACCGTCGCCACCATATTCGCCGGGCTGATTCCCATCATGTATGGCAGCGGCACCGGCTCCGAGATCATGCAGCGCATCGCCGCGCCGATGATCGGGGGTATGGCCACCGCCACTCTGCTGACGCTTTTCGTCATTCCCGCAATCTTCGTGATCTGGAAACGGCTGGCCCTGAACGGGATCAACCGGGATTTGCTGCACGGGGCAAAGGACCGCGCAGCGCCAAAGCCGGCCGATCAAGGCCAACCCATTACCCCAACCTGAAAGGACGACAGATGAAACAACTTTCCCTTGCTCTTGCCGTTTTAACCCTCGCCGCGCCGATGGCGCTGGCACAGACAGACCATTCCACGATGGATCATTCTGGCATGGACCATTCGACCATGACCGATGAACAGTTGGCGGGCATGGTTCATACCTCTGCGGTGGTGAACAGCCTGGGCGACGGTACGGCCAACATCACCCACGGCCCGATTCCCGAAATCGGCTGGCCCGCCATGACGATGGATCTGGCCGTGATGCCCGATGCGCCAATGACCGGTGACATAAAGCCCGGCGATGCCGTCTCGCTGATGTTGATCAAGGGGGATGATGGCATGTTCGCCATCGGGGCGATGATGCCGGAATAAGCCCCGCTCACCGCTGGCCGGGGTAGTGGCCCCGGTCTGCACCCTTGACCCGTCTTAAAGGAGCAGATGATGAAACCGACCCGCCTTTGCGCCGCGATGCTGGCGCTGTCCCTGACGGTGGCATCTGCCGCCGCGCACAGCACCAAAAAGGCGACAGAGCCTTCGGACGGGGCGCTTCTGAAGGCCGCGCCCTCACAGATCGCCATGCAGTTCGACATGCCGCTGCGCGTCACGCTGATTACCCTGACCGATCAGGACGGCACCGCGCATGACCTGACCCGCAGCGATGACATGCAGCCGGTCAGCGATTTTACCGCGACGCCCGCCGATTTGCCACCGGGCCGCTACACGGTCGACTGGCGTGGGCTGGCCGATGACGGCCACCCGATGCAGGGCAGGTTCCACTTTGAAATCGCGGAGTGATCCGGGATGACAAGCGCCCTTGCGCAGGCCGACGCAGCGACATGGCTGGCCATCGCGGTCAAGGCGCTGGTCTATGCCGCCATTTTGCTGGCCATGGGCAGTGTGACCGTGCTGTTGGCGCTGCGCCGTCTGCCAGACTGCGAGCGGCGTATCCTGCGCCGATGGGCGGTGTTCTGGGCCATCGGCGCGGCGGTCCTGTCGGTGGCGCGGCTGCCCTTGCGGGCCAGTTTCCTGATGGGCGGCACCTTGCAGGGGGCGATGGACCCGGTGATGCTGCGACTGGCGGCGGAAAGCCCGCTTGGCGACAGTCTTGCCCTGCGGCTTGTGGGACTGGCCCTGATATGCGGGCTGCTGGTGCCCCGGCGCGCTGGGCTTTGGCTGGCGGGTGGCGGCGTCGTGCTGGTGGCGCTGTCCTTTGTGCTGCGCGGGCACGCGCTGGAAGAGCCGCGCCCGTTGCTGTCGGCGCTGATCACGCTGCACCTGCTGGGGCTGGCCTTTTGGGTCGGGGCGTTTGCCCCGCTTTACCGGCTTGCAGGTCACGGCAACGGGCTGGCCGCCGCGCTGCTGGCCGAAGAGTTCGGGCGTCTGGCCGTGTGGGTTGTGGGCGGGCTGGCACTGGCAGGGGCCGTCACGCTGTGGTTGCTTGTCGGCACTCCGCTGCGCGCGCTCGCCACGCCCTACGGGCAGTTTCTCGCGTTCAAGCTGGTCCTTTTCGCTGCCATCCTCGGGTTGGCAGCGTGGAACAAGCTGCGCCTGACCCCGGCCTTGTCTCGCCACGATCCGGGCGCGGGCGCGCGCCTGCGGCGTAGTATCAGGGCAGAAGCCGCGCTTGTCGCGTTCGTGCTGTTGACGACGGCGGCGCTGACCACGCTCAGCGCCCCGGCCAAGACCGCGCTCCTTGACGGGCTTGACCGCGTTGCGTGGGCGATGTTCACATGACCCCGTGGGATGCGCAGGGCAGGGCAGGGCACCCGACACAGATGATTACAGGAGACCCGGAATGAACCGCAGACATTTTCTTTTGGCCGCCGGTGGCGCGATGCTGCTGCCCGGTCCAGGCATCGGCGCGACACCCGGCATGGAGGTGTTCAAGACGCCCACATGCGGCTGCTGCACCGCGTGGATCACGCATGTCGAGCGCGCCGGGATCCCCGTGACGGCGCAGGACATCCCGCAACAGGCCCTTTGGCAGGTCAAGCAGGATGTCGGGATCACACCAGAGCTGAGCTCCTGTCACACCGCTTTTATCGAGGGCTACGTGATCGAGGGGCACGTACCGGCACAGGACATACAGCGCCTTCTGACCGAGCGACCCGATGCGCTTGGCCTGACCGTGCCGGATATGCCTGTCGGCTCTCCGGGGATGGAAATGGGCGACCGGCGCGACGCTTTTGACACGCTTTTGGTGCTGCGTGACGGAAACACAAAGGTCTTTGCTCGGCATAACGGCTGACGCCCTGCGGACCGCGCTTTATCCTAGTGGGTTTTCAGGTTGGGCCCTGGGTAATCGCCATGCGATCACCGGCTCTATTCCGGTCTATCGAGATCCAGCAGGGTCATGAGCCTGTCGAGCTGCTGAGGGTCAAAGGGTTTGCCCAGCACCGCATTCATCCCTGCATCCATGCACATGGCCTGTTGCTGTAGGCTTGTATGCACGGTCAGCGCCACGACCGGCAGTGCCGGGTCGGTATTTTCCTTGCGGATACGCCGGGTCGTTTCAAACCCATCCATGCCCGGCATACGGAGATCCATGAGCACAAGGTCGATCGGCTCCTCTTTGATCATGCCAAGCGCCTCTTCGCCGCTTGCCGCTTCGCGAACACTGTAATTTCGGCGTTCCATCAGAACGCGCACCGCCAATCTGTTGGTCTCGTCATCATCGACAATGAGAATCCTGCCAAGCTCATCCAATGGAGCGGATCTTTCTGCGCCGGGGTGCTGCGCCGGGTCATCCAAAGCGAAAAACATCGGCCACACCTGTCTTTACCTGCGTTGCCAAACCCCGCGCCGCCGGTCTATTATGCACCCGCTGCCGGGTGTCGAATTTTCCGTGCTTCATGGCAAGATCCTGCATCCTCATTGGCCTCTTTTGTCTTTACGCCGTGCCAGCCGATCATTTTTGAGGGCAGGCACGAAGCAAATGCTTACGGCGGTCGATGTCTGTAGGATAACGATAGGCCGCGCATGACCAAGTGAGAGGAAGTTTCACTTTACTATTTAAAGTGAGCGGCACGTCGATCAGAGAGCAGGCACTGGCTTGTGTCGCAGGGTGCGTTGATGTCTCGCAGGAGCAGTACAGCCTGCGTGGGTGTACGTATGGATCGTGCAAGCGCAGGCGCCACTGAAAGCCAGCCATGTCACGCCTTGTCGGACGCATCGCCGCCTTGCGGATTGCCGTTGGACTGTTGACATGTCTGTTCGTGGCGCTGGCAGCCTACGCGACTGCGCAGGGTGATCTGACCCAAAGCGTAGGGCTGTCCACGGATGTCACCACCGCGCTGGAGGTCGATGACGTTCTACAAAAGGCTTTCAGCCGGTCAGTGACCTGACTCACAGATTTTCGTGAAACGCGGCGCTACAAAGAGTCATTGCACGCCTTCCGCCGTTTGCTGATGTTTCAGGTTAAAGGCGGAAAGCCTTAATGCCGTCGGGGGGCGGTCACATCATCACGGCTGGCGCGACCACCCAAACGATCAAGTGTATCCGAAATTACGGCTACAAGTTTACATTCAATGTTGGATTGAAGGAATCGCGTTCGTCTGCCGGCGTGCGTTTCGCGGCGGATGTCACCGGCCCGACGATTGTTGTTCGATCCGAAGACATCAGTCTGGTAGGCCCGGAGGGACTCGAACCCCCAACCAAAGCGTTATGAGCGCTCTGCTCTAACCAATTGAGCTACAGGCCCGACCTGACACACCGATTAGGCGTCGTGCGCGCGGGCGTCAAGGCTTTCGGATTGCGCGGTGGGCGGCTTTGGGCTAGGGCAAGCGCCAACATCCAAGAGGGTTTCCGCATGAGCACTCCCAAGAACGGCATCACCTACGCGCAGGCCGGCGTGGATATCGACGCAGGCAATGCGCTTGTGGATCGTATCAAGCCCGCCGCCAAGCGCACCATGCGGCCCGGCACCATGTCGGGGCTGGGCGGGTTCGGCGCGCTTTTCGATCTCAAGGCGGCGGGGTATACCGACCCGATCCTTGTGGCCGCGACCGACGGGGTGGGCACCAAGCTGCGCATCGCGATTGACACCGGCCATGTCGGCGGCGTGGGCATCGACCTTGTGGCGATGTGCGTCAACGATCTGGTGTGTCAGGGCGCGGAGCCGCTGTTCTTTCTGGATTATTTCGCCACCGGCAAACTTGAGACGGACGTCGCGGCGCAGGTGATCGAAGGCATCGCGGAGGGCTGCGTGCAGGCCGGTTGCGCCCTGATCGGCGGCGAGACGGCGGAAATGCCCGGCATGTACGAAGGTGGCGATTTCGACCTTGCCGGGTTTGCCGTGGGCGCGATGGAGCGCGGGCAGGACCTGCCCGCAGGCGTGGTTGCGGGCGATGTCCTTCTGGGGCTGGCGGCGGACGGGGTGCATTCCAACGGCTACAGCCTTGTGCGCAAACTGGTCGAGCTGTCCGGGCTTGGCTGGGACGCGCCCTGTCCTTGGGACGACAGCCTGACGCTTGGCGCGGCGCTGCTGACGCCGACGCGGCTTTATGTGCGGCCCGCGCTGTCGGCGGTCCGCGCGGGGGGTGTTCACGCCTTGGCGCATATCACCGGCGGCGGGCTGACGGAAAACCTGCCGCGCATGCTGCCTGAGGGGCTGGGCGCCGAGATCGACCTTGGCGCATGGGATCTGCCGCCTGTCTTCCGCTGGCTGATGGTGCAGGGCGGCATGGCAGAGGCCGAGATGCTCAAGACCTTCAATTGTGGCGTGGGCATGGTGCTTTCCGTGGCCGCGGAACAGGCCGACGCGGTGGCGGATCTGCTGGGCGCACAGGGCGAGACGGTGTACCGGCTTGGCCATGTGCGCGACGGGCAGGGGGGTCGCTATAGCGGGTCGCTTGCGTGACCCAACGGGTTGCCATTCTGCTGTCCGGCGGCGGCTCCAACATGGTGAGCCTTGTCGACAGCATGACCGGCGATCATCCGGCGCGGCCCTGTCTGGTGCTGTCCAACAACGCGGGCGCGGGCGGGCTGGAGAAGGCGCGCGCACGTGGCGTGCCGACAGCGGTGGTGGATCACCGGCCCTACGGCGAGGATCGCAGCGCGTTCGAGGCAGCACTCAACGCGGTGCTGGCGGACCATGCGCCCGATATCCTGTGCCTTGCGGGCTTCATGCGTGTGCTGACCGGCGGCTTTGTGCAGGAATGGCAGGGCAGGATGCTGAACATCCACCCGTCGCTTTTGCCGAAATATCGCGGGCTGCACACACATGCCCGCGCGCTGGCCGCCGGGGATGCCGAGGCAGGCTGCACCGTGCATGAGGTCACGCCGGAACTGGACGAGGGGCCGATGCTTGGTCAGGCCCGCGTGCCGGCCCTGCCCGGCGATACCCCGGACAGCCTTGCCGCGCGGGTGCTGGCCGAGGAACATGTGCTTTATCCCGCCGTGCTGCGTCGTTTCGCCATGAACGACCGCACGCCCATCCTGTTGCCATGAATTCCAACGTTTCCATTTGCCTCGTGCTTGCCTATAGGGTGGCAGGGGACAAGATGAACAAGACCGGATAAGCCCGTCCCCATGATCACTATCACCACGACAGACGCCCTCGCCGAATTCTGCGCCCACGCGGCCATGCAGCCTTATGTCACCGTCGACACGGAATTTCTGCGCGAACGCAGCTATTATTCCAAGCTTTGCCTGATCCAGCTTGCTCTGCCATCGCGTGGCGAGAACGATGCGGTACTGGTTGATCCGATCGAGGGCGATCTGTCGCTGGAACCGCTCTACGAGCTGTTTCGCAACCCGGATGTGGTCAAGGTGTTTCACGCGGCCCGGCAGGATCTGGAGATCTTTTACGTGGATGCCGGGATCATCCCCGCGCCGCTATTCGACACGCAGGTCGCGGCGATGGTCTGCGGCTTTGGCGAGCAGGTGGGTTACGAGACGCTGGTGCGCAAGATCGCCAAGCAATCGCTGGACAAGACCTCGCGGTTTACCGACTGGTCCCGCCGCCCGCTGAGTGCCGCGCAAAAGACCTATGCGCTCGCGGATGTAACGCATCTGCGCGAGATTTACGACTATCTGGCAGCGAAGCTGGCCGAAGGCGGGCGCGACAAGTGGGTCGCCGAGGAAATGCAGGTTCTCAACGATCCTGAAACCTACATCACCCGGCCCGAAGACGCCTGGAAACGGGTCAAGACGCGCAACATTTCGGGGCGGTTTCTGGCGATCCTGCGGGAATTGGCGCGGTTCCGCGAAAGCTACGCGCAGGAGCGCAACATCCCGCGCAGCCGGGTTTACAAGGACGATGCGCTGGTCGAGCTTGCCTCGACCAAACCGACCTCCGTCAATGACCTGTCACGCTCGCGGCTGCTGCTGCGCGAGGCGCGGCGCGGCGATATCGCCGAGGGTATCCTGAAAGCGGTGGCCGGTGGGCTGGCCTGCACCAATGAGAACCTGCCGCAACCCGACCGCTCTCGCGAGAAGATGCAGGTGAACCCCGCGCTGGCGGATCTGCTGCGGGTGTTGCTGAAGGCCAAGACAGAGGAATTCTCTGTCGCGTCCAAGCTGATCGCCTCTGCCGCCGATCTGGATGCGATTTCGGCGGGAGAACGTGATGTCCCGGCGCTGCGTGGTTGGCGGCATGACGTGTTCGGGCAGGATGCGCTGCGGCTATGCGAGGGCAAGATCGCCCTCGCGGCTCAGGATGGCACGATCCGCACAGTCGTGCTTTAACGGCGTCAGCGTGTGGTGCTGCGCTGGTTGCGTTCCGCTACGATCCGGATCTCGGTGATCTGTTCGAGATCCTTGTTGCTCAGGAATGTGCCGACCTCGACCTCGCGGGTGCGCACGCTGCCTTGCCGGGTGTTGACGGGCTGATAGGCGTTGAGCGTGTATTCCATTACGCCGTTGACCGGCCCGTCGGGGTTGACCTGTATCAGCCGCACGTCAAAAGCTCCCTCGCGCTGGGGCAGGCCGGTGACCCGGATGATGGCGCCGGTGGGCACACGGGCCACGCGCAGCGCTGTGACCTCGTCGATCAGGGAGCCTTCGTAGATCTCTTCGCGGTCGGGCCTGCTCAGAAGGCCGGATCTGTCGACGGCGCTTTGCCTTATCGCGTTCGACCGGCGGGCCTCGGGCTCTTCGATCAGGGGGTTGCCGGTCTGTCGGTCACCGGGGGCAGGGGGCGTGCTGCTTTCCACAAGGCGCTCGGGCTTGCTTTGGCCAAACCAGTTCGCCGGGTTGGCGCGCGAGTCGCGCAGCCCGCTGCATCCCGCAAGCGTCATGGTCGAGATGACCAGAACCGAAACGACAATCCGCATGACACGCGCCCCTTTTTGCCTTTGCCCCGGACTACCGTATCCGCCCGCGCTTGAAAAGGTGCAAGCTTGGGCTGGACGGCGCGTTGCTGCGCGCCTACCTGTGGACGGGCAAGAAGAGACGCGAGACGCAAGAGGTGAAGCGGTGACCAGCAACGCATTCGAGGAGATCGTATCGGATTTCGAGTTTCTTGAGGATTGGGAAGACCGATACCGTTATGTCATTGAGCGGGGACGGGCGATGGACCCGCTTGAGGATGCGCTCAAGGTGCCGGCGACCAAGGTGGATGGCTGTGCCAGCCAGGTCTGGCTGCATCCCAAGGTGCAGGACGGGCGGTTTTCCTTTGAGGGGGATTCGGACGCGATGATCGTGCGCGGGCTGATCGCGGTGCTGCGCGCGCTTTATGACGGGCGACCCGTGACCGAAGTGCCCAAGGTGGATGCGGGCGGCGAGCTGGCCCGGCTGGGGCTGAACGACCATCTGTCGGCGCAGAGATCCAACGGGTTGCGGGCGATGATCGAGCGTATCCGCAGTGTGGCCGCCGACGCGGCGTGACCCCATTGTGCGGCTTCGCCGCGCTGGTTTTGCATGAGTGAGGGGCTCTGCCCCTCCCGTTGAAATTCCTGCGGAATTCCAACGTCCTCCCCGAGGTATTTCGGGCCAGATGAAACCTTGTCAGCTTTTGGCGGCCTGCTGGGCAAGTGCTGTTTTCAGATCGCCATAGCCGGTGAAGCGGTATTCGAAATCAAGCCCGAGGCGGGTGGCGCAATCGCGTGCCTTGGCGGTCAGGGCGGGATCCTGTGTCTGGGCCTGGTAGACCAGCTTGGTGTAATTGCCGAACAGCATGTCGCGCAGTTCGGGGTGGCGATCCAGACCCATCGGTTTCCAGATGAAGGCGTCGAATTGCCGGACAAGGAAATCGGTGAGGTAGAAGGCCGTGATCTCGTCACGGGCGGCGAAGTCTTCGTTGCCTTCGAAAAAGGCATAGCAATGCGGGCCGGCGATCATCTCTACGCCGAGTTCCGCGCATTTCGCTTGCAACTGACCGCCGGTGCCGCAATCGGCATAGACCACGAAGATACGGTCATAATCGTCGTGCCGCGCCGTGACCATGTCCGCGACCGCGTCGGTGATCCGGTCGGGGAAAAGATGCAGTTTCGCGGGCAGGCAGTGCAGATCCATATGGTTCCAGCCATTGGCGTCGCGCAGCGCGAGGATCTCGCGCGCAAGCGCCCCGCAGGCGATCAGCAGGACGCGGCCCGAGGGCGGCTCGGCAAAGCCCTGTTCGGTCAGGGTGTTGTCCTGCGGCAGGGTCATTTGCGCCGGGCCAGAAACAACAGCGCGGCGGCAGTCAGGCTTGCAGGAAGCATCAGCGCCATAGGGGCGGCGGCGCCGGTGATCAGCATCACCGTCACGGCACCGAGGCCGAGAACCGCCGTCAGCAGGGCGATATATGTCGTGAATGGCATGAGACCCCTTTCGCGTTGAACGTCACGGCGTGCAGGCCGGCGTCGCAAGGTGGGGGCGGGAGAAGCGAACGGCCCGCCTGAACGCGGGCCGCTGTCAAGACACGTCCCCAAAAGGGAGACATTACCCCATCACGCCCTGGTTGTGCTTGCGTCCGACCAATTCCTTGGCGGTTTCCACGGCGACGGCGGCATCGCGGCAATAGGCATCCGCGCCGATCGCCTTGCCGAATTCCTCGTTCAGGGGGGCCCCGCCGACCAGCACGATATAGTCGTCGCGCTTGCCCTGTTCGACCAGCGTGTCGATCACCACTTTCATGTAGGGCATGGTGGTTGTCAGCAGCGCCGACATGCCAAGGATATCGGGCTGTTCGGTTTCCAGCGCTTCGAGATAGCTTTCGACCGGGTTGTTGATCCCGAGATCGACCACCTCGAAACCGGCGCCTTCCATCATCATGCTGACAAGGTTCTTGCCGATATCGTGGATGTCGCCCTTGACCGTGCCGATCACCATCTTGCCCACGCGGGGCGCGCCGGTTTCGGCCAGAAGTGGCTTCAGGATGCCCATGCCCGCCTTCATCGCGTTGGCGGCCAGCAGCACCTCTGGCACGAAAAGGATGCCGTCGCGGAAATCCTTGCCGACAACGGTCATGCCACCCACCAGCGCCTCTGTCAGGATGCGGTAAGGCGTCCAGCCGCGTTCAAGAAGGATATTGACCCCCTCGACGATCTCATCCCTGAGCCCGTCGTAAAGGTCATCCCACATTTGCTCGACAAGTTCCTCGTCGTCGAGTTCCGACAGGATGATGTCGTCTTCTTCGTCGGACATGCCTTTGATCCTTTCGCTTGGGTATCTGCTGCCCCGGTGTCACAGCCAGCTATTGACAGAATGTCGCGGAGCGACTTTCCGAATTGCGACATCGGTCGCATCTGTTCCGACCTATACGCGCAAATCGTCTGAAAGACGCGTGAAAGTTTCGGGTAATAACAATGAGTCGCCTGCATATGTTCCGGATTTGTCCGGGGTGCCCTCACCGACAGCTATGTCGCCCTTGGTCCGGTCAAACGCGCCGTGGGGCGTGGCGCGCTTGTGCCGCGAGATCCGCGATCAACACGCGGGACGCATGATCGGTCAGAACGGGTCGGCGGAGATGCCGTTCGGTCGGTCCATCACCGCTTGCCGGGGGCGCGGGAATGGCCGATGCATGGCTTTGCGCGGCCCCATCAGGCGCGGCGGCGCCCCCCGCCACGGCGGCCACGGCGCGGGGGTTCGTCATTGCCGTCGCTTTCCTCTGTGCCATCCACGCTGGATGAAAATCCACCCAGCTTTTCGGTGATCTGGTCCAGCGTCGGGCGCGGGCCGGGTGCGCGGGTTTCCAGCGCCTCGCGCATTTGCGACAGGTGTTCGGGCATGGTGCCGCAACAGCCGCCGATGATGGTCGCGCCGGAATCGCGGGCCAGAACGGCATATTCCGCCATCAGTTCGGGCGTGCCGTCATAGTGGATATGGCCGTCGACATATTTCGGAATGCCCGCGTTGCCCTTGGCGACGATCGGGCGTTCGGTGCCCTGCGCGACAAAGCCCAGAACGGTGCGCAGAAGATCCGACGCGCCGACGCCGCAATTTGCCCCGAAGGCCAGCGGGCCGGGATCGAGCTTGTCGACCATCGCGGCCATATCCGCAGAGGTCATGCCCATCATCGTGCGCCCGGCTGTGTCAAAGCTCATGGTGCCACACCACGGCATATCGGCCAGTTTGAACGCCTCGGCGGCGGCTTTGTATTCTTCGGGGGCACTGATTGTTTCCAGCCAGAGCACGTCCGCGCCCCCCTCTTTCAGGCCCTCGGCCTGTTCATGAAAGATTTCGACGGCCAGCGCATGGGTCAGCGCGCCCATCGGTGCCATGATTTCGCCGGTGGGGCCGACCGAGCCTGCGACGATGATGTCGCGGTCGCGGGTGTCGGCCACTTCGCGCCCGATCTCGGCAGAGATCCGACTGAGTTCGCGGGCGCGCTTTTGGGCGTCGTGCAGCTTGAGCCGCGCGGCATTGCCACCGAAGGAGTTCGTGAGGAACAGATCGCTGCCTGCATCGACGGCCATGGCGTAAAGTTTCTTTATCCGGTCGGGATGCTCGACATTCCACATTTCCGGTGCATCGCCGGAGCTGAGCCCCATGTTGAAAAGATTGGTGCCCGTGGCCCCGTCGGCCAGGATCCAGTCACGTGTGGCCAGCATCTTGCTTAGCGCGTCGGTCATGGTCTTCCTTCCCATTGCTTGCGCTGGCATGTGCCATGTTTGGTGCGTTTGCGCAAAGTCAAAATCTTCATGAAGTTTGTGAACTGCGCGCGCTGCGGCAAGAAAAAGGCCCGCGCATCGGCGGGCCCTGGCGGCATTCCGAACGCCCGTGAAACGGGGGTCAGTGCTCTTTCATCAGCTGGTCCTTGGCGATCTGCATCAGCGCGTCCATCTTGCCGCGGATCGTGTCGGCATCGGCCAGATTGCCCAGATCGCCAGCGACCTTGCGCACAACGTCTTCGTCCCCGGCTTCCTCGAAATCCGAGAGGATAACTTCCTTGGCATAGGCATCGGCCTCTGCTCCCGTCTTGCCCAGCAATTCCGCCGCCCAAAGGCCCAAAAGCTTGTTGCGCCGGGCCTCTGCCTTGAATTTCATTTCCTCGTCATGGGCATACTTGTTTTCAAAAGCGTTTTCGCGGTCGTCGAAGGTGCTCATTGGAAATCTCCGGAGGTAGGGTTGAATGTCATGTTAGATATGGCGTCCCGTGTGCCGCGGCGCAAGGAAAGGCGCAAGGAAATATGCCCGTCTTGCGACATGCCCGCCCATAGACTATGAGGGCGAAGAACCCCGCCGCGAGTCTCATATGCGGCCAAGTCGAAAGAGAGCCCATGGCGCGGCGCACCAAAATTTACGAAGGCAAGGCGAAAACCCTGTTCGAGGGCCCCGAACCTGGCACCCTTGTCCAGTATTTCAAGGATGATGCAACAGCATTCAACGCCCAGAAACGGGACGTGATCGAAGGCAAGGGCGTGCTCAACAACATGCTGAGCGAGTATTTCATGCTTGGCCTGACCAATGTTGGCATCCCAAACCATTTTCTGAAACGGCTGAACATGCGCGAACAACTGGTGCGCGCCTGCGAGATCGTGCCGTTGGAGATCATCGTGCGGAACTACGCCGCCGGTAGCATGGCGCAGCGTCTGGGGCTGGAAGAGGGGATGCAACTGCCGCGCCCCGTGGTGGAATACTGCCTCAAGGATGACAAGCTGGGCGATCCGCTTGTCACCGAGGAACATATCGCCGCCTTCGGCTGGGCCAGTCAGCAGGATATGGACGATATCCTGAGCCTTGCGCTCCGGGTGAATGATTTCCTGTCTGGAGTCATGTATGGCGTCGGCATCAAGCTGGTGGATTTCAAGATCGAGATCGGGCGCGTCTATGAGGGTGATTTCCAGCGTCTGATCGTGGCCGATGAAATTTCGCCCGATAGCTGCCGTCTATGGGATATCGAGACTGGCCAGAAGCTGGACAAGGACGTGTTTCGCCGCGATCTGGGCAGCCTGACGGATGCCTACACGGAACTGGCCAACCGGCTTGGCGTGATGCCCAAAGGTGCCACGACCATGACCAAGCCGCATCTGATCAACTGACGGCGGCACGCGCCGCCCGGACCGCAAGAAGAAAGTGAAGGCGATGAAAGCACGCGTGCATGTCATGCTGAAAACCGGTGTTCTGGACCCGCAGGGCGAGGCCGTGCGCCACGCGCTTGGCCAATTGGGCTTTGACGGGGTCGAGGCCGTCCGGCAAGGCAAGGTGATCGAACTGGACCTCGCCGAGACGGACAGGGCCAAGGCCGAACAGGCGGTTACCGAAATGTGTGAAAAGCTGCTCGCGAATACGGTGATCGAAAGCTATTCGGTCGAGCTGGACTGACCCCCCGCGCGCAGGTGCGACAGCGCCTGCTGCGTTGATGCTGGCATTGAAAGGAAATCCCCATGCACGCCGCCGTCATCGTGTTTCCCGGCTCAAATTGCGACCGCGACCTCAAGGTTGCATTCGAGAGAGCCGGTGCCCGTGTCAGCATGGTCTGGCACAAGGATACCGAGATGCCGTCGGGTGTGGATGTGATCGGCGTGCCGGGGGGCTTTTCCTTTGGCGATTACCTGCGCTGCGGGGCCATCGCGGCCAACTCGCCGATCTGCCGTTCCGTGATCCGTCACGCCGAGGCGGGCGGCTATGTTCTGGGCGTGTGCAACGGGTTTCAGGTGCTGACCGAAACCGGGCTTCTACCGGGAGTGCTGCTGCGCAATGCCGGGTTGAAATATGTCTGCAAAGCTCTTGATCTAACAGTGGAAACCGCCGACAGCGCCTATACGTCGGGCTATGCGCCGGGCAGCACGATCACGGTGCCCATCGCGCATCATGACGGCAATTATTTTGCCGACGCGCCAACCCTAGACCGTCTGAATGCAGAGGACCGTGTCGCGTTTCGCTACGTGCAAAACCCGAACGGCTCGCAGCAGGATATCGCTGGTATCCTGTCCGAGAACCGCCGCGTGCTTGGCATGATGCCGCATCCCGAACGTATGGCCGAACCGGCCCATGGCGGCACCGACGGGGCGGCGCTTTTCCGCTCGCTGGTGGATCAGCTTGCCCATGCCTGATCCGCTTAGCGTTTCGGGGACTTGAGCCGCCGCGCGCGCCCGCGTAGCGTGTAGAGATGAACAAGCCCGGTTTTACTCAGGCCAGCCGACAGGCCCGCACCCTTGGTTGGCGTGCGCGGTTGGCGTTTGTTGTGATGGTGGCGGCGGCGGTCACGGTCGTGGCGGTCACCAACAGCCTTCTGACGGACCGTTTCACCGAGAACACCCGCAACCGCGCCGAACTGCGCCTGGCGCTTTATTCGGGCAACCTGTTGTCGGAATTGCGCCAGAACGCCATTGTGCCGCAGCTTCTGGCGCGGGATCCGGCGCTGATCTCGGCGCTGGACAGCGGCGATTATACGCAATCCTCTCAACGGCTTATCACATTCAACAAAGAGCTTTCGGCAGCGTCTTTGGTACTTTTGGATCGTGATGGGCGCGTGGTGGCCGCCACCGACCGCAACAGGATCGGCCAGGCGCTCAAGACAGAGCCGTTCTTTGTTGATGCCATGCGGTCCAAGGATAACGTCTTTACCGTCGCTCGCACAGAGGCGGGCGCGTTCCGGTTTTTCTATTCCCGCCGCGTCACCAGTCAAAAAAGCCTTGTGGGGATCATTCTGGTCGAGGTCGATCTGCAAAAATACGAACGTGCCTGGGCGGGGATTTCGGATGCGGTGCTGGTCACCGACAGCGAAGGGCGCATCATCCTTGCGACCGAACCGCGCTGGCGCGGCCTGACAGAGGCGGCGGCGCTTGTGCGCGAGCCTGCGAATTCCGCCATTCAGCGCGCCTTGCAGGCAACTGCCGACTGGTCTACCGCGCTGCCGCCAGATGCCTATCTCGAAGGCGAGGCGGTGATGCGGGTCGAGGGCAGGGTGGCCTTTCGCGGCTGGCGCATCGCGTCTTTTACTACATACGCGTCGGTGCGCGACAGGGTGAACGGGGTTCTGGCGCTGGAAATCATGGTGTTCGCGATTCTGCTCGCGCTGGCCTTTTATTTCCTTAACCGCAAGACGGCGGCACGTATGAGCCTGTTTCAACGCGAGTCGGCGGAGCTTCGCGCACTGAACCTTCGTTTGCAGCGGGAAATCGCCGAACGTCAAAGGGTGCAGGAAAACCTCGCCGTGGCTGAACAGACGCTGCAACAAAGCTCCAAGCTGGCGGTGCTGGGCGAGATGTCGGCCGCGGTCAGCCATGAGTTGAATCAACCGCTGGCGGCGATGAAAACCTATCTGGCCGGGGCGCGTCTTTTGTTGTCGCGCAATCGCCCCGACGAGGCTGTCAGCTCTTTTCAGCGAATTGACGACCTGATCGAACGAATGGGCGCGATCACCAAACAGCTCAAATCCTACGCGCGGCAGGACGGGCACGAGTTTCAGCCCGTAAACATGGGCGATGCGATCAATTCAGCCCTTGCGATGATGGAACCGCAACTGCGTCAGCGCAAGGTGGATATCACCCGCACCATGCCCGCAGAGCCGGTTTGGGTAATGGGCGACCGGGTGCGGATCGAACAGGTGATCATCAACCTGTTGCGCAATGCCATGGACGCGACGCAAACCGCCGAGGCGCCACAGATCGAGATGCTTCTGGCGCATGGCGACACGGCCGTGTTGACAGTGCGTGACAACGGGCACGGGATCGAGAATATCGAGAACCTGTTCGAGCCGTTCTACACCACCAAGCAGCCCGGTGACGGGGTTGGCTTGGGGCTTGCCATTTCCTCTGGTATCGTGAACGACCTTGGGGGGCGGCTGACGGCGCGCAATGCCGCCGCCGGGGGGGCTGTATTTGAAATGCAACTGCCCATATTGGCCGACACGACCCGTGCAGCGGAGTAAACGATCATGCCATCTGCCATGAAAATCGCCATCGTCGACGATGAAAAGGACATGCGCCAGTCGATCAGTCAGTGGCTGGCCCTGTCGGGCTATGACACAGAGGCGTTTCCAAGCGCCGAAGAGGCGCTGAAGGTTCTGGGGCCCGAGTATCCCGGTATCGTGGTGACGGATATCAAGATGCCCGGCATGGACGGGATGCAGTTTCTGAAAAAGCTGATGGGCACCGACAGTTCGCTGCCCGTGATCATGATTACCGGCCATGGCGACGTGCCCATGGCGGTCGAGGCGATGCGCATCGGGGCCTACGATTTTCTGGAAAAGCCGTTCAATCCCGATCGGATGAACGAACTGGCCAAGCGCGCAACACATGCCCGGCGCATGATCCTTGACGGGCGCGCGCTGCGGCGCGAGCTTTCGGATGGCGGGCAATTGATGAAAAAGCTGATCGGTGCCTCGCCCGCGATGGCGCGGATGAAAGAGGACATCCTCGATCTGGGGCAGGCCGATGGCCATGTCCTGATCGAAGGTGAAACCGGCACCGGCAAGACGCTGGTGGCCCATGCGCTTCATGCGGTGGGCGCGCGGGCGGGGCGCAAATTCGTGCTGATCTCCTGTTCGGCCTATGAAGAAGATGCACTGATAAAGCGGCTTTTCGGCCCGGTTCAGCCCGAGGATGCACAGCTTCCGGCTGTCGAAGAGGCGCGCGGCGGCACGCTGGTGCTGGAGGATGTGGAAACCCTGCCCGACGCGGTACAGGCAAGGCTTTTGACCTTTATCAATGATGAAGGCAGCCCGCCGGAAACCCGGATCGTCGCGATCTCGAACCTTCAGGAACAGGGCCGAACCTGCGAAGATGCGTTGCGCTCTGATCTGTTTTACCGGCTGGGCGCGTTGCGTGTCACCGTGCCCCCGCTGCGCCAGCGCGGCGAGGATATCCTGACGCTGTTCACCCGCTTTTCCGATGCCTTCGCCGATGATTACGGCTGCGAGGCGCCGCAAGTGTCCGCACAGGAAGCCGCCCAGCTTTTGCAGGCGCCGTGGCCCGGCAATGTGCGCCAGCTTATCAACATCGCCGAACGCGCCGTCCTGCAATCGCGCCGTGGTTCCGGCACCATCGCGTCGCTGCTGATGTCCGATCATCAGGATATGCAGCCGGTGATGACCACCGAAGGCAAGCCGCTCAAGGAATATGTCGAGGCGTTCGAACGCATGCTGATCGATAACACGATGCGCCGGCACAAGGGCTCTATCGCGGCGGTGATGGACGAACTGTGCCTGCCGCGCCGGACCCTGAACGAGAAAATGGCCAAATATGGCTTGCAGCGTTCGGATTATCTTTGAGGTCTGCGGTTGAAAGTCCCGTGGACGACTATCGGATCGCTGGTTTCATCCTCAAGATGCGGGTTCCTGACCGATCTGGCATGGAAGATACATTTGCCATTGTCTTTGACCGCCCTAAGGCCGTATCAAGGACATACACGCGCAGACGCGCTGTTGAAGAGTTTCGCTGTTCCGCGCCGGGCACCCCCGGCGAAGGAACAACCGATTGGGCCCAAAAGGCCACGAGACGCCGGCACATTTCCAGACAGGACATGATGCGGCACCCTACATGGGGACAGGGCCAGCCGCCCGGTCCCGGAGAAGAACCGCGATGACGCGCGAGAGGCGACAGATACATGTTCACCCGGCAGAGACACGCTCTGCACGGGTCCTTTTTGCGCTCGATATCGCTCTGACAAGACAGGCCCGCAACACCTCTGCCCCGCCAGGGGACCAGGTCTTGCGCCCCTGCAATGGAACTACATGGCTAAGAAAATGCTTATCGACGCCACCCACGCGGAAGAGACCCGCGTTGTGGTGGTTGACGGAAACAAGGTCGAGGAATTCGACTTTGAATCCGAAAACAAACGCCAGCTTGCTGGCAACATCTATCTTGCAAAGGTAACACGGGTCGAACCGTCGCTTCAGGCGGCCTTTGTCGATTATGGCGGCAACCGCCACGGATTTCTCGCCTTTTCGGAAATTCACCCGGATTACTATCAGATCCCCGTCGCCGACCGCGAGGCGCTGCTTGAAGAAGAGCGCGCCTATGCAGAGGCGCAGCGCGCCCGCGACGAGGAAGACGAAAAGCCCAAGCGCCGCTCGCGGTCGCGCTCTCGGGCCAAGCCCGCCAAGACCGATTCCGACGACGCGGTGACAAGCACCGGCATTTCCGGGATGGAGACCATCGACCTCGATACCGATGGCGAAGCCGAGGGCGACGAAGGGCTGTCCCCGATGGAAACGGTTGCGGAAACGCCGGTCGAAGAACCTGACGACGGTACGGCGACGGATGCGCACGCTTCCGGCAACGGGCATGACGCCCCCGAAGACGACACGCCTGCGCGCTCGAACGCCGCCGCCAAGGACGAAACCATCGAATCCGTCGCAGATGACGACGATCACGAGGATTTCCGCCCGGCACGCAAACCGCGCCCGCGCCGCTACAAGATCCAGGAAGTCATCAAGGTCCGCCAGATCCTGCTGGTGCAGGTCGTCAAGGAAGAGCGCGGCAACAAGGGCGCGGCGCTGACCACCTATCTGTCGCTGGCCGGTCGCTACTGTGTGCTGATGCCCAACACCGCACGCGGGGGCGGTATCAGCCGCAAGATCACCAATGCGGTGGACCGCAAGAAGCTCAAGGATATCGCCGGCGAACTTAATGTGCCGCAAGGCGCTGGTCTCATCAGCCGCACGGCCGGTGCAAAGCGCACCAAATCCGAGATCAAGCGCGATTACGAGTATCTTCAGCGCATGTGGGAGCAGATCCGCGAACTGACGCTGAAATCCATCGCGCCCGCCAAGATCTATGAAGAGGGCGACCTGATCAAACGCTCGATCCGCGATCTTTATAACCGCGAGATCGACGAGGTGCATGTCGAGGGCGAGCGCGGCTACCGCATCGCCAAGGACTTCATGAAGATGATCATGCCGTCCCATGCCAAGAACGTGAAACATTACGTCGACCAGATGCCGCTTTTCGCCCGCTATCAGGTGGAAAGCTATCTCAGCTCGATGTTCAACCCGACGGTTCAGCTTAAATCGGGTGGCTATATCGTGATCGGCGTCACAGAGGCGCTTGTCGCCATCGACG
>JANSXS010000035.1 GCA_024742835.1 Paracoccaceae bacterium | reverse complement strand
TAGGACCAAACCGCCCACATATCTCTTCAGATACTAGCAATTTCAAAGAGCGTGAGAGACAAAATCAAACGGATGCGCCATTAATCCTTGGCGCGCCCCGCCTCATTACCTCTCGAATTTTCCGTAACCGCCTCGTGACCCTAAGGCCCCGTGAGCGACCCAACCGCGCCTCAGCGCCGCCGGTGAAGGGGTATCTACGGCTAGACGCCGAAGGCTGCAACCCCTTTTTTCAAGCATTGTCATTTTTTCTTCGTATTCTTATATTATTATTATTTATCAATAGCTTGGACTTAAATTCGCGTGGTTTGTCCGCGCATCCGGTTTCAACAGATCCTGGCTGACCCTGGGTCACTTTCGCGATATCAAGGGTTATCCACAGGGCAAATCACGAGTCAGAGGGAAATAGAGGCGGGAATCGACGGTGAATCACTGCCACTGAGCCGATTGCAGCTATCCGGACACCCGCTGCGTCGATGCAAGCGTCAAGGTTGGCGCGATACCGGACCGGTGACAAATCTCTTGAACTGACGCCAGCCAGGCCGATATCGCCACAGAACCAGCAGGCAGATCAACGCAAGAAAGATCATCGGCCGGATCTGCCAGCCCTTCACCAGCATCACGTAATGCACCCCACCGAGGATCGCCGCCGGATATACCAGCTTGTGCAATTGCCCCCATAGCGGGCCGAGCCACCGCACCGCCCGATTGTTCGAGGTTAGTGCAAGGGGCAGCATCAGCACAAAGCCCGCCATGCCCACCGTGATATAGGGGCGCTTCACGATATCGGCCCAGACCCGGTCAAGCCGCTGCACGTCCAGCACCGCCCAAGTGAGCAGATGCACGGTGATGAAAAGAAAACAGGCCAACCCTGTGGCCCGACGGAATTTCATCAGATTGAGACCCGCCATGCGCCGCAGCGGCGTGATGCAAAGCCCGGCGATCAGCAGGTAAAGCCCCATTTCACCATAGGCATGTTCCAGCTTTTTCACCGGGTCAGCGCCAAGCCCGCCCGTCACCCCAAGCCAGAAAAGCCACGCGATATAGGCCACGCTGACAACGTAAACCGGCCAGGCCGGAATCCGGCGGAGGCTGCTGTTGATGTGATCGAGCACCGCCATCAGAAATTCTTGGTCAAATCCATATCAGCATAAAGCGAC
This sequence comes from Paracoccaceae bacterium, assembly GCA_024742835.1. Taxonomy (GTDB): domain Bacteria; phylum Pseudomonadota; class Alphaproteobacteria; order Rhodobacterales; family Rhodobacteraceae; genus Roseovarius. The sequence goes on along the minus strand of JANSXS010000035.1, from coordinate 26,867 downwards.
GCGACCTCATCAGCGTAGCCATTGAACATCAGCGTATCCTGACGGCGGGCAAACAACCCGGTGCCAATGACCCGTTCGCTTGCCTGGCTCCAGCGAGGATGATCCACCTCGGGGTTCACGTTGCTGAAGAACCCGTATTCACGTGCGTTGGCCTTGTTCCAGCTTGTTGGCGGCTCACTGTCGGTCAACGTGATCCGCACAATGGACTTGATCGACTTGAAGCCGTATTTCCACGGCACCACCAGCCGCAGCGGCGCACCGTTCTGGTTGGGGATGTCGCGGCCATAGATGCCCGTCGCCATGATGGTGAGCGGGTGCATCGCTTCGTCCAGGCGCAGACCCTCGACATAGGGCCAGTCCAGCACAGGCCGCGCGACGCCCGGCATCTCGTCGGGGCGCAGCACCGTTTCGAACGCCACGTATTTCGCGCCCGATTGCACCCCGGCCATGTCCAGCAGATCGGCCAGCTCGAACCCGTTCCACGGGATCACCATCGACCACGCCTCGACGCAACGGAACCGATAGAGCCGTTCCTCGATCGTCATCTTTGACATGATATCCTCGAACGCATAGGCGCCAGGGCGATCGACCAGCCCGTCGATCTGCACCGACCACGGCTCTGTCGTCAGGCGATGCGCATGTTTGGCCGGGTCATCCTTGCCCGTGCCGAATTCATAGTAATTGTTGTAGCTGGTCACATCCTCCCAGCTTGTCGGCTCCAGATCCGCGGCATGGGCCACGCCAGCGACCCCGGCCAGTCCCACGCCTGCCGCCGCACCGGACAGCAACTGCCGACGGTTTAGATAGATCGCTTCGTCGGTCACGTCGCGGTCGGTCAGGTCATTTGTCCAGCGATAGGCCATTGCGCTCTCCTGTAGGGTGCGGGATGTGATCCCGGTCTGGCTTACAAGAAAGCGCGAATGCGCAAAAAACAAGTCGGGTCACAAGGACGTGGGCGCGTTGTAACTTGGCCGGATCTGATTGAACGGAATGCTTGATCCATCGGGCTGCACGATCCGGACATGACGCCGCCGCATCAGGCGCGGCTCGCCCACACCAACGGAATGGGCAATTGTCTCGACCTCGTTGATCACCTGTTGCGCGTAATTGGCAACTTTCTTGTACTTGTCCTGCACGACAAGCCCGGCCTGAAGACGCGGATCATGGGTAGTGATGCCGGTGGGACATGTATTGCGATTGCACTTGAGCGCCTGGATGCACCCAAGCGAGAACATGAAGCCCCGCGCCGAAGTCACGAAATCCGCCCCCGCGCAGATCGCCCAGGCGACATCACCCGGATTGACCAGCTTGCCCGCAGCTATGATTCGGATGCGCTCTTTCAGTTCGTACCGGTCCCGCAGGTCCACCATGCGCGGCAGTGCCTCGCGGATCGGCATTCCCACCAGGTCCATGAGCGGCATGGGGGCCGCCCCGGTGCCTCCCTCGCCGCCATCTATCGTGATGAAATCCGGCGCGCTTTCGGAGCCGCGTTCGTTGATCATCTCGAACATCGGTGCCCAGGCATCGGACGAGCCCACGACCGTCTTGAAGCCAACCGGCTTGCCGGTGACACGGCGAATATGGTCAACGAAATCCAGCAACTCCGCGAAATCATTCACCTCGTGGTGACGGTTCGGGGACACGCTGTCCTGATTTTCGGGGATGCCCCGGATCGCGGCAATTTCGGGCGTTATCTTTTGCAATGGCAGGATACCGCCTTTGCCAGGTTTGGCCCCCTGCGCCAGCTTTAATTCGAACATGCGCACATCTGGGTTGGCGGCCACCTCGCGCAGCTTTTCGTCATCAAGCGCCCCATCACGGGTACGCACGCCGTATTTCGCCGTGCCGATCTGGTACACGATATCGCATCCCCCGATCAGGTGAAACGGGCTGAGCCCGCCCTCGCCGGTGTTCATCCAGATCCCCGCCTGTGCCGCACCACGGCTGAGCGCCTCGACAGCGGGGCGCGAGATGGCACCATAGCTCATGCCCGAAATGTTGAAGATGGACCGGGCCATGTAGGGCGTCGTCGCATGAGGCCCGATTTCCATCGGCGCGGTGACGGCAAACTGATCATCCAGCGGCGGAAAGGCCGCCGGCACAAAGATAGGTGTGCCCGCCATTCCCAGGTTGCGGGTCGAGCCAAAGGCAATGGTGTTGCTTTTGCCTGTGGTCGCGTGTGTCACCCAATCGCGCTGAGCGCGGTTGAATGGCATCTCTTCGCGGTCCATGGCAAAGAAATACTGTCGAAAGAACTCTCCCAGTTTCGTAAAAAGCCCGCGAAACCGGCCAATAACGGGATAATTTCGGCGGATGGCGTCGCCTGTCTGGATCTTGTCGACCCAAAAGAACAAACCCGCCATGATCACCAGAAGGCCGATGGAAAGAACGAAGATGAGCGCGAGAATCTCCAGCGCGTTCAATGTGAAACTCATCAAAAACTCCAATTTGATCTGAAGCAATTCGGGTTCAAGGATACCTGCTACACTGCCCTCCTATCCAAAGCAGCCGCAACCAAACAAGCAAGAAGGAACATCATGACACGCTTTCTCCTGACCATAGCCTGCCTCGCCGCAACGCCCGTCAGCGCACAAGAAATGGTGACGTACAAAACGGATCAAAGCTTCGAGGATGTCGCCTTCGGACTCGAAAGCGCGATCCTCGACGAGGGGCTCGTGATCGACAGCATCAGCCATGTCGGCGCGATGCTGGAACGGACCCGCGGCGATGTCGGCTCTGACACACAGCTTTATGATCAGGCGGACACCTACAGCTTTTGCTCTGCGACGGTGTCGCGCGAGGTCATGGAAGCTGACCCCATGAACATCGCCTACTGCCCATATGACATCTTCATCATGGATTCGGCTGGAGATGACGACGAGGTGACCATCGGCTATCGCAGCTTCCCCGAAGGCGACATGCAAAAGGTACAAGCCCTGCTTGACGGCCTTGCCCGTGCGGCAATCGGGATGGATTGACTGACGGAACATCACGCCACATCACAAGGTTTTGTCTGGAATTCGGGGCGCGGCGTGGCTTAGGCGGCAGGGGCCACGTGTCAAGCCAGCCAGGCGGAAAACCCCGCTGAACCAAAGTCCCATGTCATTCGTTACAGTCACGGGTGCCCGATCAAGGGTGCCCGGTATTTGTAACGGAGGAAGAATAATGCTTCGCAGAACGTATCTCGCCCTTGGCGCCGCCGCCCTGATGACCGGCACAACCGCTTTCGCGGACGCCCATGGCGACAAGAAGGACATTGTCGACACGGCCGCCGCAGCCGGGTCATTCGAAACACTGCTTGCCGCCGCCACGGCCGCCGGACTGGTCGACACACTCAAAAGCGACGGGCCTTTCACCGTCTTCGCCCCGACGGATGACGCATTCGCCGCATTGCCCGATGGTACGGTCGAAACCCTTTTGATGCCTGAAAACAAGGATCAGCTTGTGTCTATCCTCACCTATCACGTGGTGCCGGGCGCGGTCATGTCGGGCGACCTCAGCGATGGGATGACGGCCGAGACGGTGCAGGGCGGCATGGTGACGATCGGCACCGAGGGCGGCGTGACCGTCGATGGTGCCAATGTGGTGACAGCGGATATCGAGGCCACCAACGGCGTGATCCACGTCATCGACGGCGTGATCATGCCCGAGATGTAAGGCATCCGCCTATGGGCGTAGCCGGATCGGGGTGCCCTTTGGGGCACCCCGTTTCATTTCTTGTGAATGACCGCCACCTGATCCTTGCGGTTTTTCTTGAAGCGCGCGGTTTCCACGATACAGCCGGAAATATCATCCGACAGCATGTTGAATTCCGCCGCCACCAGCGGGTCGGAATGCGCGAACTTACCGGTTTCCAACCAGCTTCGGAACAGCGCGGCTGTCTTTGTGACCCCCGGCTTTTCATAGGTTTCCGGCTGCCAGCGCAGATCCTCGATCACGTATAGCCCGCCAGATTCAAGCCGCGGAAAGATTTCAAGGAACGCCTGCTGCTGATGATGGCTGGCATGGCTTGCGTCGTCGATGACGATGGTCGGGGGCGTTTCGAGTTCTTCGATGGCAGCCGCGATCTCGTCACGGTCATCCATGTCGCAGCGATGAAACGTGAAGCGGTCATGCTCGAACCACGAAAAATCCGACACGTCGAGCCCGTGGATCTTGGCCTTGGGGAAATATTCAAGCCACATCCGGATCGACGGCAAGTCCCCTGTCTGGCGGTTCTTGTCATAGCCCTGCTCTGGCCCACCGATCAACAGGCCCATTTCCAGAAAGGTGATCTTGCGCTGCCGATACGGGTGGAACAGCATGTGGTAGAGTTCCGTATAGCGGTGTTTGGTCGATCCCTTGTCAGAGCCGTACTTGTCTGCCAGTGCTGTCAGGTTCTCGCCGCCCTTGCCCGTCGGGCCGCGTGGTGCCGTGCGAACCTGCCCCAAAGCCTGCTGGCGCTTGAGCTCTTCTTTTTCGTGCCGCGACAGAACCGGGGCCGCATCGCAATCAATAAGGTGCTTTCCAAGCATCTCGTCCATCCAGCTGCCCGGTTCCGGCATTCCCCCGATCATCGACAGGAACTCGCGCACGCGCCGTCCATAGAAATGCACCGAATACGTGCCTTCGTTCATCATGTTCACGACCTTGTCGCGGGACCTTTCCCGCATCATCAGGCGCCTGTCGCGAAAACCCACCGGGTATAGCCCCTCAACCGGAAGCGCATGTTTTGCCTCGCCTGTCTTGAGCAGGTAATGCGTGACCGCCTGCGGCCCCCAAACGCCCCATTTCAGCTCGCTGACATGGGTGGGTGTGCCCTCGTCCACCAGTTTTTGAAGCTTGGCCTTCTTTTCGTCCGGGTACCATTCGGGGATGCCGTATTCATCTTCGGTCATCTCCAGAAGCTGGCCAAGCGCGTCGCTGTCGGATGGCAGGCCAAGAACCCCCCCATTGATATGATCCGGCGATTCCCAGCCAAAGAAATGCCCCGTTTCACTTTCGAACCGCTTGACGCAGTAGGCGTCAAGATCGGCCCAGATCATTCCGTCGGTCTGTTGGAGCAGATGATAGCGGAACACGTCCGAGAACAGTGCGAAACTGCCCGTCTTGCCGTGCTTCAGAAAGCTGTCGATTTTCAGCACCTCGTCGCCGTGGGCCATCTCGACACCGTCGGGCACGTTCTGCACGTCCTTGTAGTGGTACAGCTTTACATGATGCCCTGCGTCCAGAAAGGACTGCACGCACAGCACCTCGACATAGCTCAAAGGCCCTTCGACCCAGAGCATCCCGATCTCGTATTCCTTGGTCATCTTTTCACTCGCTCAAGCAACATGGGCGCGCGCGCCGCTTTTCTGTTTCGTCACCGGGTCCGCCGCGTCATGCGTGGGCGGCCTCGATCAGGGTAATATCCGCATTGGCGCGGACCTCATCCATGTCCCGGTCGTACATGCGGGTCAGATGCGCCCGTTCCGCACTGGTCCACGGATCGTAATTTCCATAATCCGGCCCTCGTGGATATTTTTCCTGCAGGGCAACCCGCTGTTCCAGCGCCGCATCCGCCCCGTCCTTGTGGATCAGTTGCAGAAGTTCGGCCACGGCGCGCCCGCTCGCCGTCGGCCGCTTGTTGCGGTCCTTGGGTTCCCGCATCTGCGATACGTCCACGCCGGGACCGCACAGGTTGGCAAGGATCTTGCGATCCATCTGCCGGAAATCCTCGTAGCGCCAGACATAAACCTTCGCTCCCGGAAAGAGCGTGATCACCGATTTCAGGATATTGTGCCAGCTTGGCATGTTTTCCAGCACCTGTCGGCGCATCATCCGCTCGTCGACGAACTGCTGCCCGGTCACTGACCGCAGGTATTCCACATAGGCCGACGCAAAGAAATCAGCGTAGTTGCGCAGGCCCAGATGCACCTCGCGCACAGCGCCGTCGAATTGCTCTGCAAAGACTTCCAGCAGGCGCCGCCGCCAGCGGTAAAGCACCCCGCGCTTGACGCAATGCCCGCAATGGCCAGCCATATTCTCGTCCGACAGGATCAGCCGCTTCGGCGTGTCGGCATATAGTTCACTCAGGAACTCCCCCGTCATCTCGCGCAGATCCTCGTCCGAGATCTTCGGATCCCAATCCATACCCAGCGAATTGTAGACATTGCACTGCACCGGCACGGTCAGCCGTTTGCGCGTGTCGCGGTGATGCACATACTGCACGCCTGCCCGCTCCAGCAGCTTGGAATTACGCGCCATCATCGACTGAATGTGGCTCGTCGCGGTCTTGTGAAAACCGCCATGCAGGACAATGTAGGGGCGTGCGGTCATTCCGCGGCCAGATCCTGTAGCAGCTGCTCGCGGTTGACCGGCATCTCGCCGCAGCGATTGATCAGTTGCAGCAGATCGAAAAGCGCCGCCCATTCATCGGTGGACTTGAGCGCGGCGATCTTTTCGCGGTGCCATGTCACGGCTTCCTGATGCAGGCGGGCGATCTCGGGATCGGCCATCAGCTTGTCGAATTCAACGCGGGTGCGCGCGGCCATCGGCACCAGCGACCGGTCCTCTTGCATGTTGAGGTTCATGTCCGCCCAATAGGCGACGCCCTGATCGCGGTCGATATGGTTGGTGCGGCCCCGGTCCCGCTTTACCAGAAAGCTGTCAACGGATCGCACGGCGTAATGATGCAGGCGCGCATAATCATGGCTGAAATCGCCATAGGCGGACCAGCCCAGATCGAAATATTTCTCGGGCATCGGCTTGCCGCCCGCATCGGTCCAGATGAACCCCTCGGGGCGGCCATCGAACTTGGGCCGGTGCACGCCGAACTTGCGGATTGCCTGCGACGGGCGGAACAGCGTCTTGAGACCAAGCCCACGGTATTTCTCGCGGAACTCCTCGGGCGCGCCCCAGGTGAAATGCTCGTGGATGAACCTGTCTTCATAGGCCACCTGGCTGCCGCAGCCGAACAGCTTCCAGCACAGCGAAATCGCATCCGCCTCGCCCACGGCCTTGAACAGATCGGGCAGCCGTCCCTCGCCCACCCGGATATTCAGGAACTCGTCGCAATCGGCGCAGATGACCCAATCGGTTTGTTGGTAGACATCCATGAACCGCGCCTTGCGCAACGCCACGCGCTGCGGGCTTGCACCGGCCTTGAACTGGTTGTCCATGTGCTGGGCGACACCAAGCTCTTCCAGCCGCATGGCGATCTTGTCGGTGCCGTCGGCGCAATCATTGGTGAAAATCACGAAATCGGTAAACCCGATCGCCCGGTTATAGGCGACCCATTCCAGCATAAAGGGGCCTTCGTTCTTCATTGTCGTCACGATGGTGCAGCGGTCGTTGCCACGCTCCCCCATGGGGCGGCCCGTCGGCTCGGGGTCCGCCTTGGCGCGTTTGGCCGGCTTTGCCGCAGCCGCGTTGACGGCTTCCACACGCTCCGTGTCCGGCCCGTCCTCAAAGGGCACCTCGCCCGACTCGGCAAAGGAATCATCCTCTGCCAGCGTCTTGTCCTGCTGGCGCTGGATCCGGCGCAGGCGCTTGCGGAAGGCTACGCCAAAGGCGTCGGCCATCCCGTTGCGGCCCCGGTCGTTGAAATATCCCGTCACCTGGTTCTTGTACCAGCGCAGGTCGCGCCGCGCGCGATACAGCTTGTAGAACTCCGCCGGGTCAAGTTCGTCAAAGATAGCGGCCTGCATCACCGGCTTCAGCGCGCCGATCTTGCGCAGGAACACGGCAGTCTTGTGATCGGAATGCCGACAGTGAAAGACGTGAATGTTATCCCCCGAAAAGCGCGCCACGTGCTGTTTGTCCAGCCCGTGATAGGGATCGTAGAAGATATTGACCCGGCCAAGACCGGAGGTCAGCGCGGCTGCATCCGACAAGGGCAACGTCCAGTCCTGACGCCGCCCACCTTCATAGCGCGTTTCCCAAGGCACCAGATCCGTGTCCAGCGTGCTTTGCGGATTGACCGCCACCACATGCGCGCCCGGCACCAAAGAGCCAAAAGCGATAGAGGCAAAGCCGCCCATCGACACCCCGGCAAAGATCACGCGGTCATAGCCGTCGAAAAACCCCTCTGCCGCCAGCTTTTGAAACCGTTCGATCAGTTCTATATCGCGGTACCAGTCCGCCACGTGGGCCATGACACCCAGATGCGAAATATTGATGTCCTGCGCGTATTTGAACGCCCACGGCTCTCTTTCCGGGCTGCTGTCATTGACATTCGACAGGTTGTCGAACGTCACCAGAAGCCGGTTGACCGGACGGCGCACGAACATCAGCGAATGCCGCAGATGCCGTTCCATGAACCCTTCGCCCGCGCCACCGGGGCGAAGCTCGTCAAACCAGCGCGGGATGGCTGGTACGTCTGTTTCTTGCGTGCCCTGCTCTGCCATGACCGGACTGATGCCTATATGTTATGCCTGTGAAATCGACGCGCGGTCGCGATTATTCATCTTATTCGCGATACTATAGGCGCGCAGGGCAAATCTAAGCAACAACTGTGTCAATTTCGTGGATTTGTCATCTTTAAAGCGTTTCGCGAAAAACCTGAATCACAGCTTTTCGGGAAACGCACGCAACAGATCAGCGTTGCACGCGTTTCGCCTTCAATTGATGCCTCAAGTTAAAGGCGAAACGCTTTGGCGAAACAAACCATGCCCGAAAGATCACGCCAAAGGACACATCGCGCAAGCGTGGCCGCGGGATGTAAAAACCCCGCCGGATCACTCCGGCGGGGTTTCTGTTTCAGTGCACGACCGCGTCATCGGGCCTGTCGCGACGAGTGCTGCCCACCCTATCGCCGATGATCAGTCCCTCGGCCCCGGCGCTGACCGGCACGGTCGCCCCGTCAAGGATATCTCCCGAAAGGATCGCCTCGGCCAATGGGTCCTGAAGCGCTTTCTGGATCACCCGCTTGAGCGGGCGCGCGCCATAGACCGGATCATAGCCTTCATCCGCCAGCCATGTCTTGGCCGCATCGTCCAGCTTCAGCCCGATCTTGCGACTTTCAAGCCGCTTCATCAGACGAGCCATCTGGATATCCACGATCCCGTCCATCTGATCGCGGCTCAGCCTGTCGAACACCACGATTTCATCCAGACGGTTCAGGAATTCGGGCCGGAAATGCGCCCGCACGGCATCCATCACGTCGCGCTTCGCCCCGGCAGCATCAGATCCTTCGGGCAACTGGCTAAGCGCCTGTGACCCAAGGTTCGACGTGAGGATGATCAGCGTCTGCTTGAAATCCACCGTGCGGCCCTGACCATCGGTCAGCACACCATCATCCAGTACCTGCAACAGCACGTTGAACACTTCCGGGTGCGCCTTTTCGACCTCGTCGAACAGCACCACCTGATAGGGTCTGCGCCGCACCGCCTCTGTCAACACGCCGCCCTCGTCATAGCCGACATAGCCCGGAGGCGCGCCGATCAGGCGAGACACGGAATGTTTCTCCATGAACTCGCTCATGTCGATCCGCACCATTGCGTTGTCATCGTCGAACAGGAACTCCGCCACCGCCTTGGTCAATTCGGTCTTGCCCACGCCGGTGGGGCCAAGGAACAGGAACGATCCCAGCGGGCGGTTTTCGTCATTCAGACCCGCACGCGCCCGGCGCACCGCGTTCGCGACCGCCTTGACGGCCGTATCCTGCCCGATCACACGACGATGCAGGCCGCTTTCCATGCCAAGCAGCTTTTCGCGCTCGCCTTCCAGCATCTTGGCCGTCGGAATGCCTGTCCAGCGTTCGACCACCTGTGCGATCTGCTCGGGGCGCACGGCCTCTTCGACCATGACCCCCTGATGCTCAGCCTGTTCTGCCTCGCTCAGTTGCTTTTCCAGTTGAGGGATCACACCATAGCTCAGCTCACCGGCGCGACCCAGATCACCCTCGCGCTTGGCGTGATCAAGGTCGATCCGGGCCCGGTCAAGCTGCTCCTTGAGATCGCGGGCAGAGGCCAGCTTGTCGCGCTCGGCCTGCCATTGCGCGGTCATCTCGCTTGAGCGCTCCTGCATCTCGGCAAGTTCCTTCTCGATCTTCTCAAGCCGGTCCTTGCTGGCCGCGTCATCCTCTTTCTTGAGCGCCTCTGCCTCGATCTGCTTTTGCAGGATCTCGCGGTCAAGTGCGTCAAGCTCTTCGGGCTTGCTGTCCACCTCCATCCGCAAACGGCTCGCGGCCTCGTCGACAAGGTCGATCGCCTTGTCGGGCAGGAAGCGGTCCGTGATGTAGCGGTTCGACAATTGCGCCGCCGCCACCAGTGCTGTGTCCGAGATGCGCACGCCGTGGTGCAGCTCGTATTTTTCCTTGATGCCGCGCAGGATGCTGATCGTATCCTCGACCGTGGGTTCCTCCACCACAAGCGGCTGGAACCGGCGGGCAAGGGCCGCGTCCTTCTCCACATGCTTGCGGTATTCATCCAGCGTGGTGGCGCCGATGCAGTGCAATTCGCCCCGCGCCAGCGCCGGCTTGATCAGGTTGGCCGCATCCATCGCGCCATCGCCCTTGCCTGCGCCGACCAGCGTGTGCATCTCGTCGATGAACAGGATGATTTCACCAGCGGCGGCAGTCACCTCGCCCAGCACGGCCTTGAGGCGCTCCTCGAACTCGCCCCGATATTTCGCACCCGCAATCAGCGCGCCCATGTCCAGCGACAGGAGCCGCTTGTTTTGCAGGCTCTCGGGCACGTCGCCATTCACGATACGCAGGGCAAGCCCCTCGGCAATCGCGGTTTTGCCCACGCCCGGCTCGCCGATCAGGACCGGGTTGTTCTTGGTCCGGCGGCTCAACACCTGCATGGCGCGGCGGATTTCGTCGTCGCGCCCGATGATGGGGTCGATCTTGCCCTCGGCGGCGCGCGCGGTCAGGTCGGCGGCGTATTTTTCAAGCGCTTCATAGGTATCCTCGGCGCTGGCGCTGTCGGCCTTGCGCCCCTTGCGGATATCGTTGATCGCCTCGTTCAGGGTTTGCGCGGACAGACCCGCCTGTTCCAACGCGTCGCGCGCGGGGCTTTTGACCACGGCAAGCGCTGTCAGCATCCGCTCGACCGGCACAAAGCTGTCGCCAGCTTTCTTGGCGATCTTCTCGGCCTCGTCCAGAACCTTGACGGTCTGGCCATCCATGTAGATCTGCCCGGTATCGCCGGTCACCTTGGGGATCTTTCCAAGGCTCAGATCCAGCGCCTGCACCACGCGCGCAGGCTCTGTGCCCGCGCGTTTGATCAGGTTGCTGGCAAGCCCCTCGGGGTCGTCCATCAGCGCTTTGAGTATATGTTCGGGTGCCAGTTTCTGGTGGCTTTCCCGCGTTGCAATCACCTGCGCGGCCTGAATGAAGCCGCGTGACCGCTCGGTGAACTTCGACAAGTCCATACCGTGTCTCCTTTTTAAAGCGTTACCCCGTTGTCGCACCCAGCATTAGGCATACGGCTTTCGGGAACCTCCCAAATCAAATGGGTAACACGGCCGTGACCTTCAAGGTTTGCGACGGGCAAAGCCGCCAAATATCGACGCGGGCCGGATTTCGCCAACAGCACCCGTGCCACCATTCCGACGCAGCCCTTGACCTGCCGGTCTGCAACCGCAACAAGACCGAAATTCCAAAACCGGAGTATTCCCATGTCCGACGACCGCCTCATCGTTGCCATCGACCTGCCCGACGCGCTGTCGGGGCTTCAGCTTGCCAACCGGTTGGGGGATGCGGTGTCGTTCTACAAGATCGGGCTTGGCATGTTGACAGGCGGCGGGCTGGCGCTGGCCAATGAGCTGAAACAGGATCACGGCAAGCGCATCTTTCTGGACATGAAGCTGTTCGACATCGGTGCCACGGTAGAGGCCGCCGTGCGCGGGCTGGCGCAGTTCGATCTTGATTTCCTGACCGTGCATGGCGACCCGCATGTGGTGCGCGCCGCCTGCGAAGGGGCGGCAGGCAAGGACATGAAGATCCTCGCCGTCACCGTGCTGACCTCGCTGGATCGCGCCGATCTGGATGCCGCGCTGATGGCCGAGGGCAAGATCCCCGATCTTGTCGCCACCCGCGCCGCCCGCGCGTTCGAGGCCGGCGCGGACGGTGTCATCGCCTCGCCGCAGGAGGCCGCGATGATCCGCGCCCTGCCAGAGGCCGCGGGCCGCCTGATCGTAACGCCGGGTGTTCGCCCCGCGGGGGCCGATCTGGGCGATCAGAAACGCGTCGCTACCCCGGCCGCCGCCCTGCGCGACGGGGCGGATCATATCGTGGTAGGCCGCCCCGTCTGGGCCGCGCAGGATCCGCGCGCCGCAGCACAGGCGATCCTGTCGGAAATCGCAGGCTAACGGATACGCGCCGCATCACAGCGCCCCGCGCGCCGCAAGATAGTCCCGCACCCGGTCGCGGAAATGCGGGATCGCGGCCTCCGATGTGATGAACGCCTGCGGGGGCATCAGGCACCAGCCCTGCCCCTCATCGCCGAAAACGACGGCGGCCGCGCGATCCTCCGGCAGATGGGCCGCGAAAAACCACGCGCTTGCAGGCGTTGCGTAACGCCGCCGCCAGACAAGTTTATCCGGCGTAAGATGAAGCCCCAACTCTTCTTGCGTTTCGCGGATGACACAGGTTTCCGGCGCCTCATCCGGTTCACGCCCGCCGCCCGGCAGGTCTAGCCACCCCGCCCACGCCAGACCGGGCCTGTCATCGCGCCGGATCACCGCAAGGCGATCACCGATGAAAAGCGCCAGCTTCGCCCCTTGAAAATCAAGACATTCAGTCATTCTTCCGCTTCGCCCCTGAATTCCGTAGACTGTCCCATGCCATACCATGAGCGTTATACACCATGCCCGCCCTATGCCGTGATTGCCTGACAGATTTCGATGCTGGCGCGCGCTGTCCCGCGTGCCGCAGCCCGCGGGTTGTTGCGCATGACGAGTTGTTCACCCTGTCCATCGCGCATATGGATTGCGATGCCTTTTACGCCAGCGTCGAAAAACGCGACCGTCCCGATCTGGCCGACAAGCCGGTGATCATCGGCGGCGGGCGGCGCGGCGTGGTCTCGACAGCCTGCTACGTCGCGCGGATTCGCGGTGTGCGCTCGGCCATGCCGATGTTTCAGGCGCTGAAACTGTGCCCCGAGGCGGTGATCATCAAGCCGCGCATGGATCTTTACGCAGAAATGTCCCGCGCCATCCGCGCCATGATGCTTGACCTGACCCCGGATGTAGAGCCGCTGTCGCTGGATGAGGCGTTCATGGATCTGACCGGCACCGCCCGCCTGCATGGCGCGCCACCCGCGGTGATGCTGGCCCGGCTGATCCGACGGATGCGTGACGAGCTCGGGCTGACCGGCTCCATCGGGCTGAGCCATAACAAGTTTCTGGCCAAGATCGCCTCTGACCTCGACAAGCCGCACGGGTTTTCCGTGATCGGCGCGGCGGAAACGCCGGAATTTCTGCACGATCAGCCGGTGTCCCTGATCTGGGGTGTGGGTCAGGCGGCCCAAGCCTCGCTGGAGCGCGCGGGCATCCGGCGGTTTTCGGATCTTCTTCGCTGGGACCGGACAGACCTGATCGCGCGGTTTGGATCCATGGGGGACCGGCTTTGGCATCTGGCGCGCGGACAAGACATGCGCCGCGTGGCCGCCAATGCCCCGGTGAAATCCATTTCCAACGAAACCACATTCGGCATCGACACCGCCACGCCGGATATCCTTGACGGGCATATCTGGCGGATGTCCGAAAAAGTGGCTGACAGGGCCAAGGCCAAGACGATGACGGGCCGCGTCGTCACGCTCAAGCTCAAGCGCGGCGATCATTCGCTTTTGACCCGCCGGCAGGCGCTGCGCGAGCCCACGCAACTGGCCGACACGATCTATCGCACCGCGCGTGGGCTGTTCGATCAGGTCGATCACAAGGCACCTTATCGCCTGCTGGGTGTCGGGATTTCAGAGCTCGTGCCCGAAACGACAGCGGAGGTGTCGGGCGACCTGCTTGACCCCCAAGCGCGGCAGCGGGGAAAGGCGGAACGCGCCACCGACCGGATCCGCGCACGCTTTGGCCCGGATGCGATCCTCAAGGGACGGTCCCTGCGGTAAGGATCACTCGGCCGCGAGCGGCACCACCTCCGACCGGCCGATTTCAGCGATCTGCGCGATCACCCCGTCCAGAAGCCGCTTGAACGCGGCAAAATTGCCGTTCGGGCGGATCAGCCGCTCGTTCATGTAAAGTGCGCGGTCGATCTCGACCTGAATGGCGTGCCGGCACTGCACCGGACGGCCATAGTGCTGCGTGATATACGCCCCGGCAAAGGGCGTGTTGCGCGTGACAACCAGCCCGGCAGAGCTGAATGCCTGCTCGATCCGGTCAACCACCTCTTCGCTGGCCGCAGCACCGAACCTGTCACCCAACACCACCTCGGGGCGGCGCACGCCGGTGCGGGCGACACTGTCCATCGCCTCATGCGGCATGGAATGGCAATCCACCAGAATCGCTTCGCCAAACATGACATGAGCCTGATCCAGCTGCGCGCGCAACGCATCGTGATAGGGGGTCCAGTATGCGTCGATGCGCCGACGCGCCTCTGCCATGGTCAGCTTGCCGGAATAGATCGCCTTGCCGTTGGCCACTACACGGGGAATCACCCCAAGGCCCGACGCGATACGTGGATTATGCCCCAATTTGCGAACCCCTTCGATCAGGGCGGGGTCCAGCTCTTCGATAGAGCGGTTCAGATCCACGAAGGCGCGCGGCGCTGTGGCCGTCAGAAACGGTGCGCCATGGCGCGGTGCGGCATCGAAAAGCTCATCGACAAATGCATCTTCAGAACTGCGGATCGCCTGTTCGTTCAATGCCGTGCGACGTAGAAAGGACCACGTATAGGCCCGCCCGCTATGCGGCGACGCGAAAACGACCGAGGTCGTGCGCCGCTCGGGGCGCGTCAGGGTAAAGGCGGGTTTGGACATGGAGCCTCCTGTCGGGTATCATAGACTGAAATTGGCGTTCTAAAAGCCCTTGATCCGCCCCCCGACTCCTTTTATAGACCGCCCTTACCGGCGCGGATTTCCGCGCCCCTATTTGTTAGGGGCTGTTTCGTATCGGTATTCATGGGCGATTAGCTCAGCGGTAGAGCACTTCGTTGACATCGAAGGGGTCACAAGTTCGAACCTTGTATCGCCCACCATGAATTCACTGTCTCGACCCACGGGCCGGGACACCCGCAACTCAGGCGCTGGCCCGCGCCGCGACAAAGGAGACGACCGATGAAGGTCAAGAACTCGCTGCGTTCGCTTAAGAACAGGCACCGCGATTGCCGCGTCGTGCGCCGCAAAGGCCGCGTCTATGTGATCAACAAAACGCAAAAGCGCTTCAAGGCGCGTCAGGGCTGAAACGCCGCTGAACCCGTTTTGAAAAACCCCGCCTTGTGCGGGGTTTTTTTATGTGCCGCGCGCGGCAGCCCGCAAGGGCTGACAAGCGGGACATCAACGCCCGTGGCTCCCATCATAGCCATTCAGGGTCGGCGGCGTCCAATCCGCCAAAAGGCCCGGTCGGGGCGCAAAAACCTCGACCAACAGCGGAAAACACGCCGCCGCATCGCTGGAATGCTCGGCGGAACAATCCCCGCCGGGGCAGGCCGACAGCGCGCCCAGCAGATCGACCTCGGCAAAAAACTCCAGGTAATCGCCGGGCCGCACCGGACTTTTCTTCATGAAATACTGGCCCGTGTCGCGGGTAAAGCCGGTACACATGAAAACGTTGAGCACGTCATGCACATGGCGTTCCGCCTGATGCAGCGCAATGCCCAGGTCATCCGCCAACGCGCGGGTCAGGTTGGAATGGCAGCAATGGTGATACTGTGACCCGGCCAGAAGATTGCCAGTATAGGGATCGCAGCGGGTGCCGATGACGTCGTGCACAGAGCCGCCAAAGGCGTCGATCCCGTACCAGTCCAGCGTGTCGGCCACGATGGTCGCCAAGGGGCGCATCGCCGGAAAGCTGGACCACAGCCGATCGCCCGTCGTGACATGGGTGCCGTGCAAGGCCCGCGTCTTGCCAGAGTAAAACCGCTCTGACATATCCGCCGCGTGCCACAGGTTCAGGTCGCCCACCTGTGGCCCCTCGACACTGGTGATGCGAAAGAACTGCCCCGCGCCCACACGGAAGCAGGCCGCGTCGCGCGGCTTTACCAGCAGTTCGGCCTGTTTCGTGGCATCATCACGGACCGCCGCGTAAAGCGCAAGATCGGGTTGCGGCAAGGTCTCGGTTGGATAGCAGATGACAGGCGGAACCGCGCGGCGGGCAGCGGCGTCCTTGGGTGCATGGCTCACGGTTGAACGCTCCTTCACATGTCTCTTTGACAGATCGTCGGCGGACGGCCAGTCTTGGTAAATGCCTGCGCGCCACAGGCCGCGCAACGGAATTTCTTCATACCATCGCAGTCACCGGAACGATCTTCGCGCCAGCGGCATTGCCGTGTCCCGCGATTGGAAAAGATCACGATCAGGATGAAGGCCACGATCAGGCCGACAATGACAATCATGTCCGGTCCACCGCGTCGACAGCCCCCCGGATCGTGGTCTTGCGTTTCCATGCAGTGGCTTGCAGACTCGGGCGCATGTCAATCGAGATACCCCAGCACGCGCAGGCCTGGAAGGCGATTTCCCGCGCTCATGCAAATGGCCGCGCACAGATCGACCGCACCCTGAGGGAAAAGGGCCTTCCATCACTGGAAATATACGAGGCGCTGAACGCGCTTGTGGGTGGGCCGTCCACGGCAAAAACGCTGGAGACGGATCTGAGCCTGCCACAATATGCCGTGTCGCGCCTGCTCGACCGCCTGGAGCGCGACGGGTTGATTGCGCGCAGCATCAACCAGCAGGACCAGCGATCCAAGACAATCACGGTGACAAACACGGGCCGGGACGTTTTTCAAGCACAGCTAGACGCCTACAATGCTGCGCTTGCCGCGTTTCTTGCGCCACGCGCCAAGCCCGGTCAGCTGGAACGCATGGCGCATCTGCTTGCGCTTTTGGGTACAGAACCGCAGGACGAATGACCCAACGGATCACATCGCGCGTTCAAGCATCATCTTCTTGATTTCGGCGATCGCCTTGGCGGGGTTCAGGCCCTTGGGGCACGTCTTGGTGCAGTTCATGATCGTGTGACAGCGATACAGCTTGAACGGGTCTTCCAGATCGTCAAGCCGCTGGCCCGTCGCCTCGTCCCGGCTGTCGATGATCCAGCGATAGGCATGAAGCAAGGCGGCGGGGCCAAGATACTTGTCACCGTTCCACCAATAGGACGGGCAGGATGTGGAGCAGCAGGCGCACATCACGCATTCATACAGGCCATCCAGCTTGGAACGGTCATCAATAGACTGTTTCCATTCTTTCGCCGGGCGGTTCGTCTTGGTTTCCAGCCATGGCATGATGCTGGCATGTTGCGCGTAGAAATGCGTCAGGTCGGGGATCAGATCCTTGATCACCGGCATATGCGGCAGCGGGTAGATCTTGACATCGCCCTTCACCTCATCAAGCCCATAGATACAAGCCAGTGTATTGATGCCGTCGATGTTCATCGCGCAAGAGCCGCAAATCCCCTCGCGGCATGAGCGACGGAAGGTCAGCGTCGGGTCGATCTCGTTCTTTATCTTGACCAAAGCGTCCAGAACCATCGGGCCGCATTTGTCCATGTCGACGAAATACGTGTCCACGCGCGGGTTCTGCCCGTCATCCGGGTTCCAGCGATAGATCTGGAACTTGCGCACGGTCTTGGCGCCTTCGGGCTTGGGCCATGTCTTGCCCTTGGTAATCCGCGAATTCTTTGGAAGCGTCAGTTGTACCATGTCAAACCTCCTTGGGGTCCGATGTCGTGTCGGCGCAGAACGCGCTGTTTTGCCAGGCAAGCGCGCCCACCTGTCCTGTCGCCCTGCCTGCGAGATCCGGTGCAGGGGCCTGTGTTGCGGTCACGGCGATCATTCCGCCGCCTCTGTCTGTTGCAGGGTGGGAAATACCTTTTCCACATCCTGCATATTCATCAGCCGCCCGAACTTGCGCGGTCCGAAATCCTCGATCGTCAGATCCATGAAGCGCGCCACGATGTTGTCGCGCGCCTCGGACAGCACGGTGTTGTCCGGGTCCAGCCCCGTGATCAGCCCCAATCCGCAGGGACGGGGATTCAGCACCGTATAGGTCAGGTCAGGGCGATATTCGCGCAGGATCAGCGTCATTTTCCAAACGTCGCCCGACCAACCCTTGGTGCGGGAGGTGTCCCATTCACGCTCTGCCGAAGCCGGGGAAAACGGCACCAGATCATGCAACAGGATGGTGCTTCCGGGGCGGCACAACCGCTCGGTGGCGATGAAATCGTCCAGAACATACTCGAACAGGTGCATACCGTCGATGAACGCCAGATCAATCGCCGGCGCCAACTTCTGTGCGGCACCGCTGGCAACGAACGCCGCGCTCGTCTGCCGGATCAGATGCAATTCGGGCTTTTGCCCCATCACATCGCCTGACAGGCGAAAGTCGGGATCGACCGCGATGGCGCGGCCCGGACATCGCATGAGTGAATGCCCCCGCCCGCTGCCGATTTCCAGGTACCAATCCGGCGCATATGCGCTGTGCAGATGCTCCAGCACATCCAGATAATGCCGCCCGCGCGCGCGCGGCCAACCGTCCGGGCGCGGCTCCTTTTCGGATGGGGCGGCATTGGTTTGCGTCATCAGAACGTCCGTTCCTTCGGCGCGATCTTCTTGAGCGCGATGCCGCCCTGTTCCTCTGTGGTCAACGGGTCTTCGATGATGGGGCGATAGCTAAGATCGACATCCTTGCCGTCGATCCGCGCAATGGTATGGACCCGCCATGTCTGATCGTCGCGCTTCGGGAAATCCTCATGTGCATGGGCACCCCGGCTTTCCTGACGCGCCTCTGCTCCGGCTATGGTCGCCAGCGCGTTGGGCATCAGGTTGGTAAGCTCCAGCGTTTCCATCAGGTCGGAATTCCACACAAGGCTGCGATCCGTCACCTTGATATCGTCGATCTTGGCGGCGATGGCATCCATCTTGTCGACGCCTTCCTTCAGCGTCCTGGAGGTGCGGAACACCGCCGCGTCCGCCTGCATGGTGCGCTGCATTTCAAGCCGCAATTCGGCTGTGCCCACCGCGCCGTCGGCATGACGCAACGTATCGAACCGCTCCAGCGCCTTGTCCACCTGTGCGGTGTTCGTCTCCGGGACGGCGCTTTCGCGGTCCACCACCTTGCCGGCCCGGATCGCGGCGGCGCGGCCAAAGACCACGAGGTCGATCAACGAGTTCGAACCAAGACGGTTCGCGCCATGCACGCTGGCGCAGCCCGCTTCGCCCACAGCCATCAGGCCAGGCACCACGGCTGTCGGGTCGTCCTTGGTGGGGTTGAGCACTTCGCCCCAGTAATTCGTCGGGATGCCGCCCATGTTGTAATGCACGGTGGGCAGAACCGGGATCGGCTCTTTGGTGACATCGACACCGGCAAAGATGCGGGCGGACTCCGAGATACCGGGCAGGCGAAGCTGCAATGCCTCGGTGGGCAGGTGGCTGAGGTTCAGGTGGATGTGATCGCCCCCCTCGCCCACGCCGCGCCCCTCGCGGATTTCCATGGTCATCGAACGGCTGACATAGTCGCGCGGGGCCAGATCCTTGTACTGGGGCGCATAGCGCTCCATGAAACGCTCGCCCTCGGAATTGGTCAGGTAGCCGCCTTCGCCGCGTGCGCCTTCGGTGATCAAGCAGCCGGATCCATAAATGCCTGTCGGGTGGAACTGCACGAATTCCATATCCTGAAGCGGCAGGCCAGCGCGTGCCACCATGCCGCCACCGTCGCCGGTGCAAGTATGCGCGGAGGTCGCCGAGAAATAGGCCCGGCCATAGCCGCCCGTTGCCAGAACCACGGTTTTGGCGTTGAACACGTGGATCGTGCCATCGTCCAGCTTCCAGCACACAACGCCGGTGCAGACGCCATCATCGCTCATCATCAGGTCGATGGCGAAATACTCGATGTAGAACTCGGCATTGTTCTTGAGGCTTTGACCATAAAGCGTGTGCAGGATCGCGTGGCCAGTCCGGTCGGCGGCGGCGCAGGTGCGCTGCACGGGCGGGCCTTCACCGTATTCCGTGGTATGTCCGCCAAAGGGACGCTGATAGATCTTGCCCTCTTCGGTGCGGCTGAACGGCACGCCGTAATGTTCCAGTTCGTACACCGCCTTGGGGGCTTCACGCGCGAGGTATTCCATCGCGTCCGTGTCCCCCAGCCAGTCAGATCCCTTGACGGTGTCATACATATGCCACTGCCAATGGTCGGGGCCCATATTGCTGAGGCTGGCAGCAATGCCGCCCTGCGCCGCGACAGTGTGCGACCGGGTCGGAAACACCTTGGTCACGCAGGCGGTGCGCAGCCCCTGTTCGGCCATGCCAAGCGTGGCCCGAAGACCCGCCCCGCCGGCACCCACCACAACGACGTCATAGTCATGCGTCTCGTATTCGTAAGCAGCCATTCTTTTTCTACTCCGATCTCAAAGGGCAAGCCGGGCGATGGCGAACAGACCCGTCGCCATGGCACCATAACTGAGGCAGGTGACAAGGATGATCGTCACCTTCTGCGCGAACCCGTGCACGTAATCCTCGATCAGCACCTGGCAACCATCCGCAAAATGCTTGAAGCCGACCACAAGGGTCAGGGCCGCGATGATGGCCGGGAAGGGCCGCGCGAAATAGGCTGTGACCGCCGCGTGCGGTTCGCCCAGCATCGGACCGAATGTGAACACGAACAGCGGAATGAGGATGAGAAGCGCCACGCTTTGCACCTTCATCGCCCAGAAATGATGCACCCCGGTCTTGGCCGCGCCAAGACCCATAGCGCGTTTGCGGTCGGTCAGATAACGCATGTCCCGCCCCTCAGATTATGAAAGCTGTGATGAGTGTCAGAACGACAGATCCGCCGATCACGCCCCAGCCAAGTCTTTCGGCGGTCTCGATTTCGAGCATCTTGGCATTGTCCCAGATCAGATGCCGGACCCCGGCCAGCGTGTGATACCACAACGCCCAAAGGGAGCCGAACATGACAAGATCACCGAACCAGCTGGTGATCACCGTATCCGCGATGGCGAAATATTCCGCCGATGTCGCCGCCGCCAGAAACCACCAGACCGTCAGAAGCGACGCGAGGATCAGGGCGTTGCCCGTAATCCGCGTCAGGATCGAAGTGACCGAGGTCAGCTGCGGGCGATACACCGTAAGGTGCGGTGAGAGCGGGCGATTGCCGCGATTCACGTCAGCCATAAACCATTCCTTTTTGCTACCGGGGTCCGATATCCTACAAGAGCCGGGCCCGCTTCGCGTTGGTTACTTCTAGCTGACCTAATGCTGCTGGTGCAAACGCCAATGCCGGATTCCGACCGGTATAGGGTCGCAATCGCAAATTTTGCGATCACAAGCCCAAAACTGTGATCACAATTCACTGTTTTGGAATCGTTTCGTGCCAGGATCGGCTGTTTGCTTGCACTGCCCGTTGCCCGGCAAATAGAGAAAGTCTGCGCAACGGATGCATTTGATTAAATGTGATCACAAAATCTGTTGTCGTCGGCGAAAGCGACCCGAAAACTTTTGATCGCCACGTTGCGATCCGGGCTTTACCCGCCCCCGTCGCGCCACACCGCTCAGACCGGCATCAGCGCCCAGTAATCGAGATCGAGCAGAACATGCGGCAGGTAGCGGCCATCCTCGCCCTTGAGCGTGAATGGCGTGCCGCCCTTGCGCGCCACCAGCCGCAAGCGGATCGCGCCAATACCCGGCACGGCGGTCTCGGCCTTGTCGAGCACCTCGGACCAGACGCGCACCGTATCGCCAGCATAGCAAGGATTGGCATGTGCCCCGCCATTCAGACCCACGATCATCTGGGCATTCGCCAACCCGTTGAAGCTTAGCGCGCGCGCCATCGAAATGACGTGACCGCCATAAATAAGCCTGCGGCCGTCTTCGCGCTGGCTGGCGTCGAAATGCACCTTCGACGTATTCTGCCACAGGCGCGTCGCCATCAT
Organism: Paracoccaceae bacterium; assembly: GCA_024742835.1. GTDB lineage: Bacteria > Pseudomonadota > Alphaproteobacteria > Rhodobacterales > Rhodobacteraceae > Roseovarius. The sequence continues at coordinate 4,868 of JANSXS010000035.1, read as the reverse complement.
GTGCTCGGCCTCTTCGATGGTCACGCCGTCCACATGGTCGATCGTCTCGCCGAGTGCGTAATCGCCCCAGCGATGCGGCTCTCCGGCCATGGTGAAATCGTAACCGTCAAAGCGCAGCCCCTCGGGCACCATCAGGTCAGTGGGCGCGAGCGCGGTTTTCAACTGAGGAATCACAGGGTCCGGCGCGTCTGATCCGGGCGCGCGCTTGCGCACCATGACCCAGCGGACATAGTCCATCACCTCTTGTCCGTGCTGGTTCATGCCGCGGGTGCGGACGTAGACCACGCCGGATTTGCCGTTGGAATTCTGCTTGAGCCCGATCACCTCGGAGCTGGAGCGCAGCGTGTCACCCCCGTAAACCGGGCGCAGCCAACGGCCCTCGGCATAGCCCAGATTGGCCAGCGCATTCAGCGAGATGTCCGGCACGGTCTTGCCGAACACCACGTGAAACGCCGCCAGATCATCCAGCGGGCTTTTGGGCAGACCGCAGGCGCGCGCGAACTCATCGGACGAATAAAGCGCGTGCCGGGCAGGATAAAGCGCGTGGTACAGCGCCCGCTCCCCCGCGCCCACCGTGCGCGGCACCGCGTGATGGATCACCTCGCCCAGGGTGTAATCCTCGAAAAACCGGCCCGGATTGGTCTTGACCATGCTCATTGTTCCCCAAGTTTCATGTTCGGGCTGTAGGTGCCCTCGATTTCCTTGATTACCGCCTGACCGCAGCGCATCACGCCATTGGCCTCGTCAAAGGCATAGGTTGGGCTGCCATGAAGTTCCCAGCCCTTGGCCAATGCCGCGCTGACCTTGTGGCAAAACTCCGACGTGTCATCCGCGGACAGGAATCTGTAGATCTTCATCGCCTTACCCGAACGCCGGATAGCCGAGCCAATAATGGATCACGACAATCACGCCGTAGATCACGACGCTTGCCACGACAGCCACGATTTCCTTGGATTTCGGCGCGGGCGGCGGCGGGGTCCAGTCGGGCTGCGACTTGTTGATCACGATCATTTCCACCACGGCCCAGGCCAGAAGCCCGCCAAACAGCACGAAAGAGGCCACATCACCATTCACCAGAAGATGCGCCAACGCCCAGACCTTGACCGCGCCCAGCATCGGGTGACGCATCTTTCGCGCCAGCCCCGTTTTCATGCCAGAGGCCGCGAACAGGTATACAGAAAGCAGCATCAGCAGGTTGTTCACCCCGACAAGCGCCGGGTGCCGCCCCCAGAAGAACGCGCCATCGGCGCGGCCATAGCCATAGACCATCAAAACAATGCTGATGAGCAAAAGCACCGCGATGATCCCCTTGCCGGCGGTGTCGCCCATCGCCGCCCGCGCATCCGGTGCCAGTCGTTTGAACAGATGCGCGCCCGACCAGAGCAGGACGCCCAGAAACAGATAAATCATGTGTTTTCCTCCATGGCCATGTCCGCGATGGCCTTTGCCTTGGCAATTGTCCGCTGCGCGGCCACGACATGCAGGTTTTCGACGATCTGCCCGTCAACCACGGCCACACCCTGCCCTTGTTTCTGGCTTTCTTCAAACGCGTCTATCTGCCGTTTGGCAAGGTCGATCTCGTATTGGGTCGGGGCAAAGGCGGTATTGGTGATGTCGACCTGCGCGGGATGGATCAGCGTCTTGCCGTCAAATCCCAGATCCCGACCATGTTCGCATTCCGCCTTGAGCCCGTCACCGTCGCGGAACCGGTTATAGACACCGTCCAGCGCCACCACGCCCCGCGCGGCACGCGCGGCCATGACGATCATCTGCAACGACGCCAAAAGCGGCATCCGGTCGGCGCGGTACCGGCATCCCAATTCCTTGGTCAGATCATTGGTGCCCGCGACCAGCCCCGTCACCTGCCGATGCGCCGCGATCTCGCGCGCGTTGAACACGCTGGCGGGTGTTTCCATCATCGTCCAGATCGGGATGTCCGGCCCGATCAGGTCCGACAGGTTGTCCACATCCGCATAGGTGTTGACCTTGGACTGAAGGATCACGTCCGCCCCCGCCCTGGACAGCACGCGCACATCCTCGAATCCCCATTCCGTGGTCAGCGCATTGGTGCGGATGATCTTCACCCGATTACCATAGCCACCATCGCTGAGTGCCGTGGCAAGGGTCGCACGTGCCTCTGCCTTGGCGTCGGGAGCGACCGCATCTTCCAGATCAAAGATGATCGCATCGCAAGGCAGGCTGCGCGCCTTGTCCAATGCCCGCTCCTTGGAGCCGGGAATATAAAGCACGGAACGGTAGGGATGGGTCTGAAGGTCCATGTTTGGGCTCCCCTCGGGTCAGGTCCGGAAATTATCTTGCGCAGCAATGGCATTTTTTGCCCAAAAAGTTCAAGCGGATTTGTGCCGCATCGCAGAAAGAGCCGACATATTCAGGCCAGCGCGTCCCAGATCAATTTGGAGCCGGTGACCACAAGCAAGACGTAGGTCAGGCCGAAAAACAGGCGCTCTGACACGATCCGGTGCGCCCTCACGCCCAGCAAGGCTCCAAGCACCGCAAAAGGTGCCAGCAGCAGATCAAGCATCAGGGTCTGCAACGTGAAAATGCCCAGAAACGCATAGGGCACGAATTTCACGATATTCATCACCCAGAATATCAGCACCGTTGTCGACTGGTAGGTCGTCTTGTCCAGACCCCGCGACAGCAGATAGATCGCCGCAGGCGGCCCGCCCGCATGGCTGACAAAGCTGGTAAACCCGGTCACAACCCCCGCGGGCAGACCCGCCCAGCCGGGCAATCCGGCACGGCCCGGCGTCACCAGACCAGACCGAAGCGCCATTTGCCAGCCGACAAAAATCAGGCAGATCGCCCCGATCAAAAGCCGGATCACATCGTCATCGGCCAGCGAATACAGCCCCGCACCAAGCGCCACACCGGGCAGCGCCCCCATCAGCATCATGCGCCCGTCCGGCCAGCTCCAGCGCCCCCAATACGCTCGCACGCTGGTGGCATCTATAACCATCAACAGCGGCAGCATGATGCCTAGCGCCACCCCCGGATCCACGAAAAGCGCCAGAATCGACGTCCCCGCAAAGGCCGCGCCAGACCCGAAACCGCCCTTTGAGACACCGGCAAACACCGCCGCAAAGATCCCGACGGCGAAAACATCCCAGCCGAATCCTCCCATGAAAACCCCTTTCAAAACCTTGTCAGACAAGCCTTTATCGCGTCCCGACCCGTTGCGATAGACCGTCCCCGGCGGTGCGCTGCAACGCAGCACCCTTGCGCGACGCCCCGTTTGGCTCTAGCCCTTGCGCGGAAATCTCAACCGACCGGAGACAAAAATAATGGCCAGATCCAAGATCGCGCTTATCGGCGCCGGACAGATCGGTGGCACGCTTGCCCATCTTGCAGCGCTCAAGGAACTGGGCGACGTGGTGCTTTTCGACATCGCCGAAGGCACGCCCGAGGGCAAGGCGCTCGACATCGCCGAATCCGGCCCGTCAGAGGGCTTTGACGCGCGGCTCAAGGGCACGCAGGACTACGCCGACATCGCCGGCGCGGATGTGTGCATCGTGACCGCAGGCGTGCCGCGCAAACCCGGCATGAGCCGCGACGACCTTCTGGGCATCAACCTCAAGGTGATGAAAGCCGTGGGCGAAGGCATCCGCGACAACGCGCCTGACGCTTTTGTTATCTGCATCACCAACCCGCTGGATGCGATGGTCTGGGCGCTGCGCGAATTTTCCGGCCTGCCCCACGAAAAGGTCTGCGGCATGGCCGGCGTTCTGGACAGTGCACGCTTCCGTCACTTCCTCAGCCTTGAATTCGATGTCTCGATGAAAGACGTGACCGCCTTTGTTCTGGGTGGGCATGGCGACACGATGGTGCCGCTGACGCGTTATTCCACCGTGGCGGGCATTCCGCTGCCCGACCTTGTCGAGATGGGCTGGACCAGCCAGGAAAAGCTGGACGCGATCGTACAGCGCACCCGCGACGGCGGTGCCGAAATCGTGGGCCTGCTGAAAACCGGCTCCGCCTTCTACGCACCCGCCACCTCCGCGATCGAGATGGCCGAAGCCTATCTAAAGGATCAAAAGCGGCTGCTGCCCTGCGCGGCCTATGTCGATGGCGCTTACGGGCTCAAGGGCTTTTACGTGGGCGTGCCCACCGTGATCGGCGCGGGCGGCATCGAGCGCGTGGTCGAGATCAAGATGAACAAGGACGAACAGGCGATGTTCGACAGCTCGGTCAAGGCCGTGAAGGGGCTGGTCGAGGCGTGCAAGGGCATCGACAACTCCCTGGGGTGACGCGCCGGACGGCTCGCCATCTTGTCTTTAACGCGCGGCGGGCCACACCCGACCGCGCGTTTTCAGTCTGGTAAAGGCTTTTCGGCCTGGCCGCGCGATTCAAGAATTTTATATTCCCAAAGCCCTGGTGCGCAATCGCGCGTTTGCCCGGATTTTTTGACTGGTATCCATAAAAGTGTTTCGAGAAAGTCCCGATCGAGAGGCGCACGCGAAACGCTTTTTTGCATTCAGACACCGCACGCAATCCGCCTTCCACGGATAGCACATGCGAAAGGCAAAGCGCTTTATGCACTGGCGTGACGATTCGTCTCGCACAGCTTTGTGATCACGCATTTTGCACGTGTGATCACAAATGTGGAAAATTCGCCGTAAAAACCCCAGCCAGCGCGGAAAGGGGTTAAGTCGGCCTTAGACCTGTGTCTATACCCGTTGCAACAGTAGCAAACACGGGATCGTGCCATGAACATCCACGAATATCAGGCGAAGGCGTTGCTTCGGTCTTACGGGGCGCCGGTTTCGGACGGGCGTGTCGTTTTGCGGGCCGAGGAGGCGAAATCGGCCGCCGGAGAGCTTGACGGCCCGGTCTGGGTCGTCAAGGCG
>JANSXS010000070.1 GCA_024742835.1 Paracoccaceae bacterium | reverse complement strand
TGCCGTGATGATCCGGCGGCGGATGCGGCTTATCCTGTTCGTTCTGATGATCTGGCCCATCGTCTGGATCATGCGGGAACTGACATGGCCCAGCCGATCCTATCTGTTGGGGATCATGGCGCAGCTTGCGCTGGCATGGCTGATCATAACCATCTTCACGCGGCTGATCGGAAATTCCTTTCTACGCGGCGTGGTGCGCTATGCCGGCTGGGCCTGGGTCACGCTGTCGATCCTCGACCTGACCGAAGAGGCGCAACAGGCGCTGGACAGTGCCGCGATTGATCTGGGCGAGATGCGCCTGTCGCTCTGGACGGTCCTGCAGGCGGTGGCGGTGATCGCGCTGTTGATGTTCTTGGCGCGCTTCGTGTCTGTCGCCTCGGCCGCGCGGATCAGGCAGAACGAGGATATCTCGCCCTCCATGCAGGTGCTGGCGGTCAAGTTCCTGCAAATCCTGCTTTACGGCTCGGCGCTGTTCATCGGGCTGAAGGCGACGGGCGTGGACCTGACCGGGCTGGCGGTGCTGTCTGGCGCCATCGGTGTGGGCCTCGGTTTCGGCCTGCAAAAGGTGGTGTCGAACCTTGTGTCCGGGGTCATCATCCTGCTGGACAAGTCGATCAAGCCCGGTGACGTGATCAGCCTTGGCGACACCTTTGGCTGGATCAACAGCCTTGGGGCCCGCTATGTGTCGATCACCACCCGCGACGGCAAAGAATACCTTATTCCGAACGAGGATCTGATCACCGGACAGGTGGTGAACTGGTCGCATTCCAACGATTTCGTGCGGCTGGATATCCATTTCGGCACGTCTTATGGCGACGACCCGCATCTGGTGCGGCGAATCGCGAAAGAGGCGGCATCGCGCGTGGAGCGCGTGCTTGCCAGCACGCCACCTGTTTGCCACATCGTGGGCTTTGGCGACAGCAGCGTGGATTACATCCTGCGCTTCTGGATCCGCGATCCCACCGGGGGGCTGACCAACATCCGCGGCAATGTCTATCTGGCGCTGTGGGATGCGTTTCAGGAAAACGGCATTTCGATCCCCTTCCCGCAGCGCGAGGTCACGGTGCTGGAAGGCTCCAGCCTTGCCACAAAAGCCAAAGATTGATGCAAGCGGCACACGACACGCGGCAAAGCGCGCGGGCGGACAGGGTTTCATTGAAATTTGACCCTTGTCTTGCTATTTTCCTGTCACGCTCGGCACCGGGGCTGATCGGTGCGCAACCAAGGAGGACATTGTCCTGTCTTTTACGACAACCGCGGCAATGGCCGCTGACACTGGCGCGGGCATGACCGCGACCCGAATGAACGCAGGCAGCGATGCACAGCTGGCGCGTATCCTCAGCTCTCTGGATGAAGACAAGGCGCTTGACGTCGTGCAGATCGACCTGCGCGGCAAGACGGCCATCGGCGATCACATGGTGATCTGCTCTGGCCGGTCGACCCGTCAGGTCACCGCGATGTCCGAAAAGCTGGCCGAACGGCTCAAGACCGAACTGGGCGTACTTGCCAAGATCGAGGGCAAGGAAACCGGCGACTGGGTGCTGATCGACACGGGCGACATCATCGTTCATGTCTTCCGGCCCGAGGTGCGCGAGTTCTACCAGCTTGAAAAGATGTGGCTGCAAGGCCACGAGGCCGGCGGCACCCCAATCTGAATGCGCATCCATCTTTGCGCGGTGGGCCGGATGAAAACCGGCCCCGAAGCCACGCTTGTGACAGATTACCAGACCCGGTTCGACCGCACCGGACGCGCCCTTGGACTTGGCCCGCTGACCCTGCACGAGGTCGATGA
>JANSXS010000020.1 GCA_024742835.1 Paracoccaceae bacterium | reverse complement strand
GCGCGCATGGCGTCGGCATAGGCGGTCCAGTCCTTTTCTCCCAGCAGGTCGATCAGGGTGGGCCCCTCTGTCAGGAACATCATCGACGGGTCACGCCCCATCGCGTCTTGCATCTCGGCCTGATCGGCGTTGGAGATTTCCAGATACACCTTGTCGGCGCGCGCGATCAGCGGTGTCAGCCGCTCAAGATGTGCTTGCGTGGCGCGGTGGCGAAAATGGTAGGTGCCGAAGATGTCGATCAATGTGTCGCCGCGCGTGGCCCGCCACAGCAGGCCCTCTGGGTATCTGACATCCGCGACGGCATCGCGCAGCGTCTGCGCCTGTTGCGCGTCAAGCCCGGAAACAAGGTCGCGCCCGCCGCAGGTGGTGTCCTGTGCGGTTGCCGTGCTTGCCAGACCAAGGGTGATCGTCAACGCCGTGATAAGCCGCCAAATCATGTCTTGCCCCCTTGAAATCATGCTGTGTCGACACGCTATTGGCCGGTTTGACGGGCCGCAATGAGAAGTGGAAATTTTTCATCATGTGGATGTTGACAGCTTCGTGATCGGTCCTTAGCTATGCGTCGTTGGCACTCGACCGATGTGAGTGCTAACGGGGTCGTGCCGAAGGGTCGGGCGACCTCGGGAGCAAACTTTGAGCCAAGGAGCCAAAGACATGGCATTTAAACCGCTGCATGACCGCGTCCTCGTACGCCGCGTTGAAAGCGAAGAAAAAACCTCTGGCGGGCTGATCATTCCCGACAGCGCCAAGGAAAAGCCAAGCGAAGGCGAAGTCGTTGCCTGTGGGGACGGCGCACGCAAGGACAACGGAGAGCTGATCGACATGGCCGTGAAGGCTGGCGATCGCATCCTGTTCGGCAAGTGGTCGGGCACCGAAGTCACGGTGGGTGGCGAAGAGCTGCTGATCATGAAGGAAAGCGACATCCTGGGTATCATGGATGACGACAAGGCCGCGCAAGCCGCCTGAACGCTGCATCTGATCCAGTAAACATCCGCAATTTTCCAAGCCATCAGGAGCAACTGATATGTCTGCCAAAGACGTGAAATTCAACACAGACGCCCGCAACAAGATGCTGCGCGGCGTGAACATCCTTGCCGATGCCGTAAAGGTGACGCTTGGCCCCAAGGGCCGCAACGTGGTGCTCGACAAATCCTTCGGATCGCCCCGTATCACCAAGGACGGTGTGTCGGTCGCCAAGGAAATCGAACTGGAAGACAAGTTCGAGAACATGGGCGCGCAGATGGTGAAAGAAGTCGCAAGCCGCACCAATGACGAGGCTGGCGATGGCACCACCACCGCGACGGTTCTGGCGCAAGCCATCGTCAAGGAAGGCATGAAAGCCGTGGCCGCGGGCATGAACCCGATGGACCTCAAGCGCGGCATCGACCTTGCCACCATCAAGGTGGTCGAGGCCATCAAAGGCGCCGCTCGTCCGGTCGAGGACAGTGCCGAGGTTGCTCAGGTCGGTACCGTGTCGGCAAACGGCGAAGCCGATATCGGCACCATGATCGCGGACGCGATGCAGAAGGTCGGCAACGAGGGTGTCATCACCGTCGAGGAAAACAAGGGCCTCGTGACCGAGACTGACGTGGTCGAGGGTATGCAGTTCGACCGTGGCTATCTGTCGCCCTATTTTGTCACCAACCCCGACAAGATGACGACCGAGCTGGACGACTGCATCATCCTGCTGCACGAGAAGAAACTCTCGTCGCTTCAGCCGATGGTGCCGCTGCTTGAATCCGTGATCCAGAGCCAGAAGCCGCTTCTGATCATTGCCGAAGACGTCGAAGGCGAAGCGCTGGCGACCCTCGTGGTCAACAAGCTGCGCGGAGGTCTCAAGATCGCGGCGGTCAAGGCACCGGGCTTTGGCGATCGTCGCAAGGCCATGCTTCAGGACATCGCGATCCTGACCGGCGGTCAGGTGATCTCCGAAGATCTGGGCATGAAGCTTGAGAACGTGACGATGGACATGCTTGGCTCCGCCAAGAAAGTTCAGATCACGAAGGACGAAACCACCATCGTTGACGGTGCGGGCGAGAAGGCCGAGATCGAGGCGCGCGTCGCTCAGATTCGCAACCAGATCGAGGAAACCACGTCCGATTACGACCGTGAAAAGCTTCAGGAACGTGTTGCCAAGCTGGCGGGCGGTGTGGCTGTCATCCGCGTTGGCGGCATGACCGAAACCGAAGTGAAAGAGCGCAAGGACCGTGTCGATGACGCGCTGAATGCGACACGTGCCGCGGTTCAGGAAGGCATCGTTGTTGGCGGTGGCGTCGCGCTTGTGCAGGGTGCCAAGGCGCTTGAAGGTCTGACCGGTGCAAATACCGACCAGAACAACGGCATCGCCATCGTGCGCCGCGCGCTGGAAGCGCCGCTGCGTCAGATCGCCGAAAACGCCGGTGTCGACGGGTCCGTCGTGGCGGGCAAGATCCGTGAAAGCGACGATCCCAAGTTCGGCTTCAACGCGCAGACTGAAGAGTATGGCGACATGTTCGCTTATGGTGTGATCGACCCCGCAAAGGTCGTGCGCACCGCGCTTGAGGATGCCGCGTCGATCGCCGGTCTGCTGATCACCACCGAAGCGATGGTCGCTGACCGTCCGCAAAAAGATGGTGGCGCAGGTGCCGGTGGCGGAATGCCCGACATGGGCGGCATGGGCGGCATGATGTAATCAGCCGCGTCCATGGCGTGACGAAAAAGGGCCGTCCCGGTTTGGGGCGGCCTTTGCTTTTTTGTGCCGGGTGGTGTGCCGTTCAGGCTGAAAACCGTTGCCGCCTGCCGGTATGATCGTCGTCGAGACGCAAGTTGGGCGGTTTGGCCATGCCGTGGGCCGATTGCATGACCGCGCAGAGTTGTCGGTGCAGGCTTTCGATTTCCCGCGTATCGCCGGAAAGCCCGACCACGGGGGCGGACGTGTCTGCCAGCTGTATCAAAAGCGTGCAGTCCCCGCCCGGCGTGTCGGCCGGGTGCAGGAAAACCCTTTCGATGTCGGCGAGTTTGATTTCTTGCGGGCCATGCGGCCGATCCTGCATGTTGACTTTGCTCAGGCACAGCGTGCCGCTGTTCATGTTCACGACCTGTCGACGTAACCCGCGGGTGCCAAAAGCAAAGACGGCCAGACCGGCGATCACCATCAGCGATCCAAGCGATCCGGCGGGCAGGGTCGCATTTGCAGATGTCTGGGGGTCGATCAGAAACCACACCAGAATGGCCCCCGCGATCAGCGCGATCCCTGCCATGCGCAGGGCCCGCATCGTCACCCGTTCGGTTTTGCGCGGTCCAGACAGGTCCAGCGCCGTCGCGCCAGCGGGTACAGAGCCCATGGATACGCGGCGCCACTCGGGGCCATTCACAGTTTCGGGACACGCCATAGTCAAAACCTCTGTTAACGATCTTGACTATGCTTTTTAGGCAGTGATCCGGGCAAAAATTTGTCGCATGGGGCGCTTTATCGTGGCGCGGCGCGTGGTTTCAGGTCGGCTCCTTGGGTCGCACAATGTGAAAACCGCCGCTCATATAGGCCAATGGGCGCTGGCCCGCGTCCGATATGCCCGCAACATTGCCGATGCAAATCGCATGGCTGCCGTGCATATGCCGGTTTGTCAGCTCGCAGGTAAAGGCCGTCGCGCCTGGCAGAAGCGGGCCGTAATCGGTGTCCAGCACCTCTACCCCGTGAAAGCGGTCCGGCGATTGCTTGTCGAACAGGCCAGCAAACTGGCGCGCCACGTGCTCCGCATCCTCGGGCAGGATATTGACGGCAAAGGTGCCGTTGACCTCGATCGCGCGGGCGATGCTGCTGTCGGATTTCAGGCATACCAGTACCGATGGCGGGTCCGCCGACAGCGACGTGAACGCGCTGACGGTGGCACCGGCCTTGCCACCGGGGCCGTCCGTTGTCACCACAGTGACCGTCGCCGCGACCTGCCGCATTGCGGTGATGAACGTCTCGCGCATCCCGGTCATGAGCCAGATCCAAGTGCTTTGGGGCATGGGGCGGGGTGGGGCGTTCGGGGGATCAAAGCCAGAAGTCTCCGATAGTAAACAGGGAAAGGTGACAAACGCGACGCCGCAGCGCCCCCATCGGCATATAGCGGCTGTTCGGCAGGTGACAATGGGGGCAAGGGCCATGATCGCCCGGTATTGCTCCCAAGACCCATCCGCCCTAAGACGGCGCGGAATTGTAAACGAGCCTGTCATGCCCTCTGACCCGCGTCCGGCCATCGCCGTCATGCCGCATCACGTCAAGCCGCGCCTGCGTCCTGACCGGGTGAAACTGGATGATCTGGTCTGGCCGCGCGGCCGTCCAGAGCGGTTGCGCGGCGCGCACAAGGCCCTCGGGGATCTGGCGGCTTGCGATCATCTGGTGGTTTTCACAAGCAACGCCCTGCACATTCGGCCATGGACGGGCACACGGGCGCGCCTGTCTGTCATGGTGCTGGAGCCTGAGGCGATCCACGGTAGCCACATGCGGATGTTGCGCGTCACCCACCGCCGGTTCCACCGCGTGCTGGCCTCGAATGCGGATCTGCTTGACGCCATCCCGAATGGCGTGCTGTTTCCGCTTGGCTGCACTTGGGTTGGCGACTGGACGACGCTGGATCTGACCAAGACCCGCGCCTGTTCGTTGATCGCTTCGGCCAAGCGCAAGCTGGAAGGCCATGCGCTGCGCCATGAGATTGCGGATCATGTCGCGGATCGGGGACTTGACGTGGACGTGATGGGCGGCGGCTACAAGCCCTTTGCGGCCAAGGCCGATGGGCTGGCGCCCTACCGGTTTTCGGTGATCATCGAAAATGTCCGCGAGCCGAATTATTTCACGGAAAAGCTGGTGGACGCGGTGCTGTGCCGGACCGTGCCGATCTACTGGGGCTGTCCGAATATCGCGGCGTTCATGGACACGTCTGGCATGATCCTGTGCCAGTCAGCCGAGGATATCCGCGCCGCGTTGCAGGATCTTTCGGCGGATCGCTACAAGGCGCTTTTGCCGGGGCTGATGCGCGCGGTGCCGCAGGCGGCGGAGTATGTGAATATCGAAGAACGGGCCGTCAGGGTCATTCTGGACAGCTAAGGCGATAACGCGGGCGGATATGCCCTTATGAGACGCAAAAGGCCGCCCTGGTCAAGGGCGGCCTTTGTTGGTTCTTGTGTGCGGTCAGCCCGCGATCAGGCCCATCTGCTCCAGTTTCAGGATCACTTGATGCGCGCAGTTGTCGACATCGACATTTTCCGTCTCCACGCGCAGTTCGGGGGTTTCAGGCATGTCATAGGGGTCTGAAATGCCGGTGAATTCCTTGATCTTGCCTTCGCGTGCCAGCTTGTACAGCCCCTTGCGGTCGCGGCGTTCGCATTCCTCGATCGACGTCGCGACATGCACCTCGACAAAGGCGCCGAACTGTTCGATATCCTCGCGCACGGCCCGGCGGGTGGTTGCGTAGGGCGCGATGGGCGCGCAGATGGCGATGCCGCCATTCTTGGTGATCTCGCTCGCCACATAGCCGATGCGGCGGATGTTCAGGTCGCGGTGCTCTTTCGAGAAGCCCAACTCGGAGCTGAGATTCTTGCGCACGATATCGCCATCCAGCAGCGTGACGGGGCGACCGCCCATTTCCATCAGCTTGACCATCAGCGCGTTGGCGATGGTCGATTTGCCGGACCCGGAAAACCCGGTGAAGAACACGGTAAAACCCTGCTTGGCGCGTGGGGGCCGGGTGCGGCGCAGTTCCGCGACTACCTCGGGGAACGAGAACCACTCGGGGATCTCCAGACCTTCTTGCAAGCGGCGGCGCAGTTCGGTGCCAGAGATGTTGAGGATGGTCACGTTGTCCTTGTCCTCGATCTCGTCCATCGGTTCGTATTGCGCACGTTCCTGTACCCAGACCATGTGCTTGAAATCGAGCATCTTGATGCCGATTTCCTCTTCGTGCTCGCGGAACAGATCCTGCGCGTCGTAGGGGCCATAGAAATCCTCGCCTGCGGAATTCTTGCCCGGTCCCGCATGATCGCGACCGACGATGAAATGGGTGCAGCCGTGGTTTTTCCGGATCAGCCCGTGCCAGACGGCCTCGCGCGGGCCGGCCATGCGCATCGCAAGGTTCAGCAGGGACATCGACGTGGTGGATTGCGGGTACTTGTCCAGAACCGCCTCGTAACAACGCACGCGGGTAAAGTGATCCACGTCACCCGGCTTGGTCATGCCGACGATGGGGTGGATCAGTAGGTTGGCCTGTGCTTCCTTGGCGGCGCGAAAGGTCAGTTCCTGATGCGCGCGGTGCAGCGGGTTGCGGGTCTGAAAGGCCACGACCTTGCGCCAGCCCATTTTGCGGAAGAAGGCGCGCAATTCGTTGGGCGTGTCGCGGCGGGCCCGGAAATCGTAATGCACTGGCTGCTGGATGCCGGTGACGGGGCCGCCCAGATAAACCTTGCCTGCGGTGTTGTGCAGGTAATTCACGGCCGGATGCGCGCTGTCATCGGCGCCAAAGACCTTTTCGGCCTCGCGCGACTTGTCCGGCGTCCAGCGGTCCGTGACGGTCATCGTGCCAAGGATCACCCCCTCCTGGTCGCGCAGGGCGATATCCTGACCCAGCTCGATCGACTCGGCAAAAGCCTCGCTGACATCCAGCGTGATCGGGATCGGCCAAAGCGCGCCGTCGGTCAGGCGCATGTTTTCCACGACGCCGTTGTAATCGGTCTCGGTCATAAAGCCTTTCAGTGGGTTGAAACCGCCGTTCATCAACAATTCGAGATCGCATATCTGACGCGGGGTCATGTCCCAGCTTGTCAGATCCGCGGCTTCGATCTTCATTTTTTGCGATGAGTCATAAGAGACATAAAGCTCAGGAATTGGGGCCAGATTATTTTGCACGAGTTTCGTCCTATATTTTAGGGGGTTAAAACCACTGGTGGTGCCGGTCAGCTCTGAATGCAGCGCGTCGTATTCGGCGAATTTCCGGGCAAGAAAGTGATCGGTGAGGCGCATTTTCTGCGCCGCACCGCGCGATGTGAGCGCATAGGCAAAGCGTTGACGGCGGTCAGGGCCCGGTCGTTCGCTGATCCTGACAAATCCGGCTTCGGCGGCCCCGCGCAAAAGCGCGTTGAGCCGACCAAGAGAAACCCCGATGGCGCTGGCGATGGCCCGCTGGGATGCGTCCGGCGTCAGATCAAGCTGACGCAGAAGACGGAAAAGCTGGTCTTCCTCATCCGGGCGCGGGTTCGTTGCGGTCATGGTTATATCGTCGACTCAGGGTGCGTTCACGGATGAACGCATTGCACAGCGCCTGATGAAAAGAAAGATGCAATCAGGGGCTGTGGCGTTGTTGCGTAACATGTGGCCCCAAAAACACGACCGGCCCCGCCTTTTGACGGGGCCGGATGCGGCAGTCCTGAAATTTCCGGTCTTATTCGCCTGCGGCGACAGCCTCGTCATGGCGTTCGGGCTCGGGTGTTTCGCTGATCGCGCCCTGTTCGGCCAGAAAGCGTTCTGCATCCAGCGCGGCCATGCAGCCCATCCCGGCACTTGTCACGGCCTGACGGTAGATGTGATCTGTCAGATCGCCCGCCGCGAACAGACCGGGGATCGAGGTGCGGGTGGTGCCCGGCTCTACCCGGACGTAATCGCCGTGATGCATCTCGACCTTGTCCTTGACCAGCTCGCTTGCCGGTGCGTGGCCGATGGCGATGAACACGCCCTTGCAGGGAATGTCCCGCGTCTCGCCGGTGCCGGTATGGCGCACACGCACGCCGGTCACGCCCTTGGGGTTGTCGTCGCCCAGAACTTCGTCAAGCTGATGAAACCACAGGGTTTCGATCTTGGGGTTGTTGAACAGACGGTCTTGCAGGATGCGTTCGGCGCGCAATTCGTCCCGACGATGGATAAGAGTGACCTTGGAGGCGAAATTGGTCAGAAACAGCGCCTCTTCCACCGCCGTGTTGCCGCCGCCCACCACCACGATCTCGTCGCCGCGATAGAAGAACCCGTCACAGGTGGCGCAGGCGCTGACGCCGAAACCCTTATACGCTTCTTCGCTGTCCAGCCCCAGCCACTTGGCCCGCGCGCCCGTCGCAAGGATCACCGCATCGGCGGTATATATGTTGCCGCTGTCGCCCTTGGCGACAAAGGGGCGCGCATCGGTGTCCAGTTCGGTAATGATGTCGCCGATGATCTCGCAGCCCATCGCCTTGGCGTGGGCCTCCATCCGGATCATCAGGTCGGGGCCCTGCACCTCTGTGTCGCCGGGCCAGTTCTCGACCTCGGTGGTGGTGGTCAACTGCCCGCCCGGCTCGATTCCCTGCACGAGGATCGGAGACAGCATCGCCCGGCTGGCATAGACAGCGGCGGTATAGCCGGCCGGCCCGGATCCGATGATCAGCGTCTTGGTGTGGCGGGTTTCAGCCATGGTTGGTCCCCTTGCAAACGGTGTTGCGGCAGATATAGCGCCGCGTGCGGGGCTGCGAAACCCCTTGTCGGGGCACTATACGGCATTGTGCCCACACCCTTTGTCATGTGTAACGATGTTGCGAACATGCGAAACATTATTGCGCGCACCTACGGGGATGCTATAACAATCGCGAATTCACAGGAGGTGTAGATGCCCACAACCCGTCTGGACGATATCGACCGCAAGATCCTTGCCGAGCTTCAGGCCGATGGGCGCATGACGAATGTTGAACTGGCCCGCCGCGTGGGTATTTCCGCGCCGCCGTGCCTGCGCCGGGTGCGCACGCTTGAAGAGCAGGGATATATCCGGGGCTATCACGCCGAGGTCGATCCGCGCGAACTTGGCTTCGAGGTGCAGGTCTTTGCCATGGTGGGTTTGCAAAGCCAGGCAGAGGCGGATCTGTCGGCCTTCGAGGCGCGCTGTCGCGCTTGGCCGCTTGTGCGCGAATGCCACATGCTGAACGGCGAGGTGGATTTCATCCTCAAATGCGTGGCACCCGACCTGTCGACCTTTCAAAGCTTTCTGACCGGCGAGCTGACCGCCGCCGAGAATGTGGGATCGGTCAAGACCTCGCTGGTCATTCGCGGCGCGAAGGACGAACCGGGCGTTCCCTTTGATATTCTTGAGCAACGCCTGAGCAAGATCGCCTGATCAGGGCGCGCAGGCCGGTTTCAGACCTGGGGCAGGTCAATGCGCGGGCAGGCCGTCTTGCCGAAATCGCCCGGCTCGGAAATATGCGGGAACAGCGACAGGAACAGCGTCACCATATTGTGCCCCATGCGCCGCTCAAACGCCACGCCGGGATGAAAACTTTCCATCTCGATCCCGGCAGCGCGCAGGATCGAATGTTGTCGCAGGGCCAGATGGTACAAAGTGATGGGCCGCTGCGGGGCCACTTCGATCACGTTCATACCGTCAACCAGATCCTGGGCCGGGATCAACAGCCGCTCGCGCCCCAGCCCATGATCCATGCCGGGCGGGCGGGCCAACATCCGCGCGCCGGGACCGGCCATGAGATTCGAGTCCGGTCTGCCCAGACCAAAGGACTCGGGCATCACCCGCGTCATGCGTCCGGCGGCGACATTGGCTCCGGGCATCTGGGGTACCAATGTCATGGCCCCGATCCAAAGCACCTGCATCGGGCCGCGTGTTGCGGTGGTGATCCGCATTCCGGGCACAAGATCCTGTACCGCGACCGGCCCGTCTGGCGTCGCGATGGGCACCCCATGCGCAAAGGCGGAAAAAGCGGATTCGAAAACCGGATGGGCGGGCGCGATCTGATCTGTCCAACAGGGCAGGCCGTCGCGATCCAGATAGGCGATCTGGAACTTGCGCATCGCACGTGGCGCGCGGACTGGCCGCGCGGGCGCAGGCCGGGTATCGGCGTTGTCCTTTAGCGTAAGATCGGCGGGGGGCGTCGAAAAGTTCGCAGTCGGGCGTTGGGTATGCATGTCACGTCACCAGTTCGCAATCATCACAACCGTGTCGGCCCCACCGACGACGACAGCGTAATGGTGTCAATTTTCAGTCTCGTGGACTGAAAAAGCCACCGGAGAGCGTGATCGTCAACTTTCGCTCCAGTTTATTCAAATTCGAATAACAATGCGAAGAACTGTCCGAAACTGTTTCAGCAGACTGCCCGCGATTGCCACAATTGCCCCGCGCCGGCCCCCGAATCAACAAGGCCGCCCCAGGGCGGCCCGTGTCGTTCTTGAAAATCTGCGGCCCGTGCCGCGGCTTGCTTCAGGCTGTCTTGAGCACGACAGGCTTGGGCATCGTCTTGACCGCGCGCCGCACCGCGCGCTGAAAGGGCATGGCGGGCATGTCCTGACGGGTGGTGTCGATCACGGTTTTCATCCAACGCTTTTTCATCTCTTGGTCCTCTTGTTCGTTTCTGCCTTGGCCGGGGCTTGTGGCGATTGTTGCGTCTGCGGGACCAATATTGTTTCTGTTTGCGGCCAAGATTTGGCGCAGGCCCGGAAAATGACGAAAAAAACCACATCCGCGCGGGCCAGACTTTGGCGATTTTGCAGAAATCAGTAGACTACTGATATTATTGTGTAAAATGGGTGCGGCGCGTGACTAATGCAGCAAAATTACCCCGATTGTTTCCCGAAATGCGGCAATAGCATGGTCAGTCTTGCCCCGGTCACGCCCCAATCACAGGCAGATCACCGAGATCAGTCGCCCGTAATCCGCCTCGCCCGCATGGGTCGTGCGGCGAAAGGAATAAAAGCGATCGGGGTCGCCATAGGTGCAATGCCGCGTCCAAACGGCCTCGGCGATGCCAGCCTGCCGCAATCGTGCCAGCCCGTAGGCGGGCAGGTCGAAATGGTATTTGCCCTGCGCCCCGTTGATGAAGAACCGCTGGTTCTGCGGGTCTGCATCGAGGAACCGCTCCAGAAAGTCCTGTCCCACCTCATAGGCCTGCTGGCTTATGGCGGGGCCGATCACGGCGCGGATCTGGCTGGCGTCGGCACCCAGCCGTTCCATCGCCGTCACGGTTTCCTCCAGCACCCCGTCCAGCGCGCCGCGCCAGCCGGCATGTGCCGCACCGATCACGCCCGCCTGCCGGTCGGCGAACAGCACCGGCTGGCAATCGGCAGTCAGCACGGATAGCGCCAATCCCGGTGTGGCGGTGACCATCGCGTCGGCCCGCGCCTGTCCCGATCCGGGGCTGTCGATCACCTGCACATCTGCCGAATGCACCTGATGTACGCTGATCAGGTTCTCGGGTGTCACCCCCATTGCCTTGGCGACGCGGGCGCGGTTGATTGAAACGATCTCGGACTGGTCGGATGATCCCCTGCCGCAGTTCAGCCCGGAAAAAACGCCCGAAGACGCGCCGCCCTTGCGGGTGAAAAACCCGTGCCGTATGGGCGAAAGCCTGTCGTCGGTCAAGATTTCCAATGTCATGTCTCAAGCCCCGGCGGTGGTCCGGTGGTTTCGGGGTAAAGCGCCATCACCTTGAAGAGCGTCCCCATTTCTCCGGGTGCGGTCAAGCGCCGATGTGCCGCGACATGCGCGTCGAGCTTTGCGCCCGACAGCGACTTTGCAAGGGTCTGCGCGCGCGCGGTGATGCCAAGCCGCTCCAGAAACACGCCCTGCGGCGTGATCCTGCTGTGCTTGCAGCCGTCAGGCACGGCGCGTGCAAGCGCCTCGAAATCGACATGCGCGGTCAGATCGGCCTCGCCGGGGGCGTCCAGAACCGGGGTGGGGCGTTGGGCGCGCAGCGCTTGCAACGTATCCCCCAAGGAGCGCCAATCGCCGTAATCCACGATGATCGCCGCGCCGCCATGGGCCGCGATGCGAAGCCCGAGCGCGTCGATCACCGGGGCGGCCGCCGGGCAGATCTCGACCACATCGCCGTCTTTGGTGTCGTCCAGCCTGTGCGCCAGTGCGGGCACTGTCTTGACCGCCTCCAGCTCCGGCACCAGCGCGCCGTCGCGCAGGCCCACCACATGTTCGCGCCAGCCCGCGCCGCTGCGTTCAAGCTGGCGGATGGGCAGCGCGTCGAAAAATTCGTTGGCGACGACGAACAGCGGCGCGTCGGGCAGGTCCTCGGCCCGGTCATGCCATGTGATGCCGCTTTGTCCCAACAGATCCGCCTGCCGCGCGCGCAGCACTGGCGAAGCCTCGACCAGATGCACCGACAGGGCCGCATGAAACCCCGGCACGCCGCGTGTGGCGCGCAGCATGTCGGCCATCAACGTGCCGCGTCCCGGCCCCAGTTCCGCTAGCGCAAAACGCCCCGGTCGCCCTTGATCCATCCAACTTTGCACCAGCGCCAGCCCAAGAAGTTCACCGAACATCTGGCTGATCTCGGGGGAGGTTATGAAATCCCCGG
The DNA here is from genome assembly GCA_024742835.1 of Paracoccaceae bacterium. Taxonomy (GTDB): domain Bacteria; phylum Pseudomonadota; class Alphaproteobacteria; order Rhodobacterales; family Rhodobacteraceae; genus Roseovarius. The sequence continues at coordinate 37,118 of JANSXS010000020.1, read as the reverse complement.
CGGCTCCCAGCGGGTCACGCGTGGTGTAATACCCGTGTTCGGGATGCATCAGGCACAGCCCCATGAAGCTGTCCATCCGCATCGGGCCCTCGGCGCGGATCAAGGCGGTCAGACGTTCGGTCAACGCAGTCATGCGGAACGACGTAGCGCCCGCACGATCATGACCAGCCCGAAAACGATCATCGGCAGGCTCAGGATCTGACCCATGGTCAGGCCCCAGCCGTCGATATGCCACGCAAGCCCAAGCGGATTGCCGGTGCTGATGAATTGCGCATCCGGCTGGCGCACGAATTCGACCAGAAAACGCGCGAGCCCGTAGCCGGCGAAAAAAAGACCGGTGATCAGGCCGGGCCGCGTCAGCGCGCCGCGCCGGAAGGCCAGATAGATCAGCACCGCTCCAAGGATCAGCCCCTCAAGCAGCGCCTCGTAAAGCTGCGAGGGGTGGCGCGCGCAGAACCCGGCGACCTGCCCGGCACAATCCTGTGCCGCCGTGCCTGGAAATATCACGCCCCAAGGCAGGTCCGTTGGCCGCCCCCAAAGCTCACCATTAATGAAATTCGCGATCCGCCCCAGCAAAAGCCCGACAGGCGTTGCCATGCACAGCGCATCGGCCACCGAAAGCCATGCAACACCCTGTCGCCACGACCACAGCAGACAGGCGGCCACGACGCCCAAAAGCCCGCCATGAAAGGACATGCCGCCCTGCCAGACCATCAGGATCTCGCCCGGATTGGCCAGATAATAGCCCGGCTGGTAGAACAGCACGAACCCAAGCCGCCCGCCAAGGATTACGCCCAGAATGACCCATGTGGCCAGATCCTCGACCTGTTCGGGGCGCATGGCGGGGGTGTTGCCGGGCCAGATATGGGCGCGTTTCGTGGCCATCACCACCAGCCGCCAGCCAAGGACGATTCCGACGATATAGGACAGCGCATACCAGCGCAGCGCGAATTCCATCCCGAAAAGCGAGATCGAGAAAAGTTCGGGTGAGATGTCGGGAAATCTGATCGCTGCCTGCATATGTGTCTCTTGCCCCGTGCCGTGGGCGCAAGTCAACCTTGCCCCATCCGGTCCGCGCCTCCATATATGTGGCAAAGCGTAACGCCGGAGCAACACAGATGCAGACCCGTAACAAAGTTCTCGACGATCTGAGCCAACTCATGACCAACGCGATGGGTGTGGCGCAGGGTGCCAAATCCGAGGCCGAGACGGCGATGAAGTCGATGATCGACCGCTGGCTGGCCGAACGTGATTTCGTCACCCGCGAGGAGTTCGACGCCGTGCGCGCCATGGCGCAAAAGGCGCGCGAGGAAAACGAGGCGCTCCGCCTGCGTCTCGACGCGCTGGAAAAAGGCTCGCGCTAACAGCGTGCTGCAACCAGGATGTTCGGCAAGGGGCGGGGTGTTCTCCGCCCTTTTGCGTCTGCACAGTTGCGCCGTGCCGTAAGGGATCTGGCAAAGGTCTGTGGATCGCCCTTGCCCCATAATCGGCGCGGCCCTTGGCTTGGTCAATTGCCCACCGCTTGATGAAATTTTCATGTCATCCACAAGTTATTGGGGTTATCCCCAAGAAATAGCTTTACAGGCCGTCATCCACCCCGCACCATATATTGTATGGACAGAGGGATAAGCCCCCCGTTCTAGAGCTGGCACCAAGCGCTGGGGTGCTGCCGACCCCGCGCTACAACAAAAGAGGTGGCGCCATGGCACTTTCCGAGCAGTTTCTGAGTGACGAGCTTCATCCTATTGATATCGTCGAACATCTTGCCGAACATCACGAGTGGGATTTCGACCGGATCGGCGATGATCAGATCGCGATGGCCGTCGAAGGCCAGTGGCGCACCTATTCCATCACGCTCGCGTGGTCGGGCCATGACGAGACGCTGCGCATGGTCTGCACCTTCGAGATGGAGCCGCCAGAAGACAAGCTGCCGGTGCTTTACCATCTGCTCAACGAGGTCAATGACCAATGCTGGGCCGGGGCCTTTACCTATTGGGTCGAGCAAAAGCTGATGGTGTATCGCTATGGGCTGGTGATGTCCGGCACCCAGGGGGTCAGCCCCGAACAGGTGGACACGCTGATCACCGCCGCCGTTCTGAGCGCCGAACGCTACTACCCGGCCTTTCAACTGGCCGTCTGGGGGGATCGCACGCCCGAAGATGCCATCAAGGTGGCCATGTCCGAGGCCTACGGCCGCGCCTGAGCGCGTTTTCGCAAGCCGCCGGGCGGGGGGCGTTGCGCCCTTTGCCCCGCGCGCGTATCACTTCGCCAGACATGATCCCAACCGGCAGGAGTGACCCGATGGAAATGGACGATGTGGCGCGTGGCGGCCTTGTTTTGCTGGGCTGCGGAAAGATGGGCTCGGCCATGCTGGCAGGCTGGCTGAAACGCGATCTGCCACCGTCTTCCGTCTGGGTGATCGACCCCAATCCTACGGACTGGTTGCAGTCCACCGGCGTTCGGATCAACGCGGATCTGCCTGAAAACCCCGCCATCGTGCTGATCGCGGTCAAGCCGCAGATGATGGGCGATGCGCTGCCCGCCATCGCGGCAATGGGCAATGGCGAGACGCTTTTCATCTCGGTCGCCGCCGGAACGCCTATCGCCGCCTTTGAAAAGACCCTTGGCGCACAAAGCCCCATCGTGCGCGCCATGCCCAACACGCCCGCCGCGGTCGGCCGGGGCATCACCGCAATCATCGGTAACGCGCATACATCCGCTGCGCAGCTTGACCTTTCGGAAACGCTGCTGAAAGCGGTGGGGCAGGTGGTGCGGCTGGAGAGCGAGGATCAGATGGACGCGGTCACGGCCGTGTCCGGGTCCGGCCCGGCCTATGTGTTTCACATGATTGAATGCATGGCCGCCGCCGGAGAGGCGCAGGGGCTTTCGCCGGAACTGGCGATGCAACTTGCGCAAGCGACTGTCGCCGGCGCAGGGGCACTGGCCGAGGATGCAGAGGAAACGCCCGCGCAATTGCGCGTCAACGTCACCAGCCCGAATGGCACTACGCAGGCCGGGCTTGAGGTGCTGATGAGTGAGGAGACCGGCCTGCCGCCGCTGATGCGGAGCACCGTGAAAGCCGCCGCAGACCGCTCACGGGACTTGCGCGATGACTGATGCCATCGGGATCGACGATTTTCTGAAAGTGGATATCCGCGTGGGGCGCATTGTCCGCGCCGAACCCTTTCCCGAGGCGCGCAAGCCCGCGATCAAGCTCTGGATAGATTTCGGGGCTGATCTGGGTGAGAAGAAGACATCGGCGCAGATCACGGCGCATTACGCGCCCGACGCGTTGGTGGGCAAACAGGTGATTGCCGTCACCAATTTCCCCCCGCGCCAGATCGGCCCCTTCATGTCAGAGGTGCTGGTGCTTGGCCTGTCTGACGAAAGCGGCGATATTGTGTTGATCGGCCCGGACAAGGACGTGCCTTTGGGCGAACGGATGCATTGATGCGGGTCTATTTCACACGGCCTTTGCCGGAAAGCGTGGCCGACATGGCCCGTGAGCATTTTGACGTGGAAATGCGCACCGACAACACGCCGCTCAAGATCGGGCAGATGCGCGCGGCGCTGAACCTGTATGACGGTGTGCTGGTGATGTTCGGCGATACATTCTCGGCAGAAGTTTTCCGCGACGCGCACCACCCCCGCTGCAAGGTGCTGGCGAATTACGGCGCGGGCATCAACCATATCGACCTTGCCGCGGCGCGTAGCGCGGGCGTCATGGTGACCAACGTGCCCGGCGCGGTGACCGATGCGACCGCCGATATCGGCATGACCCTGATCCTGATGAGCGCGCGCCGCGCGGCCGAGGGAGAGCGCATGTTGCGCGCGGGCAAGTGGCCCGGCTGGAACCCGACACAGCTTTTGGGGTTGCACGTGACCGGCAAGACGGTGGGCATCATCGGCATGGGCCGCATCGGCGCGGCCATTGCGCGCCGCTGTCATCACGGGTTCGGGATGGATGTGATCTACACCGCGCGCAGCGACAAAGCACCGGGCTTTCCCGCCCGCCGGGTCGAGATGGACGCGCTGTTGCAAGCGGCGGATTTCGTTGTGGTCGCCGTACCCGCCAGCCCCGAGACACGTCATATGATCGGGGCCGGGGAACTGGCGCAGATGCAGCCCCATGCCCATCTTATCAACGTGGCGCGCGGCGATATCGTGGACGAGGCCGCGCTGATCAAGGCGCTGCAAGGCGGCCAGGTCGGCGGGGCCGGGCTTGATGTGTTCGAGAACGAACCGCATGTGCCCGGCGCGCTCAAGGCGATGGATAACGTGACGCTCTTGCCGCATATGGGCACATCGACACTGGAAGTTCGCGAGACGATGGGCCGTGTGGCGATCGAAAACCTGCGTGCGGCGCTCGCCGGGCAAGAGCCGCCCAATCTGGTGAATTGAGCCGGCACCCGCCGCACTGTCGGGCTTGACATGCGTCATGCGCGGGCGCGGCCAGCGGGAGGCGAAAGCGTTCCACCATTTATCTGATCTGTGCTTTTGCGGCGCAACTGATCCCGCGACGCAGCAAACCATTGCGCCAAGAGCCTGATTTTCGCATAAGGCGACAGGTTAAAAGGTGCGAGGGCTATGTCGAAAGCTGGTAGTTATCTGAAAAAGCACACCGAGACCCTTGTAAAGGATGTCGGCATAGAGGCTGCATGTGAACTGACGGGCAAGTCCAAGGCCACGCTTGGGCGCTATTACTCCGACCATGACGAACATGGCGACCGTTTCATGCCTGTCGATGCCGTGGCGGCGCTCGAATCGGCGTCCTCCTATCCGCATGTGACCGCAGCGCTCGCAGAGCTGAACGGCATCGGTCTGAAATTCGAAGCGTCCCGCGCGAATACACGCGCCAGCGGCGGCGTGAACAGTGACGTGATCGCGCTCAGCCAACGCTTTGCTATGCTCATGGGGGAATATCAGCAATCCATCGAGGATGGTGTGATCACCGTGACCGAGGCCAAGCGCCTGTTGAAGGAAACGACCGCCCTGCAAAAGGTGCTGATCGACATGAAGCTCCACCTTGAGGACGAGACGGGCTGAAACTGCGCGCGGCGATGGACGCGCCTATCTCTCTGGGCTATCAGCGATGGCAAAGATCCCGTCTGTCCAAGAGGTTCGTTCATGTCCGCACAAGGCACCCCTGTTCCCATGCAAGCGCATGTGTCCCGCAATCTCTCCGGGTGCGCCGATGTTCCGGGCGACAAGTCCATCTCGCACCGAGCGCTGATCCTTGGCGCGCTGTCGGTGGGCGAAACCCGCGTGACCGGCCTGCTTGAGGGCGAGGACGTGCTTGATACCGCCAAGGCGATGCGCGCCATGGGGGCAGAGGTGACACGCGACGATGACGGCACATGGCATGTGCATGGCGTCGGCGTGGGTGGCTTTGCCGAACCCGGACAGGTCATCGACTGCGGCAATTCCGGCACTGGCGTGCGGCTGATCATGGGCGCGATGGCGACCTCGCCGATCACCGCCACCTTCACGGGTGATGCCAGCCTGAACAAGCGCCCGATGGCGCGTGTGACCGATCCGCTGGCGCTGTTCGGGGCGCAGACCGTTGGACGCTCGGGTGGGCGGCTGCCGATGACAATCATGGGGGCGGCGGACCCGGTGCCCGTGCGCTACACCGTGCCGGTCCCGTCGGCGCAGGTGAAATCCGCCGTGCTGCTGGCGGGGCTGAATGCGCCCGGTCAGACCGTGGTTATCGAGCAGGAGGCCACCCGCGATCATACCGAACGGATGCTTGCCGGATTCGGAGCCGAGATCACGACCGAGATCACCGAGGAAGGCCGCGTCATCACCCTGACCGGTCAGCCAGAGCTGCGCCCGCAGACCATCACCGTGCCGCGGGACCCGTCAAGCGCCGCCTTTCCGGTTTGCGCGGCGCTGATCACCGAAGGGTCGGACGTGCTGGTGCCCAGTATCGGGCTGAATCCCACGCGCGCAGGGCTGTTTACCACGCTGCGCGAAATGGGCGCGGACCTGACCTATGAAAACGAGCGCGAAGAGGGGGGAGAGCCTGTGGCCGACCTGCGCGCGCGCTTCTCGCCCGACATGCATGGTATCGAAGTACCGCCAGAGCGCGCCGCCAGCATGATTGACGAATACCCCGTGCTTGCCGTGGTCGCGGCCTGCGCCACCGGTGCCACCGTGATGCGCGGGGTCAAGGAATTGCGCGTCAAGGAATCCGACCGGATCGACGCGATGGCCACGGGCCTGCGCGCCTGCGGTGTCGAGGTCGAGGAAGGCGAGGATTGGTGGATCGTGCACGGGCGCGGCGCAGGCGGCGTGCCGGGCGGGGCGACCTGCGCCAGCCATCTCGACCACCGGATTGCGATGTCATTCCTGGTGCTGGGACTGGCCGCGCAAAAGCCCGTTTCTGTGGATGACGGCAGCCCGATCGCCACGTCCTTTCCGATATTCGAGCCGTTGATGGCCGCGCTTGGTGCGGACATCCGGCGCGGCTGAGGGGTCAGACCACGCGCGCGCCCTGACCGCCAAGCGCCTCTGCCACGGGATCGAACGCGCCGTCGCGTGCAGTGGCGATGCCGTCGCTTACCAGTTCCACCTCGTAACCGCGATTGAGCGCGCCCTGCGCCGTCTTGGCTACGTCATGTTCGCCGGCCAGCCCGAGGAAGCGCAGCCGCCCGATGCGCAACGCGCGCAGCACGGTGTCAAGCTCTCCGCTTTCGAACCCGTCCTGCACCTGTTTGACCACCATATGATCGGCCATGCCGACAAATGGCGCGGCAAGGCCAAGCCCCGGCCCACCCCGGACCGCCTTGCCGCCGTGCAACAGCCGCGCGACAAGGCGAAAGCCAAGGTCGGAATATTCCTGCCGCAGCGCGATCACCGGCTGGTCATTATGCTGGGCAAGGGTCACTTCGCGGAGAACGGCCGCCTCGACCCGCGCGCGCTGATCGCCCGTGTACCGGGCATCGTTCCAGAACGCCTCTTGCAGGTTCACCAGCAGGATCGCGGTGCCGGGGCGCGGTTCGATCCGCGCGCCCTGGCTGGGCCGGATCAAAGCCCGCATTCGTGACCATATCCAAAGCGCCAGCACGAAGATGAAAATCGCGAGGCCTTCGGTATATGCCATGATGTTTTGCGTCCTTATTATGTGCCGCGCCTCACTCTATGCTGCGTCAGGTGGCGCGGGCTGTCCATAGATCCGAAACCTGTCAGATCCTTGTGACCTTTGCGCGTCAGAAGTATGCCCGAATGACATCAAAAGGAGGTCACGATGCCCGCGCCGCTGGAAAACCTGATCGTTCTCGACCTGACACATGTCTTGGCCGGGCCTTTTGCCTCGCTCACGCTTCAGGATCTGGGTGCGCAGGTGATCAAGGTGGAAAAGCCCGGATCGGGCGACGATACCCGCGCCTTTCCGCCCTTCAAGAACGGGCAAAGCGCCTATTTCGCGACGATCAATCATGGCAAGCAATCCATCGCGCTGGACCTGAAGGATGCGGCGGACCGGGCGGTGTTCGACGATCTGCTGGCGCGGGCCGATGTGATTCTCGAAAACTACCGACCGGGCACGATGGAAAAGCTGGGATACGGCTGGGAGACGCTGCACAAGCGGCATCCCGCGCTGATCTATGGCGCGGTCAGCGGGTTTGGCCATACAGGGCCGGAGGCGCTGAAACCGGCCTATGACATGGTGGTACAGGCGCGCGGTGGTGTCATGTCGATTACCGGAGAGCAAGACCGCGACCCGGTGCGCGTCGGCGCCAGCATCGGGGATATCGTGGCGGGCATGTACCTGGTGCAGGGGGTGCTGGCCGCCCTGATCGACCGGGAAAAGACCGGGTTTGGTCAGAAGATCGACATCGCCATGCTGGACGCGCAGTTGGCCATTCTGGAACATGCGGTGGCCATAACCACCGCCACCGGCACGCCGCCCGGCCCCTCGGGGGCGCGGCACCCGTCGATCACGCCGTTCGAGACGTTCCATGCCAGCGACGGTCTTTTCGTGATCGCGGCGGGCAATGACGCGCTGTTTGCGCGGCTTTGCGCTGTGCTTGGGCTACCGCTGGACAATGATGTGCGTTTTGCCACGAACGCGGCACGCTGCGAGAATGCCCGTACGCTGAAACGCTTGATCGAGGCGATCACGCTGGATGCGCCCAAGGCGCATTGGATCGCCCGGCTGGAAGAAGCAGGCGTGCCCACCGGCCCCATTCAGAACGTGGCCGAGGCGCTGCGCGATCCGCAGCTTCTGGCGCGCAACATGGTGGTGGATGTGCTGGACGCCCAAGGGCAGCCCGCCTTCGTGGCGGCTGGCAATCCGATCAAGATGAGCGCTCTTGCCGATCCCGCCACGCGCGGCCCTGCGCCTGCGCTGGATGGCGACAGGCAGGCGATTCTCGATCTTCTGAAAGGCAGCAGCGCGACGCGATGACGCCCGCCAACCTATTTTTGCCGGTTGCAGCCTTTCACAGTCCTGCGAAACCTTTATGGTCCCGCGCAGACCCGTGAATTTTCCAAAGGCTGCCGGACCATGAGCACCGATCCTCTTGTCGTTTTCACCCCCTCGGGCAAGCGTGGGCGTTTTCCCAAGGGCACACCCGTCCTGACCGTTGCGCGCCAGCTTGGCGTCGATCTCGACTCGGTCTGTGGCGGGCGCGGCATTTGCTCCAAGTGCCAGATCACGCCGGGCTATGGCGAATTTTCCAAGCATGGCGTCACCGTTCATGCCGATGCGCTGTCGGAATGGAACAGCGTCGAGGCGCGCTATGACGAAAAACGCGGACTGAAACCGGGCCGCCGCCTTGGCTGTCAGGCGCAGGTGATGGGCGACGTTGTGATCGACGTGCCCGCCGAAAGCCAGGTGCACAAGCAGGTCGTGCGCAAGGCCGCCTCTGCCCGCGTGATCGAGATGGACCCGGCGACGCGGCTCTATTTCGTCAAGGTCGACGAGCCGGACATGCACACCCCCACCGGCGATCTGGAGCGGCTGGAACGCGCCCTGCAAAAGGAATGGGGTATCGACGAGATAAGCGCCGACCTGACGCTGCTGTCCAAGTTGCAGCCCGTTCTGCGCAAGGGCAAGTTCGAGGTCACTGTCGCGCTGCACAAGTCCCACACCGACAACACGGCGCGGGTGATCGAGATCTGGCCGGGCCTGCACGAGGCGGGCATTTACGGGCTGGCCATCGACCTTGGCTCCACCACCATTGCCGCGCATCTGACCGATCTTGTGTCGGGCGAGGTGATGGCAAGTTCTGGCATCATGAACCCGCAGATCCGCTTTGGCGAAGACCTGATGAGCCGGGTCAGCTATGCCATGATGAATCCCGGTGGCGACGTCGAGATGACAAAAGCGGTGCGCGAGGCGATCGACACGCTGGCCGCCGAAATTGCGGTCGAGGCCGGGATCGACGCGAAACTGATCCTGGAGACGGTGTTCGTCTGCAACCCGGTCATGCATCACCTGCTGCTGGGGATCGACCCGGTGGAACTGGGGCAGGCACCCTTTGCGCTGGCCACGTCCGACAGTATTTCGATGCCCGCGCGCGACCTGGATCTGGCCGCGATCAACACCCGTGCGCGCACTTACGTCTTGCCTTGCATCGCGGGCCATGTGGGGGCTGATGCCGCCGCCGTGGCCCTCTCGGAAGAGCCGGGCAAGTCCGAGGATCTGGCGCTGATCGTGGATGTGGGCACCAACGCGGAAATCCTGCTGGGGGATAAAAGCCGGGTGCTGGCCTGTTCGTCTCCCACCGGCCCCGCGTTCGAGGGCGCGCAGATCTCAAGCGGTCAGCGCGCTGCACCTGGCGCGATTGAGGCGATCCGTATTGACGCGGAAACAAAGGAACCGCGCTTTCGCGTGATCGGCTGTGACAAGTGGTCTGACGAGGTGGGTTTCTGGGAAGAAACCGCCGCCACCGGCATCACCGGCATTTGTGGCTCTGGCATCATCGAGGCGGTGGCCGAATTGCGCATGGCCGGGCTGATGGATGATAGCGGGCTGATTGGATCGGCCGCGCAAACCGGCACTGACCGCATGGTCGCTGAGGGGCGCACCCATGCCTATCTGATCCACGACGCCACTGCCGAGGGCGGGCCGCGCATCACCGTGACGCAAGGCGATATCCGCGCTATCCAGCTTGCCAAATCGGCGCTTTATGCCGGTGCGCGCCTTTTGATGGATGAACGCGGCGTGGACAAGGTGGACCGCGTGGTGCTGGCCGGGGCCTTTGGCGCGCATATCTCGGCCAAGCACGCGATGGTGTTGGGAATGATCCCGGATGTGCCGCTTGACAAGGTTACATCCGCGGGCAACGCTGCCGGGACCGGGGCGCGTATCGCGCTGTGCAATGTCGGCGCTCGGGCCGAGATCGAGCGCACGGTGCGCGCGATCACCAAGGTCGAAACGGCCATCGAACCCCGCTTTCAGGAACATTTCGTTGCCGCCAACGCCATTCCGCACAAGACAGATCCGTTCCCGGAACTGTCCAAGGTCGCGCCATTGCCCACCCCGTCCTTCAATACAGGCGGGCGCGGCGAAGGCGAGGCTGGTGGTGGTCGCAAGCGGCGTCGGCGGGCCTGAAGGGTGGTGCGCCTCTCTCAGACCCCGATGTAATTCGCGGCGATCTCTGCCGTAATCTCGTCGAAGCGGCCGGTCCAGATGCTGCTGCCGCGTTGCAGGATAACGGCGCGATCTGCCACCTGTCCCAGTTCCGTCAGCGACTTGTCGATAATGAGAATGCCAAGCCCGGTTTCCGTCTTGAGCCGGGCGATGGCCGACCAGATCTCTTGCCGGACCAGGGGGGCCAATCCCTCGGTTGCCTCGTCGAGGATCAGAAGGCGCGGATTGGTCATCAGCGCCCGCCCAATGGCCAGCATCTGTTGCTCGCCGCCCGATAGCGTCGCCGCCGATTGCGTGCGCCGCTCTTCCAGCCTTGGGAACAGCCCTGTCACCTGCGCCAGATCCCAGTGCCCGCGTCGCGCCGCCGCGATCAGGTTTTCCTCGACCGTCAGATTGGCAAAGCATCGCCGCCCTTCTGGCACCAGCCCGATCCCCAGCCGCGCGGCGCGATAGGCGGGCAGGCGGCCCAGATCCTGACCGTCGAAATGCAGCCCGCCCGCGCGTGTCGGCAACAGCCGGCAGATCGCCTTGACCGTCGTCGATTTGCCCATCCCGTTGCGCCCCAAAAGCGCCACGACCTCGCCCCGTGCCACGTCAAGCGACACGTCGAACAGCGCCTGCGTCACGCCGTAAAAGGCGCTGATATTACCGACCTTTAGCAGGGTCATGCGTCCTCGCCCAGATAGGCTTCGCGCACCTCGCGGCTGGCGCGGATCTCGGCCACGGTGCCCGTGGCGATGCAGCGCCCATAGACCAGCACCGTGATCCGGTCGGCCAGCGCAAAGACCGCGTCCATGTCATGCTCCACCAGCAGGATCGGTGCCTCCTCGCGCAGCCCCTCCAGAAAGGCCGTCATCTGGCGCGAGCCCTCCGCGCCCATGCCCGCCATCGGCTCGTCCATGACAAAGGCGCGGGGGCGGAGCGTCAGCGCGACCGCGATCTCAAGCTGGCGGCGTTGCCCATGTGACAGCTCCGCCGTGCGCAGCGCCGCCTGATCGGCCAGCCCCACGCGCTCCAGCGCCTGCATCGCGGTGTCGCGCAAGGCGGCATTCCTCAGCACTGGGCGAAAGAACCCCAGCCGCCCGCCACGCGGCATCAGCGCGCCCAGCATGGCATTCTGAAGCGCGGTATCCTCCATCGCCAGCGCGGAAATCTGGAAGGTGCGCGCCAACCCCAGCCGCGCGCGGGCGGGCACGGAAAGCCCGGTGATGTCGCGGCCAAGAAAGTCGATCCGCCCCGCGTCTGGGCGCAAGCCCCCGCAGATCTGCGCGATCAGTGTGGATTTGCCCGCGCCATTCGGGCCGATGATGGCATGGATCTCGCCCTGCCTGAGATCAAGCGAGATCCCGTCCGAGGCGCACACCGCCCCGAAGGACTTGCTGATCCCTTGCACCGACAGCACCGGATCAGTCATGCGCCACCCTCCTCCCGGCAAGCAGCCCGATGATCCCGCCGCGCGCGAACAGCACCACGAGCAGCAGCAACAGGCCCAGATAGATGTGCCAGAACTCCGACAGGCCGCCCAGAAAATGTTCCAGCGTGATGAAAAGCGCGGCCCCGGCCACGGGGCCGAAAAGGCGGCCCACGCCGCCAAGGATGATGAAGACGATCAACTCGCCCGATAATTGCCAGCTAAACATGGTGGGCGACACGAACCGGTTGAGATCGGCGAAAAGCGCCCCTGCCAGCCCGGTGATCGCGCCCGATATGACGAAGGCCAGCAGCCGCAGCCGGTAGGGGCTAAGCCCCACGGTTTCCGCCCGTCGCGGCGCTTGCCGCGCTGCCCCCAGCGCGAGCCCGAATTCCGACGCGGCCAGCCGCGCGCTTAGCCAGAGCGCCGCCGACAGCAATACAAAGCAGATCGCGAAGAACTGGATCGGGTCCAGCGTGTTCAGGCCCGGAAACCCGTTGCGCACATAGATCGACAGGCCGTCCTCGCCGCCATATGCGGGCCAACTTATGGCGAAGAAATAGAACATCTGCCCGAAGGCCAGCGTGATCATGATGAAATAGACGCCCGATGTGCGCAGGCTGAGCGCCCCGATCACCAGCGCCGCGAGGCCCGAGGCAAGCACCGCCACCAGCCAGATGATGGGCATGGATTTGGTGCCTTCGATCAGGAAGGGTGTCTCCATCAATGGGCTGTAGCTTTGGGCATGGCTGGCAAGGATGCCCATCTCATAGCCGCCGATCCCGAAAAACGCGGCATGGCCAAGGCTGACCAGCCCGCCAAGCCCGAGCGCAATATTCAGCCCCACACCCGCCAGCGCAAGGATCGCCACGCGCGTGGCCAGCGTGATGGTGAAGGGCTCATCCGCCAGCCACGCCCAAAGCGGCACAGCCAGCAGCCCTGCGTAAAGTGCCGCGTTGATCCATCCCTCGCGGCTCATGCGGGGCGCGCCCCGTACAGCCCTTGGGGCCGCCACACCAGCACCACGGCCATCAGGATATAGATCAGCATCGACGCCAGCGCAGATCCGGTCGTCTGCGCGGCGGAATTGTCCATGAACAGCGCGAATAGCGCGGGCAGGAACAGCCCGCCCAGCGTATCGGTCAGCCCGACAAGGACCGCGCCCACAAGCGCGCCCTTGATCGACCCGATCCCGCCGATCACGATCACCACGAAGGCAAGGATCAGCACTGGCTCGCCCATGCCCACCTGCACTGATTGTATGGCACCGACAAGCGCGCCCGCCAGCCCGGCAAGCGCCGCGCCGAGGGCGAAGACGATCGTGTACAGCTTGGAAATGTCGACGCCAAGCGCCGCGATCATCTCGCGGTCCGCCTCTCCCGCGCGGATGCGGATGCCAAGCCGGGTATACGAGATCAGCCAGAACAGACCGGCGGCGATGGTCAGCCCGATGCCGATGATCGTCAGCCGGTAAAGCGGGTACTGGATACCGCCGGGCAAGGTGACCGGGCCGGACAGGTAATCGGGGATATCAAGGAAAAGCGGGAAGGACCCGAAGATGTACCGCGTACCTTCGGAAAAGATCAGGATCAGCGCGAAGGTGGCCAGCACCTGATCGAGATGGTCACGATCGTAAAGCCGCCGGATCACCACCAGCTCCACAATGGCACCCGCAGCGGCGGCGGCGGCAAGCGCGGCCATCAGCGCCAGCGCGAAAGACCCCGTCGCGCCCGCCACGGCGGCGGCGGTAAAGGCACCGACCATGTAAAGCGAGCCATGCGCAAGATTTATCAGCCCCATAACCCCGAACACAAGCGTCAGCCCGGCCGCCATGAGGAAAAGCATGACGCCGGATTGAAGCCCGTTAAGGACCTGTTCGATGAAGAGAACGGGTGTCATTGGCCGATTGCCTGTCGCGTTCCGGGCTTGAGCCGGGGACGTGTGAAAAGATCCGGGAAAGGCCCCGGGTCAAGCCCGGGGCGGTTTGTGTGCTACATCTTGCAGTCTGCGACATAGGCGTCGGAATGATCTTCCAGCGCCACGCCGATGATCTTGTTGGTGTAGACGTCACCTTCCTTGATGACCTCGCGCACGTAGATGTCCTGAATCGGGTGATTGTTGGATGCAAAAGCAAAATCGCCACGGGTCGAGGCGAAGTCCGCCTCTTTCAGCGCCGCGCGGAATGCCTCTGCGTCCGAGATATCGGCCTTCGCCATCGCAGACAGCAACAGGTTCGCGGTGTCATACCCCTGTGAGGCGTAAAGCGAGGGCAGGCGGCCGTATTCGGCCTGAAACGCGTCGACAAAGACCTTGTTGGCGGGGTTATCCAGATCCTTGTTCCACTGGCTTGTATTCTTCACGCCCATTGCGGCCTCGCCCACGGCTTGCAGGATGCCCTGATCAAAGCTGAAAGCCGGGCCGACAACGGGCAGGTTCACGCCGCTATCGGCATATTGCTTGAGAAACGAAATCCCCATCCCGCCGGGCAGGAAGAAGAACACGCTGTCCGCTCCGCTCGCGCGGATCTGCGCGATCTCGGCGGCGTAGTCGGTCTGGCCAAGCTGGGTAAACATCTCTCCGGCAAGCTCGCCTTCGTAGATACGCTTGTACCCGGTCAGCGCGTCCTGACCCGCCGGATAGTTCGGCGCCAGGATGAAGCTGTTGGCAAAACCCGCGTCATTGGCATAGGCTCCCGCCGCCTCGTGCAGGTTGTCGTTCTGCCATGCGACATTGAAGTAATTCGGATGACATCCCTTGCCCGCAAGCGCAGACGGGCCGGCATTGGGCGACAGGTAGAATTTGCCCTGTGCCGTCGCCGCGGGGATCACCGCCATGGCAAGGTTCGAGAATATGATGCCGGTCAGGACGTCGACCTTTTCGGACTGAATCATCTTGTCTGCCAGTTTGACAGCGATGTCGGGCTTGCGCTGATCGTCCTCTATCACGATTTCAAGGTCGTCATTGCCCGCCATCTTGGCCGCCAGCACGAAGCCGTCGCGCACGTCGATGCCAAGCCCCGCGCCGCCACCCGACAGCGTCGTGATCATGCCGACCTTGACCTTGCCCTCCTCGGCCAGGGCACCGCCGCCAAGGGCCGCCATGCAGGCGCCCGCGATAAGTGATGTCAGTCGCATCCGTTTCTCCCAGTTCTTTGTGTTGTCTCAGAAGGCCTTGAAGGTCAGCGTTGTTTCCGTTCGTTCGATATCGGGAATATCCAGCAGGTTTTCATTGATGAACTTGCCCACGTCCGCGCCGTCGGGGATGTAAAGTTTCAGCAACAGGTCGAACGGCCCCGAGGTGGAATACAGCTCGGAATGGATTTCTCGTAGCGCGATGGCCTCGGCCACGTGATAGGACCGGCCGGGCTTGCAGCGGATATTGACGAAAACGGGGCGCATGATCGGGGTCTCCCTGTCGGTTCCGGGGCAGTATAGACCGTGTTTCGCCGCGAAAGAAAACTGCGAAATGTTCCCCGCGCGTGACCGCGCGTGTCACGCGGTCAGGTGACGCGCCCGCGCGCCGCGTTCAATCGCCGCCGCCGCCAGCCTGTCGATCGTCAGCTCATAGCGGATCTCTTCGAGGATGCGCAGTTCCGTTTCGTCAAGCGTTCCATCGGCGGCGGCCACGTCACAGGCCAGCGCATAGGCTGTCTCGACCAGCCGCTCTGGCAGGTTGTCGCGCACCAGACCAAAAAGCGCGTCAAGCCCATCTTCCACGCTGAAAAGGTCGAATACCATCTGCGAAATGGCGCGCACCCTGTCCACATCGTAGGACGCGAAGATTGGCAGGTTGTTTACCGCGCTTTCGATCTTGACCAGTTCGGCGGTCCTTATGTCTTCGTCCGAGGCCGAGACCGCGATCATCACCGCGACAAGGCAATCCTGCGGGCTGAGCGGGTGGGGGATCTGATCGGTCATCGGCCTGTCCTTCATGAGGGCGTTCGCGGCGCAGATTATTGACTGTCCCGCCCCTCGGCAATAGGAAGCGCACGACCCCGCGCGCGCCCGCCGGGGCAATCAACCGGAGAGACCCATGTCTGAATTGCGCGACGCTGCAATGAGCTCGAAAGCCTGGCCTTTTGAAGAAGCGCGCCGCGTGCTCAAACGCTATGAAAAGACCCCGCCCGAAAAGGGATATGTGCTGTTCGAGACAGGCTATGGCCCGTCGGGCCTGCCGCATATCGGCACCTTTGGCGAGGTGCTGCGCACGACCATGATCCGCAACGCGTTCGGGATGATCAGCGATATCCCGACCCGGATGATCTGCTTTTCGGATGATCTGGACGGGATGCGCAAGGTGCCCGGCAACGTGCCAAATCAGGACATGCTGCAAGAGCACCTGCAAAAACCGCTGACCTCCGTGCCCGACCCGTTCGGCACCCATGACAGTTTCGGCGATCACAACAACGCCATGCTGCGCCGGTTTCTGGATACGTTCGGGTTCGAATACGAATTCTACTCGGCCACCGAATTTTACAAGTCCGGCCGGTTCGATGAGGTGCTGTTGCGCGCTGCCGAACGCTATGACGATGTGATGAAGGTCATGCTGAAATCCCTGCGCGAGGAACGTCGGCAGACCTATTCGATCTTTCTGCCGCTGCACCCAGAGACGGGTCGTGTTCTGTATGTGCCGATCAAGCACGTGGACGCCGCCAAGGGCGAGATCACCTTCGATGACGAAGACGGGCGCGAATGGACGCTGCCGGTGACGGGCGGCAATGTGAAATTGCAGTGGAAGCCCGATTTCGGGGCGCGCTGGGCGGCGCTTGGCGTTGATTTCGAGATGTATGGCAAGGACCATTCCACAAACACGCCGATCTATGACCGGATCTGCGAGATCCTTGGCCAGAAGGCGCCCGAGCATTTCACCTACGAGCTGTTTCTTGATGACAGTGGGCAGAAGATCTCCAAATCCTCGGGCAACGGTATCTCGATCGACGAATGGCTTACCTATGCCTCGACCGAAAGCCTGAGCTATTTCATGTATCTCAAGCCCAAGACAGCGAAGCGGCTGTATTTTGACGTGATCCCCAAGGCGGTGGACGAATATCACCAGCAATTGCGCGCCTATGCCACTCAGGACGCCGCGCAGAAACTGGCCAACCCGGTGCATCACATCCACAATGGCAACGTGCCTGAAAGCCGGATGGTGGTGTCCTTTGCGATGCTGCTCAATCTGGCGTCGGTGGCCTCTGCCCATGACAAGGACACGCTCTGGGGTTTTATCCGCCGGTATGCGCCGGATGCCAGCCCGGAAACGCACCCGGATCTGGATCAGGCCGCCGGGTTCGCGGTAAAGTATTACAAGGATTTCGTTGCGCCGCACCGGCAATGCCGTGCCCCAACGGACCTGGAGCGTGAGGCGTTGCAGGATTTGCGCGACCAGTTGGCCAGCTATGACGGGCCGGTCGAGGACGAGGCTTTGCAATCCGTGGTCTACGCTGTCGGCCGTGACCGGTTCGAGCCGTTGCGCGACTGGTTCAAGGCGATCTACGAGGTGCTTTTGGGGGCAAGCCAGGGCCCGCGGTTCGGCGGCTTCATCGCGCTTTATGGTGTCAAGGAAACCGTCGCGCTGATTGATCGCGCGCTGGCGGGCGAGTTGGCTTGATTTGCGTCAACGCAGCTGTCAGCCTGTGCTGGCAGGGTTCGGGAGAAGGAGGCGCGCGATGATATACAAGGTGCTGATACCAATGGGGTTTCTTGCGGTCGTAGCGGCCTGCGCAGAAGTCTCCATGCCGGAACCGTCAGAGGGCGCACGCCTGTATAATGAAAATTGTGCGCAATGCCATGGTGCGTCCGGCGGGGGTAACGGGCCGTGGGCTGACTCTTTTGATCAGCCGCCTTCGGATCTGACAGGGTTGAGCGTAGACGGCGAATTCCCGCGCGCGCGGGTGCTGTCGGTGATCGACGGCTACGACCGCACTGGCCTGCCGGGTCACGAGATGCCGGAATTCGGCCTTTTGCTTCGGGGCGATACGGTGCCGGTGGATGTGGGCGACGGAGTGCTGACGCCCACGCCGCGCCCCTTGGCGGCCTTGCTGACCTATCTGGAAAGCATTCAGGACTGACCGCATCTCAAACCCGGCGGATGCCCCGTGTTTCGGCACCGTTCCATTGCAGGATCACCTGATCGGGGATCACAAGGCAGATAAAGCGTTTTGCCTTTAACCTGAGGCGTCAATTGAAGGCGAAACGCGTTAGGCGATGTCGCAGGTTTGAGGCGGAACGCGTTATTGCGCGCGCAATACGATCCGCTTTGACCGCTTGTCGTCGTAAATCTCGTTAATCTGCCCCGCGTCCAGCACGGCCTGCAACGCCGGCGGCGCGCGTCGCAGATATCTTTTGCGAAGATCAAGGCAAACCACGCCGCCCGCGCGGATTGTGCTGATCATCAGATCGGCATATTCGTCCACGGGGTAATGAAATCCGCAGGAATAAAAGCTGATCACCATATCGGCGCCAAGCCCGTCCAACGATTCCGGGTCTTTGGTGGGATTGATGGTTTTCACTTTGGTTTTCGCCGCGCCGTTTTCGTGCAACAGGGCGCGCGCGTCCTCAAGGCTGGCATAACCCGCGCCGCTATCGGCCCATAAATGATATTGTTCCCATGTCTGTTCTATATCCACGAGGGTGAATCGGGGTTTGAACTCCTGGTGAAAAAACAGATCGGGGATCGCCTGTCCGCAGCCGATGTCGATCAGGGATTTCGGTGTGATGCCATGCGCGTTCAGGTATTCACGCAAAGGCAGGTATTCGCGATAACATTCCAAAAGCGCACCGTTAAAAATCTCGCGCCGTCGCGCACTGGCCTCTTGCCGCAGAGGGATGGGATTGCCGGCTTCCCATGATTTGCGCGCCTTGGGCGATATCTGCTTGGTGCGTTGAAAGCCCAGAAAGGCAACGGCGTCATCGGACATTGACCGACATGAAAAGTTATACTTATCAACATCTTGGCGGGTTGCAAGCGTATCGACGGCGTCGCGGTCCAGCATTTTGAAATAGCCTTTTGAATTGAGACGTGTCGTAGCACAAAAAAAGCTGGTGTGGAAATGTTACAATTTCAGAAATGCGTTCGAAGAGGTATGCAATAGCTGGGGTTTGGAGCGCATCGTCCAAAAAATCTGCGGTGTGCCTGATGCGTCGGGGGCAATTGTGAACTGGGCTGACAGCATGGCGCAAGGGGTCCGTGACACCGCAAAGGTCTGGTGGTAAGCCAAGCGATATATTGCCGTGACTTCAGGGATTTTTTCAAATGCAGATCGAGGATACCAAGCTTGACGGCGTCAAGCTTATTGTACCGCGCCGTTTTGGTGATCACCGTGGGTTCTTTTCTGAAAGCTATAGTCGCAAGGGTCTGGCGGAACATGGAATTGATATCGAGTTCGTGCAGGATAACCATTCGCTGTCGATGACGCCCGGAACCGTGCGCGGCCTGCATTTTCAGGCGCCGCCCCATGCGCAGGACAAGCTGGTGCGCTGTGGCAAGGGCGCGCTGTTCGACGTGGCGGTGGATATCCGCAAGGGTAGCCCGACCTACGGCGAATGGGTGGGATTCGAGCTGTCGTTCGAGAACGGCTGCCAATTGCTGGTCCCGGCGGGCTTTGCGCATGGCTTTGTCACGCTCGTGCCGGAAACGGAGATCATCTACAAATGCTCTGATTACTATGCCCCGGAAACCGAAGGCGCGCTGATCTGGAACGATCCCGATATCGGCATCGACTGGCCCTTTGGTGGTGAGGTCGTGCTGAGTGACAAGGACGCCGCTGCGCCGGGGTTGGCCGGGTTCGACAGCCCCTTCAGCCCGGAGAGCGCCAAATGAAACTGCTTGTCACCGGCGGGGCCGGGTTCATCGGGTCGGCGGTGGTGCGATTGGCGATCGCGCGCGGGCATGAGGTGGTCAACCTTGATGCGCTGACATATGCCGCGTGTCTGGAGAACGTGGCAAGTATCGCGCACAATCCTCGCTACACGTTCGAGAAGGCCGATATCCGCGACCGCGCGGCGCTTGACCGGATCTTTGCCGCGCACAAGCCCGACGCGGTGATGCATCTGGCCGCCGAAAGCCATGTGGACCGGTCCATCGACGGGCCGGGCGATTTCATCGAGACCAATATCACCGGCACTTACAACATGCTGGAAGCCGCTCGGAAATACTGGACCGATGCGGGCCGTTTCGCGCATTTCCGCTTTCACCACATCTCGACCGACGAGGTGTTCGGCTCCTTGCCCAACGACCCGGCGGTGCAGTTCACCGAAGACACGCCCTATGACCCGCGCAGCCCCTATTCGGCCTCCAAGGCGAGTTCCGATCATCTTGTGCGGGCCTGGCATGAAACCTACGGCCTGCCGGTGGTGCTTACCAATTGCTCCAACAATTACGGTCCGTATCATTTCCCCGAAAAGCTGGTGCCGGTAATCATCCTCAACGCGCTGGCGGGCAAGCCGCTGCCGATCTACGGCGATGGATCGAATATCCGCGACTGGCTTTACGTCGAGGATCACGCAGACGCGCTGCTGCTTGTGGTCGCCAAGGGCGCGCTTGGCCGCTCCTACAATATCGGCGGCGAGAATGAGCGTACGAACCTGCAACTGGTGCAGACGTTGTGCGGTATTCTGGATGCCAAACGCCCTAAGCAGAGCGGCTCTTATGCGGATCAGATCACCTTTGTGACAGACCGCCCCGGCCATGACGCGCGCTATGCCATCGACCCGACGCGCATCCGTCAGGAACTGGGCTGGCGGCCTTCGGTGACGGTGGATGAGGGGCTGGAAAAGACGGTGCAATGGTATCTCGACAACGATGCCTGGTGGAGCAGGCTTCAGGCTCGGCACGGGGTAGGGGAAAGGTTGGGGGTCAAGGCATGAATATCCTCGTATTCGGCAAGACTGGACAGGTGGCCACGGAACTTCAGTTGCAAGCCGATGTGGTGGCGCTCGGGCGCGATCAGGCGGATCTTTCAAAGCCCGATGCCTGCGCCGCTGCGATCCGGGAACACGCACCGGACGTGGTGATCAACGCCGCCGCTTACACGGCCGTGGACCGCGCCGAGGAGGAAGAGGCGCTGGCGACGGTCATCAACGGGGATGCGCCGGGTGCAATGGCGCTGGTCTGTGCCGACCTGGGCATTCCGCTGGTGCATATCTCGACCGATTACGTCTTCGCCGGAGACGGCACCAAGCCCTGGACGCCTGATGACCCGGTCGCGCCGCCCAATGCCTATGGCCGCTCCAAGCTGGCCGGAGAGTTGGCGATCGCCGCCAGCGGCTGCACCCATGTGATCCTGCGCACAAGCTGGGTGTTTTCCGCGCATGGCAACAATTTCGTCAAGACCATGCTGCGGTTGTCCGACAGCCGTGATGCGCTGTCTGTCGTGGCCGATCAGATCGGTGGGCCGACATCCGCGCGGGCCATCGCGGCGGCTTGCCTGACCATCGCGGGGCAAATAGGGCGCGATACGGCTGTGTCGGGCATCCATCATTTTTCCGGCACCCCGGATGCCAGCTGGGCCGATTTCGCCACCGAGATTTTCCGCCAGGCGGGGCGCGATGTGACGGTGACGGGGATCGGGACAAAGGAGTATCCTACACCCGCGGTCCGGCCCTTGAATTCGCGGATGGATTGCAGCCGCCTTGCCCAAACCTTTGGGATCACACGCCCCGACTGGCGGGACGAGTTGGCGCTGGTCCTGCGGACGCTTGAGGAGGGGTAGGACCGACGAGGCCCATTCCCTGACCGCTGACAACACAATATATTGGAGCGAATTTTCATGACCAAACGCAAGGGTATCATTCTGGCAGGAGGGTCCGGTACGAGGCTGTACCCGGTCACGCTTGGTGTTTCCAAGCAATTGTTGCCGGTCTATGACAAGCCGATGATCTATTACCCGCTGTCGGTGCTGATGTTGGGTGGGATCCGTGAGGTCGCGATCATCACCACGCCAGAGGATCGCGCGCAGTTCATGCGCGTCCTTGGCGATGGCGCGCAATGGGGCATGTCTTTTACCTATGTGGTCCAACCCAGCCCGGATGGCCTCGCGCAGGCTTATCTACTGACAGAGGAATTCCTTGACGGTGCCCCCTCGGCGCTGGTGCTGGGGGACAACATCTTTTTCGGACACGGCCTGCCAAAGCTTCTGGAGCGCGCGGATGTGGTGGAGCAGGGCGGCACGGTGTTCGGGTACCGCGTGGCCGATCCCGAACGCTATGGCGTGGTGGATTTTGACGAGGACGGCAAGGCGCGCATGATTATCGAGAAGCCAGAGGTGCCACCCTCGAATTTCGCTGTCACGGGGCTGTATTTCCTGGATGGTGATGCCCCGAAGATGGCGCGCAACGTAGCACCCTCGTCGCGCGGAGAGCTGGAAATCACCAGCCTGCTGGACATGTATCTCGAACAGGGCAAGCTGACCGTGGAACGCATGGGCCGCGGCTATGCCTGGCTTGATACCGGCACCCATGGCAGCCTTCTGGACGCGGGCAATTTCGTGCGGACCCTGCAAGAGCGACAGGGCCTGCAAACCGGTAGCCCCGACGAGATCGCCTATGACAAGGGCTGGATCACCCGCGACCACCTGCTCGACCGGGCACAACTGTATCATAAGAATGAGTACGGGCACTACCTGAAGCAGCTGGCGCGTTAAGGACGCTGACCGGCGTCACAGGCCGGGGACGAAACCGGCCTGCGTTTTTTGGGGGCCACGCGTTTATGTGGCGCGGGCGCACAAGGTTTTGCCGCCAGCTTACCCCCGCACATGCCCCAAGTCATATGCGTATGGTGCATCACGCGGCGTCTGGTACAATTGTCGTGTCCTCCCATCTCGATCCCGCGCGGTAGCGTGCCTCAACCCGGCCACCGCGCAAAGCGAACAGATGCAGCCAGCCGTTGTCGAACAGTGCGCGCAGGTCCGGGTGACGTTCAAGCACATCCCAAATCGCCTCGCGCGGGGCTTCGATCATCACCGACAGGCGCAGCGGCGCGTGCATGTCCCGTGATCCGTCATGCACCGCCTGCACCGGCAGGCCGGGGCGCAGGTGCCCGCAATTGCCCTCGATCACGCCGATCCCGCCGGTCACGTTGTGGATAAGCTTGTTGCCGCCGCCAAACACATTCGGTGCCACGGTGGAGCCGTAATATTGCAGGCTGATCCAGCTTGCGACCACGACAGGCGCGGTCAGGATCAGTTCCAGGGTGGCAAAGCCCGTGTCATCCTGCCAGTTATAGCTGTGCAGAAAGGCGCGCCCGTCCAGATCCTTGGCCGCCGTCGCGCCGCGCGGGGCCGCCACGAAGGCCGCGCACCCGGCCAGCCCCCATTCCGGGCGCACTTCCGCCCAGTCGAGCGCGCGGCGCGCAAGACCCTGCGCCGACGCACCCGGCAGCCGTGGGGCGCGTTCCGCCCGTGCCGCCTGTCCGGCGGCTTTCAGCCAGGCGCGCAATTGTTGCAGATCCGCCTTGCGGTTCTGGGGCATTGTCTTGTCGTACAGCGTGATCTCGTCTGTCGTGGTATTGTGCAGCCCGGCGATGAAAAGCGTGTCCTGCGGCAGGTCGATGCCGCGGTCTGACAGGCCCGCGCGGGTTTCGGGGTCGTTCAGCAGATCGGCCAGCACTCGGGCGGACACCTCGCCGGTATGACCGCCGCACGCGCCACAGTGATACGCGCTGGCATGGGGGTTGTTGGTGACCTGCGCGCCATGCCCGGCGAGCAAGACCAGCTTGCCAAAGCCTTTCGTCAGGCTCATCGCGTGCAGAACCGCCGCCGCCGTGTCGGCCTTGGCCTGCGCTGTCAGCCCGCCTTCGATCTGCGGGGACGGGGCACCGCCGTTCGCCGCGCCGCCAAGCCGCAGCGCATCGCGCAGCAGCTTGCCCGCATAGAGCGGTCCTGCGGCCTCGACAAAGGCGAAAGAGGACACGGCCGCCTGCCGGAACCGGCCCCATGCGCGGCGGGCGCGCGCCGCGATCCGTGCCTCTTGTTCGGCGCTGTCATCGGCCCCGCTGGTCGTGGTCAGGGCCGGGTTCAGCAACACTGGCAAATGTGCCCCGCTGATATCCGAGGCAAAGGGCCGGTGGGACAGGGGCAGGCCGAAGAACCCGGCAAAGCCGATGGTCTCGATCTCGGGGGAAACCGCCTCGAGCGCGCGCCGGAACACCTCGGAGCGCACGTCGATACAGAACGCCGCCTGAAGCGTGGGGCGGGCGGGCACGCTTGCGGTGCCGTCCAGCGCCGTGATCAGGCCACGCTGATGCGCCCGGTCTGCCGCGTCCTGCAGGATGGCCAGAACCACGTGCCGCAAAGCGGGTGCAACGGGGGCGGCGTGCTGTTCCACCGTTTCGGCCCAAGGCCCTGCCAGATCCGGCAGATGCGCCAAAAGCGCCTCCTCCCACACCAGCCGGATTGCCAGAAGATCAATCAGTGTCCGGTCGCTGCCGCCGGCAAGCTCCGCCTGCCAGAGCAGCCAGCGCGCGTGTTGCGACCAGCCGCCCAGATCCAGGAACAGCCGGTGAAAGGCGGTGTCACTCGCCGCATCCGTCAATCCCAGCGCTCCGACCGCGTTCAGGATCGCCTGTTCCGGAGTGTCCGGCGTTTCCGTGATGCGGGTGCAAAATCCGGTCAGCCCGGCGATTTCCGGGGTCAAATCGTGCCGTGCCCAATCGCGCCAGGCGGCAAAGGCGCTTTGCCCCGGTCTGGGTTGCCACAGCGCCTGACCCCGGTCGAAATGTCCCGCCGCCCACAGGCCGAAACTTTTCTCGATCACCGCGGGCCAGTCCGTGCCGGTTGCGTCGGCGGCCAAATCAGCCAGGGTGGGCAGTGCGGCGATTGGCGCATTCTCCTGCGTCAGACTGTCCAGCATCGCCTTGAGATCGGCAATATCGGTGGGTTTGTCTGCTGCCGGGCAGGCCTGCCACGCGGCGTGCAGGTCGGTATCGTCGATCTGCCCTGTGCGCATCATCCCGGCATAGCGCGCGGGGGCCTGCGTCGCGCGGATACCCGCGACCCGCTCCAGCCGCGCGGTGGCGGTTGCCAGATCCTCTGTGGTCTGACCAAGAAAGGGGTTCACGGCCACCGTGGCATCCAGCGGAAAGGCGGGTGGGATTGCGCGCGCGGCGGCGTCGGCCTTGTCAAGGATCCGGGTCATCCGTGACGGGGCAAGCGGGGTTTCGGCGTGAAACATGTCGGTCTCCATGATATCAGGTGGATGTCTTGATGCGCAGGCCGCCGATGGCGCGGTCCAGAAGTGCGTTTAGGTAAAGGCCGTTGGCCAGATGCACGCGCAGCCCTGCCATTGTCGGGTGGTGCGCCCAAAGCGGGAACAGCGCCTGTGCCACCGCCACCAGCCCGAAAGAGGCCAGCGCCAGCACGATAAGCGCCCATTCCAGCGGCCCGGCCACCGGCGTGCCTGGCAGGCCCGGCCCCCAGATCTTTTGCGCCAGTGCCTGAAAGGTGAAATAGGCAACCGCCGCCGCGACAGAGGCCGCGACCGTCCGCTTGGTCAGCGCGGCGGGGGCCAGATCGGCAAGACCCTGCGCTACCAGATAGGCGACGCCGAAGATCAGGATCGCGCCAAGCGCCAGCGCCTGTGGTGACTTGGGGTCGAAAACCAGCGTGAAAAGCGCCGCGATTGTGGCATAAAGCACCAGTGCCAGCGCAAAGGATTTCAGGACCGCGCCCAGATCCGGCACCGCCACCGGGCCGGGCCGGGGCAGGGCTGCGACGGCTGTCACCGCGCCGCCCGAGGACAGAAAGGCATGGGCCTTGTAAAGCGAATGCGCGACGATGTGCAAAAGCGCCAGCGCCCAAAGCCCAAGCCCGCATTGCAACAGCAAAAAGCCCATCTGCGACACGGTTGACCAGGCCAGCGCAGTCTTGACCGCGCTTTGGGTCAGCATGACCGCCGCGCCGAACAGCGCCGTGAACCCGCCCAGCATCACAAGCGCGGCCATGGCGCCGGGGCTGAGCTGCACGATCCCCGCCGTGCCGATCAAAAGAACGCCGCCCGCGTTGATGATGCCCGCGTGCAACAGCGCGGAAACGGGTGTCGGGGCCTCCATCACCTCGGTCAGCCAACCGTGACACGGAAAGGCCGCCGTCTTCAGCGCCGCGGCAAGCACGATCAGCGCCACCGCCAGCGTGCCGGTCAGGGCAAGCCCGGTCTGTGTCGCCAGGGTCGTCAGCGCGTCAAGCTGCGCGGTGCCGAACTGCACCACCAGAAGCAGCCCGGCGATGGCCAGCGCCACGTCGCCCGCGTGCCACACAAGGCTGAACTTGGTGGCCGCGCGCCGCGCCTCGGCCCGGTCGGGATAGAAAAGCAACAACCGGCGCAGCCCAAGGCCGGTGCAGACCGTGCCCAGAAGCAGCATCCACAGGCTGCCCGATTGCGCAAAGACCAGAACCGCCGCCAGTGTGGCCAGCATCCGGGCGTGAAACGCGCCCTCGTTTTCTTCGCCGTCCAGGTAACTGCGGCTATAGCGCATCACGATCCAGCCGATGAACCCCACAAGACAGGCAAGGCTGAGCCCGGTGGCATCCGCCCGAAGCGTCAGCGCGGCCCCCCCGCCCAACAGCGTCAGCGCGGCTGGCCCCATGACCAGAAACTGCACCAGCCCGGCGGCGCAAAGCCCGAGGGCGGCAAGGGCCGCATATTCCGAAAGCCGCGGAAAATATCCCGGCCTGCGTCCGGGCCGCGATTGCAGCAAAGCGGCTATCGACAGCAGAATGGCTGGTGCGAGAAAGGAAAAAGAGAAAGAGCCTGTCATCCATCGTCCCCCGATGCGTGTGTCATGATGCCGAGGGAACTAAAGAGGTTTTATTCAGAATAAAAATTCATGTTTTGAGTGTTACCGTTCTGTTTTATGAAATGTTTGGGGCGGTGTGCCTTTTGTGTGCGCGCACGATCGCCGGCGGCACCTATCGCCGAAGCAGTTGCCAATGGGCGACACATCGGACATATCGTCGAGCGATCAATGAGGTGGCTGCGACGGTTCGTTTCGCAACCGTCAGACAAGGGGGCTCGATGTCCGTTTCCATGCTTTCTACCTTCGTGAAACCAATGCACCCCGAGGGACGGCGTTTCGTTGCCATCGCCGCAGTGCTTTCGGCCCTGCTTTTTGTGCTGTGGGTGCCGCTTGGCTGGCTGGGAGTTGGTGTGACCGTTTGGGTCTATTACTTTTTCCGTGATCCCGAACGGGTGACGCCGACGCGGGCCGGTCTTATGGTTTCGCCCGCCGATGGCATCGTTTCGTTGTTGGAACCCGCGGTCCCACCCGCTGAACTGGGGTTGGGCGAGGCCGAGATGCTGCGCGTGTCGGTCTTCATGTCGGTGTTCAACTGCCATGTGAACCGGCTGCCCGCCGAGGGGCGGATCACCCGCATCGCCTACACGCCCGGCAAGTTTCTGAATGCCTCTCTCGACAAGGCATCCAAGGATAACGAGCGTAACGGGTTGGCCATCATGCTGGAAGACGGTCGGCAATACGGGGTGGTGCAGATCGCCGGGCTGGTGGCGCGGCGCATCCTGTGCTGGTCGAACGAGGGGCAGGATCTGCGACGCGGGGAACGGTTCGGGCTGATCCGTTTCGGATCGCGTCTTGATGTCTACTTGCCCGAAGGAGCCACGCCGCTGGTGCGGATCGGTCAGACAATGGTGGCCGGCGAGACTGTGATCGCGGATCTTTCCGGCACCGTGCAAGAAAGCTGACCGATGCCAGAGCCGCGCCCCGAGGATGACACGCAAGATGAACACAAACGGGTTTCCATCCTGATGTTGCTGCCCAACATGATCACGCTCATGGGAATGTGCCTTGGGCTGACGGCGATCCGTTTCGCGATCGAAGGCCGTTTCACGACAGCGGTGGCAATGATCCTGCTGGCCATGCTCGCCGATGGTATAGACGGTTTTGTCGCGCGCCGCTTGGGGGCGGAATCCGCCATGGGTGCACAGCTTGATTCCCTGTCGGATTTCCTGTGCTTCGGTGTGGCACCTGCCATTGTGCTTTACCAGTTGCACCTGACACAGGCCGCCGGATTTGGCTGGATCTTTGCGCTGCTTTTTGCCGCCGCCACCTGTTTGCGGCTGGCACGGTTCAACGTGATGTCGGGCCAGAACGAGAAAGGCACCGGCCCCAAGACGCATTTCGTCGGCGTCCCGGCCCCGGCGGGGGCCAGCCTGGCGCTGTTGCCGGTTTTCCTGACGCTGTCGGGCCTTGTTGACCTGGACGCTGTGCCGATCGTGGTGGCGATCTGGATGGCCTTTGTCGGGCTTTTGATGATCTCGAAGCTGGCGACGCTGGCCCCCAGATCGGTCCGGGTGCCGCAGCGGTTTGCGGCCGTGATCATGGTGGCCATGGTCGTGGTGATCGGGCTTGGCTTTACCCGGCCCTGGCTTGTTCTGGTGATGATCAACGCCGCTTATCTGACCACGATCCTGTATGCGCTGATCCAGACGCGCGGTCGCATCCTTAGCTGATCGGGGCCGTGCCTTTGGCTGGCCCTGTCCTGAAACCGGAAAGAGACGCATGACACCTCAAACCGTGCCCGACGCCACCTTTCACACGCGCGTGCGAACTCCTTTGTCGGGGTCCGAGACGTCTTTTGACTGGAAAATGGTGACGACAGAGGACGTGTTCGCGGGCAAGCGCGTGGTTCTTTTCGCGCTGCCGGGGGCCTTTACGCCAGCCTGTTCGGACGCGCATCTTCCCGGATACGAGGCGCATCACGATGCGCTTGTCGCGCAGGGTGTGGACAGCGTCGTATGCCTGGCCGTGAACGACGCTTTTGTCATGTTCCAATGGGCTGCCTCGCGCAATATCGAAAAGGTGAGGATGCTGCCGGATGGCAATGCCGAGTTCACGCGCAAGATGGGCATGTTGGTGGATCGGTCCGCCCAAGGGATGGGGATGCGCAGCTGGCGGTATTCCATGCTGGTCGAGGATCGTCGTATCCTCAGCCTGTTCGCGGAGCCGGGACTGTGCGACAATCCCGCTGGTGTGCCGCTACTGCACTCCTCTGCCGAGGTGATGCTGGATCATTTGCGGTCGGACCACGTCTGACGCAAGATATCGAAGGTGCCGCACGACTTGGCACCGCAAAGACGGGAAGACATCATGACGACCATTTCCATCAAGAGCCTGGCGCTTGCCGTGATGTGCAGCGCCGGAATGGCCGCTGCCGATACAACGGTCGGGATCACCAAATCGGTGCCGCAAGTGACCGTGCAAACGCCAAGCGGGCCCCAGGTGATCGAGCGTATTCAGGATCCATCGCATGAGATCGCGGGCGAGTGGGCGCGCACCTCCCGGCCCTGTCCAGATTTCTGCATCCAGCCCATGACCCCCGCGCCGGGCGTCTCGACCATTGGCGAGCTGGAAGTGCTGGACATGTTGCAGGATCCGCAGGCCATCGTTGTGGACAGCCGCACGCCTGACTGGTTTCAGGGCGGAACCATTCCCGGGTCGATCAACATCCCCTATATCTACATCCTCGATGAGCTGGGCCAACTGGGATGCGAGGCGGATTTCGACGGATGGGATTGCAGCGGTGCCAAGCAAGTCGCGCTGTTTTGTAACGGGATCTGGTGCGGCCAGTCTCCGACTGCCATCCGCAACATGATCGGGGCCGGGTTTCCTGCCGAGCGGATTTCGTACTACCGGGGAGGGATGCAAACCTGGCGCCTGCTTGGGCTGACCGTGACCGGCGGCGGCTGAAGCCCGGACGCAGGTCCGGGCGCAGGAAGGTTGATATCCGGGCGGAACGCAATTAAGCGAAAACAGGTGCGCGAATCAAGGGTCGCCGAACGTTGCGCGCGGACTATTGCCGACCTTGTAAAAGGGGGTTAAACCCGATCCACCCCAAAAGATGCAGCGCCTTCACGGTGTTCGCCATGAAAGAGACGAGCCCGCCGAAGCACGACATGCGGCGGGCCTGCCGAAAAAAACACTCTGCAAAGGCGAATTAAGTACCTTGACCGATACATCTGCGATGAAATCCGACCCGTCCAGTGCTGGCACGGGATCCCCCGAGGCACAACAAGATGCACGTGACTGGGTGCGCATTCTTGCGCGCTATCGCGATCCGTCTTCCCTTCGCAGCGCCTTTGAGTTGCTTGCCACGTTTGTGCCCTTCATCGGGCTTTGGGCGCTGGCGTGGTGGAGCCTGTCCTTCAGCTATCCCCTGGCGGTTCTGCTTGCGGCGGTGAACGGGCTGTTCCTGGTGCGGCTGTTCATGATCCAGCACGATTGCGGCCACGCGGCTTTTTTCAAAAGCCGACGGCTGAGCGATTGGGTCGGGCGTGCGATCGGCGTCGTGACCCTGACGCCCTATGACGTGTGGAAACGGACCCATGCCGAGCATCACGCCTCGGCCGGCAATCTGGACAAGCGCGGCATGGGGGATGTTCACACTCTGACGGTTGATGAATACCAGAACCTGTCACTTCCGTGGCGGCTTCAGTACCGGCTGTACCGTAACCCGCTGGTCCTTTTCGGGCTGGGGCCGTTTTACCTGTTCTTCATCCAGAATCGGATTCCGCTTGGTCTGATGCGGGCGGGGCGCAAATACTGGGTCAGCGCCATGGGCACCAACCTTGCGCTGGCGGTGGTTCTTGGCGCGCTCTACTATTTCGGTGGCCCTGCGCCGTTGCTGTTTATCTTCGTGCCCACCACGCTGATGGCCGCCTCGCTCGGGGTCTGGCTGTTCTATGTACAGCACCAGTTCGAAGAAACCTATTGGGACCACGAGCCCGATTGGCAACTGCATGACGCGGCGCTTCATGGCAGTTCGCATTACCTGATGCCCGGTGTCCTGCGTTGGTTCTCTGCCAATATCGGTATGCATCATGTGCATCACCTGCAAAGCCGTGTGCCATTTTACCGTCTGCCCGAAGTCCTGCGCGATCACCCGCCCCTCGCAGAGGCGCAATGCCTGACCATCCGCGAAAGCCTGGCGGGCGTGGGATTGCAGCTTTGGGATAAAAATGGACGGCGGCTTATCTCTTTTGCAGAGGCCCGGCGCGGCTCTGTTGCACCAACCAGATGAGGGAACATGTCGTGAATCCAGTATGGTGGCTAGACGACATGAGCAGACTGATACCCCCACCCGCCGCGAGGCACAAACAGACCGTTATCGACCAGTTGCCGCCCTGGAATTGCGTCAGATCCGAGTGACCGGCGTATCGCTGACGCCGCGCCAGACGACCCGGTTCGGGTGGCGGTCACATCATCAGCGCCACGCCCGTTGTTTCTTGAATCCGACACATGGATCGGCAAGGTCAGCACCAATGCCCAAGGGGCGATGAGGACGAAGCAAGCGGAAAGCTATCGGAGGGTCGCGGCGATGATCTTTCAGGCTGTCTTAGGACGCCGGACATACATCAGCATTCGCGACCTTCAATCCAATGCCAAACAGACCTTTGCACCTGGGTGGGGTCCATATACATCCATACACGCGGCGGGTGCCGCGAAGACGTGTATCTTCATTTCACGCGATCATATCAGGCACGTCGCGCTGTGCGCAGAAGCTCTCTTCGGCCTCTACAGGCGGGCTGTTCGGATGGAACCTAGCAGGCACCGCTGGTCTGCCCCCACTGAGTGGCCCGGCGTAAATCTGAGTGCATGGCCTGCTTTGGCGCGCTCGTAATTCACTGGCTATAAGCCCTGACAATCGCAAGAGTCTCATGCCGCCGGGTGCAAAGGCCGTGTGCCGGGTCTGTACAAGCCGTGATCGTGGACGATAGACAGAATCACCTGCACTGAAAGCCGGACATCGCTGCCCATGAAAATCGCCACCGCCGCCTATCCGCTGGACCCGCTGACAAGCTGGGAAGCCTACACGGCCAAGATCACCGACTGGGTCGCCCGCGCCGCCAGCAACGGCGCTGATCTGCTTGTTTTTCCTGAATACGCGGGCATGGAGCTTGCGATGCTGAACGGGCCGGATGTGGCCGGGCAGGTGGAGCCGTCCTTGCGGGCTGTGTCCTCTTACATGGCCAAGGCCGATGCGCTGCATTCGGATCTGGCCCGGCAGCACAAGCTGCATATTCTGGCCGGGTCCGCGCCGGTCTACGATTCGGCAATCGGTCCGCGCCCGGTGAACCGCGCGCGCTTTTTCGCGCCCTCCGGGGCGATGGGCCATCAAGACAAGCAGATCATGACCCTTTGGGAGCGCGCCCCGATGGCGGCTGTGCCCGGCGGCCCCTTGCATGTATTTGACACGCAAATCGGCAAGATCGGCATCCTGATCTGTTACGATTGTGAGTTTCCGCTGTTGGGCCGGGCGCTATCCGAGGTGGACGTGCTGCTGGTTCCCTCCTGTACCGAGGCGCTTTCGGGCTATTGGCGGGTGCGCATCGGGGCCATGGCCCGCGCGCTGGAGGCGCAATGCGTGACCGTCATGGCATCGCTTGTGGGGCAGGCCACTTGGAACGAGGTTGCCGACATAACCACCGGAACAGGCGGCATTTTCGGCCCGCCCGATATCGGCTTTCCCGAAACCGGTGTGCTGGCTGAGGGGGTGTTGAACCAGCCCGGCTGGACCTATGCGACCGTCGATCTGGGGGCCATCGCCCATGTGCGCGCCAGCGGCGGGGTGTTGAACCGCGCCCACTGGGCAGAGCAATCCGGGCGCGAGGGCCGCGTGACCGCGCTGAGCCTGCGCTGAGGGGCGATAATAAAGTCCTTGAAAAAAGGGGCGAATAGGCCCATTTAAAGCGCGTCCCGGAACACGGGACGGCAACGAATGGAGAGAACATGGCCAAGGAAGACACGCTCGAATTCCCCGGCGTCGTGAAGGAACTCCTGCCGAACGCGACATTTCGGGTCGAGCTTGAAAACGGCCATGAGATCATTGCACACACGGCAGGCAAGATGCGCAAGAACCGGATTCGCGTTCTTGCGGGCGACAAGGTGCAGGTGGAAATGACCCCCTACGATCTGACCAAGGGTCGGATCAACTATCGCTTCAAATAAGTGATTGATATGAAATGCGTTTGATCCTCGGATCAGGCAGTCCACGTCGGCGCGACCTGCTTGCGCAGATCGGGGTGGTCGCGGATGATATCCGCCCACCCGACATCGACGAAACCCCTCGGAAATCCGAATTGCCGCGCCCCTATTGCATCCGCATGGCGCTGGAAAAGGCGCAGGCCGTCGATGCGGAAGACGAGGATCTGGTGCTGTCGGCAGACACCACAGTTGCCCTTGGTCGGCGGATCATGGGCAAGCCCCGCGATGCCGCCGAGGCGGCTGGATTCCTGCGCGCCATGTCGGGTCGTCGGCATCGGGTTATCACCGCCGTGACGCTGCGGCGCGGGCTGCGGATATGGCAGCGCGATGTGGAAACCGTCGTGCGCATGAAGCGCCTGACACAGGCCGAGATCGACGCCTATCTCGCCACAGGCGATTGGCAGGGCAAGGCGGGTGCGTATGGTATCCAGGGGCCCGCCGGGGCCTTTGTGCCTTGGATCAGCGGTTCTTTCACCGCCGTGGTTGGCCTGCCGCTTTGTGAAACCGCCGGTCTGTTACAGGCGGCCGGCTATCCAATCCTGAAGGATATCGCATGAAGGGACGCGTGATCGCGGTCGGGCACTGGCAGGGCGCAGAGGCCGCCGCGCTGATCGAGGACGGTGTCGTGACGGATATCCTGCGCGATGCCGATCAGCCCCGCCCCGGTACCATCTATCGCGCCATCGCCGACCGGCCTGCCAAGGGGCAGGGCGGCGTTTTCGTGCGCACGCCGGACGGGCAGGGCTTTCTGCGTCAGGTCAAGGGCGTCAGCGCGGGGGGCGCGCTTCTGGTGCAGGTGACGGGCTATGCCGAACCGGGCAAGGCGATCCCCGTAACCGCGCGCGTGCTGTTCAAAAGCCGCTACGCCATTATCACGCCCGGCGCACCGGGCCTCAACGTGTCGCGCAGCTTGCGGAACGATGACCGCCGCGATGCGCTGACGGTGCTGGCGAAAGAGGAGATGCAGGGCAGGGGCGCGCTTGGCCTTATCCTGCGCTCGGCCTGCGAGACCGCCGAAGATGAAGAGGTCGCCGAGGATATCCGCCAGATGGCCGATCTTGCAATGCAGGTGCTTGGCGACGAGGACGGCACCGAGCCGGAAAAGCTGGTCGAGGGCGACGGGCCGCACGCGCTGGCATGGCGCGACTGGCCAAGCCCCGATATCTGGGCAGAGGAACCCGATGCCTTCGATCATTTCGGCGTATTGGAGACATTCGATGCTCTGAACTCCCCGTATGTGTCGCTTGACGGAGAGGGCGGGATGTTCATCGAGCCGACCCGCGCGCTGATCGCCGTTGACGTCAATACCGGAAGCCCGACGCAAACACTGGCCGGTCTGCGCGTCAACACCCAAGCCGCGCGTGCCTTGCCTCGGCAATTGCGCCTGCGCGGCCTTGGCGGGCAGATCGTGCTGGACCTTGCCCCGATGCCAAAGAAGGATCGCAAGACCTTTGAATCCGCCCTGCGCGCGGCCTTTCGTAAGGATGCCGTTGAAACTGCGCTTGTCGGCTGGACCCCGCTTGGCCATTTCGAGCTGCAACGAAAGCGCGACCGCCTGCCGTTTGTGATCATGGGGGTGTCATGAGCTGTCCGATCTGCGGTGAGCCGGTCCAAAAGCCTCACCGCCCCTTTTGCAGCAAGGCCTGCGCCGACCGTGACTTGCTGAACTGGCTCCATGGCCGCTATGCGGTGCCCTGTCCCGAGGATGCCGAAGACACGCCCGATCCTGATGCCGAGGGCGGAACGCCGATAAATCGCCAGTGACCCACGAAAAGCCACTGGACACCCCGCCACCGCTATCCTAGAAGACGCCCACCCGAACGCAACGCGTTCCCCGTGCCCGGGTAGCTCAGGGGTAGAGCAGTGGATTGAAAATCCTCGTGTCGGTGGTTCGATTCCGCCCCCGGGCACCATTTTAAAAGCAAAATCAGTGACATAGGTCAGTGCAAAACGCCCTATGCGTGTGTTTTTCAAAAACACACCAAACGCACACTTTTTGGCGTGTTTGAGGGCGGGGATTTGATTGGAATCACCGTGTTGAACACTGTGTTTTTACGCTGTGTTGCGGAAAGACCTTGGAACACTGTGTTTTCAGTTTGTGTTTCAAACACAGTGTTGGCGGAGTTTTGGGCGAACATGGTTTGGGACACGATTGGTGTCGTTACCAACACCGTGGGTGTTAGTAGGTCCCACACACCGAAGTAGCCAATTTCAGTACTAACAATATGGCGAGTCGATCTTATGCTAGACTACGAGATCGCCTGTTATGGGCATCGTGTGACGATCTACATCATTGTATTCTTGCAAGAGAGGTCTTTGGCTGTCTAACCAATTTACCCCACGTTTGATATTTTCGTCTAGCATTTCGCTGTCTCTAACAACTATGGCAACAACTTCGTCATCAGTCCGCATTAGACGGTAGTCACCATCTGTGAACACTTGGGCATGCCAGTCTTGGATATTCTGCAGGAATTCATCATAACATTCAGGCTTGGGTTTGAAACGTACAATCGATAGTTTTTTGGTCATTCCTGAATTCCTTCAATAATCATTAAATCAGCATCACATCCAGTATCGCGAATTGCCCTTGCGGCTTGATACTCATCGCTGAAATAAAACTTCTCCACGGCCTCTTTGCTTTCAAATTCAAGCATAGTCACCACGCCCGATACATTGCCCTCATGGCGATCAGCGTGTGGGCCGCGTGCAAGTATTCTACCGCCATATTGTTCAATGAATGGTAATGCTGCTTCCGAAAATTTTTTAAACGCCTCTGGGTCTTTCACGCGTAAATTAGCAACTAGATAGCCTTTAGGCATGTTGATTTCCTCTCAGAATTTTCACTTTTATAGGCACTTTACGTATCCTTTTCATCTGCAGTCGACGATGCTGATGTCTAGGTTGACATTGCGATTGTCGATAGTCTAGTCTGTATGTTAAAGTGGTTTGGAGGCATGACATGCTTGACTTGAAAATCGTCGAAGAGGAAATGTGCCCAATCGGCCTGGCTGGACACCTACTTGTTGACAAGTGGATACCAATTATCCTTCGTGACATAGCATTGTTTGATCGGCGTGGTTTCAACGAATTATTAAAAAACAATCGTGAAGGAATTTCCTCTGCAACGCTTGCTTCACGTCTGAAATACATGGTGCAGCTGAACTTATTGCATGTCGAAAAATCAGACGAACATGCACAGAAGAAACTCTACTTCCTCTCCAAAGCTGGTATAGTTTTCATCCCGATTTTGTTTCAGTTAGCAAGCTGGACTGCTGAGTTCAGAAACCCCTCGCCGAAATTTGTTTCGCGCACCAGTCCATTTCATTCAGGGGACGATGATTTGAAAAAGAAGCTACTCGAACGGCTGCACCAGATTCATGTTACGAAGACGATTGAACCAACGCCTTTGTGGTGGCTGGCTGATAACCTATAAATTTTAAGTTACACGCGGCTGCGCGTTCGACAATGTCAACTGTGAAGCATAGACAATCCTGAACCTGTTTCAACTACCAAGCCCTACGCCCCCAAACACACACTTCCATAGACTTGTTGGTGCGCTCTGCCATAGTGTTGCTGCAAGGAGCACAATATGCGGCAGCTGCGGGACGACACACACCTGATACTGGACGGCGAGGTGCGCGTGTACCGCCGTGAGCGCAGTAAGCGTTGGCAAGCTTCCTTCAGCGTCGACGGGCACACAATCCGCGTCAGCACGGGCAAGCGAGACCTAACCGAAGCCAAGGAATGCGCCCGTGACACCTACCTTGAATACAAGTTCCGCCACAAAAACGATTTGCCCATCGTCACCAAGAAATTCTCTGACGTGGCTAGACTGGCGATTGTGGACATGCGCAAGCAGGTGGATGCGGGCTTGGGCAAGAAAGTATACCGCGACTACATCGTCTGCATTGAACGCTATCTGATCCCGTTCTTTGGCGCTCAGTATGTGACCAGCATCAACTACGAGAAAATCCAGCAGTGAACCGCCCCGGGTTTACCGGAGAGTTTCTGGTTCAATAGTTAGGCTGCTTTTTCGTCAGCGTTCAAGCTTGCGTAGAATGCCTCCTCTGCTTCTTGTGGCGTGATGTAACCGATGGCGCTGTGAAGGCGGGTTTTGTT
>JANSXS010000060.1 GCA_024742835.1 Paracoccaceae bacterium | reverse complement strand
TAGGACCAAACCGCCCACATATCTCTTCAGATACTAGCAATTTCAAAGAGCGTGAGAGACAAAATCAAACGGATGCGCCATTAATCCTTGGCGCGCCCCGCCTCATTACCTCTCGAATTTTCCGTAACCGCCTCGTGACCCCAAGGCCCCGTGAGCGACCCAACCGCGCCTCAGCGCCGCCGGTGAAGGGGTATCTACGGCTACCTCACCAAACCCGCAACCCCCTTTTTGAAATTATCGCCACTTTTTGTTATTTGTGTTTTTAATCAATGGTTTGATACATTCGACGCACAAGCACCGGAGCCTCGTCTCTCGCCGCGATTAAGCGAAGAACCCTGTTTTGAGGCCATTTTGACGGCATCGCAGCCTGAATCAATGCACTTGCAGCCCGGCGACTCGCGGGGCTCCGCTATCCCAGGTGATGAAACCCCGACCATCGCGCGATTTCATTGGGTTTGGGGTCAGTCTTGATTGCAGGGCCGGTGAAAAATTTCTCGCTTCACATCACCCTACTAAATGTTATGTTATTGCATATCTGGTTTGATTATCGTTAAATGTCCGAATGACAACCTACATGTGCGACCTCTCACTTTGCGGATTGGAAAGCACAGAAAGCCACGGCGCTCGGCGACCTGCACGGCCATGACCATGAACGCAACCACGGGACGGAAACCGATATGACCACGTCAATCAGCCTCGCCGAACAGCCGTGGGGAGCCACGCCCGCTACGGCGATGAACCAAAGCTCGGATCCACGGATTCTGTATACCCTCGGAATGGAAGGCGTGTCGCTT
This sequence comes from Paracoccaceae bacterium, assembly GCA_024742835.1. GTDB lineage: Bacteria > Pseudomonadota > Alphaproteobacteria > Rhodobacterales > Rhodobacteraceae > Roseovarius. The sequence goes on along the minus strand of JANSXS010000060.1, from coordinate 27,362 downwards.
GCCCTTTGGACCGGTGGCCTGTCAGAAAACCTGGCAAGCACACTCGATACTCTGCCAGCTTCACGGCTACCGGAAATGCGTCAATCGCTACAACTGGATCAGGTATCAACAGCCGTTCACGCTACCTGCACTGAAGCGGGCGCGGAGATCTGCGCCGACACACTGGCAGACTACATTACGTATATCGCCCAACGCGCATCCGCTGTCTTTGACACGCCATTTCTGAACATTCGCCTTGATGTCACACGAGACCAACCATGCCCGAAATGGCATCTAGATGCCGTGCCCGCGCGGCTGCTATGCACCTTGCGTGGTCCGGGTACCGAATTCGGACCCATAGGGCAAGGCGACGCGCCGCAATCCATCCATCGCATGACACGTGGTGCCGTCGGGATATTTCGCGGCGCGCTTTGGCCCGCGCGGCAACCGGCCGGTATGCTGCACCGCTCACCGCCCTGCCACGACACACGGCTCTTGCTGGTGATCGACCCGGTTTGGCACGAAAAGGGCAATTGATGGGCCGCCATTGCAACCTTGGGGCAACAAGCCTGCGAAAACGGCGGCGAGACGAGAACCCGATGCAAGCCTATGACGCCCTGCCAGCCCCGGTGCGATCCTGGCTATCACAGGCGACGCTGCCGTGGTCCCCGGCCTCTTGCAGGCGAATCCTTCGGCGGGCGCGGGCGCGTGGCGAAAGTCTTGACGCGGTACTCGCCCGGCTGGAACGCGCTCAGGAAAAAACGCTCGCTCGGGACCGGCTCAACGGCGATCGCTAGGAGTTTGCCGCTATTGGCATGAAGTGTGAGTCGCTTGACCTGCACCGCGCGGTAACCGGCAGGGACTTCATGGCGCTTGAATACATGACCGTCGGTGATCCCAACTAGCATAGCGGCGGTTGTCGGTCTTCTTTCGACAAAATCTTGGTTTGTCTTGCCGCTACATTGCGCGCGCGGGCCGAAAGGTCGGCACCGCCAAGCCACTTGACGAGCATGGTTGGCAAACCCTACTTACGGCGAGATCAAAACGGCCGGATATCTGGAATGCACCATTCCGGAACAGCAATCCGCCAACATCGCCCGGCCAGACCAGACCGGCACAGCGGGAAACAGCATGACAAATCACCTTTACCGGAATGACCTGCCCGAGGATCTTGATCTGGGGCCGGTTGTGGCCATTGATTGTGAAACGATGGGGCTGAACCCGCATCGCGACCGGCTTTGCGTCGTGCAATTATCAGGCGGTGACGGCAACGCGCATCTTGTGCAGATCACCAAAGGGCAGACATCGGCCCCCAATCTTGAGCGGCTTCTGACCGATCCTGCGGTTTTGAAGCTGTTTCACTTCGGTCGCTTCGATATCGCGGCGATGTACAATGCCTTCGGGGCGTTGGCCGCACCGGTCTATTGCACCAAGATCGCAAGCAAGTTGATCCGCACCTACACAGACCGGCACGGCCTGCGCTATCTGCTTCAGGAACTGATCGGCGTCGATATTTCCAAACAGCAACAAAGCAGCGATTGGGGAGCGTCAGAGCTGACCGAAGCCCAGCTGGAATACGCGGCGTCCGATGTTCTCTACCTGCACCGCTTGCGCGAGGAACTGGATACGCGTCTGGCCCGCGAGGGGCGCACGGATCTTGCACAGTCCTGTTTCGAGTTCCTGCCGACGCGCGCGCGTCTGGATCTTGCCGGGTGGCCGGAAACAGACATCTTTGCCCACTGATCATGTCGGCACAGGATAATTTCTATTCGCGTTTCGTGGCATGGATGAAAATCATCCTGCCGCTGATCGCGCTAGGCCTCTTGTCGACACTCTTTTTGATTTCCCGCAGCATAGATCCCACGCAGGCGATTCCGATCACCGAAATCGACCTTGCACAACGCGCCGAGGACGAGGGCGCCACGAATGCCGCATTTGCCGGAATGACCGCAGGGGGGGATGAAATCGCTTTTGCCGCCGTTAGCGCGCGACCCTCCCAGGATGACCCACGCCTGATCGAAGCAGAAACCATAACAGCCCGGATCGTGCTGCAATCGGGCACCAAGCTGGATATCGTTTCGGATCGCGCAAACCTGCGCCAGAACGACTATACCGCGACGCTGGAAGGCTCTGTGCATCTGCGCACGACGACAGGCTATGATATCAGGACAGACCGGCTGGAAGCAAAGCTCGACACGCTTTACGCGCGCACGCCGGGCACCATCACAGGAACAGGACCGCCCGGCGAACTGACCGCTGGCCGCATGGTTCTGCAAGGCAACGACGAAAGCGGTGATGCACATTTGCTTTTCACCGACGGGGTCAAGCTGGTATACACCCGCCAGACTGTTAAGGAATAGACCCTGTGAGTGTTATCCGCCGTTTCTTTCATGTCCTGATCATTGCCTGCCTTCCCGGCCTGTCGCTTGCGCAGGGTGCGCAGGTCGCCTTTGGCAATACGCAACAGGACAGCACCCTTCCGGTGGAGGTCACAGCCGATAATCTGGACGTGAACCAAAGCAACGGAACCGCGGTGTTCACCGGAAATGTACTGATCGGTCAGGGGCAAATGCGCCTTTCGGCATCCCGCGTGCTGGTGGTCTACAAAGAGGATCAAAGCGGCATTCAACAATTACGCGCGACGGGCGGTGTCACGCTTGTCAGCGGAGAGGATGCCGCCGAGGCGCGCACCGCCGATTACAACATCGACAGCGGCCTGATCGAGATGGAGGGCGAGGTTCTGTTGCTTCAGGGTGTCAACGCGCTGACCGGTGACAAGATGTTCGTCGATACGCGCGCCGGTACTGCACGCGTGACGGGGCGGGTCAAGACCATCTTGCAGCCGCGGGGCGAATAACACATGGCCCGCCCGGATCTGCACGTCGCGCATGAAAGCGCCGGTCTTGTCGTCGAGAACCTGCGCAAGAGCTACAAAAAACGGGTGGTCATCCGTGACGTGTCTCTGCAATTGCGTCAGGGAGAGGTAGTAGCACTGCTTGGGCCAAATGGATCGGGCAAGACCACCAGCTTTTATGCCATCGCCGGGCTGATCTATCCCGAGGGCGGGCATGTGCGCATCGACGGGCGTGACGTAACGGGCTTGCCAATGTATCGCCGCGCCAAACTGGGTATCGGCTATCTGCCACAGGAAATGTCGATCTTTCGCGGGCTTTCCGTAGAGGACAACATCATGTCGATCCTCGATATCTCGGAATCCAGCCGCCAAAAGCGGCGCGAACGGCTCGAAGAATTGCTTTCCGAGTTTTCCATTGAACACCTGCGCCGCGCGCCCGCGCTGGCCCTGTCCGGCGGGGAGCGCCGCCGGGTGGAAATTGCAAGATGCCTGGCAGCACATCCGAAATATCTGTTGCTTGACGAACCCTTTGCAGGGGTCGATCCGATCTCGGTTGGGGATATCCGTCATTTGGTGTCGGACCTCAAGAAACGCGGGATCGGCGTGCTGATCACGGACCACAACGTGCGCGAAACACTTGAGATCGTCGACCGCGCCTACATCCTGCATGACGGGCAGGTTCTTATGTCCGGAAGCCCGGAGGACGTGGTCTCGAACGAGAATGTACGCCGGGTCTATCTGGGCGACAATTTTCGCATTTCCTGAGCCGCACCAACGCGCCATCCCCCGCCATTCACGCATGGTCCGCGCGATCTGCATTGACAAGTGCCCTGCAAAGGGCCTCAAATAAAGTCATGACACGAACGAAATTTGTCCTGTCTTCCACAGTGCGCCGGCCCGGCTGGCTACGTATGGGACCAACCACGGTTTCGTGTCATTTTCCTGAAAAGAGCTGAGCCACGCGCGTCTCGCGCGCCCGACAACGCTCTCTTTGTCACTTGGAGGATCCAGAATGCGCTATCAGATCAGTGGAAAACAAATTGATGTCGGAAGCGCGCTTCAGACGCATGTCGAAACAGAGCTTAACGCCATGGTCGACAAATACGCCGAGCGCCCCACCGATGCACACGTGATCTTTTCCAAAAGCGCGAGCGAATTTGTCTGCGAGGCCACCGTACACCTGTCCACCGGCCTGACCGCACAGGCCAAGGCACATTCGCATGAAATTTACGCAGCGTTCGACAGTTGCAGCGAGAAGATGGAAAAACAATTGCGCCGATACAAGCGCAGACTGAAAGACCATCATCGCCACAGGGTGGAGCCGGTTGAACTTTCACAGGCATCCGCCTATATCCTCGCATCTGATAATGATAACGTAGAATCAGAGCCGGAAAGCCTCCAGCCCATTATTGTTGCGGAAATGGAAACACGCATCCCATCTCTTTCCGTTGGCGAGGCTGTCATGCAGATGGAACTTGCCGGTGCACCCGTTCTGGTGTTTCGGAACGAAGGCAATGAAGGGTTGAATGTGGTGTATCGCCGCGATGACGGCAACATCGGCTGGATTGACCCCTGATAATCAGGCATAGGGTGCCAAGCCCATCGTGCGGAGCAAAATCTGATGAAGTTCACCAAGATCCTCAAACCAGAGGCTGTCCGCATCTATTCTGCGATCTCCAGCAAAAAACGTCTGTTTCACGAATTGGGCGCGATTGCAGAATCGGTTTACGGGCTAGACCAGGCCCGTACGATTGATGCCCTGATGGAACGCGAAAGCCTTGGCCCCACCGGCGTGGGCCACGGCGTCGCACTGCCCCACGCCCGTCTGGAAGGGCTCGACGATGTCGCTGGCGCGCTTGTACTGATAGAGACTCCGATTGATTTTGCAGCCGTCGACCGGCAACCCGTCGATCTTGCCTTTGCGCTTTTTGCACCGGTCGATGCAGGCGTAGAACACCTGAAGGCGCTCGCTTTGGTGTCGCGAACACTGCGCGATGCCTCGGTCTGTGCTAAGCTGCGGGCAAATAACAACCCTGCAACGCTTTACACGATCATGACCGAAGCACAGTCACAACAGGCCGCATAACGCAGCCGCGCCATCACGTTCGTTTAAATACCGAAAAAATCTTACCCTGTGTAAGTCTCGAAGCCAAACATCAGGTAGTCCCGCTGATAGGCTTTCTGTGTCAAATCTTCGATTTCGGCGTCATAAACAGCACTAAGGGACATCACAGTATCCACCCCGGAATCCGACAGCATTGGTACGCCTTGGATACCCACGCTGCGGGCAAGATCGGGCAGACGTTCCACAAGTTCGCTTTCCCGCAACACAAGGTCAGGTGGTGCGAATTCTGACATGCCTTGCAGGATGTTTACCTGACTGGCCCAATGCGGATCGATGCGGATATTGGTCTGCCCCGACAAATTCGCCTTCAGAAATTCCAGAAACGCCTTGAACGCGGTCCGATGCGCCTGTTCGTCGTAAGCATCATCGGGGAAACGGCCCGGCAAGGGGATCTTGTGAAAATTCCTGAGCGTCTTGCGGATTTCAGCGTAACTGCCCGGACCCGTTTGCACAATCTTGTTGCAAAAGGCGGCGTGGGCCCGCGCCACGGGATGACGCAAAACGGTAAAGCTGCGATGCCCCGGGTTGCGACGTTTCCATTGACGCAGTGCTTTCTGAGTCATCTGGGTCGGCAGTTCGTCCGTAGCGACCCCATCCAACGCCGCCATCCAACCAAGAACCTGTGCCTGCGGGCCGGATCGGATAGGTATGTAAAGCAAGGGAGCCTTTGCACCGCTCACAAAACTTGGCACCGCTGCACCGCGGCGCGGCTCAAAATTGGGAGTCCGCGTCAGGTTGAACGGATCGACCCCCGAAAGCGCCTGCTCCATCTCGGAAAAATTTTCGACCTTTTCGGAAAGCGGACTGGGGTTTTGCTTTTTCAACGACGTATCCAAAGACCCCAGTGTTTCGTTACTGCCTAGAAAGCGCGCCAGCCCGTTGATAACTTCCAGATCCTGTAAATCCTCGTAGGCTATGTAAAACGCGGTCTGGCCAGATTTCTGAAGACGGTTCAACAAAAGCACCTAAAACCTTTGCAGATTGGCGACATGATCGGCGAATTCGAACGCGTCAAACCGGATGCTGCTGGCCTTTCGGCGCTTCACATTGGTCAGCTTCCACTGCCCGGTCGCCTGAGCGATCTTTCTGGACACATAGCTTTCCAGCGGATTGCGAGTCAGGACAATCTTGGCGCAGCGCGGGTCGTCCAGCGTCATGTCCAGAACGCGCGGATCATGGTCATTGAAAAACCGGAAACCGCCAAGACCGGTTGTCTTTTCCTTGATCGCCGCGATCAGACTGGCGGGATGGGCATCACGTACCGCTTGGCTGATACCGGCGATCTCTGTCTTGTTGGGGTAGCCGATGAAATGCGGGTTGAACGCCTCTCCGTAACATTCAAAGCCGTCAAAGGCGTTTATGTTGCTTTCAAGAAAGTTCGATCCGGTGCGCATTTCGGCATACACGACGAAATAGTCGAATTTACGTTCCATCCCCACTCACCGTACAAGATAGGGTTTGCGCTGACCGCGCTCGGGCTCGTGCAAACGGTGTTCCACGGGGAAATCCCCCATCAGATAAGGGTGCATCCCCTGATTCTTGAGATTCTGAAGAAACTGGCCAAACCCGGTCAGATCCGCCATCTTGGGCACTTCGGCCAGCCCATGCTGGCTTTGCTTGCCGATCTCGTCGATGATGGTCTGTAACGGCTCCATCGGGGCCTCGATGAATTCCGCCATGGTCCAGATCCGGATGCGCGCCTTGGCCCACGGTGACCGCAGCACATCCAGATGTTTGCTTTCGATCTGTTGCAGCCGCGCCGCCTCTTGCCGGATTTCCGAGAAGTTCAGATTCGATTTGAAAAGCGGTACCGCCCACGCGCCGGATATAACGGAAATCTGCGCATTCGGATCCTTGGCGATATTCCACTCTATTTCCTTAACCGTATCCCGCGGCCCGAACTGAAAGCACTGACGCTCGCCACGCGTGTTCCAGATCAGGCTGGCCAGAAAGGCGTGTGGATTGTAGTCGCGCAAAGTCGCATTGTCGCTGAGCGCCCCATTCATCACCCGCTGCCCGTCCGAGAATTCCGCCCGTTCAGGCGCAAAAAGATGACCATGCACACGGGTGCCGGTCACCCGCGCCAGCCAAGGTCCAAAATTCTCGAAAAGGTCGCTGAATCCTTCGAACATGGAGTATTGCGCACAGGTCAGACCGTTTTCACGCCCCTCGACGGGAAAGCGGCTTTGCATATAAAGACCCGGACGGCCGCGAACGCGTCGTTCGACCGCTTTTGCAAAAATTCGGTCAATCTTGCCTGGATTCGGCTCTGTACGCTTCATCGCACCAGCGGCATCTGTAAGAAACGCATCGTACAGCTTGTCCGCGAATGGCCAGATCTTGCGCGCGACAAAACAATCCGAGCGGCGCAAAAGCTGAAGGTGGTCGTCGTAGAAAATATGCGGCTTGCCCTGATAGTCGAACTTCGAAAGGGTCAGTGACCTGCTTTCGATCTGGCGCGAGTAAAGCCGCGACAGCGTCTGAAAATAGCTCTCATCCGGGATCCAGACCTTGCGGAAATACTGATCATACACTGAACGATCGGGATCTTCCAAAATGGCAGAAAGGGTCTGGCGCGTCAGACACCACCACTGGCTGCCCATATGCGGTACAATACCATTAGGGATTCGCCGCCGATAACCGAGCTTCCGTTGGAGGGCGACATATTTGTCGAACAAAAAGCGGTTCTTGCGCCAGGAAAAAGGAAACCGAAGCATGAAACGCTCCTGATCCAGTCCACCGATCGTCCATGGCACATCCGCAGTCGTCGCGGATTCTATGAAATCCGTGTGCGGACGCTCTGCCAGATAGTCGACCAGCTCTTGAACCGGTCGCAGCGGCAGGCATGATCCCGAGGCAAGATAGACATGGCGCACATCCTTGAAGTCGCTCAGCATGACAGCGCTGGCAGATTGAGTGGCCGCTACCAGCCCCCATGTGCCCCATTCACAGCGATGACGCCTTGAAAACCGTACGTTGGGCAGATCCGACAACGCCTTTACAAAACCCGTATATGTTTTTTTCGGCACGTTCTTGTCAGCGTGAATGACGATCGGACAACCCGCCGCAGACCAATGTCGCGCCACCTGCTCGGCCCTGCCAAACGCCGTATGCACAAGCATAACAATGCCGACACTCACGTTCTGCCCCTTTTCACGCCCAATTACCCTTGGACATCAGGCCAAGGATCTCCAACTGTCGCCAGTTTATATACTTCTCCGACCACTTGCACCAAAGGTCGGAATTGTCGCGGATGTTTTCGGCATAAGCCTTGTATTCAACGCTGCCAGAGTAGTGCTGTCCGCGCGCCAGTTCTTCCTCGGCCTTTGCCGCGAACGTATTCAGGAACTTGGCATGTAGCAGGATGCCGCTTGCCTTTTCGCCGCCCCACTCATCATAGGTAAGGTTCAAACCGCGCGGCAAAAGCATGTGGGTCGAGCTGATATAGGTGTATTTCCTGTGCCAGCGAACCAATGGCGTCTTGTTTAATGCGGGCGCCTTTTTGGGACGGTCCGGAAAGAAAACGCGACTGCGCGGACCGCCTTGTATCCACAGGTTTCCGTATTTCCTGTTCTTCTCGATCATGTAATTGCCGGGGTCGAACCAGCTTGCCACCTCGATCGGATCCTGCCCCGCCGCATAGGGTACCGCGTCGATCCGACCCTTGGGATACATATCCAGAAGCATGGCACCGAACGACCGCACCTGGCTTGTATCCAGCCAGTCTGTCAAGGCACGGATCGGGCGGGTGTCGCAGAACGGATAAACGAAAAACTCGTCGGGATCGACCACCAGGGTCCAGTGACCATGGCCATATTTCCGCTGTAGCCAGTTGAGCCAATCGACCCCGAATTTGGCGCCCTTGTAACTGGCCTTTGTTGTCCAGACCGAGACATCGGGCTGATCAGCAAGGTATTCACGGCCGCCGTCGCTGCTGTCATTATCGACAATAAGAAAATGTGAGACACCGAGATCGCGATAGTAATTCAAAAAGTAAGGCAGGCGCACGCATTCATCGCGCATCGTGGAAAACAACAAGATGTCACCGCCACGGATCTTGGCGGTACGGTTCACCACCTCCCTTAGCGAAAACTGCTTGCGAAACGCCCGCGCCTGATGCCGCTTTCTGCGCAGGCGCATGATGTATGACTGCGCAATGCTCACGTATCGTATCCCTTCGCTGATGTTCGGCAGCGCCTCTCAGGATAGATCCCGAGAGTTAAAACACTCTTTTGGAGCATCATGTCTCTTTGCCCTCATTGGCGCAGATGTCGGATACGAAAGATAAGGGATTGTTTCTTCATAGTAAACCGCCTGTCGACAGTTATGTCCAATTGCCTCGCGACATCAGCCCCATCGCTTCGAGCTGACGCCATCCGGTCAAGCGGTGCGACTGTTCGCACCAAAGATCCGGCGCGGTTTGCAGTGAGTCGTAATAATCGTCGTAAAGCGCGCTGTTGGCAAAATGCTCGGCGCGGTGTTTTTCCTCGGCGGATCTGGCCACAACAACGTGCAGAAACTTTGTGTGTAGCAAGATTCCGGACAATCGCTCTCCGCCCTGATCGTCGTAAACAAGGTTCAGTCTACGTGGCAAAATCGAATGCGCAGAGCTGACATAGGCAAAGCGGCGGTTCCATTTCACCAGGGGCGTCTTGCCCAAGGTCGGCGCACGTTCAGGGCGTTCCGCAAAGAACTTGCGAGCACGAACGCCACCCTGAATCCAGAGATTGTGTAGATCACGCTTCTTCTGCATCACGTAATTGCCACCATCGAACCAGCACAGCCGCTCGAAAGGGTCTGCACCAGCCTCGTAGCGTTCCGCATCCAGCTTTCCCTTGGGGTACATGTCCAGCATCATGGTTCCGAAAGATTGACGCCCATGGGCATCCAGCCATTCTGTGAGGGCTTGCATCGGGCGCGTGTCATGATGCGGGTAAATCAGGATCTCGTCCGCATCGACCGTCAAGCACCAATGCCCGTGACCAAAGCGGATCTGCAACCATGTCAGCCAATCGACGCCAAAACGAGACAGCTTGTAACTATGCCCGCTATGCCAAACAGAGACATCGGGCTGTGCCGCAAGATACTCTTGCGTGCCATCATCGCTGTCATTGTCCACGATCAGGAAATGGCCGACACCAAGCGCGCGGTAATGCGCCAGGAAAAAAGGCAGGCGCAGCGCCTCGTTTCGCACTGTCGAAAAGACAAGTATGTCATCAGGCTTAATCAGTGATGTCAGGTCTCGCACCGGGTCCAACTGACGCCGCTTGCGCAATGCGCGAAACAAAAGGCGGCGGCGCTTCCACCTGAGCCTGTAGGCCAACCATGCCTCTGCCGCCCAAGTCATCGACGCGTCGCCCTCTTTCTGCCGGGACCCCGCCGATTATCTATCGTAAGCGCCAGTTTGATGCCAGCGCCATGCGTCCTCGATCATGCGATCCAGCGTCGATCGTTGTGGCGTCCAGCCCAGTTGCGCCTCGGCCTTGGTGGAGCCAGACACCAGCTTGGTGCAGTCACCCGGCCGGCGCGCGCCCTCGATCATCGGGACCTCCCTGTTCGTGATCACGCGCGACCTGTCAATCACCTCGCGCACGGTAAAGCCACTGCCAGTGCCCAGGTTGAACACCTCGCTCGGCTTGCCATCCTCTAGCCAGCGCAGGCCCAGCACATGTGCATCAACCAGATCCATGACATGCACATAATCGCGGATGCAGGTTCCGTCCGGCGTATCGTAATCCGTGCCGAAAATCGTCAGCGCATCGCGTCGCCCATCAATGGCATCCAAAATCAGGGGCACCAGATGAGTCTCAGGCTGATGGAACTCGCCTACCTCTGCGTCGGGATCCGCACCCGCCACATTGAAATAACGGAAAATGACGTGCCGAAGACCATTTGCGATCTCGAAATCCCGCAACATGTCCTCGATCGCGCGTTTTGATGCGCCATAGGAGTTGATCGGGGCCTGATGGCATGTCTCGTCCAGCACGACGTTATCCTGATCGCCATAGGTCGCACAGGTCGAGGAAAACACGAAATCAAGACACCCCGCTGAGACAGCAGCCTGGATAAGCACAAGCGACCCGGTCACGTTGTTGTCCCAGTAACGACCCGGTTCCCGGATGCTTTCGCCAACCTGGCTAAGCGCGCCAAAATGCAGCACCGCTGCGGGCTGATAGGCGGCAAACACCTGATTAAGCCGCTCGCGGTCGCGCAGATCTCCTTGCTCGAACGGGCCGAACTTCACAGCGTCCTGCCAGCCCGTGCTCAGGTTGTCATATGTGACAGGCGTATACCCGGCCGTCCTTAGCGCCTTGCAGGCATGTGACCCGATATAGCCCGCGCCACCCGTAACAAGGACGTTTTTCAAAGCCTTTACTCCAACGCCTATTCTGCTGCCTTGGCCGTGTTCACCAAACCGCTGATATAACCCCACAGTTCATCCCGGAGTTCTTCACGCTCCAAGGCAAAGGCGACTGTCGCCTGCAAGAAGCCAGCCTTGGAACCGCAGTCAAATCTTTGCCCTTCGAAGCGGACACCATATACTTCCTCTCCCTTGTCGCGCGCCGCGTCAATCGCGTCAGTCAACTGGATCTCTCCGCCAGCGCCGGTCTTTTTCTGGTTGAGCATCTTGAGAACCGTCGGCGTCAGAATGTAGCGCCCAATCACGGCAAGGTTCGATGGTGCCTCGCCAAAGGCAGGCTTTTCCACCATGCCCTTGGTTGACACGATCTTGCCACGGTCTTCCTTGATGTCGAGAACACCATAAGCCGATGCCTTGTCAGCGGGCACTTCCATCGCGGCAACCACATTGCCGCCAGTTTCGTTATACGCCTCGACCATCTGGGCAAGACAGGGCTTGTCGCCACAAATCACATCGTCAGGCAAGATCACGGCAAAGGGTTCGTTACCGATGAGACGCCGCGCGCACCAGACGGCATGACCCAGACCCAACGCCTTGTTCTGGCGCGTATAGGCAATCTCGCCACTGTCCATATTCGTGGATTTGAGGATCTCCAGCAGATCATCCTTACCCTTTTTGCGCAGTTCCTGCTCAAGCTGGGGGGCGTGGTCAAAATAATCCTCCAGCGCACCCTTGCCGCGAGAGGTGACAAAGATGAATTCCTTGATGCCGGCAGCGCGCGCCTCGTCGATGGCGTATTGCACCAGTGGTCGGTCGACCAATGTCATGATTTCCTTGGGAACGGATTTTGTTGCAGGCAGGAATCGTGTCCCCAGGCCTGCGACCGGAAAAATGGCCTTGGTAAGTTTGTTGCGCATCAAAGGCTCCTATCAATCGCTGTCATCAGCCGCAGAAACTAAAGTACACTCCCATCTTCAAAAGATAGTAATTGTCTCGGTGGTCATCCTTGTTTCTGCAAAAAAATGCAACCGCCGGGCTGAAAATATATGCTTTTCGCAGGCTTACTCAGTCCATTTCCATGTCAACCATCATGGCCTGAATACGGTCAATATCCTCTGGGTTGTTCAACTCCCAAAACTGACGTCCACACGCCTCGACTTCAACACAGATGATTCGTCGCCCTTTTTCCAGAAAACGTAACTGTTCAAGCCCTTCGAGCGTTTCTAACTGCCCAGCCGGCCAATCTGCATAGGCACGCAGGGCCTCGGGGCGATAGGCGTAAACGCCGACGTGATGGAATACCGGCGTCGGTTCGTTATCTGCATACCGGATCGGGGTGAAAGGGATCACCTCTTTTGAAAAATACAGCGCATGCTGATAGGCGTCAAACACCACCGTCGTGCCGCCGACACGCCCCTCCGCACGATCATCGAGAAATCCGTTGAGCGCGCGGCCATCACAGCGCAGAACCGGCGTGGCAACATCGGCCTTGGGCGCGTTTTGCAAGCCCTGCACCAGATCCGCTATGAACCATGGCGGGGTCAGCGGCGCATCGCCTTGCAGGTTCACCACGATGTCATATTGCCCGCCAAGCCGCTCAGCCGCCTCGGCGCAACGTTCAGTGCCGTTTGCGCAATCCTGCGACGTCATCACGACCTCGGCGCCGAAATCCTTTGCCGCCTCGCATATTCGCGCATCATCCGTTGCGATGACTACCCGCTCCACACCCGGCACAGCACAGGCCGCGTCCCAGCTTCGCCGGATCAGGCTTTTCACAGTGCCTTTGGCACCGCGCAATACCGCAAGCGGCTTGCCGGGATAGCGGGTCGACGCGTAACGCGCTGGAATGACGACCAGAACACCCATTGTCAGGCGGACTTCAATTCGACGTGCGGGGCGTATGCGATGAAAAACGGATTGGCGTAGCCCTCCTTGCCGTAGATCAGCGGCGCATGGTCGTCGAAGCGTACGACACGCCCACCCGCGCCTAGCAGAACCGCATGACCGGCGGCTGTATCCCATTCCATCGTACGACCGACACGCGGATAAATATCCGCCTCACCAGTCGCCACCAGACAGAACTTGAGCGATGAGCCAGCGCTTTTCATGTCCTTGACAGCATATTTCGCGATATAATCATCGGTGGCCTGATCGCGGTGGGATTTGCTGGCCACCACCATGAGAGCCGAATTATCCGACTGCGCAACCCTGATGTCGCGCAGATCGCCCATGGGCTCCGTTTCGAACGGCCCTGTTTCTTCGACCGACGCACCATCCGCACGCGTGAAGAACATACGAGCGCGCGCCGGGGCATAGACAACCCCGCGCGTCGGCACGCCATCCTCGACAAGGGCAATGTTGACGGTGAAATCGCCGCGGCGGTTGATGAATTCCTTTGTACCGTCAAGCGGATCGACGATCAGAAAAGTACCGGCTTTCAGATCATGCGATACGGCCTGTTCCTCGGTGATGAGGGCAATATCGGGAAACGCCGCGCGCAGCCCCGCAGAGATCATGGCATCGGCGGCCTCGTCAGCGGCGGTCACCGGGCTGGCATCCGACTTGACCTTAACTTCGAAATCGTCTGCATCATAAATTTCCATGATCTTGTCGCCCGCCTCCAGGGCAAGACGGCGAAAAACCGTGACAAGTTTGTCGTAATCCAATGGTCTGCTCCAATGCGTCGGTGGCGCGTTCAAGGCGCGTGTTGCGGGATTGTATCTTGCCTCTTATGCTTTGTGGCTAACGCGACAGCAAGAAATCCGTGTAAAAAAGATCCACAAAGATACATTTGGCGGCAGGTGATGTTTCAGAATACGCGTAAAAAATCCATCATAGGATCCGCTATAACGATTGCAGAGCTGATCTATCACACCACGGTGCGGGATATTCGCAAAACGCATGGTAACGCGTTCATGGCGCTTGCCGTGAACATCATGACAGCCGTCGTGTTCGTTCTGGCCTTTTACGTGATGTTTTCGGTTCTGGGCCTGCGGGGTGCCAAGCTGCGCGGCGATTTCATGCTTTACATGATGTCGGGCGTGTTTTTGTACCTGACGCATATCAAGGCTTTGGGGGCTGTGTCGGGCGCGGACGGGGCCGCATCGCCGATGATGCAACATGCCCCGATGAACACGATGATCTCGATCTGCTCCGCTGCTCTTGGCAGTCTTTACATTCAGGTTCTGTCGGCGTTCGTTATTCTTTTCGTATATCATGTCGCATTCGAGCGGATCGAAATCTATGATCCGATCGGTGCCTTCGGAATGCTACTGCTGGCGTGGTTCACCGGCTGCGCCGTCGGCCTGTTGTTTCTTGCCGTGAAGCCCTGGTTCCCGACCGCGGCGAACCTTGTTCAGATCATCTACACGCGCGCCAACATGATCGCCTCTGGCAAGCTTTTTGTGGCCAACACCCTGCCGAATTTCATGCTGGCGATGTTTGACTGGAACCCGCTTTTCCATGCCATCGACCAATGCCGTGGCTATGTCTTTCAGAACTATTACCCGCGAAACACGGATTACCAGTATGCCTTGATCGTCGGCGCCATCCTGTTGATGCTTGGTCTGATGGGTGAATTCTATACCCGCCAGTATGAATCCAGCAGTTGGGGCGCGCGGCGATAAGTCATGTCACGGCCGGGTGGTGGCGACGCCGCCAAACCGGGTCAATCCACCACCCGGCATGTCAGGTTTATGCGTCCACCCTTCAACAAAAGCTGTGATGTACCCGGCTTGATCCTATCGACACCGTGATACCGAAGACGCGCCTCACCGCCCATCACGACCACATCACCCGAGTGCAGCCAGATAGATTCTGTCTTGCCCCCGCGTGTCAGGTTGCCCATCCGGAACAGCGCCTCGTCCCCAAGAGAGATGGACAGAACCGGCCAGCTGAAATCGGCCTCGTCGCGATCTTGATGCATCCCCATGCGCGCGGTGTCGCGGTAGTGGTTGACCAGACAACAATCCGGAGAACGCGCGGCACTGACAAGATCCGCCCAGATCCGCAGCACAGGCTGCGGGATCGGCGGCCAGTCGTTGCCGCTAGGGTGCTGCGCGGCGTAGCGGTAGCCGTTTTTGTCGGAATACCAGCCATAATTGCCCGCCGATGTCATCTGGACGCTCATCTTCTTGCCGCCGGGCGTGACGGGAGAAAATAACGGTGCCGCGCGCACGACCTCTCGCAAATCCTCGACCAAGGCACGTTGTGCCGCCTTGTCGAGATATTCCTTGAAGATGCGGAACCCGCGAATATGCAAAGCGTTTTCGGGTATTTCTGCCTCCTTTCCTGACGATAGCTTCAATTTAATCCTGAATCCTCCTTTCGCACCACAGCGGCGGCTTGCAGGGTGGCAGAGGTCTGCCTATATACCCGACGAAACGCGGAACGGCGCTGCCGGAGCTGCACTTCATCAGGGGGCCTGATGCCGGAACGGGTCGGGCCGCCATAAAATCGCCTAAAGCAGAAGGGATCGTAGAAAAATGGGTAAAGTTATCGGTATCGACCTCGGCACTACGAATAGCTGCGTTGCCATCATGGATGGCAGCCGAGCACGGGTGATCGAGAATTCCGAAGGTGCGCGCACCACACCCTCCATCGTGGCTTTCACCGAAGATGAGCGTCTTGTCGGTCAACCGGCCAAGCGGCAAGCGGTCACAAACCCCGAAAACACCATCTTCGGGGTCAAGCGCCTGATCGGTCGCCGCGAGGATGATCCGGATCTCGCCAAGGACAAGAAGAACATGCCGTTCACCGTGATAGACGGTGGCAACGGCGACGCATGGGTCAGCGCGCGGGGCGAGAAATATTCACCCAGCCAGATTTCCGCTTTCATCCTCGGCAAAATGAAGGAAACCGCCGAAAGCTATCTTGGCGAAGAGGTCACGCAGGCCGTCATCACCGTGCCCGCCTATTTCAACGACGCACAGCGTCAGGCGACCAAGGACGCGGGCAAGATCGCCGGGCTTGAGGTGCTGCGCATCATCAACGAACCGACAGCCGCCGCGCTTGCCTACGGTCTCGACAAGGAAAACACGCACACCATCGCGGTCTATGACCTTGGCGGCGGTACGTTTGACGTGACCATCCTTGAAATCGACGACGGCCTGTTTGAGGTGAAGTCGACCAATGGCGACACGTTCCTTGGCGGCGAAGATTTTGACATGCGCATCGTCAACTACCTCGCCGACGAGTTCAAAAAGGAAAACGGCGTTGACCTGACGAAAGACAAGATGGCGTTGCAGCGTCTCAAGGAAGCCGCCGAAAAAGCCAAGATCGAGCTTAGCTCGTCCAGCCAGACAGAGATCAACCAGCCGTTCATCTCGATGGGGTCGGACGGGCAGCCGCTGCACATGGTCGTCAAGCTGACCCGCGCCAAGCTGGAAAGCCTGGTGGGCGACCTGATCACCAACTCTCTCAAGCCGTGCAAGGCCGCTCTCAAGGATGCCGGGATCTCGGCCAACGAGATCGACGAGGTCGTTCTGGTCGGCGGCATGACCCGTATGCCACGCGTGGTCGAGGAAGTGACGAAATTCTTCGGCAAAGAGCCACACAAGGGTGTGAACCCCGACGAGGTCGTGGCCATGGGTGCCGCCATTCAGGCTGGCGTGCTTCAGGGCGACGTCAAGGACGTGGTTCTGCTTGACGTTACGCCGCTGTCGCTTGGCATCGAAACGCTGGGTGGCGTATTCACGCGACTGATCGACCGCAACACCACGATCCCGACGAACAAGTCGCAGATCTTTTCCACCGCCGAAGACAATCAATCGGCTGTGACGATCCGCGTCTTCCAGGGCGAGCGTGAAATGGCCTCGGACAACAAGATGCTGGGTCAGTTCAACCTTGAAGACATCCCGCCGGCACCACGCGGTATGCCGCAGATCGAGGTGACATTCGACATCGACGCCAACGGCATCGTCTCTGTTTCTGCCAAGGACAAGGGCACAAACAAAGAGCACAAGATCACGATCCAGGCGTCGGGTGGTCTGTCTGAAGACGACATCGAGAAGATGGTCAAGGACGCAGAGGAAAACGCAGAGGCGGACAAGGAACGCCGCGCGCTGGTAGAGTCCCGCAACCAAGCGGAAAGCCTGATCCATTCGACGGAAAAGTCTGTGGAAGAGCACAGCGACAAGGTTGACCCGTCTACCGTGGAGGCCATCGAACTGGCAATCTCCGCTCTAAAGGACGACCTTGAGAAGGACGATGTGACAGCGGACAAGATCAAGTCCGGCATCCAGAACGTGACCGAAGCGGCCATGAAACTGGGCGAGGCAATCTACAAAGCCAGCCAGGAAGATGGCGATAGTGACGGTCCCGCCGCAGCGGATGAGCCGCGCAGCGGTGACGATGACATTGTCGATGCCGATTTCGAGGATCTCGACGACAACAAGCGCGCCTAAGGCGCCGCATTGGATGGGCGGGGGTCCGCTGTGGCCCCCGTTTGTCGTTTGTAAGGAGTTTCTCCGATGGCCAAACGAGACTACTATGACGTCCTCGGCATTTCCAAAGGCGCCTCTGCCGACGAGATAAAAAAGGCCTATCGCAAGAAGGCCAAAGAACTGCACCCCGACCGGAACAAGGACGACCCGAAATCCGAAACGCAGTTCAAGGAAGCGGGCGAAGCCTACGATGTTCTGAAAGATCCTGAAAAAAAGGCGGCTTATGATCGTTTCGGTCATGCGGCCTTCGAAGGCGGAATGGGCGGCGGTGGCCGTGCCGGTGGCGGTTTCGGCGGGGGGCCGGGGCAAGGTCAGGGCGATTTCGCGAGCGCGTTCTCCGATGTATTCGACGATCTGTTTGGCGATTTCATGGGCGGACGCGGCGGACCCGGCGGACGGCAGCGTGCCGCACGCGGCTCCGACTTGCGCTATAACATGCGGATCACGCTGGAAGACGCGTTCGTCGGCATCCAGAAAACGATCAATGTGCCCACATCGGTCGCCTGTGACGCCTGCAACGGCTCTGGTGCCGAGGGCGGCGCCGAGCCAACAACTTGCCCCACCTGTTCCGGTATGGGCAAGGTCCGCGCGCAACAGGGCTTTTTCACCGTAGAGCGCACCTGCCCGACCTGCTCAGGTTTGGGGCAAACCATCAAGAACCCCTGCAACACCTGCAATGGGCAGGGCCGCGTCCAAAAGGACCGGTCGCTATCGGTGAACATTCCGGCGGGTGTGGAAACCGGCACACGCATTCGTCTTGCCGGTGAAGGCGAGGCCGGGATGCGTGGAGGGCCGACTGGCGATCTGTACATCTTTATCGAGGTCGAACGGCACAAGATCTTTGAGCGCGAGGAAACCAATCTCTTCTGTCGTGTGCCGGTGTCCATGTCCAAGGCGGCACTTGGCGGCGACATCGAGGTGCCGACGATCGACGGGGGCCGTAGCCGGGTAAAGATACCCGAGGGATCGCAATCCGGGCGGCAGATGCGGCTGCGCAACAAGGGGATGCCGGCGCTGCGCGGTGGTGCCAGGGGCGATATGTTCATCGAACTGGCGGTGGAAACCCCGGTCAACCTGACATCGCAGCAAAAGGAACTTCTGCGTGAGTTCGATTCCCTTTCGGAAGAAAACAATCCTGAGTCCCACAGCTTCTTCAAATCGGTAAAAAGCTTCTGGGACGGGATGAAAGGGTGATAGTTACCGTCCACGGTTAACCTTTCGCTAAACTCTGTGAGGCAGTCTTCGGGTCATGACCCAGAAGACTGCCTTTCACGAAATACCCCTGCCCTTGTTGGATTCCGACGAGGTTTGCAGGATATCCACACCGACAAAAGGCGCGCAGCCCTCTTATATCCGCGATCATCGAAAACGCCTGCGGGATCGCTTTCTCGCTGGCGGGCCAGATGCGCTTCCGGATTACGAAATGCTGGAACTGGTCCTGTTTCGGGCCATACCCAGGCGGGATGTAAAACCGCTGGTAAATGCCCTGATGGAGCGATTTGGCGACTACAACACCGTGATCAGCGCAAATGCAGAGCAACTGTCAGAGGTGCCCGGTGTCGGTGCAGCCGTCATTTGCGAGCTGCGAATTATCGAAGCCGCGGCGCACCGTCTGGCCAGATCGCGTGTGCACCAAAAACAGATCATCTCAAGCTGGGACGCCCTGCTCAGCTATTGCCGCACGACTATGGCGCATTGCGATATCGAACAATTCCGGGTCTTTTATCTGGATCGCAAGAACGTGCTGATCGCCGATGAAGCACAGGGACATGGCACCGTCGATCATGTGCCTGTTTATCCTCGCGAAGTGGTCAAGCGTGCGCTTTTCCTGAACGCAAGCGCGCTTATCCTCGTCCACAATCACCCATCCGGCGACCCGACACCATCACAGGCGGATATCGCAATGACCCAACAGGTGGGGCAGGCGGCAGAGGCGCTTGGGATCGTCCTGCACGATCACCTGGTCATCGGCAAATCCGGTGAAACCAGCTTTCGCAGCGAGGGGTTGATGTGACCCGCCAACCGCACCCCATCAACGGACCCATATTTCCACCCGCCGATTGATACTGCGCCCCCAGCTTGTGTCATCACATGCCATGGGCATCGCCTCGCCGAACGCCTCTGTTTCGACACTCAGCCGGGTCAGGTTCGCCGTTTCAGCGGCAGCGACCACCGCTTTGCGCACGGTAACAGCTCGTTGCCGTGCAATACGCTGGTTGGCGACCGCCGCACCTTCGCCGTCACTAAAACCGACAAAGACGATCCGCCGAGCATCGTAAAGGCCAAGCTCCAGCGCGCGGGCAAGCTGTTGTACGTTTGATCGGGATTGCGCATCAAGGCGGGCCGATCCAGTTTCAAAACGGAACGTGGTCGTCAACCGCTTGAGCGGGAACAAAACCTCAACCATCCGCTTGAGATCATCAAGGGATATATCACCACCCGCGCGGGCAATGGCGTTGGCAAAGCGATCGCCTTGCGCGTTGATGGCAATTTCTTCTGGCATCTGGTCTACGAAACCCGCCCTCCGGATCACAAGCTGTGCCGATGGATCAGGCAGATAAGACAGGAAATCGCGTACCAGCTTGGGCAACCGCCTGGCAGGCAGATACAGGAACATCGGTACGGTCAGTGGATAGTCTTCCGTTTTGACCGCCCGGCGTGTTGCCCGAAGAGCGAATCCACAGGATCCACTCAGATTAAGCGGCCATGTATTGCCTGCTTCCGCCTGACTGGTGATTCCAAGGGCAAAAGGATCGGCCATGACAGCCGCTGCCAAGGCCAATCCGTTGGGGTGGCGCGACACTGTATCGCTTGGCAAAGTGCCGGCGGGCCGCAATAGTCGAGACTCGCTGACCTGGCCCAAGCCTGTTCGCCGATCATAAAGATGCACGGCAATTGGTGCGTCAGGACCGCCGAGAATGGCCCAATTGGTGATTTTGCCGCTTAACACAGCAGATAGATCCGGCAGGGTGATCGACTGCACCGGATTACTGGGGCTGACCACGGGCACCAAGGCGTCAAGAGCCATTACCCGCGCGCGACCACGACCTGTCAGATCACCAAGCCCCGCGTCGCGCCCCAACGCCACCTCATCGGAACCAATTTCGCGCATGGACATCGCAATATCGGCCACATTTGCCAAAAGGTCGGCGAACCCCTCGTCAGAATTTGTCAAACGGAATATGAATTCTCCAACGACCCGGTCAGCTTCAAGATCGGCAAGAGTGAACACAGTTTCGGCACCGTCGCGCGGCTCAACCTGCATGTCATAGCCTTCGCGAATCGCAAACGCTTCGAGCAGCGCGGGCAATAGCAAGCGCCCGATCGTGGGTGAACCAGAAAACGTGACCCGGGCAACAAAGGCTTCCAGATCAGGGCACCCTGGACCTGCGCACACCACCCCGGAGCCATCTACCGTCAGTTCTCCGTAGATTGTTTCGACGCGGTAAAATTCCCCATCAAATCCTAATAGGTTACCTGAAATCTCAACATTACCATCATGCGAGCTGAGCGTAACATCTTGGGCCGATACGGCCCCTGCACCTGATACCAATAAAAGTGCGACGAAAACCGTCACACAGACCTTTTTCATAAAAACCCTCCCGGGTGCAGCTCTTAATTGGCTGCAATCCTCAAGTCTTCGTAGAGGTTTTTCAACACTATAAAATCTCCGACGGTGTTACACTCCGGCATCGCGAGTTTTAAGTCACGCGCGCCTATCGAACCGTCTGCGGTTTTAATCAGCGCCTGCGCCTCGACATCAGCGCCGCAATTATTCTGTGTGATTTCACTTTCAAGGCTGACTTGTACATTGCCGGATCGTTGCGCGTGTCCACTAGGAAAACTGTAGACCTCAGCCATCAGCGCATCATCCATGCCCTCCTTGCCCAAGCGAAGGATAAAGCCACCCTCACCACGCAGAGCCACGTCCGGGTTACGGTGTTCTTTGTGCCAAACATGCCCGGTCTGGCCGTAATCAGCGCCATATTCAAGCGCGTGGATCTGCAATCCGCTATAGCCCTTCCACTGAACGACATAGCGATCATAATCGGCCAAAAGAGGCACATCGGCCGTGGCAACGGCACCATCACCGTTTGTGAAAGCCGCGATAAAAAGCGCGTTTTCAGACAGCGCGGGTATGTCTGCCTGCCAACGCCCCGCGTCATCGGTCGCGCCGGTAATCATCATTCCGTTGTGATGTAGCGTAAACCGCTCGTTCTCCATGCAGGGTGCCGTCAACCGTACGTTCACCAATGCGGCTTCCTTCGGCGTTGCGTTCATTTCCATCTCGCACGAAAACGCCGGCGCTGCGTCTTCGGTCGGCAGATCCGTTACCTGCATATCGCCACGCGTGGAGACTTTGACGGCAACAGGGATACCGGGCAAGGGATCGGGCTGTGGTGCGGTCGCGGGTGGCAGGGCGTCTGCGCGGGTCAGCGTGATTGCCTCAAGTGCCAACTCGTGAGGCTCCTCCACCTTGTGCGGCGCGCCAGATTGGGGCGCGTATCCGGTCATGGTCTTGGATGTGACAACTACGTTGTCGACGATTGGAAGATCGCTTTCGGCGGCTGTAATCAAGTCAACGCCACCATCGGTGGCAAGCCCAGGGTCCAACAGAGGCCCGGCGCCGTGGTGTGCCACCTTCGGTTCAGGTTTTTCCGTTTCCTGCGTCAGCAACGGGGCAACGGCCACCTGCGCCGTCTGTAGTTTCGGCGTCTCGATTGCCGGAGCATCAGGGACAGACATCTGCATCAACACACCAACTCCAAGAGCACAGGCCAAAGTCCCACCGGCCGTGATCAGACGCGATTTATTCATTGATTTAAGCATAACCATCTCCCAGCCCTGAAGCGAACAAGCCGATACCTACGCGGCAATTATGGCCTCGTTACGGCATCACCGGGGCTTCATTTGGACCGGGACATGGCCCAAAGTCAGGCAAGCCTGCCATGACAATGCTTGAATTTCTTGCCCGACCCACAAGGGCACGCCTCGTTACGGCCGGGATTGCCCCATGTCGACGGATCGTCTTCGACAAAGCCTTCTGTAGGTTGTCCTGTCGCGACTTGGGGCGCGGCGGGTGCCGGTTTTTCACGCGAACCCACATCCGCCATCTGGGATCTTTGGGCCTGAATATCTTCGACCATCTGTCGCTGTTCGTCTTCTGTCATCGGGCGGACCTGACCCAGTTTCTGTGTCACGTCCTGACGCAAGCCATTCAACATGCTTTCAAATAGCTGGAACGCTTCATTCTTGTATTCATTCAGCGGATCACGCTGCGCATAGCCACGAAAGCCGACCACGCTGCGCAAATGTTCAAGGGTCAGCAGATGCTCGCGCCATTTGGTGTCGATGGTCTGCAAAAGAACCTGCTTTTCAATGTTACGCATGTTTTCAGCACCGAAGGCATCAGCCTTTTGGACCATCATCTCGTCGCCTGCCTTTTCGATCCGCTCGGCGACAACCTCGTCATCGACGCCTTCTTCCTCGCCCCAGGCAAGGATCGGCAGATCCATGTTCAGCCGCTCGATCACCGCAGCGTACAGACCTTCCATGTTCCATTGATCGGCGTAGGTTTTGGGTGGCATGTATTGATCGACCAGATCGTCGATCACCTCGCCGCGCATATCCTGTATGATCTCGCTCAGATCTGCGGCACGCATTATGTCGAGTCTTTGTTTGAAGATCACCTTTCGCTGCTCGTTCATCACATCGTCAAACTTCAGAAGCTGTTTGCGGATGTCGAAGTTGCGCCCCTCAACCTTGGCTTGCGCACGCTCAAGGCTTTTGTTCACCCAAGGGTGAATGATCGCCTCGCCTTCTTTCATGCCAAGGGTCGACAGCACCTTTTCCAATCGTTCGGAGCCGAAAATGCGCATCAGGTCGTCATCAAGGCTCAGGAAAAAAGCCGAGCGCCCTGGATCGCCCTGGCGGCCCGAACGCCCGCGCAGCTGGTTATCAATGCGGCGACTTTCATGCCGTTCTGTGGCCAGAACGAACAGACCGCCAGCTTTTTTTACCGCCTCCTCATCGGCAGCATGATCCGCCTGGATTTTGTTGCGGATCTCTTCGGAGTCGCCATCGGTATTGGCCTCCAGCGCTTCCATGATCTGGAAATCGACATTACCACCCAACTTGATATCGGTGCCGCGTCCAGCCATGTTGGTGGCGATCGTCACCGCGCCGAGCTTACCAGCATCGGCCACGATCTGAGCCTCTTTTTCATGCTGGCGGGCATTGAGCACGTTATGCTCGACCTTGGCCTTCTTGAGCATATCGCTCAGAAGTTCGGACTTTTCGATGGATGTCGTGCCCACAAGGATAGGCTGGCCGCTTTCATGTGACGTCTTGATCGTTTCGATGATCGCATCGAACTTTTCCTGCGCGGTGCGGTAAACGGCATCGTCGTCATCGACACGGGCAATCGGCCTGTTCGTGGGCACTTCGACAACGCCAAGCCCATAGATTTCCGCGAATTCCTCGGCCTCGGTAGAGGCGGTGCCGGTCATGCCTGACAGCTTATCATAAAGGCGGAAATAGTTCTGGAACGTTACCTGGGCCAGTGTCACGTTTTCAGGCTTGATATCGCAACCTTCCTTGGCCTCGATAGCCTGGTGCAAACCATCGGACAGACGCCGGCCCGTCATCATGCGCCCGGTGAATTCGTCAATCAGTACGACGTTGTTGTCGCGAACGATATAATCGCGGTCCTTCAGGAACAGTTTGTGCGCTCGAAGCGCCTGATTCATGTGGTGGACAACCGTCGTGCTTTCAGGATCGTAAAGGCTTTGCCCCTCGTCCAGCACACCGCGCGTGTGCAACAGATCCTCGATGAACTCGTTGCCCTCGTCAGTATAGGTAACGTTCTTGGTCTTTTCTTCGATCTTGTAATGCTCTTCAGCAAGCTCCGGGATCAGTTTGTCAACGGACATGTACAGATCGCTGCGATCCTCCGCAGGGCCGGAAATGATCAACGGTGTCCGCGCTTCGTCAATCAGGATAGAATCCACCTCGTCAACAATAGCGAAATAATGCCCGCGCTGGTTCATCTCCTCCAGCGTGCTTTTCATATTATCTCGCAGATAGTCAAAGCCCAACTCGTTGTTGGTGGCATAGGTCACATCGGCCTCATACGCGGCCTTTTTCGATCCTTCGGGCTGTTCTGCGTGGACGACCCCAGTCGTCAAGCCAAGCGCACCATACACCTTGCCCATCCAGTCTGCATCTCTGCTGGCAAGATAATCGTTGACGGTCACGATATGCACCGGATTGCCGGTGAGCGCATTCAGATAGGCGGGAAAGGTCGCTACAAGCGTCTTGCCCTCACCGGTTTTCATTTCCGAGATATTGCCCTGATGCAAAAATATCCCACCCATCAGCTGCACGTCAAATGCACGCAGGCCAAGAGCGCGCCGGGCTGCTTCGCGGCAATTCGCAAAGGCCTCGGGCAAGATCGCGTCCAGAGTTTCGCCATTTTCGACGCGGGCCTTGAATTCCGCCGTTTTCTCGATGAGAGCCGCGTCACCAAGGGCTTCGAATTCCGGCTCCAACGCGTTGATTTTTTCCACCAGAGGGCGTGTTGCCTTGACCTTGCGGTCATTCGGCGTGCCGAAAATCTTATTGGCAACCGTTCCAAATCCGAGCATGTTCTATCCGTTCCGGTGTTTCGCCTGTTCATTGGGGCAACCGCTTGCCCCGCCCGCCGCGCGCCCCTAGAACAGGCACAAGGGGCGACCTTGCCTTAGTTCTAAGGCGATGTAAGGGGCTGCTCAAAGAGTGTCAACGTCGCAGGCCCGCAGGCACCTTTCTGCGACCAAGCAAAGGAATTCTCATGGCAAAGACCATTTTGTCGCTCCCGGCCCTCTTTTGCGCCGGTTTCCTTGCCGCATCGCCGGTAATCGCCCAGGACACGCCGGATCCCTCTCGCATTCTGGCGACGGTAGACGGGAAGGAGATCACGCTTGGTCATGTCATCGGGCTGCGCGCAGATTTGCCCGAGCAATATAACCAGTTTCCCGATGAGTTGCTGTTTCAGGCAATCATCGACCAGCTGATTCAGCAGACGCTTTTGATGAACTCGCTGGACGGAAACATACCGCTGAGGTCCGAAATCAGGATCGAAAACGAGACCCGCGGCATCCTTGCCAGCGAAGTCACGCGTCAAATCGTGTCCCAGGAGCCGGAGGAAGACGACCTGCGCACGCTCTATGACGCGGTCTATCCTGCCGAGGCGGACGAGACGGAATACCGTGCCGCGCATATCCTTGTCGACACCGAAGAAGCCGCGCAGGCGATCGTTGACGAGCTATCAGACGGTGCCGATTTCGCGGCGCTCGCCCGGCAAAAGTCGACCGGTCCGTCAGGATCCGTTGGCGGTGATCTTGGCTGGTTTGGTGCGGGCGACATGGTTGAGGATTTCTTCAATGCCGTGACCGAAATGGCCCCCGAAGAGGTGTCACCCCCGGTTCAGACCAGCTTTGGCTGGCATGTGATCAAGCTGAACGAAACGCGCCAGAAAGAGCGCCCGGAGTTTGAAGCCGTCCGCGGCGAACTGTCTGAACGCGCAAGACAATCCGCTCTCGAAGCCCATATCGCAGAGCTTGAGGCGGAGGCGGATGTCACCCGCGAGGCGACCGAGGGGCTTGACCCGTCGGTCATTCAGAACATCGACCTGCTGGAGAACTGAACCATGGCCAAGGCCCTGCCCGTGTCGCCGCTGGCGCCGGAATGTTTTCCCGCTCTTCCCGACATTCGGGGGGTCAGCTTTGCTACCGCGTCTGCGGGGGTGAAATACGAGGGGCGTACGGACGTGATGCTTGCACGGCTGGTGCCGGGCACGGCCATCGCGGGGGCGTTCACGCGCTCTGCGACGCGCTCTGCGGCGGTGCTCGATTGTCAGGACAAGATCGGTCAGCATTCCGAGGCGGGCGCGGCCATTCTTGTCAACTCTGGCAACGCCAATGCGTTCACCGGCCAGAACGGCGCGGGTGCTGTGCAAGCGGTGACGCGAGCAGTCGCAGAGACGCTCGCTCTGCCAGAAAACAGGGTCTATTCCAGCTCAACCGGGGTGATTGGCGAGCCTTTGCCGCATGACCGGATCACCGGCGTTCTGGGTCAGTTGCGAGACCGTCTTTCCGGCGACGGGATAAAGGACGCGGCTGAGGCGATCATGACGACGGACACCTTCCCAAAAGGGGCCGGAACGACCGTGGTGATTGACGGGCGCGAGGTGCATATCGCGGGAATCGCCAAAGGGTCGGGGATGATCGCGCCGGACATGGCGACGATGCTCGTCTACATCTTTACCGATGCGGTGATAGAGCGGGAAATCCTTCAGGACATGGTGTCGGCGCTTAACAAAAAAACGTTTAATTGCATCACGGTAGACAGTGACACCTCGACCTCGGACACGTTGCTGGTAGCGGCGACGGGGGCCTCTGGCATCCGGGTGACGGGTAAGAGTGTGGGCTTTATGGAAGGGCTGCGCACCGTCATGCTGGACCTTGCGCATCAGGTGGTGCGCGATGGTGAGGGCGCGACCAAGTTCGTGGAGGTGTCGGTGACGGGGGCGTCATCGGATAAAGACGCGCGAATTCATGC
>JANSXS010000052.1 GCA_024742835.1 Paracoccaceae bacterium | reverse complement strand
CGTCAATTACGATCTGGAAAAGCCGAAATACGACGTCGAGGAATGTATGCAGCGCGACATGACCTATGCCGCGCCGCTCAAGGTGACGCTGCGTCTGATCGTGTTCGATGTGGACGAGGATACCGGCGCCAAGTCTGTCAAGGACATCAAGGAACAGGACGTGTTCATGGGCGACATGCCCCTGATGACGCCCAACGGCACCTTTGTCGTGAACGGCACCGAGCGCGTGATCGTGTCCCAGATGCACCGCAGCCCCGGCGTGTTTTTCGACCACGACAAGGGCAAGACGCATTCCTCGGGCAAGCTGCTGTTTGCGTGCCGCATCATCCCCTATCGCGGTAGCTGGCTTGATTTCGAGTTCGACGCCAAGGACATCGTGTTCGCCCGGATCGACCGCCGCCGCAAGCTGCCTGTGACGACCCTGCTGTATTCGCTGGGTCTGGATCAGGAAGCGATCATGGATGCCTATTACGACACGGTCGATTACTCGCTGAAGAAGGGCGAGGGCTGGGTCACCAAGTTCTTCCCCGAGCGCGTGCGCGGCACGCGCCCGACCTTTGATCTGGTCGATGCCGAGTCCGGCGAGATCATTGCCGAGGCCGGCAAGAAGATCACGCCGCGCGCGGTCAAGCAATTGATCGACGAGGGCAAGGTCAGCCAGCTTCTGGTGCCGTTCGAGCATATCCTGGGCAAGTTCGTTGCGCGCGATATCATCAACGAGGACACCGGCGCGATCTATGTCGAAGCAGGTGACGAACTGACGCTTGAGCGTGACAAGGCCGGTGACATCACAGGCGGTACGTTGCAGGATCTGCTGGACGCGGGCATCACCGACATCCCGGTGCTGGATATCGACAACATCAATGTCGGCCCCTATATCCGCAACACCGTGGCGGCGGACAAGAACATGAACCGCGAAACCGCGCTCATGGATATCTACCGCGTCATGCGCCCCGGCGAGCCGCCCACCGAAGAGGCCGCCTCGGCGCTCTTCAATACGCTGTTCTTCGATTCCGAGCGCTACGATCTCTCCGCCGTGGGCCGGGTCAAGATGAACATGCGCCTCAACCTTGAAAAACCTGACACGCAGCGCACGCTTGACCGCGAAGACATCGTCGCCTGCGTCAAGGCGCTGGTGGACCTGCGCGACGGGCGCGGCGATATCGACGATATCGACCACCTCGGCAACCGCCGGGTCCGTTCGGTCGGCGAGTTGATGGAAAACCAGTACCGCGTCGGCCTTTTGCGGATGGAACGCGCCATCAAGGAGCGTATGTCTTCGGTCGAGATCGACACGGTGATGCCGCAAGACCTGATCAACGCCAAGCCCGCCGCGGCCGCCGTGCGCGAATTCTTTGGCTCGTCTCAGCTGTCGCAGTTCATGGACCAGACCAACCCGTTGTCCGAAGTGACGCACAAGCGCCGTCTTTCGGCGCTTGGACCGGGCGGTCTGACGCGCGAACGCGCGGGCTTCGAGGTGCGCGACGTACACCCGACGCATTATGGCCGGATGTGCCCCATCGAGACGCCGGAAGGCCCGAATATCGGCCTGATCAACAGCCTTGCCACCTTTGCGCGGGTCAACAAGTACGGCTTTATCGAAACGCCTTACCGGAAAGTCGAACATGGGCAGGTGACGGACGACGTGCAGTACATGTCCGCAACCGAAGAGATGCGGCACACGGTGGCTCAGGCCAACGCGACGCTGGATGAGGCGGGCACGTTCGTCAACGAGATGGTCAACACCCGCCAGTCGGGTGAATACATGCTGGCCCCGATCGAGAACGTGGACCTGATCGACGTGAGCCCGAAACAGCTGGTCTCGGTCGCGGCCTCGCTCATTCCGTTCCTCGAAAACGACGACGCCAACCGCGCGCTCATGGGGTCCAACATGCAGCGGCAGGCGGTGCCGACGCTGCGTT
>JANSXS010000013.1 GCA_024742835.1 Paracoccaceae bacterium | reverse complement strand
CCTCAAGGAAGCGGCCAAAGGCCACGCCCACGCCGGTCATCTGGCCGATCACATAGGTGGTCGAGGCCACGATCAGGCAGATCACCGCGACCATGCGCGCCGTCTGGCTGTAAAAGCGGTCGCCGATGAATTCCGACACGGTGAACTTGCCGAACTTGCGCAGGTAGGGCGCAAGCAGCAGCGCCAAAAGCACATAGCCCCCGGTCCAGCCCATCAGGAAGGATGAATTGTCATAGCCCGTAAAGGCGATGAGACCGGCCATCGAGATGAACGAGGCCGCCGACATCCAGTCGGCCGCGGTGGCCATGCCGTTGGTGACGGGATGCACGCCGCGCCCGGCGGCATAGAACTCCGACGTGGAGCCCGCGCGCGCCCAGATGGCGATCCCGATATAAAGCGCAAAGGACGCGCCCACGAAGATCAGGTTGATTGTAAACTGGTCCATGTTGTTCTTCGTCCCTTACTGCTCTTCGACGCCATGCTCGGCATCGAGCTTGTTCATGCGCCACGCGTAGAAAAAGATCAGCGCGAGGAAGACAAGGATCGAGCCTTGCTGCGCGAACCAGAATCCCAGGTCGGTGCCGCCCACGGCAATGCCCGACAGCATCGGGCGCAGCAGGATGCCGAAGCCGAAAGACACCAGTGCCCAGATAATCAGGCTGATGATGATCAGACGGATATTGGCCTTCCAATAGGCCGCGTCTTTACTCTCTTTTTTCAAGGTTTCCCCTCCTCTTCAAAGTCGTTTCGTCAGGCCAGCGCGGCCCCCGTCACGGGTGCCACAATGGCTTGCAGCGATCTTTCGACCGCAGCGATCGGTTGCATGGCGTCGATGCGGTGCAGCGCGCCTTTTGCGTCGTAGAAATCAATCAGGGGTGCGGTATCGGCGTGGTAGGCTGCCAGCCGACTGCGCACGGTCTCGGCGGTGTCGTCAGCCCGCCGCTTGAACTCGGTGCCACCGCATTTGTCGCACACGCCCTGCGCCTGCGGTTGCTTGAAACTGTCGTGATAGCCCTCGCCGCACGCCGCGCAGGTAAAGCGCCCCGAGATGCGTTCGACCATCGCGGCATCGTCCACCTCAAGGCTGATCGCGGCATTCACGGAAGCGCCTTTTTGCGCCAGCAGACCTTCCAGCGCAGCGGCTTGCGCCGTGGTGCGCGGAAAACCATCAAGAATGACGCCCTGCTCGCAATCGGGTGCGTCCAGCCGGTCGGCCACGATGCGGATCACGATGTCGTCACCCACAAGCCCGCCACGGTCCATCACCTCTTGAGCCGCTTTGCCTGCCTGGGTTCCGCGCGCCACCGCGTCACGCAGCAGATCGCCGGTGGAAAGCTGGATCAGTCCGAACTGCTCCTCCAGCTTCTTGGCCTGGGTGCCCTTGCCCGCGCCCGGCGGTCCAAGCAGGATAAGAACGGGCATGGTCGCACCCGTGGCTGTGGTTGCGTCGGTCATGTCATCTGTCCCTTTTTCTTTTTTTCGGGCCGGGCGTCCGCCGGGCGCGACTATTGTTTCGCAAGCGTTCAGGTGCCGGCGCGATACCAGGCCCGTCGCCGGTGCAGACGGCGGCTGGCAACCGACCTGTACCAATCACGGAGCACACCGTGGAGATGCGCGACATCTTTCATTGATTTCCCCCTCCTTGGCATCGCTCCGGACCTGCGCCTCCCGCGCTGTCCAAACGATTTTTCCTCACCTTGACCGCGACACGGCTTACAACTCCAGGGCATCGGCCAGCGTGGTCGCCCCGTGGCAAAATTTGACCGGCCCGGCAGTTCGCGGGCGTCACCAACCACATGCACCGCCCCAATGTCGACCATTGCATACAGAAAAACAGCCGCGCCACATATAGATGAAATTGTTGCATTGTGTTATTGTAATTTTTGTAAATTATGAATTGTGTAATTGTGAAATCTGGCGGAGGACAAAACGGATGGCAGAAGGCGCAAGGAAAATATTTGCAGGGGCACACGTGCGCAACCTCCGGCAAAACCGGTCCCTGACCCAAGCTGAACTTGCGCGCAAACTGGGTATTTCCACCAGCTATGTTAACCAGATCGAAAGCAATCAGCGATCTTTGTCCGCAGCTGTGATTCTGGGCCTCGTGGACCAGTTCGATTTTGACCTGTCGGGCCTGATCCTGGACGATAGCGGCAAGGTCGCGATTGAGCTTCAGGATGTTCTGAGCGACCCCATTTTTGCCGACATGAAAGTGCTGGGGCAGGAACTCAAGGTCGCCGCCAACAATACGCCGAACCTGACCGAAGCCTTCCTGCATCTCTACAAGGTGTTCCAAAGCACCCGTGTCCAGCTTGGCCAGGTCGACAGCGCGCTGCCCAGCAACGAAACCTCTTTCGCGCCCCTGCCCTATGAAGAGGTGCGCGATTATTTCCACAGGAAAGACAATTATATAGACGAGCTGGACCGCGCCGCCGAACGATTTTCAGACACGCTTGAAAAATCAGGGTCAGACCGGCTGGACGAGATAACCGCCCATCTGGGCGAGGCCCATCGCGTCAACGTGTCGGTGGGACAGGGCGCATCCCTGCGCAGCTTTTCCGCGGCCAGTCGCACGCTCTACCTCAATGCGGCTTCAAGCAGGGCGACACAGCTTTTCCAGATGGCCTATCAAGTCGGTCTGCTGGAACAATCCGCCCTGATGGAGACGCTGCTTGAGGACGCGGGGTTTCATACCGCCGATGCGCGCGAAGTCTGCCGCATGACCTTTGCCAACTATTTCGCGGGCGCGGTCGTCCTGCCCTATACGCGCTTTGCCGGTCGCGCCAACACGCTGCGCCACGACATCGACCGGCTGGCTCTGGAATTCGGGGCCAGCCGGGAGCAAGTCTGCCACCGGCTGTCCATGCTGCAACGGCCCGGCCAAAAGGGCGTACCGTTCTTTTTCGTGCGCATCGACCGCGCGGGCACCGTGACGAAGCGCCACAGCGCCACCAGTTTTCAGTTCACCCGCTTTGGCGGAAGCTGCCCTTTGTGGAACGTGCATCAGGCGTTCGAGTCGAATCAGGACATCCTGCGACAGCTTGCCATAACGCCAGACGGGATCGGCTATCTGTGTCTGGCCTTTGCCAAGTCCGAACCACGCAGCAGCGCCACGGACATGCCACGCAAATATGCCATCGGGCTGGGATGCGAGATAAGCCACGCGAATCGCATCGTCTATGCCGATACGCTCGACACGTCCGACACCACCCGGTTCGATCCGATCGGCACCTCGTGCCGGATTTGCGAACGCGCCGGATGCAGCCACCGTTCGGTGCCGCCCATCGCGCGCCGCATCCGCATAGATCACAACGCGCGCAGGCCAGTACCCTTTGACCTGGAAAGTTAACGTGTTTCCCCGCTGACCCGCGACGTCAGCGAAAGGCGGATCGGTTCAAGAGTTTTCCAAGCGCGTCAGCATCGTCTTTGCCGCTGCCTGCTCGGCCTGCCGCTTGGATCCGGCGGTGGCGCGTTCTGCATGGCCGTTGGCCAAACGTACCTCGATGGTGAAGACGGGCGCATGGTCGGGACCGCTGCGATCCACCTCGACATAGCCCGGCGGTGTCAGCCCCTTGGCCTGCGCCCATTCCTGTAGGGCCGTCTTGGCGTCGCGGGCATCTGCCTTGACCGATGCAATCCGTGCGCCCCAAAGCCGCAGGATCATGTCCTGCGCCGCGGCAAAGCCGCCATCGCGGTACACGGCCGCGATCACGGCCTCCATGGCATCGCCCAACAGCGCCTGCTTGCGGCGCCCGCCCGACAGCATTTCGGAACGGCCAAGCTTTAGCACGGTGCCCAAATCGACCGCCCGCGCCACCTCGGCGCAGGTCTCCTTGCGCACCAGCGCGTTGAAGCGCGGGGCAAGCTGCCCCTCGGCGGCACCGCGATCATGGTCCAGCAGCGCCTCAGCGATGACAAGGCCAAGCACCCGGTCGCCCAGAAACTCCAGCCTTTGGTTGTCGTCACGGTTGGGCGAAGCCATGGACCCATGCGTCACCGCCCGCACCAGCAGGTCCGGCCTGGTGAATTCATACCCCAGCCGCGTCTCGAACGCCTTCATTTCCGCCGAAAGTTTCACGGACACACCCGTTTGTCGATCAATCAAGCCGCTCGAAGAACCGGTCGCCACGCCATGTCCAGAAGAACAGCATGGACCGCCCCGCCGACGAGAAAATCACGCGATCCGCACGACCGATCAGGTTCTCATAGGGCACATATCCCACGCCCTGCGCGGTCAGCGGCGCGCGGCTGTCGGTGGAATTGTCGCGATTGTCGCCCATAAAGAAATAATGCCCCTCGGGCACAGTATAAACGCCGGTGTCGTCATAACGCTGGTTCGTAATGTTCAGGATGCTGTGCGATGTCCCGTTGGGCAGTGTCTCGATAAAGCGCGATTTCTCGCAGATACCGCCCATGCCCACCGCGCCATTCTCGCATTGCGGCGCGCGGCCCAGCGGGCCTTGACGCTCCATCACCTCGGTGAAGGTTCCGGCGGGGTCAAGTTTGACCCGCTCGCCATTAAGGTGCAACGCACCTGCGCGCATCTGCACAGTGTCGCCCGGCATACCAACCACCCGCTTGATGTAGTCTGTGCCGTTCACGGGGTGGCGGAATACGATGATATCGCCGCGCTCCACCTCGCCGCCCATCACGCGCGTGTTGTCTCCATCCAGAAATCCGCAGATCTTTTGCGCGTCTATATCAAGCCCAAGGGCAGGCAGGCGCAGATTGGGACAGGATGCGTAGGAATAGCCATAGGCCATCTTGTTGACGAACAGAAAGTCACCGATCAGCAGCGTGTCTTTCATCGACCCTGAGGGAATCCAGAACGGCTGAAAGAAGAGCGTCCGAAAGATCCCGGCGATCACCAGCGCCCAGAATACCGTCTTGACGGTTTCCCAGATCGTGCCGGATGTCTTGGATTCTGTGGCCATGTCGCTCTCCGATAGACTTGCGCGCTACATGCGGGGCGGGGGGCCGGGTGTCAAGCGCGGGCGGAGGCCCGGCGGCTCATCAATCGGGCGCGCCTCGATCAGGACAAAGGCCTGCGCCCATGGGTGATCGTCGGTCAGGCTGACATGGATCACCGCCTCGAAGCCCGCGGGCGTCATTGCCGCCAGGCGATCCGCCGCCCAGCCGGTCACGGCCATCACCGGCTGGCCCGTGTCAAGATTGGTCACAGACATGTCTTTCCATGCGATGCCCATGCGCAGCCCGGTGCCAAGCGCCTTGGAACAGGCCTCTTTCGCGGCCCAGCGCTTGGCATAGGTGCCGGCCACGTCGCGACGCGCCTCGGCCTTGCGCTGTTCGGTTGCGGTGAAAACGCGGTTGCGGAACCGGTCGCCGAAACGCGCCAGCGTGGCCGCGATACGGTCGATATTGGCCAGATCGGTGCCCACGCCAAGGATCATGCGCCTGCCCTTCTCATGCCTGGAACAACGGAAAGCTGACGCCCAGCGCCCAGGCGAGGGCAATGCCCAACGCCAGCCCCGCGCCGCCCGGGCCGAAGCGCGCCGCGCTGACCCGTCCGACCCAGCCAAAGCTGAGGTAAAAGAGCACGATCACCGGCGCGATCAGGATCAGGAAAAACAGCCCCTCGAAATCCAGCGCCACGGCGATGGCCAGCGACAGCAAAAAGCCCAGCCGCGCAATAATGCGGCGGGCAAGCCGCGCCTCGTGGACGAGCCGGTTATCGGCCAGCATGAAGGGCACCGCCCCAAGACACAGCGCCGCGATAATCGCCAGCCGTTCCGGCGTGGGCCAGAAATTCGCGCCGTAGCGGTGCAGTGCCAGGCCAAAGATCCCGACGGTCCAGACCAGCACCAGCGCCCCTCCCGGCAGGCTTGGCCAGGCAGGCGCGCCGCGCAGATACCAAAGCACCGCCAGTTGCAGCACACCGTACAACGCCAGATGCAGCGCAAGGTAATCGGCCACCAGCACCGGCAGAACGGAGGTTTCTATTGGATAGGCGAGCAGCGGCGCCGCGACCAATGGCAGGCCAACGGCCACCGCAAAGCCCTTGCGCGACAGCGTCACCGTTTGCACGGGACGCGCGGCAAAGGCGCGCGCAACCGGCGCGAACAGAACCGTAATCGCGGCCAGCAATCCAAGCAGGGCCCAGCCGGTCTGCGGCACCAAGGCTGTCTTGCTGCGCCCGTAGCTTTCGTTGATCCAGTCAAGCGCCGCCGCACGGCCCGCCCGCGAATGCAGGATCGCGACATGTTCCACAGCAGGCACCACGATCGCCTCTCGGCGCACGCCCGGGGCGGCCTCGGCCACCGCGTCGGCGGCAAAACCCTGCAAGCGCGGCTCCCACGCGCCGGTGATCATCAGCATGTCGTCCGGAAAATCCGGTGTGACCGCGCCCGAAAACGTGGCCAGCAACACCAGCGGCCCGATGCCGTCCGTCTGTGCGGCGGCGCGCACCAGCACGTCGGTAGCCATGGAATGCCCAACAAGCGCCACGCCCCCCTCTGCGCGAACCGCCTCGATCACCTGCAAGGTCTGGTCCACCAGAAGGCGCGTGGTACCGTCCACCGCCGTCACATCGCCCGACATCGGCGCAGGGTGTTGCCCGTGGCCCAGAAAATCAAAGGCGTAAACCCGATATCCCGCCTGCGCCAGTAGCAGCCCGTAGCCCTGCATCATCTGCCGCGACCCGGCAAAGCCATGCGCCAGCACCACCACCGGGCCATCGCGCCCGTCAGTCATATATGTCACCGGCGTCTCGCCCACGCGCATCTCGGCCATGTCAACGCCCCAGCGCGCGCTTTCCAGCACCCAGACGGCCCAGAGCACGACCAAAAAGGCCAGCGCCACACCCCAACGCCGCCAGCGCATCATTGCGCCTCGCCCCGCTGTCGCATCAACCGAAGCTGGTTGTTTGCCCCAAGCCCGTAAAAGAACCGGTTGGCGATGACATAACCGCCCGCATAAACCGCGAGCAGCACCCAGAACTGGCCGGAACTGACCGGGGCAATGGCCAGCTTGGCGAATTCCGGCGCCACGCGTGGCCCGGCAAAGGCCAGCAGCAGGTTGAGCACGGTTGCAATCCCGGCCGCGACACCGGCAAAGGCCCAGGCGCGCGACGAGGCAAGCGGCGCTTTGCGCCGTTTCGCCACCTGCCCGCCCTCGACCAGCGCGGCGATCATGGCCGGCACCATGATCTGCGCGGCGGAACCAAAAGCAGCGCCCGGATCGCGGTCAAGCCAGATCACGATCTGCGACACGCCAACGGCGACGGACAGAAAAACAAGGCTGTAGCGCAGCCAGACCATCACCCGGCGCGCGCCGCGTCCATCTGGCGGCGCATCTCTTCGATGGCGGGGCCAAGCCCGCGAAACACCGCCTCACCGATCAGGAAATGCCCGATATTCAGCTCTTTCACCTCTGGCAGGGCGGCGATAGGTGCCACGGTGTCATAGCTCAGCCCATGGCCCGCATGGACCTCAAGCCCCAGACCATGTGCGAATGTCGCCATCTCGCGCAGGCTTGCAAGCTCTGCATCCCGCGCGTCGAACTGGCCTTCGGCATGGGCATCGCAATAGCCGCCCGTGTGCAGTTCTATCACCTCCGCGCCGACGCGGTGCGCCGCCTCGATCTGTGCGGGGTCGGCGGCGATGAACAGGCTGACGCGGCAGCCCGCCTCGCGCAGCGGGCCGATATAATCCGTCAGCCGGTTTTGTTCGCGATGAACTTCCAGCCCGCCCTCGGTGGTGCGCTCCTCGCGTTTTTCGGGCACAAGGCACACGGCGTGCGGCTTGTGGCGCAGGGCGATGCCCTGCATTTCCGCCGTCGCCGCCATCTCAAAATTGAGCGGCACCCTAAGCGTCGCCATCAGCGCGTCGATATCGCCGTCGATGATATGCCGCCTGTCCTCGCGCAGATGCGCTGTAATCCCGTCCACACCCGCCGTCTCGGCCAGTTGCGCGGCGCGCACCGGATCGGGATAGATCCCCCCGCGCGCATTGCGCAAAGTGGCGACATGGTCGATGTTCACGCCCAAACGCAGCTTGTCAGCGTTCTCCATATCTACCTTATCCTTCTGAAAACCCTAATGTTGTTCGGCCTTGCCATCGCGCGGCTCGTCCTTGCCACGCGACAGCAGCTTGGTTTTGCCGTCCTGTTTGGCCGCCGCTTTTTCCTTGAGCGCCGCCAGCTTGGCCGCAAGCACGCCCTTGCGGCGATTTTGATAAGCCTGAAAAATCGGCAGGCTGAGATAATAGCCGATCAATCCGAACACAGCCCCCGGCACCAGCCCACCTACCAGATAGGGCAAAAAGATCTCGTCGAAAAATATCTCCAGATGCGACCAATCGGCCGACGCGTCCGTGAAAATGGC
Organism: Paracoccaceae bacterium; assembly: GCA_024742835.1. Classification (GTDB taxonomy): domain Bacteria; phylum Pseudomonadota; class Alphaproteobacteria; order Rhodobacterales; family Rhodobacteraceae; genus Roseovarius. The sequence continues at coordinate 61,945 of JANSXS010000013.1, read as the reverse complement.
CAGGACGTTGTTTTTCAGGTCGCGCCCGGCTTCGACAAAGGTAATGCCAAGGCTGTGATGCATCTGGTGATCATCAAGACCGCCCGCGCCCAGGATCGTGTGGCCCGTCTGTATCGACAGCGCAGCGATCGGCACGAAGGTCAACGGGTTGCCTACGAAGGTCGACAAAAGCGCCGCCAGCACGTTGCCGCGCATGATCCAGGCCAGCGAGGCCGCAAACAGGAAATGCAGCCCGAACAGTGGTGAGAACGTCACGAACACACCGGCGAACACACCCCTTGCGATGCGATGGGGCGGATCCGGCAAGCGCCGCAGGCGGTGCTTGACATATTGCAGCGCCCGTCCCCACCCCCGGTTCGGCCAGAAAGCGCGCAGCGTCGCTTTCCACCATGGCAGTCTATCTCGGCGTTTGAACACCACGACACGCGGCTCCTAGACTAGGCTCGGCTCTGCCGCTCCCACGGTTCCTTTCGACGGATCGCGGAAACGCTCGACTGCGGCCACATCGCTTTCGGCTTCCAGAACCGAGATAAGGCCATGAAGATGCTCGGCGTCGCGCAATTCTATGTCGACCAGTAGCCGATAAAAATCCGGCTTGCGATCTACAAAAGTCAGATCCGAGATATTGGCCTTCTGTTCCCCGATCAATGTGCAAATGCGCCCCAGCACCCCCGCATCGTTACCGACTGTCACATTCAACGATACCGCATAAACCGCCGCGTGCCGTCCGCCATGCCAGTGCAGGTCGATCCAGCGGTCGGGCTGGTCCTCGTAGGTCTGAAGCACGCCGCAATCTATGGCATGAACGACAACGCCCTTGCCCCGGAAAGTGATCCCGACAATCCGCTCGCCCGGCAGCGGCTGACAACAGGGCGCGCGTTCGAACCGCTGATCGGGGGCAAGACCGATGACCGCACGTTCGCGGCCGACCTCGTGGCCGGTATCGGGGGCAAGATCGGGATAGACCGCGCTAAGCACCTGCGCCGCTGTCAGTTCCGCGGACCCCAACCGCGCAAGGATCTCGCCACGATCCACAAGCCGCAGGGTCTTGGCAGCACGGTCCAGCGCCTTGTCGGTGGGTTTCTTGCCCACATGCTCGAAGGCCGCGCGCGCCAGTTCGCGCCCCAGCCGGATGTAGCGGTCGCGATCAAGCTCGCGCAGGGCGCGGCGGATGGCGGAGCGTGCCTTGCCCGTGGTGGCGATATCCAGCCATGTCGCCTGCGGCGTCTGTCCATCGGCGGTGATGACCTCGACCGACTGTCCATTCTTGATCCGCGTCCAAAGCGGCACGCGCATCCCGTCGATCTTGGCGCCGACGCAGGCATGGCCGATACGTGTGTGGATCGCATAAGCGAAATCAATCGGCGTCGCGCCGCGCGGCAGCTTGACCACATCGCCCTTGGGCGTGAAGCAAAATACCTTGTCGGCGTACATCTCCAGCTTGACCGCCTCCAGAAAGGCGTCGTGATCCTCTTCGTCGAACTGTTCGGTCAGTGAAGCGATCCATTTGGCGGGATCGACGGCAAACGGGTTTACCGCGCGCACCCCGTCGCGATAGGACCAATGCGCCGCCACGCCGGTTTCGGCCACCTCATGCATCTGGCGGGTCCGGATCTGCACTTCGACCCGCTTGCCATCGCGGCCCGACACGGTTGTATGGATAGAGCGATACCCGTTCGATTTGGGCTGGCTGATGTAATCCTTGAACCGGCCCGGCACGGCGCGCCAGCGGTGGTGGATCGCCCCCAGAACGCGGTAACAATCCTCTTCCCGGTCGGTGATGACACGGAACCCGTAGATATCCGACAGCCGCGAAAAGCCCATCTGCTTTTCCTGCATCTTGCGCCAAATCGAATAGGGCTTCTTGGCACGGCCAAGGATTTCGGCATCTATGCCCGCAGCGTTCAATTCGTGCCGCATGTCGCCGGTGATCCTTTCAATCACGTCGCCCGCTTCGCGTTGCAGAGTGATGTAGCGGCGCATGATCGAAATCCGCGCTTCGGGATTGATCACCTGAAAGGCAAGGTCTTCCAGCTCCTCGCGCATCCATTGCATACCCATGCGGCCCGCCAGCGGTGCAAAGATATCCATCGTCTCGCGCGCTTTCTTGAGCTGCTTGTCGGGACGCATCGCCTTGATGGTGCGCATATTGTGCAGCCTGTCGGCCAGCTTGACCAGGATCACGCGCATATCCTTGGACATGGCCATGAACAGCTTGCGGAAATTCTCGGCCTGCTGGGTTTCGGTGCTGCTGAGTTGCAGGTTGGTCAGCTTTGTCACGCCGTCCACCAGATCGGCCACCTCGACACCGAAACGCTCGGCGACCCCGCTATACGAGGCGCGGGTATCTTCGATCGTGTCGTGCAAAAGCGCGGTGACGATGGTGGCATCGTCAAGCTGCTGTTCGGTCAGGATCGCGGCAACGGCCACCGGGTGGCTGAAATAGGGCTCACCGGAATGGCGCATCTGCCCGTCATGCATCTCGCGGCCAAAATCATAGGCCGCGCGAAGCATGGTTGCGTCTGTTCTGGGGTTATAGCTTTGGACCAGGCCAACAAGGTCATCCGCGCCAGTCATTGGGCCTTGTATCCTGTCATCCCGTCAGCGCCGGGGTCAGCCCTGGCCCTGCGCCTCCATCAATGCGCGAAGCAGCTTTTCCTCGGACATGTCGTCCTCGGCGGGCTTTTCGCCTTCTTCGCCCATCAACAGCGCCATCGAATCCTCTTCGGGCTCGTCGACTTCGATCTGGTTCTGATTCGATTCGATCAACCGCTCGCGCAGATCATCAGCGGGCTGTGTTTCCTCGGCAATTTCGCGCAGGGCGACGACAGGGTTCTTGTCGTTGTCACGGTCCACGGTGATCGGCGAGCCGGCCGAAACCTCGCGCGCGCGATGTGCAGCGAGCAAAACAAGCTCGAAGCGGTTCGGAACCTTGTCAACGCAATCTTCGGTGGTAACGCGGGCCATTGGACCTCCAGCACGGATCAGGGGCGGTAAAAACGCACCGTTAGCGCCTCTGCACAGGAATTACAAGCAGGTTTCCAGCCCCGCCGCTACTCCAACCGCAGGACGGCGGCAACATCCGCAGGGTCAAGCGCGTCGCGCATATCCCGAACGCTAAGCTGCAACAGCGGATGTACCCAGTCCGGTGCGACATCCGCCAGCGGCACCAGGACAAAGGCCCGGTCCTGTATCCGCGGATGCGGCAAAATCAGGTCGTCAGGCGCCGCGCGCATCTGGTCTTCCAGCGGCAAGGCCCGCCATTGCGCCTGGACCTTCGCATCGGGCAACACCGTGTCGCCCATCGCCAGCAGATCAAGATCAAGCGTACGCTGACCCCATCTGCGATCCCGTGCACGACCGAAATCGGCCTCGATCCGATGCAACAGCGCCAACGCGGCCGCCGCACCGCCCGGCAGGCTGATCCGGGCGGCGGCATTGACGTAATCAGGCCCCGCCCCCGCGGGAAAGCACGGGGTTGCATAAAACGGGCTGACCGCCGCGACCACCGCGCCCTGTTGTTGCAGCCGCGCGATCGCGGCCCGCAGGGTCCGCGCGGGCGGGCCGGAATCAGACTGCTGGTTCCCGCCCAAAGCGATCAGGAAAGATTGATAATCCTGTCCCATGTCCTATCCTTTTGCGCCTGGCTGTGGCCTTGCGAAGGCCCTACCAAACTTTTAAGTTCATTCAGCCTAGCGATCCACCACGCCACTCACACATCAACCACTCACGGATGCGCGCGGCAAGTTTTGAAAGGACATTTTATGTTTTACAAGGACGAACGGCTTGCATTGTTCATAGACGGTTCGAACCTTTACGCAGCGGCAAAATCGCTTGGGTTCGATATCGACTACAAACTCCTGCGGGCCGAGTTCATGCGTCGAGGTAAATTGCTGCGTGCGTTCTACTACACGGCGCTTCTCGAAAACGAAGAGTACTCGCCCATACGGCCGTTGGTGGATTGGCTGAATTACAACGGCTTCACCATGGTGACCAAACCAGCCAAGGAATATATCGACAGCCAAGGTCGTCGCAAGGTCAAGGGCAACATGGATATCGAGCTTGCCGTCGATGCCATGGAACTGGCCCCGCGCGTGGATCATATCGTGCTTTTCTCCGGCGATGGCGATTTCCGCCCACTGGTCGAAAGCCTTCAGCGTCAGGGCGTGCGCGTCTCTGTCGTGTCCACGATCCGCAGCCAACCGCCGATGATCTCGGACGATCTGCGCCGTCAGGCCGATAATTTCATCGAGCTTGAAGACCTCAAGGACGTAATTGGCCGCCCCCCGCGCGAGGATGCACCCGAACGTCCCCGCGTCGCGGTGAACAGCGACTGAACCGCACGCCGGAGGCCCTGTAAACCACAGCCACGGCACCTAACGGATCGGTCAGGATGCCCGGAAAACCGGGCATCCTTAGGCTGTGCGTGTGACCATAACCTTGACCGAACAGGATTTCAGCCGCGCGCCCTCTGGACGCGGGGAGCCGGAATGCGTACCTCTGGATCGCACCCAAGGAGAGCCTGCCATGACAAAACCGCCCCTCACCTTGTATCTTGCCGCGCCACGCGGCTTTTGCGCGGGCGTGGACCGTGCGATCAAGATCGTGGAAATGGCGCTGTCTAAATGGGGAGCGCCCGTCTACGTCCGGCACGAGATCGTGCACAACAAATACGTGGTCGACGATCTGCGCGCCAAGGGCGCTGTCTTTGTCGAAGAGCTTGACGAGTGTCCCGATGACCGCCCGGTGATCTTTTCCGCCCATGGCGTCCCCAAGGCTGTCCCGGCCGAGGCCGCACGCCGCGAGATGATCTATGTCGATGCCACCTGTCCTCTTGTCTCCAAGGTGCATATCGAGGCCGAGCGCCACGCGAGTAATGGGCTTCAGATCATCATGATCGGCCACGCGGGCCACCCCGAAACGGTGGGCACCATGGGGCAACTGCCCGACGGCGACGTGCTGCTTGTGGAAACCCCCGAGGATGTGGCCCGGATCAAGGTGCGCGACGCCGCCAGACTGGCCTTCGTGACGCAGACCACCCTTTCGGTCGATGACACCGCGGATATCGTGACAGCCTTGAAAGCCCACTTTCCAGCCATCGTCGGCCCCCACAAGGAAGATATCTGCTACGCCACCACCAACCGGCAAGAAGCCGTCAAGGCCATGGCCCCCAAGGCCGACGCGATGCTTGTGGTGGGTGCGCCCAATTCATCGAATTCCAAACGGCTGGTCGAGGTCGGTGCGCGCGCCGGTTGCGCCTATGCGCAGCTTGTCCAGCGGGCCGATGATATCGACTGGCGCGCGCTTGACGGGATCGGCAGCATCGGCATCACCGCCGGGGCCAGCGCGCCCGAGGTGTTGATCAACGAGGTGATCGACGCCTTTCACGCCCGCTATGACGTGGCCGTGGAACTGGTCGAGACGGCAAAGGAAAACGTGGAATTCAAGGTGCCGCGCGTGCTGCGCGAAACGGCGTGACACCTTTTGCGACGGCTGACAGCCGGTCCGGAATCATGACGCGCCGCATAGAGGATTCTGCCGCATGAGCATCCCCCGCGCCCCGCTTCTGCTTGGGCTTGCCGGTACGCTCCCTTTTATCTGGAGCGCGCTGACCGTTCTGGTGCCTGATCTTGCGGAACTGACCATCAGCCTCGTCGGTCCGCGCTTCATCGGGCCTTATGTCGGCATATTCTACGGCGCGGTGATCCTCAGCTTCATGTCTGGCGTGCTGTGGGGCTTTGCCACAAGGATGACCGGCTCGAACGCGACCACGGGCTATATTCTGTCGGTCAGTCCTGCGCTTTGGGTGTTTTTCACCACGGGCGGCGGATCGGACCGCGCATCTGTCTTTCTGATCATCGGCTTTGCCGGCATTCTGGCCATCGACTGGCTTTTCTGGCGTGAAGGGGTGGCACCCGGCTGGTGGATGAATCTGAGGTTGATCATCACCGCCATCGTGCTTTTGTGCCTGACCGTCACGATGTGGGCCGCATGACCGCACGCGATGACGCCACGCTTGCGGTCTATGCCGCCCGCGCGCAGGATTACGCGCGGCTGACCCGCAAGGCGGGCGACGATGCACTTTTGCGTGCCTTCATCGCAGACCTGCCCACGGGCGGTGCGGTGCTTGACCTCGGCTGTGGGCCGGGTCATGCCGCCGCCGCCATGGCGCGGGCGGGCTTGAATGTCAGCGCCATCGACGCTGTGCCCGAAATGGTGGCTCTCGCGGCGCAGCATCCCGGCGTGACGGCACACCAGGCAAGTTTTGACGATATCACGGGCCACGCGCTTTATGACGGGATCTGGGCCAACTTCTCGCTCCTGCACGCGCGGCCCGAGGATCTGCCCCGCCACCTCGGCGCGCTTGCCTGCGCGCTGAAGCCCGGCGGTCGGCTGCATGTGGCGATGAAATCCGGCACCGGCGCGCGCCGCGACGATCTGGGGCGGCACTACACTTACGTCACCGAAGACGAGCTTGCCACGCTGTTGCGCAACGCGGGGCTTGTGCCGCTCACAACCCGTGCTGGCGCGGACAAGGGGCTGGATGGCAAACAGGCCCCGTGGATCGCAATCACATCGGAAAAACACGATCATGGCTGAACTTTTCGCTTTCACCGACGGGGCCTGTTCCGGCAATCCGGGTCCGGGGGGCTGGGGCGTGCTGCTTCAGGCCAAAGAGGCTGAAAACGTGGTCAAGGAGCGCGAGCTGAATGGCGGCGAGGCGGACACCACCAATAACCGGATGGAACTGCTGGCCGCCATAGCCGCCCTTGAAACCCTGTCCAAACCCTCGCGCCTCACGATCGTCACCGACAGCGCCTATGTGAAGAATGGCGTCACCGGATGGATCCACGGCTGGAAACGCAACGGCTGGAAGACCTCCGCGAAGAAACCTGTCAAGAATGTCGAACTCTGGCAACGCCTCGACGCGGCGCAGGCCCGCCATGACGTGACATGGGAATGGGTCAAGGGCCATGCGGGCCACCCCGAGAACGAGCGCGCAGACGAGCTGGCCCGCGCTGGCATGGCTCCGTTCAAACCGGGCAAGGGCGGCGCATAGGCCGACCCGCATTGTTCGCCTGTGACGCGACGCTGTGGCGTCGACAGCGGGCCTAAAGCGTTGCGCGAAAAACCTGAATCAAAGATTTTCGAGAAACGCAGTACTCTGTTTAGTCGTTGCACGCGTTCCGCCTTTCGCTGATGTCTCAGGTTAAAGGCGGAACGCTTTATCTGCGCCCCTGAACCAGTTGCCAAAGCCAGATCAGCAGCAAAGCACCCAGAACCGCGCCGATGAACCCGCCCAGAAGCCCCATAGCGGTCAGCAGCACGCGCAGCACCAGCCCTCCCAGCAACGCCCCCGCGATGCCGATACCCACGGTTGGCAACAGTGCCGCCTCGATCCGCATCAGCCGCGTCGCGATAAAGCCCGCCGCAGCACCAACGATGATAAGGTAAATGACAAACATCGTCTTACCTTCGCCAATGGGTCGGCACGATGATCAACGCCCCGACCGAAGACAGGATCGCATCCAGACCCGGACTGCCGAATCGAAGGCCGAACATGATGCGCAGGAAATAGAACAGGAACGCCCCGCCCACGCAGATGATGATCGACGGGATATAGCCATTCCGGGTGAAGCCGCTGCGCTCGCTGGCATAACCCACGATACCGGCGATCACCACAGTGCCAAAAAGTTGCAGAAACATGCGGACTCACCCTTTCCCGTTCTCGAAACATGTACCCGGTGGCAGGGCCAGACCGCGCAAGAACTCCGACACATCCTGCGCGCCACGCCCAGCCCTTTGCAAGCGCAAAACCCGCACCGCGCCCGTGCCACAGGCGATCCGCAGATCGTCGTCCAGCACCTCGCCCGGCGCGCCCGCGCCCTCGGCCAGCGTCGAGGCCAGGAACTTGATCCGCTGCCCGTCCACCTCGCTCCAGGCACCAGGAAAGGGCGACAGGCCCCGGATCTGCGCATCGACCACGCGGGCCGGGCAGGTCCAGTCGATCCGCGCCTCTGACTTGTCGATCTTGGCGGCATAGGTCACGCCCGCCTCGGGTTGCGAGACAGGTTGCAGCGTGTCAAGCCGGTCCAGCGCAGCCACAATCGCCTCGGCCCCCATGCGCGACAGGCGGTCATGCAGCGCGCCCGTGGTTTCCTCCGCGCCGATCTCCGTTTCTCGCCGCAAGAGCACCGGCCCGGTATCCAGCCCCGCCTCCATCTGCATGATGCAGATGCCCGTCACCGCATCGCCCGCCATGATTGCCCGGTGAATGGGTGCAGCACCGCGCCAGCGTGGTAACAGGCTGGCATGAATGTTCAGGCATCCCCGTTTCGGCGCGTCAAGCACCGCCTGCGGCAGGATCAGACCATAGGCCACCACCACCGCCACATCCACGCCAAGCGCCGCGAACGCCGCCTGCTCGGCCACGCCGCGCAGCGTTTCGGGATGGCGCACCAACAGGCCAAGCGCCTCGGCGCGTGCCTGCACCGGAGTTGGCCGGTCCTTTTTGCCCCGGCCCGCCGGGCGCGGCGGCTGGCAGTAGACGGCGGCGATCTCGTGCCCGGCCTCGACCAGCGCATCCAGCACCGGCACCGAAAACTCCGGCGTTCCCATGAATGCAACGCGCATCGTACCTCCGTAGGGTGGGCTTCAGCCCACCTTCCTTGCCCGGCGCAACAGCATGTCGCGCTTTACCTTGCTCAGACGGTCAAAATACATGCGCCCTGCCAGATGGTCGATCTGGTGCTGCACGCTTGTGGCCCAAAGCCCGACGAAATCGCGCTCTTCGATCTCGTCCGCCGCGTTCACGAACCGCACCGTCACCGCCCTTGGCCGGTTGATCCTGGCATGAACGCCAGGCAGGTTCGGGCTTGCCTCGTCATGCTCACGCATCTGGACCGAGGCGTGCAGGATCTCGGGGTTGGCCATGCGCACCGCCTGCCCGCGCGTGTCCGATGCATCCACCACCGCCAGCCGCAACATCACGCCGATCTGCGGCGCGGCCAGCCCCACACCCGGCATCGCCTCCATCGTGTCGATCATGTCAGCCCAGGTGGCGCGGATCTCGTCGGTGATCCCGGCCACGTCTTCCGCTTGGGTCCGCAACCGCCCATCCGGCCAGCGCAGGCAGGGCCGCACCGCCATCAGCCGCGCGCCAACTCGCGCTTGAGCTTCTGCATCCGGCGAGTGATCATCTGGCGCTTCATCGGGCCAAGATAGTCTATGAACAGCTTGCCGTTCAGATGGTCGATCTCATGCTGCACACAGGTCGCCCAAAGCCCGTCGAAGGTCTGGGCGTGTTCCTCGCCGTCAAGGCCAAGCCAGCGCACATCCACCGCGCTCGGCCGGGTGACATCCGCGAATTGATCGGGGATCGACAGGCAACCTTCCTCGTAGACGTTCTTTTCGTCAGACGCGGCCACGATCTCGGGATTGAACAGCACCATCGGGCGGGCCGGTTCGCCGTCATCCTTGGCGCAATCCATCACGATCAGCCGGTTCATGTAACCCACCTGCGGGGCCGCAAGCCCGATGCCGGGCGCGTCATACATGGTTTCCAGCATATCCTCGGCCAATGCGCGCAACTCGTCGCTCAGATCCGCGACAGGGTCGCAGGCCTTTTTGAGACGTGGGTCGGGGTGGATCAGAATGGGCCGCTTCATGAGCGTTCATTTAGGCGATCGCCCGGCGCGGCGCAACGCCCTTGCGCCCGTCTCTCTTTCGGTTAGCTTTCGTGCCGACACACAACCGGAGACCCACCATGACGATCCATCCCGATTTCGATACCCCGATCGAGCGCCGTGGCACCCGCAGTGTCAAATGGGACGCCATGCAGGCGGCGCAGGGCGTCGATGCCGGGGACGGGATCGCGATGTGGGTGGCAGATATGGATTTCGCCGCCGCCGATGTGCTGCAAGAGGCCACAAAGGCGCTGATCGAAAAGGCCAATTATGGCTATTTCACCGGCGAGACCGAGATGAAAGACGCCGTCGCCTGGTGGATGGAAACGCGGCATGGCTGGCGGGCCGATCCGGCGCATATGGTCTCGACCGCCGGTCTGGGCAACGCCATCGCCATCTGCCTGCAAACCTATACCGATCCGGGCGATGAGGTGATCATCTTTACCCCCGTCTATCACGAGTTCACCAACAAGATCGTCAATGCCGACCGCAAGGTAAAGGAAAGCCCGCTTGTCATTGGCGAGGACGGGACATACCGCATGGATCTAGATGCGCTCGAAGCGGCGATGACCGGGCGGGAAAGACTGCTCCTTTTTTGTTCGCCGCACAATCCCGCGGGCCGCATCTGGACCATCGCAGAGCAACAGGCCGTCGCGCGCTTCTGCGCGCGCCATGACCTGATCCTTGTTTCGGACGAGATTCACCACGATCTGGTCTATCCCGGCAAGATCCATGTCCCGATGCCCGTCGCCGCCCCCGACAGCGTCGAGCGGCTGGTCATGCTCACCTCGTCCTCCAAGACGTTCAACACCGCCGGTTCCCGCCTTGGCACCGTCACGATCCCGGGCGCAGATCTGCGTAAACGCTTTGGTAAGCAGCTTAACGCACTGAACTTGCAGTCAAACCTTTTGGGTTGTGAACTGACCCGCGCCGCCTACAGCCCACGCGGCGCGATCTGGGTGGATCAACTCGTGGCGTATCTCGACGGTAATCGCGCGGCGTTTCTTAAGGCCATGAACCAGATACCGGGCCTTCAGCCGATGCCGATGCAAGCCACCTATCTGGCATGGATCGACTTCAGCAACACGGGCATGGACATGTCAGAGGTGCTGCACCGCGTCAAATCCGACGCCCGCATCGCACCCTCTGTCGGGGCGGAATTCGGCACCGGGGGGGAAACCTGCCTGCGCTTCAATTTCGCCATGCCGCGCGCCAGGCTGGATACAGCCATCGAACGGCTGCAAGCCGCGTTCCGCGACCTGCAATAGAGGCGGGCGCGTGCTCGGTTCGGCCTGTATGCTCGCCCTGTCCGTTTCGTCAATCCGCGCGCGCCTTGGGGCGCAGCACATGAGGTTTCGCGGCATCGTATAGCGCGCTTTCGGTGATATCCCCGATCTCACCCAGAACCGGCCCCACCATGATCAGCGCGGTGCGGGTGATCTTGGCCTCACGCACCTTTTCACGAATATCCGCGAGCGTGCCGCGCAGGAAAATCTGGTCAGGCCAGCCCACGCGATAGGCGACCACCACGGGGCAGTCAGCCCCGTAATGCGGCACCAGCACGCGCTCGATCTCGCGCAACGCCCGAATGCCCAGATGAATGGCCAGCGTGGTGCCCGTGCGTGCGAAATTCTCCAGCGTCTCGCCCGCGGGCATCGAAGTGGACTTCATCGACATCCGTGTCAGCACGATGGATTGCGCCACCTCCGGCACGGTCAGTTCCTGACCCAGGGCCGCGGCGGCGGCGGCATAGGCGGGCACGCCCGGCACGATCTTGTAGGGGATACCCTCCGCGCGCAGCCGCCGGATCTGCTCGGCGATGGCCCCGTAAAGCGATGGATCCCCCGAATGCACCCGCGCCACGTCCGCATCGCGCGCGTGGGCCGCAACGATCTCGGCATGGGTCTCGTCCAGCGTCATCGACGCGGTATCGCGCACCAATGCGCCCTCGGGGGCCATTGCGACCACCTCCGCCGGTACAAGGCTGCCAGCATAAAGACAAACCGGGCAGGCCCCGATCAGCCGCGCGGCCTTCAGGGTCAGTAGCTCCGGATCGCCCGGCCCCGCCCCGATGAAATAAACCGTCATGCCGTAGCCCTCCATGGCCCTGTATTCCCGAAAGCGCCCGACCGATCCGCGCCAGCACCCTGCGGGACGGCGGGCGGGGCGATTTTGCGCCCCGCGCAAAAAGCGCCGCCCGTCATCCCAGCCCCCCGGCCAGATCACCGTCGATCTTGCGCGCATAGCCGCGCGGCGTGAACATGCGTGGCCCCTCGCCCAGTTGGGCAAGCCGGGTATTACTCGACCCCACCAGCACGACGGTCAGCATGTCCACCTCGTCCACCTCCAGCGCATCAAGTCGCCGATAGCGGACCTGTTCCTCGGGGCGGCCCAGGTTGCTGGCCAGCATCACCGGCGTCTCCGCCGGACGGTGCCGCAACAGGATCTCGCGCGCCTCCGCCAGAAGGGTCCGGCGCGTCTTGCTCACCGGGTTGTAAAAGGCGATCACAAAATCCCCCTCGGCCGCCGCCTGCAACCGGCGCAGGATATCGGCGCGCGGCGTCAGCAGGTCGCTCAGCGAAATGGTGCAGAAATCATGCCCCAGCGGGGCACCGGCCCGCGCCGCCGCGCCCTGCAAGGCACTCACGCCAGGGCTGCACACCACCTCGGCGCGGCGCGCGGCGTCGCTCACGCCCTGCGCCTCGGGGGCACGGTCCAGCAGCTCGAACACCAGCGCGCCCATCGCATAAATGCCCGCGTCTCCCGAACAGACCAGCGCCACGTTGCGCCCCTCGCCCGCGCGTTCCAGCGCGTAGCGGCAACGCGCCTCCTCGCCGCCAAGCGGGAAATCGCTGCGCGTCTTACCCGCCGCCAGCGGCCCCAGAAGATCTATATACAGCCCGTATCCCACAAGTTCCTCGGCCTCGGCGACCAACCGGCTCACCTCGGGTGTGCGCCAACTGGACTGGCCAGGGCCAATGCCCACCACGCTCAGCCGCCCGCGCGCCCGTCCCGGCATCTCCACCAGTGGTGCCGCACAGCGGCCCAGCGCGCAGGTTGCATTCGCCGTCTTGCGCTTCTCCACCACCAGCGCCGCGCCAGAGGCCAGAACCGCGCCCTCTGCCACGCCATGGCAGCCAACCTCGGCGAAAACCACCTCGGACGGGTTGGCCAGCCCGCCCGACTGCGCCTCAAGTTCGGCGGCCGTGAACAGCCGCAAAGGCACGCCAAGCCGCGCCGCCACCGCGCTCATCGCCGCCTCATCCGCCTTGAGGTCGATGCTGGCGACACAAGCCACCGCACCCGGTGCGATTCCGGCCTCCTCCAGGGTCGCCAGAACCAATGCCCAAAGCTCCTCCGGATCGGCATCGCGCGCGCAACCCACACCAAGGACATGCCGCTGCGGATGATAGACAAGCCGCAACGGCCCTGTTTCCGTCGGGGCCTCGCTCACGACAAGCTCCACCGCGCCGCCAGTCGCCTCGACCCCGAAAACATTCTCACCGGTCACCGTCAGGCCCTGCCCCGCCAAAAGCGCCGCCATCGCCGCCTTGGCATCGTCCGGGTTGGCCAGCCTGAAGCCCTCGGGCGGCGTATCCAGCGCCACCCCCATCGCCACATCACCCGCCGTCGTCACCGCCGCAACCGCATCCAGCGCCCCGGCGATCCGCGCCGCCAGCCGATTGGCACCACGATGCCCGCCCAGAAGCGGCACCACCACCGAGCCGTCATCGCTGACAGACACCACCGGCGGCTCGGCGCGCTTGTCACTGAGAAGCGGGGCCACGGCGCGGATCAGAATGCCGCTGGCGCAGACCCCCACCACCGGGATGCCCGCCGCGAACAGATCGCGCGCATGATCCAGCGCATTGGCGAAAAACGCATCGGCCCGTGCGACACGCCCCTCGCGCCCATGCACGGGGGCACCAAGACAGGCAGCCACACGATGCGCAACGGCCTCTCCCGACCGGCTTAGCGCCAGAACAACGGGTGTCATAGCCATGGATCGGCCCCTTTCGTCAGAAGTATCATGGAGAAATAAGGCGCACGTTCAGGTGCCTCCGCCAGTGGCAGAACGACCTCTTCAGGCAGGCTGGCGCGCTCGACATAGACCGCCCCGCCGGTCAGGCCCAGATCTTCGATCACGCCCCGTATCTTGGCCAGATGCCGCCCCACTTTCATGATCGCCACCGCTTCGGCACCCTCGATGCGCCGCCGCAATTCATCTTCGGGCAAAGGGCCGGGCAGCACGGTCAGCCGCTCGTTGCGCGCCACAAGCGGGCGCCCCGCGCGCGCGGCACAGGCCGCGATGGAGGTGACACCCGGCACCACCTCGATCTCGAACCGCGCTGACAGCCGCGCAAAAAGATACATAAAAGAGCCGTAAAAGAACGGATCGCCCTCACAAAGACAGATTACATCCTCACCTTGCTCCAGCACCCCGGCGATTTCTTTGGCCCCTTTGTCATAGGCCGCCTGCGCGGGCGCGCGCGCCGTCGTCATCGGCACATCCATCACGATCTCGCGCGCACCGGGCGCAATCGCGTCCGCCGCGATGGATCGTGCAAAACTTTGCGCCCCGGCCAGCGTCGGATAAGCAACCACCCCGGCCCCGGCAATCAACCGATGCGCCCGCAAGGTCATCAACTCCGGGTCGCCCGGCCCCAGCCCCACACCGTACAGCTTGCCCCTCATGCCCGTCCCCCGGCTTCTTCTTGGCAAAAATACTTGAATCGGACAGCCCACATGTGGCCCACACGCCCGCTCATCGCTTCACCAGGCTCAACTGCGTGACCGGCATCAACGGTCGCCATCCGGTCAAACCGCCCACGGGCTCGGCGCGGTGGACCTGCAACTTCACCAATTGCCCGCCATGCCGCTTGTGCAGGTCCATCAGTACCGCCTCACTTTCCAGCGTCACGGCATTGGCCACCAGCCGCCCCAACGGGCGCAACGCGCCCCAGGCGGCCTCGAATACCGGCACGCTCAGCCCACCCCCGATAAAGACCGCGTCCGGCGATGCCAGACCGTGCAACGCCTCGGGCACCCGCCCGTCGATCAGCTCCAGCTTCGGCGCACCCAGCGACAACGCGTTCCGGGCGGCCATGGCGCGGCGGTCGTCGCGCGGCTCGATCCCTATGGCGCGGGCATAGCGCGCGGCACGCATCCATTCCACCGCGACAGAGCCGCAACCGGTGCCGATATCCCACAGCAACGCGCCACGCATCGGCATCAGCTTGGCCAGCGTGGCGGCGCGAACCTCCTGCTTGGTCATCGTGCCGTCATGCACGAACAAGTCATCGGACAGCCCCGGCACGCGGGGCAAAAGCGCGGCGTCAGGTGCCGCGACACACTCCACCGCAAGCGTGTTGAAGGCTGGCACATCCTGATCCCAGCCATTGGCGATCCCGTCAAAGCGTGCCTCGTCCTGGCCGCCCATCGCCGCCAGAACGCTCATCTTCGATGCGCCGAATCCGCGCTCTGTCAGGAAGCGCGCGATCTGGCCGGGCGTGTCGGCCCCGGTGGTCAGGATCAACAGCCGCGCGTCGGGCTGGATGAAAGCGATCATCTGCTCGACAGGGCGGCCATGCACCGTCAGCGTTTCGACATCCGGCAGGCTCCAGCCCATGCGCGCGGCGGCAAGCTGAAACGCAGAAAGTTGCGGGTGATAGACGATCTCGGCAGGGTTCACGCTGCGCCCGATCCGCGCGCCCACGGAAAACCAGAGCGGATCGCCAGTGGCCAGAACCACCACCCGCTGGCCCCGGCAGGACATCAGCGTGTCGATGAGCGCATCAAAAGGGCTGGGCCAGGCGACCCGCTTGGCGCGGACCGTGTCCGACAGGCGATGATGCCGGTCCCCGCCGATGATAATCTCGGCCGCCTCGACCACGGCGCGCGTGGCGGGTAAAAGCCCCGCCATGCCATCCTCGCCGATCCCGACGATATGCAACCAAGGCTCAGCCATGCGCGCCACCAAAACTTTTCGAAAAAGTTTTGCCAAATTTTTTCATAAAAAATTTGCCCCTCATACCCGGCCCTCCGGAATGCCCGCCGCCAGCGCGTTGACCGCCGCCGATGCCATGGCCGATCCGCCACGCCGCCCACGTAGCGCCACAAAGTCGCAGCCCCTGGGGTGCGCGGCCAGTTCCGCCTTGCTTTCCGCCGCGCCGACAAAGCCCACCGGAAAGCCAAGGATGACCGCGGGTTTGGGCGCGCCGGCATCAAGCAGTTCCAGGAGATGAAAAAGCGCGGTAGGCGCATTGCCGATGGCAACGACCGCACCGGCCAGATGCGGCGTCCACAGCTCGACCCCGGCGGCGCTGCGGGTATTGCCGATCCGCTGTGCCAGCCCAGGCACCTGCGGGTCGTTGAGCGTGACGATCACCTCGTTGTCGCTGGGCAGGTAACGCCGGATGATGCCCGCCCCCACCATTTCGCAATCGCAAAGGACCGGCGCGCCGTTCTGTAAAGCCGCCTGTCCAGCCGCGTGGGCGTTATCGGAATAGGACAGCCGGTCCGCGACCTCGACCATGCCGCAAGCATGGATGAGCCGGATGGCCAGGGCCTCCATGCCGGGGGCAAAGCGATCCAGCCGGGCTTCGCGCCGGACGGTCGCGAAGCTTTCGGCGTAGATCGCGGATGGGTTTTTCTCATAGGGGCGCAATGATCCGACCTTGTTCCTAGACCCGGCGGCGGATGCCTCAGGCGGGAGAATTCTGCCAAGAAGAAGGACGGGTCACGCCTTGGTCTTGCGCGCGCTTTCAGGCCCCAGCGGATGTTTGGCATGGGGGTAGATCGCATGATGGTGGTGATGGTCATGATCGTGATGCGCGTGATCGTGGCCATGATGATGGTGGTGGTGGTGATGCTTGTCCGTCGCCTCCAGCCGGCAAAGCCCGGTGCAGAACGTATCGCAAAGGGAACAATCCGCCACGTTCGAGCCCGGCGCCGAGGCGCCCTGCCCCTCGACATGGTGATGGTGGCTTTCCTGTATCGCGCCGACCTCGTGCTCGAAGCCCAGGACCGCCGTGCGGTATTTGCACAACACGCAGGTTGGCGGCGGCACGTCGCCGAACGCCGGGTGGGCGGTACGCGCCGCGGCGGGGATCTCTATGGGTTTGCCCCCTTCGACGGCCAGAACCTGTGCACGATAAGGGCAGGTGCCGCAATTGGGGGGTGGGTTCGCGCCTGCCTGTTCGCGCACACGTTCCGCAAAGGTTTCCAGCACCTTGGGGTGGTCGCCCAGATAGCCCGCCTTGACGAACTGGATATCGGGATGGTCTGCGGCGACCTGATCGGTAAAGCCGTAGATCCGGTCGATCAGGATGCCCGAGAAAAGGAAATAAGGGAATACGACGATGCGCTTGTAGCCCAGCTTCGCCACATGGCTCAGGCACGGCTCCACCAGCGGGAAGGTCACGCCGGAGTAGCCGACCGCGCCCCAGCCAAAGCCCATGCCCTCCCACAGCATACGGGCGATCTTGGCGACATTGCCGTTGGCATCGGGATCAGAGGCGCCGCGCCCAATCACGACGAGGCAAGTGTCATGCAGCGACACGGCGCCCTGTTCGGCATTGGCCTGCGCCACGGCGGCCTCGATCCGCGCACCGGCGGCGGCGATCATCTTGGGATCGACGCCAAGTTCCCGGCCATAGCTGATCTCGATCCCGTGGGTTTCGGCATAGGTGTTCAGCACGGTGGGGATGTCGTTCTTGGAATGCATCGCCGCGAACAGCATACCGGGCACTGCGAGAATGCGCTCGCAGCCCTTTTCGCGCAGCTTGTCCAGACCATCGCGGATGACCGGGTTGGCGAATTCCAGATAGCCGTATTCCATTTCCCATTCGGGAGGCAGGTAGGCGGGCAGCTTGTCGGCGAGGGTGGAAAACTCATCCACCGCCGCCTGGCTGCGCGAGCCGTGCCCGCAGATCATCACGCCGGTCTTGGTCATGGACTCAGGCCTCCTGGGCTTCTTCTTCGGTCTCGTCTTCGGGGGCTGTGTCGGCCTCGGCCTCCTTGCGGGCGCGCGCCCGCGCCCACAGGCCGATGGCAATGGCCGCACCAATGGCCGCAGCGCCGAGCCAGTGGCCGTGACCGGCCGCTTCGGCCAGATGTCCGGGATGTGCAACGGCGGCACCGGGCAGCATCGCGGCAGTGATCAGGATCAGTCTCATGTGGCGTTCCTTTCCTGTCAGACCCGTTCAGACAGCCGGAAGGGAAGGCCGCCTGCGGCCATCGCCCGACGATCCAGATCCACGCGGCCCCCTGTTTGGGTCGGCCCGGCGATCTGCACCTTTCCGGCCCCTGTCAGGGGGCATCGTCACCGCGTCTATATGCGCAGCGCGGCATCGGCGCAAACGGAGAATCGCCGCACCGCATCGCGATTGCGACATGTGCGCGGGCGCACAGACCCCGCGCCTTGGAACCGCGCCAATCCGCGTCAGGTTGATGGCCAAAGGAGAATTATCATGGGCCAACTGATCGACGGCGTCTGGCATGACGACTGGTACGACACCGAAAGCACAGCCGGCGAATTCAAGCGCACCACAACGCAGTTTCGCAACTGGATCACCGCCAATGGCGCGCCCGGCCCGTCGGGGGCGGGTGGGTTCGCCGCGCAAAGCGGGCGCTATCATCTTTACGTTTCGCTCGCCTGTCCGTGGGCGCACCGCACCCTGATTTTCCGCAAGCTCAAGGCGCTGGAGGACCACATCGGCGTGTCCGTGGTGCATCCCGACATGCTAAGCGACGGGTGGACCTTTGACACGGATTTTCCGGGTGCGACGGGGGACAGGGTGTATGGCTTGCCGTTTGCCCGTGACATCTATCTGCGGGCCGACCCGAAGACATCGGGGCGCGTGACGGTGCCGATCCTGTGGGACAAGGAACGCGAAACCATCGTGTCCAACGAATCTGCCGAGATCATTCGCATGTTCAACAGCGCCTTTGATGCGATCACCGGCACTACCGACGATTACTGGCCAAAAGATCTGCGCGCCGCGATCGAGCCGGTGAACGCCCGCATCTACGACACCGTCAACAACGGGGTCTACAAGGCCGGGTTCGCGACCAGTCAACCAGCCTATGACAAGGCCGTTAATCCGGTATTCGAGACGCTGGGCTGGCTTGAGGCGCGCCTGCGCGATCACCGCTACCTGATGGGCGCGCGCCTGACAGAGGCGGACTGGCGGCTGTTCACCACGCTGATCCGCTTTGACATGGTCTATCACGGGCATTTCAAATGCAACCGCGCACGAATCGTGGATTACCCCAATATCTGGGGCTATCTGCGCGAGCTTTACCAATGGCCGGGCGTGGCGGAGACGGTGGATTTCGACCATATCACGCGCCACTACCATTACAGCCATGACATGATAAATCCGCACCGTATCATCCCGACAGGCCCGGATCTGGATCTGGACGCAGCACATGGGCGCGATCATCTTGGGTGACGCGTAGCGCGATGATGAAAGCGGTTCGCGAAAAACCTGACGCGCAGCCTTTCGCCAACCGCCTCATTCAACGATGAAACGGCCTCGTGCCTGTTTTGGCGGCTCGGCATGGTCGCGCACCAGAAACGGGTAATCGCCCTTGCGCATGGGATGAAAGCTGAACCGCGCAGACCCCTTGCCATCGCATTGGATCGCCCGAAAGCTTAGTCCCTGCACGTAGAATTCCATGTCGCTTTCGGCGACAGACAGAACCCGAAGATGGGCGTTTTCCAGCAGCCCGGGGGATTCGAAATGAAATCCGGTGTCGGACGTCACCTCCTGCGGGCAGGTCACGTTGAGTCGGTAATAGCCGCCAAGCGCCAGCCGGAAGTCGGTTTGCGAGATCGCGACAGCGCCGTCGGCATCGCGGGTCATTTCAAGATGGATGTCTTCGGGCTTGCCCCCGCCCATCTGGCCCGAGACCTGTTCGTCGGCCAGGGTGGGCATAGCCATAAGGGCGGTGATCCCCATAAGTGCGCGTATCAGCTTCATGCCGTGTTCTCCTGCTTTCGGTCCTTGGGTGTGGCGCGATAATCCGCGTCCGACACCTGTTCCAGCCAGTCGGCAACGCGCCCGGCTGCGTCGGCCTCCTGCATGGCCAGATGGCACATCTGCGTTTCCGGCGCAGCGCCGTGCCAGTGCTCTTCACCCGGCGGAATCCAGACCGTATCGCCCGCGCGGATCACCTCGGGGGCCTGTCCGCGCCGCGCGACAAGCCCGGTGCCCCACAGCACATGCAGCGTCTGGCCCAGCGGATGGGTGTGCCAAGCCGTGCGCGCGCCCGGCTCGAACGTCACGCGGAGCGCGCGCAGCCGTGCGGGGGCTTCGGCCTCGACCACCGGCTCTTGCCATACACGACCGCTAAAGTAGTCCGGATTGGCGAGGCTGCTGGCTCGCGTTTCAGACCTGAAAATCCGCATTGCGCTTCTCCTTGCATAATATCGCGTCCTGTCGACACGGGGTGACCGGAGTCAGCCTGAACGACCCGCTCTTGTACACCGGTCTTTTCGCGCCCGAATCCCTTGACGCCCCAGAGCATTGGCCGTAAAGACCGAAAACGGATTTCGGGGCACGGCCTATGGCGGTGCCCGTTTGCATTGAGAGGGGACAGACCGCGCCCCACCCAGGACGAGGAATGAACCTATGTCGCGCCGCTGCGAATTGACCGGAAAAGGCCCGATGGTCGGCAACAACTCTAGCCACGCCAACAACAAGACACGGCGTCGGTATCTGCCGAACCTGAACGATGTGACACTTCAGTCGGAAACGCTCAAGCGTGGTATCAAGCTGCGCATCAGCGCCGCTGCCCTGCGCTCTGTCGATCACCGGGGCGGGCTGGACGGATATCTGGCCAAGGCCAAGGATATCGAGCTTTCCGCCAACGCGCTGAAAGTGAAGAAAGAGATCGCAAAGGCACAGGCCGCAAGCGCCTGACTTGCCCGATCCTGGAAAGCTGACACAGCCTCGCCAGATCCGGCGGGGCTGTTGCTTTTTGTCGCGCTTCATACGGTGCGCGCCCCGGCTATACACACAGTCGATGATAACCCGGACCTATATCGCGGCCATGCTGTCGCTTGTGCTTCTGCTCACAGGGCAGTCCATGGCGCTTGCCCGCACGGCCGCGGGACCGGCGGGCAGTATCGTGCTTTGCACCGGGACCGGGCCGGTCACCGTTGTGGTCGACGACACCGGCACGCCAATGGGTCCGGTGCATATCTGCCCCGATTGCACGACAGCACTTTGTGCGGCAACGCTGCCGGGGCTGCACGATCTGCCCCGACATATGCCACAGTCGCGCACCAGCCGTGTTGCCGCGCCGCAGGTTCCCGGCGAAACCCCCGGCCTGTTCCTTCCCCGCGCCCGTGCGCCCCCTGTGTCGCTCTGATCCTCCACTGACCGTTTCAGACCGATCCAACACACAGCACAGGACAAATCCAATGCTCAGCACATTTCGCGCGCTTGCCGCGCTTGGCGCAATTGCGCTTTCCACCACCGCCGCACTGGCCGCCGACATCACCGTGAAGGACGCCTATGCGCGCGCGGCCTCGCCCGCTGCCAAGACCGGCGCGGCCTTTCTGATGATCGAGAATGCCGGACCTGACGACCGGCTTGTCGGAGCCAAATCCCCTGCCGCCGCGCGGGTGGAGCTGCACACCCATATCGAAGAGGATGGCGTGATGCGGATGCGCCATGTCGAAGACGGCTTTGCCCTGCCCGAAGGCGGCATGATCACCATGAAACGCGGCGGGGATCACGTCATGTTCATGGGCCTCACCGGCCCGTTTGAACAGGGGGCGCGCGTGCCACTCACTCTTGTCTTCGAGACCGCAGGCGAGATGCAGATCGAGGTTCCCGTCGATCTGGAGCGGATGCCGGAAAAGGGTCACGGGCACAGCCACTGACCTCAACGGCGGCGCGGTGCCGGTCTACGAGGCCAGAAACCGCGCCGCCGCCTCGCCTTTCATATAGGTCACCTGCCCGCCGGACAGCGTCGCGCAGATCTCGCGCCGGGCGGCATCGAGCACCACCAGATCGGCCCGCATCCCCGGCGTCAGGCGTCCCCGGTCGGCAAGGCCCAGCATTCGCGCGGGCCCATCCGAGATCAGACCCCACGCCGAGGCAAAGGACATCACGCCGCCATTGGCCAACAGAAACGCCGCGCGCCGCATCGACGGGTAGTGATAATCCGAGGCCAGCGCATCGCACAGCCCCATCGCCACCAGATCCAGCGCCGAGACATTGCCCTTGTGCGAGCCGCCCCGCACCAGGTTCGGCGCGCCCAGAACCACTGCGTCGCCCGTCGCTTTGGCCGCCTCTGCCGCCTCGACCGTCTCGGGAAATTCCGCCACAAGCGCCCCGCGCCCGTGCCACAACGCCCGGTCGGCGCGCGTGTGATCGTCATGGCTGCCCATCAGAACGCCGCGTTCGGCCAGCATCGGCATCAGCAGCGCCAACGCCTCTGGCACCGCATCCAGCCCGGAATACAGCGTCTGAAGATCGGCCAGATGCTTTTCGGGGTTCTTGCCGATGCGCAACGCCTGCCCGGTAAGACGCGGCGGGCGTTTGCCCGCCTCCAGCGCCTCGTGCGGGAGGTGATCGTTGAACACCACATAGCGAATGTCGAAACGTCCAACCATGTCGAGCACCGCGTCATACTCATCCACCATCGAGAATTCGAAACGCAGTTGCGGCCAAATATCCGTGCCCAGCCTGGGGCGGATCTCTTGCAGCGCGGTGAACACCTGCCTGGCAAAGGCCGGGCCGCGCATTCCGCCCTCCCAACTGTAGAACTGCGCCAGCGTCGCGGTCGTGATCCCGTTCGCGGCCAGTTCCGCCTCGGTCGCCACAAGGCCCTGATCAAGATCCTTCATCGCCCCGCGTCGCGGTGCCAGATGTTTCTCGAAGGCGTCGCCATGCGCATCCACGATGCCCGGCAGCACCAGAAAGCCCGACAGATCCACCTCGCGCCCGCCCGCATCCGCAATCCGCCCCGCTGCGATCGACAGCGGCGTATCGTCAAGCCCGTCCGGACGCAGCACCTGTGCCCCTGTCAGCCTGAGATCTGGGGTCATTTCCCCCCCCAGATCAGATCGACAAGGTTCAGATCGTGATCGAAGCGCCCTGTCTTGAGGAATTCCACGACCTGCGCGATCACCACCGGATTGTTCATCATGAAGGTATGCGTGACCGGCAGCGTGATATGGTCGGCCATGCCGTCAACCCTGGTGGACGCGACAGACACCTTGCCATCATCCGACCCGTCGATCAGCGACGAGAAATACGGGTTGAGCGACCGTGTGCCGGCAATGACCCCCAGCGGAAAATCGACCTTGGGCAATTGCTCTGCCAGGCTGTCGTCGCCGGTCGCAAGCTGCATCCCCGCCGGGCCGTTCAGCCACGCGAAAAGCTCCATCCCGCCCAGTTCATCCACCAGTTCCGAGCCGTGATTCGGCGGGCCGAGCATGACCACGCGGCCCAACCGCTCCGGCCGGTTTTCGCCCAGCCAGAACCGCAGCAGGATACCCCCCATCGAATGGGTGACGAAATGCACCGGCCCGTCGCCGCAGACCCGCATCGCATAGGGCAGGGTTTCGCGCGCCAACTCATCGATTCGCAACTCCGTCGAGGGGTAATCGGGGCGGAACGTCGTGTAGCCCTGTGCGCGCAGCGCCTCTTCCATCACGATAAAGGACGCGTCGGTGCGCGCCAGACCATGCAACAGCACAACGCATTCGGCGCGCGCGGGCGCCGCTGACCATACGGAACACGCGACAAGGGCAAGGCTGACAAGCTTTTTCATGGGGCTTGAGATAGGCGCAAAAGCCGCGTTATGACAGCCCCATTCGCCAGCTTGGGGTGCCCTGATGCCGATCCGCCTTGCCACCCGCGCCGTGCTTGTCCACGACGGTCGCCTTTTGCTGGTCAACGCCTATCCCGGTGACAAAAGCGATCTGTGGTGTGCGCCCGGCGGCGGGGCCGAACCGGGTGCCTCCCTGCCCGACAACCTGCGGCGCGAAGTGTACGAGGAAAGCGGGCTCGACATCGCCGTTGGCGCGCCCTGCCTTATCAACGAATTCCATGATCCCGACAGCGGGTATCATCAGGTCGACCTGTTCTTTCGGTGCCGTCTTGTGTCGGGCGCGCTGCGCGACGACTGGCAAGATCCGGAAAGCGTGGTCACGCGTCGCCGCTTTGTCACGCCCGCGGAAATGGCGGCGCTGCGGGTCAAGCCCGACAGCCTTGCCGACATCGCCTTTGGCGACGGCTTCGGTTATGATCCGCTGGAGGTGATCGTGCCCGCCTGACGCGCTTCGTGGCAGGCCCTTGATCAGGATTTGCGCAACCCGCCCCATAGCTTGCGCTGCGGCAGCACCGACAGCGCCACGCCCCCCAGCACCAGCGCCGAGGCGAATGCGATGCGCGGCGTGATCACCTCTCCCAGCAGCAAGACACCCCCGGCCAGCGCGATGATCGGCACGGTCAGTTGCGCCACCGCCGCCACCGACGCAGGCAGGCGCGGCAGCACGCTGTACCAAAGCGCATAGCCCAGCCCCGATGTGACCGCCCCCGACAGGATCGCCAGCGCCCATCCCGCGGCGGTCGGCGGGGCCATATGCCCCGCGCCGGGCAAAACCAAAAGCGCAAGCACCCCCAAAGGGACCGCGAGCACGAAATTCGCGGCTGTCTTGCTCAGCGCATCGCCCGCACCGCGCCCCGCCAGCGAATAGACACCCCAGGCGATACCCGCCAACGCCATAAGGCCCGCGTGCAACGCACTGACCTGCACCGCCTGGCCCGGCCACATCAGCCAGCAAAGCCCTGCAAGCGCCAGCAGCGCCCCGACCCAGCGCCGCACCGGCAGCGCCTCACGGGCAAGCACAGAGCTGGTGAACATGGTCAGTTGCACCATGCCGAACAGGATCAGCGCGCCCAGCCCGGCATCAAGCGCGTCATAGGCCAAAGAGAAACCGTAAAGATAGGCAACCAGCGCGATAACCCCCACCGCCCGGCCCGGCCCACGCAGCCGCAGCCCGCCGCGCAACACAAGGCACAGCCCGGCCAGCATCGCCGCCCCCGCGATCAGGCGGATGGTTCCAAAGGGGACCGCCTCGATATGGCCCCCGGCCAGCGCCAGTCTGTTGAGCACCGAATTGGCCGCGAACGCCACCATCGTCAGGCTGACAAGCAGAAAAAGGCGCATGTCACGCTCCTTGTGTTCGCGCGGCCTGCCCTGCTTTTCGCTCCTGCCATCGGAACAGCGCCCACAGCACGACACATAACCCCATCAGGCCCGCCGCCGCCAGCAGCGGCGCGGCGGCGCTTTGGGCGGTCTCGCGCAGCCAGCCAAGCAGCGGCGGCGCAGCCCCCATCAGCGCATAATAAATCGCCATGTAAAGCCCCATGGCCAAGGCGCGAACCTCTGCGCGGGCCGCGCCGACGGGCAAGGTCATGATCATCGCCGCCGCCGGGCCAAGGCACAGCCCCAGCGCAACCATAAAGGCAGGATGCCCCACCGGCACGCCCCCGCCCAGCGCGAACAGAACCAGCATCGCCGCGGAAGTCACAAAGCACCCCAGCGCCACCGTGCTGGGCCATCGCAGCCCCCGCGCAAGCCAGCCGCCCGCCACTACCGAAAGAATCGCGCCCCAGCCCACAAGGCTGGCGGCTGCGGCGGCATCGACCGTACCGGCCCCCAGCGCGATCAGGCGATCCGCGCTCCAGCTTATCACCGCAATGAAGGCGACGTTGTAAAATCCCCAGATCAGCCCGGCGATGACGACCAGCCCGATCTCGTGCCGCGTCATGCGCGCAGCCCCGGTGCCCCCGGCCAGCCCCGGCCGCACCGGGGCCCGCCAAACCGTGCTCAGCAAAATGAAGGACAGCCCGCACAGCCCGGCCGGCAGCAGCAAAAGCATCTGCAACGAAAAGATTTGCGTCAACAGCGGCAGCACCAGCATGGCCAGCGCCAGACCGGCGGGCCAGCTTGAGGCCAGCACACCCATCGCCAGCGGCAGATCCGGGCGGCCCTGAAACCAGTCGCCCGCCATCTTGGTCAGCATCACGTTCAGCGCCACGGCCCCCAGACCGGCCACAAGCCGGGCCGCCATCTGCACCTCGAAGCCGGGCAGAACCGCACCGGCAACGCCGCCGATCACCATCAGGACCAGCCCGGCCTGCGCGGTGCGGATGTCGCCGATCTTTTGACCGGCCCAGCCGCCAAACAGCGCCGCCACGGCACCGGGCAACAGATAGGCCCCCATCAGCGCGCCCAGCGCCGCCAGACCCAGCCCGGTCGCGGTTGTCATCTGCGGTGTCAGCGCCGCGATGGACTGGAACTGCACCCCCATCGAGATGCGTGCCAGCGTCAACGCCAGCAAGATGATCCAGTGTTGCACCGGGTTTCCTTTAAAGCGAAAGCGCCGCGATTTTGGGCACCAAAGGTATCACGCCGTGGTGATCCTGTTCACGTGGCCCATCTTGCGACCCGGCTTGACCTCGGCCTTGCCATAGAGATGCAGGCTCGTGCCCGGCTGCCGCGCGATCTCCGCCAGCTTGTCCATGTCCGCGCCGATCAGATTTTCCATTACCACATCCGCGTATCGCGACCCATCGCCAAGCGGCCAGCCCGCCACCGCGCGGATATGCTGCTCGAATTGATCCACGGCGCATCCCTGTTGGGTCCAGTGGCCGGAATTATGCACGCGCGGCGCGATCTCGTTCACGACAAGCCCGGCGCGAGTCACGAACAGTTCCACCCCCATGACACCGACATAATCCAGCGCGTTCAGGATTTTGGCCGCCAAAAGCACCGCATCGGTGCGCTGTGCCGTGGTCAGCCGCGCGGGCACGGTGGTGGTGCGCAGGATGCCGTCGGAATGCACGTTTTCGCCCGGATCAAAACAGGCCACCGCCCCATCCGCGCCCCGTGCGCCGATGACAGACACCTCGTGACTGAACTCGACGAATCCT
This sequence comes from Paracoccaceae bacterium, assembly GCA_024742835.1. GTDB lineage: Bacteria > Pseudomonadota > Alphaproteobacteria > Rhodobacterales > Rhodobacteraceae > Roseovarius. The sequence continues at coordinate 35,295 of JANSXS010000013.1, read as the reverse complement.
TCGAGGATCGCGGGCGCAGCGGCCATGTCTGCAATCGCGGCTTCGGCCTGTGCCGGTTCGGTCAGCCGCATCTGCCCCTTGCCGTCATAGCCAAAGCGGCGGGTCTTGAGGATCGCGGGCACGCCGATGGCCGACATGGCCGCGTGCAGGCCGGTCAGATCGTCAACAGCCGCAAAAGGCGCGGTCACAAGCCCCAGATCGCGCAGAAACTCCTTTTCGGTCAGCCGGTCCTGACTGACGCGCAGCGCCTCGCGGCCGGGGCGGATGGGCACAGCGCCCTCCAGCAGATCCAGCGCCGAGGTCGGGATATTCTCGAATTCGTATGTGACCACATCGACCGCATCCGCGAAACGGCGCAGCGCCTCCTCGTCCGTGTAATCGGCCTTGAGGTGAAAATTGGCGACATGGCTGGCCGGGCAATCCGCACCCGGCTCATAGATACAGGTCTTGAACCCCAGACGACTGGCCGCGACCGACAACATCCGGCCAAGCTGCCCGCCACCCAGAATGCCGATCACGGAGCCTTGTGGCAACGGCTCAGTCATCGCTTGGCTCCTCCGCGATCGAGGCCGACAGATCCGCGCGCCAGCGATCCAGCCGCGCGGCAAGCTCGGCATCGCCATTGGCAAGGATGGCGGCTGCCATAAGCCCGGCATTGGCGGCGCCCGCCGCCCCGATAGCCATGGTCGCCACCGGAAAGCCCTTTGGCATCTGCACGATGGAATAAAGGCTGTCGACGCCTGACAGCGCCTTGGTCTGGACCGGCACGCCGATCACCGGCACGCGGGTCTTGGAGGCCATCATGCCGGGCAGATGTGCCGCGCCGCCCGCACCCGCGATGATCGCCTTCAGGCCACGCCCGGCGGCCGTGCTGCCGTACTCCCAAAGACGATCCGGCGTTCTATGCGCGGAAACGATGCGCGCCTCACAGGCGACGCCCAGCTCTTCCAGGATTTCCGCAGCCTTGCGCATCGTGGGCCAGTCCGACTGGCTGCCCATGATGATACCGACCTCAACCTTGCCCATGTCGCGCCCTTTTCCTTCACGAAGCGCGAACTATACGCATCCATCGGGGCTACGCAATGATGTCGGGATAAAGCTGATCCTCGATCCAGGAAATCCGGTCCTTGAGGCGCAGTTTTTGCTGCTTGAGACGTTTCACGGTCAGCGGATCGGCCGTGCCCTTCTCGACAAGCGCGGTAATCGCCTCGTCCAGATCGCGGTGCTGGCGGCGGAATTCTTCAAGCTCGACGCGCAGCACCTCTTCCGACGCCATGGACAGGTCGCGAAAGGCATTCATCGAGATCCGACTCCTACTGAGTGTCCGTGAATCCGACATATAACCCGGATTGCGTGATCCGCAAAGACCTTGCAGAGGGCACACTGCACCCCCATGTTAATCACAAGGGCGTCGCCTGATGGGGCGCTCGAACACGGACTGTCGCTTTTAGAGACAAGGACACGCCCATGACCAAACTTACGCTGGGGTCGCACCCCTATATGCTGGGGTTCGAACAGCTGGAGCGACTGCTGGAACGCAGCGCAAAATCCGGGAACGAGGGGTATCCGCCCTTCAACATCGAGCAGACCTCGGACACGTCCTACCGGATATCGCTTGCCGTGGCCGGCTTTGCCGAGGACGAGCTTGAGATCACCGTCGAGGATCGCCAACTGGTGATCCGGGGACGCCAGCGCGACGACAGCCACGGCCGCATCTTCCTGCATCGCGGGATCGCCTCACGCCAGTTTCAACGCAGCTTTGTTCTGGCCGACGGTGTCGAGGTCGGCGAAGCGATCATGGAAAACGGTCTGCTGCATGTGGACCTGACCCGCGCCCAGCAAGAAACGGTGGTGCAGCGGATCAAGATCAACAAGGGGTGAAGAAGATGGAAACCAAATATGAGTTCGAAACCCAGACGCAACGCCCGATCGTTTATGTGCGCCCGGTAAGCGCCGACGATCTGCCCGACGACATCCGCGAGCAGGTGGGCGGCCTTGACACGCTTTATGCAGTGCATAATTCCGATGGCGAGCGGCTGGCGCTGGTGCGCGACCGCGGCATGGCCTTCATGCTGGCCCGCCAGCACGATATGACGCCAGTGACGGTACACTGATCCACGCGTGCGGGATCGGATCGACGGCTGGGGGGCGCCCCCCAGACACCCGGAGTGTTTCAACCAATAAGCAGAAACCCGGCTGGTCTTTGGCCTGAGGGTTTGCGATACCTGCCGTGTATTTCTTGCGCGAAAGGCCCGGCATGACCCGTATCATTTCCTCGCTTGCGGACGTCTCGGACGCGTATGACGCGCTGTTCGTCGATCTTTGGGGCTGTGTGCATGACGGCGTGACGGCCTTTCCCGAGGCGGTCGCGGCGCTTCAAGCCTATCGGCGGGGCGGCGGTGCCGTAGTCTTGCTGACCAATTCGCCGAAACCGCGCGCGGGCGTCGAGGACCAGATCCTGAAGATGGGCGTGCCCACCGATGCCTGGGACACGATCGCGACCTCGGGCGACAGCGCGCGGGCAGCGATGTTTCGCGGCGCGGTGGGGCAAAAGGTCTGGTTCATGGGGGAATGGGAGCGCGACGCGGGTTTCTTCACCCCCATGGAGATCCTCGACGCCCCCCAAGAGATCGAGCGCGTCGACCTCAAGGACGCCGAGGGGATCGTGTGTTGCGGCCCGTTTGATCCGCTGGCCGATCCGGCAGTGAACCGGGCCGATTTTCTTTATGCCAAGCAGCGCGGACTGAAGCTGTTATGCGCCAATCCGGATATCGTGGTGGACCGGGGCGATGTGCGCGAATGGTGCGCGGGCGCGCTGGCGCGGCTTTATACCGAGATGGGGGGCGAGAGCCTCTATTTCGGCAAGCCGCATCCGCCGATCTATGACCTGGCCCGCCGCCGTCTGGCCGCCCTTGGGCGCGACGTGGAAAGCGGGCGCATTCTGGCCATCGGCGACGGCGCGCAGACGGATGTCGCGGGCGCGATGGGCGAGGATATTGATTCGCTGTTCATTACCGGCGGGCTTGCAGCGCAAGAAACCCGAACCGGCCACGACCCCGACGAAAAGGCGCTGAACGCCTTTGTGGAAAAGGAAAATGTGGCCCCCGGTTACGCGATTGGGCGGCTGCGCTGAACAGAAAACTCTTGCTTTTCTGCGATTGCAAAGTAATTAAGTTCCAATATCGACCATGTTATGGGTGTATTTATTACCCGTGCACTAGAATCGGAGGGTCAGATGTTGGACAACATGCCACGTGGCACCATCACCATCGAAGAAATCGAAATGGGCATGGTGCGATCCTTGCGCAAAGTCGTGACCGACGAGGATATCGAGATGTTCGCGCAGGTCTCGACCGATTACAATCCGGTGCATATGGATGATGACTATGCCCGTGACACGATCTTCGAGGGGCGCATCGCGCATGGCATGTTGACCGCCGGGCTGATTTCAGCGGTCATCGGCGAGCAACTGCCGGGGCATGGCACGGTCTATATGGGCCAATCGCTCAAGTTTCTGGCCCCGGTGCGACCCGGCGATCAGGTGCTGGCCGAGGTCGAGGTGATCGGCATAGATTATGCCAAGCGCCGGGTGCAGCTTGAAACCCGCTGTCTGGTGGGTGGCAAGAAGGTGCTTGTGGGCGAGGCCACGGTACTGGCCCCGACCGGCAAGTTCGACTGACGCCTCACCCCAGATCGGGTTCGGTGGCCTTGAAGCTTTCTATATCTTGCACCGCTGTCCACCATGAGCGCAGTTTCGCGTTTTTCATAAGCTGATCCGCATCCGGTGTCAGGGATATGTAGAAAATGATCGGGCCCAGCACGTAATCGGCAATGCTGGGCTGCGTGCCACAGATCCACGGATCGGCATGTTCCATCAACATGTCAATCAGCGTGTCGCTTTTCTCAAGGGCCAACTTGCGCAGATCCTCATCCCGTCCACCGATAAAGTCGGGAAACAGGTGATAGCCCGCAACGCCGATCAATGCATCATATCCGTAGCTGACGATCAGCTGGACGGCCTCGTTCATCTTGGCGCGCAGTTTCGGGTCATCGGGCACAAGCCCGTCGCCCTTCCCCGTTTCGTGCAGATATTGGCAGATCGCCGGTGTTTCGCGCAGGCAAATATCGTCGATATCCAGCACTGGCACCTTGCCGAAAGGATGGCGCGCCAGATGGTCGGGCTGGCGTGTCTCGCCCTCCAACACGTTGACCGGCACCTGTTCGTAGTCGATGCCATTCTCCATCAGGACCATGCGCACGGTGCGCACATAGGTTGATCCGTCAAACCCATAAAGCACGGGAGTATCGGCCATGTATGTCCTCCTTTCGCCAGGTCGGGCGGCATGTGCCAGCCCACGTTACCTGAAGCGTTTCGCAAAAAACCTGAATCAATGATTTTCGAGAAACGCAGTACTCCGTTTAGTCGTTGCACACTTTCCGCCTTTGGCCGGTTCTTCAGGTAAAGGCGGAACGCTTGTCTTATGACTTTGTCCGTCTCCATGCGAAGATGGAGCCTCTGTCCGACACGCCATTTATGGCGGGCAAAGGCGGTGTGTGGATCGGGGTGATCATGTGACTCGTCCTTCTGCATGGGTTTCGCGCCGCATCATCATACCCGATTCGCCACGTCAGGCGGATATCACAGGGCAAGAGACAGCACTTCGCCGCTTGCGCCCGGCTTGGGCTGGCGCTACCCAACGGCCATGCGCATCATCCGTGATTACTCTTTTCTAGATGCCGCCGACCGGGGTGCCTCTGCCGCCATCGGCAATTTCGACGGCGTTCATATCGGGCACCGCTCGGTTATCGACCTTGCGCGCGACGCAGGCGAACGCATCGGCGCGCCTTTGGGCGTGTTGTCATTCGAGCCGCATCCACGGGAATACTTTGCCCCCGACGCGCCCCCCTTTCGCCTGATGGGGTCCGAGGCACGGGCGCACCAACTGGAAAAGCTGGGAATCGAAAAGCTTTACGAGCTGAATTTCAACACCGCGCTGGCCAGCCTGACCCCCGAGGAGTTCGCCCGCAATGTCATCGCCGACGGTCTTGGCCTGCGGCATGTGGTGATCGGCGCGGATTTCTGTTTCGGCAAGGGCCGCGCCGGCAATGCCGTCGACCTGGCGCGTTTCGGTGGCGAGATGGGGTTTGGCGTGACCATCGCCGAGCTGCTGGAAGGCCAGAGCGGGCAGGTCTCTTCAACCGCGATTCGCACCGCACTGTCCGAAGGTCGCCCGCGTGAGGCCGCCGACATGCTGGGCCATTGGCACCGCATCGACGGGCCGGTGGTGGGCGGGGAACAGCGGGGACGCGAATTGGGCTATCCGACCGCGAACATGTCCATCGCCGGGCTGCATCCGCCAAAATTCGGCGTTTACGCGGTGCTGGTCGACGTTCTGGACGGACCACATCAGGGCCATTACCACGGCGCGGCCTCCTTGGGGGTGCGCCCGATGTTCAACGGGGAAGACCCCAATATCGAAACGTTTCTCTTTGATTTCTCGGGCGACCTGTATGGCGCGCAGCTTTCGGTGGCCCTGGTCGATTACCTGCGGCCAGAAGAAACCTTTGACGGGCTGGAGGCGTTCATTGCGCAAATGGATGCCGATTGCGCCCGCGCCCGCGATATCCTGACAGCCTTATGACCGACGATCCGATAGACCGCGACGGGCTGCCCCCCCGCTTTTGGGAGACCAAGCCGCTTGGCCGCATGACCCGCCATGAATGGGAGGCGCTGTGCGATGGCTGCGGAAAATGCTGTCTCAACAAGCTGGAGGACGAGGACACCGGCGAGGTCGAACTGACGCGCGTCGCCTGTCGCCTGTTCGACGATGCCACCTGCCGCTGCGCCCGCTACGAGACGCGACACCGCTTTGTGCCGGAATGCATCACGCTTTCGGTGAACAATATCGAGAAAAGCCTCTACTGGCTGCCCGAAACCTGCGCCTACAAGCTGCTGTGGAACGGTCAGCCGCTTTACGACTGGCACCCGCTGATTTCGGGCACCGCGCAATCGGTGCATGATGCAGGCGTGTCGATGCAGCACCGCACCGTCTCGGAAAGCGGGCTGCACGAGGACGAATGGGAGGACCACGTGATAGAGGAGCCGACCTGATGTATCTTGCCTCCGACAATATCGGCCCAGCCCTGCCCGAGGTGATGGATGCGCTGGTGGCCGCCAATACCGGCCACGCCGCGCCCTATGGTGCCGATGAGGTGACCACGCGCGCCACGACCGCCCTGCGTGATCTGTTCGACGCACCCCAAGCGGCCGTGCATCTGGTGGCCACCGGCACGGCGGCGAATTGCCTTGCGCTGGCCACGCTAAGCCAGCCGTGGCAGGCCATCACCTGCACGCCGCTTGCCCATATCCTGGAGGATGAGTGCCACGCTCCGGAATTCTTCACCGGCGGCGCGCGGCTGAACCCCGTGGGACAGGCCGGCGACAAGATGACGGTTCTGGAACTCGACGCCGCGCTGTCCGCGCTGCCGCAGGGCGTTGTGCATAGCTCGCAACGCGGGCCGGTCGCGCTGACATCGGTGACAGAACGCGGACAGGTCTACACGCTTGACGAGCTTGGCGCGCTTTGTGACGTGGCCAAGGCGCACGGGCTTGCCGTCCATCTGGATGGCGCGCGCTTTGCCAATGCGGTCGCGGCGCTTCGCTGTAGTCCGGCGCAGATGACCCATGAGCTGGGCATCGACGCGCTATCCTTTGGCGCCACGAAAAACGGGTGTCTCGGGGTCGAGGCGGTGATCTTTTTCGATCCCGCAAAGGCGTGGGAGCTGGACTTGCGTCGCAAGCGGGCCGGGCACCTGTTCTCCAAGCACCGCTACCTTGCCGCCCAGATGGAAGCCTATGTGACAGGTGATCTTTGGCTGGATGCCGCGCGCCGGGCCAATGCAAAGGCGGCCAGCCTCGTGGCGGGGCTGCGCGAAGTGCCCGGTTTCACCCTTGTGGCAGAGCCGCAGGCCAACATGATCTTCGCCACCCTGCCCCGCGCAACGCATAAACGGCTTTTCGCTGCCGGGGCATATTATTACATATGGGAAGGCGATCTGGAGGGCGACGACCCCGACGAGCCTTTGTTGATGCGGCTGGTCTGTGACTGGTCGATCCCCGAGGCCGATCTCGACAGATTCATCGCGACCGCCAAGGGCTAAGTCCTGCGCGCCTTTGGGCGAAAGGATCGAAAAACCGTCATCGGCCCGCGCCATCCGCCTTATCCCCCAAGGCATAGCTTTGCCACGGGGGGCACCCATGCTAAGCGGTGTCAACGTCACGAATCTGTCATGCTCGACCACCCCGGGGACCCCAAAATGCCAAGCACACCAGAGCCCAAATTAATTGCCGGCAATGCAAACATGCCGCTGGCCCAGGCCATTACCCGGCGAATGTCGATGCATCGCGGAGTCACGCTTGGCCTTGTGGATACAAGGGTGGAACGTTTCAACGATGGCGAAATCTTTGTCGAAGTGTTCGAGAACGTGCGCGGCGAGGATATGTTCATCATCCAGCCCACATCGAATCCCGCCAATGACAACCTCATGGAATTGCTGATCATGTCGGATGCGCTGAAACGGTCCTCTGCAAAGCGCATCACCGCCGTCATCCCCTATTTCGGCTATGCCCGGCAGGATCGCCGCACCAAGGCACGCACGCCCATTTCGGCAAAGCTGGTAGCCAACATGATCGTCGAGTCAGGGATCGAGCGCGTGCTGACCATGGACCTCCATGCGGCCCAGATCCAGGGCTTCTTTGATATTCCCGTCGACAACCTTTATGCTTCGCCTGTCTTCGCGCTGGATATCCAGACCCAATTTCGTGATTTCATGGAACACGTCATGGTCGTCTCGCCCGATGTGGGCGGCGTGGCGCGGGCCCGTGAATTGGCCAAGCGGATCACCGCCCCGCTGGCCATCGTCGACAAGCGCCGCGAAAAGGTGGGCGAAGTGGCGGAAATGACAGTGATCGGCGATGTCAGCGACAAGATCTGCATCATCGTCGACGATATGTGCGACACCGCCGGCACGATGTGCAAGGCGGCACAATTGTTGATGGATAACGGCGCGCGCGAGGTTCATGCCTACACCACCCACGGGGTGCTATCCGGCCCCGCAGTAGAGCGGATCACCGGCTCGGTTCTCAAATCCATGGTCATCACCGATACGATCGCAGCCTCCGACGCGGTCAAGGCGACCCCCAATATCCGCATAATCCCCACCGCCCCGGTCTTTGCACAGGCGATCCTGAACATCTGGAACGGCACCTCGGTTTCGTCACTGTTTGAAACCCCGACGCTGGAACCGATCTATGAAGGTCAGTTCGGCAGCTGACACATCGGGCTTGGGAGCCGTCTCTCCCAAGCCTGACAAAAGCCGCGTGGCCTCAATATAGCTCCCAGTCATCTTCGTGATGAACCGCACCAATCGCCATCCAGCGGATGCGCGCCCGTGCCACGCGCGTGTCCCCCCATGTCCGGAAAACCACGTCGAACCCGTTGACGCCGATATTCTCTGCGCCAACATCGGCGCGCGCGTTCGCGGCGCTGTCCATGTCCCACATCGACAGGCTTACATGGACGGCGGGCGGTTCCTTGAACGGTTTTGAAAACGTCAACCGCTTGCGGCGCGCGCGCGATCCCTCGCCGGTCCACATGTCGCCGCCGTCTTCATAATCCGAAAAGAGGACATTATCCCCCTGTTCGATACCCAGTGCCTGATTGACGAGAAACTTCATGGCTCATTTCTTACTGCCCGCAGGCTTCGTATAGGTCATTTCAGGCAAAATTGAGAACCAAAAAAGGAAAGGGCCCGGCAAAGCGGACCCTTTGGCAACCCTGTGCTTTACGAAGATCAGTTCGAACGCAGTCCGATGTCGTCGCCCATCGCTACCATATCAGCCAAAAGCTTGGCCGCATCATCGACAGGTCCAGGCTCGTTCTGGAACGTTTCCTGCGCCTTTGTCAGCTTTGCCGTAGCTTCGTCGACCAGTTCCTTGAACTGCTCTTGGCTCAGTTCATCGCGCGGGATAGCACGCTCAGCCAAGACAGAGATTGAACCGGGGTTGATTTCGGCAAAGCCGCCGGTGACGGCATAGACTGTCTCACCCTGGGCGCCGCTGACCGTGACAAGGCCCGGCCGCAACGTGGTGATAAGCGGCGAATGGTCGGGCATCGCCGTAAGGTCACCCTCGGCACCGGGGATCTTGACCTCCCGCGCCTCTACCGACGCCAACAGGCGCTCGGGGCTTACCAGATCGAATTGCAATGTCTCAGCCATTTGTGGCCTCCTTTAGGCAGGGGAAACGGGGCGTGCCCGTCCTGCACCTGGGTCGAACGCGTAGGGTGGGCGTTACGCCCACCCCTTGGATCACGCGGCGTCGGCCGCCATCTTCTCGGCCTTGGCCTTCACCTCATCTATGCCACCCACCATGTAGAAGGCACCTTCGGGCAGGTGATCGTATTCACCCGCAACCACCGCCTTGAACGACGAGATCGTGTCTTCGAGCGGCACCTGAATGCCGTCAGACCCAGTAAACACCTTGGCGACGTCAAAGGGCTGCGACAGGAAGCGCTGGATCTTGCGTGCGCGGCTGACCGTCAGCTTGTCCTCTTCCGAAAGTTCGTCCATGCCGAGAATCGCGATGATGTCCTGAAGCGACTTGTAGCGCTGCAAGATCCCCTGCACGTCACGCGCGACCTGGTAATGCTCTTCGCCCACGATGGACGGGTCCATCAGGCGCGACGTAGAGTCGAGCGGGTCCACCGCCGGGTAGATACCCAGCTCGGAGATTGCGCGCGACAGAACGGTGGTCGCGTCGAGGTGGGCGAATGTCGTGGCCGGCGCGGGGTCGGTCAGGTCGTCCGCAGGCACGTACACGGCCTGGATCGAGGTGATCGAGCCTGCCTTGGTGGAGGTGATCCGCTCCTGCATCTGACCCATGTCGGTCGCCAGCGTCGGCTGATAGCCCACGGCCGAAGGAATACGGCCAAGAAGAGCCGACACCTCGGAACCCGCCTGGGTAAAGCGGAAGATGTTGTCCACGAAGAACAGAACGTCTGTGCCGGACTGGTCCCGGAACTGTTCGGCCAGCGTAAGGCCGGTCAGCGCGACGCGGGCACGGGCACCCGGCGGCTCGTTCATCTGGCCATAGACCAGTGCCACCTGGCTGTTTTCCAGGTTCTCGGGGTCGATCACGTTCGATTCGATCATCTCGTGATAGAGGTCGTTGCCCTCACGCGTCCGCTCGCCGACACCGGCGAAAACCGAATAGCCCGAGTGAACCTTGGCGATGTTGTTGATCAGTTCCATGATGAGAACCGTCTTGCCCACACCGGCACCGCCGAAGAGGCCGATTTTACCGCCCTTGGCATAAGGTGCCAGCAGGTCAACGACCTTGATGCCGGTCACAAGGATTTCCGACTCGGTCGACTGGTCCTCGAACTCGGGCGCGGGCTGGTGGATCGCGCGGGTCTCTGTCGCCTTGATCGGCGCACCCTCGTCCACCGGCTCACCGATGACGTTCAGGATACGGCCAAGCGTCACGTCGCCGACCGGCACGCTGATCGGGCCGTCGGTGTCGGTCACTTGCTGACCGCGCACCAGACCTTCGGTGGCGTCCATTGCGATGGTCCGCACTGTGCTTTCGCCAAGGTGCTGCGCCACTTCAAGCACAAGCCGCTTGCCGTTGTTGTCGGTTTCCAGCGCGTTCAGGATTTCCGGCAGGTGGTCGTCGAATTGCACGTCCACCACGGCGCCGATCACCTGCGTGATTTTGCCTTTTGCATTGGCCATTGTCGTCTCTCCGGTGTTCTCGGTTTAGAGCGCTTCCGCGCCCGAAATGATTTCAATAAGCTCGTTGGTGATCACGGCCTGACGCGAGCGGTTATACTCGATGGTCAGCTTGTCGATCATCTCGCCAGCGTTGCGTGTCGCGTTGTCCATGGCCGACATCCGCGCACCCTGTTCGGAAGCGCCGTTTTCCAGCAGGCCGCTGAAGATCGCCATGGCCACGCCGCGTGGCAGAAGATCGCGCAGGATCTCTTCCTCGCCCGGTTCGAAATCATAGAAGGTGTCGCTGTCATCCTCATCCGTCTCGGGAACGTCAAAAGGAATGACCTGCTGGATGGTGGGCTTCTGGGTCACCACGTTCTCGAATTCCGAGAAGAAGATCTTGGCGACGTCGAATTCCCCGTTATCGAACCGATCCAGCACGTTTTTCGCGATCTTCTGCGCGTCGGCATAGCCGACATTGCGCACATCGCTCATGTCCACGTGATCAATGTAAAGATCCGCGTGGTCGCGCTTGAGCGCATCGCGCCCCTTCTTGCCGACGGTGAGGATCTTCACCGTCTTGCCTTCGGCTTTGAGCTTTTCGATCTCGATCCGCGCCAGGCGCGCGATGTTCGAGTTGAAGCCACCGCACAGCCCGCGTTCCGCGGTCATGACGACCAGCAGCTGAACGTCGTCCTTGCCGGTGCCCGACAACAGCCGGGGCGCATTTTCCGCATCCCCGACCGACGCGGCCAGCTTGCTCATGACGGCGGTGAACCGCTCTGCATAGGGGCGGGCCATCTCGGCCGCGTCCTGTGCCCGCCGCAGTTTCGCGGCGGCCACCATCTGCATGGCCTTGGTGATCTTGCGGGTCGATTTGACCGACGCGATCCTGTTTTTTAGGTCCTTGAGATTCGGCATTGCCTCATCACCCCTTTATGCGAAGTCGGCTGCGAACTCTTGGATAGCAGACTTGAGCTTTTCCTCGGCGTCGCCTTTGATCTTGGGATCATCGTTCGTGAGCCAGTCAAGCACATCCTTGCGCTTGGTGCGCATATGGTTCAGCAGACCCTCTTCGAAACGACCGACCTGATCGACCTTGATCTTGTCAAGGAAGCCGTTGGTGCCCGCATAGATCACGCAGACGATCTCGGCATTGGTAAGCGGCGAATACTGCGGCTGCTTCATCAACTCGGTCAGACGCGCGCCACGGTTCAGCAATTGCTGTGTCGAGGCGTCAAGGTCGGAGCCGAACTGCGCAAAGGCAGCCATCTCGCGGTATTGCGCCAGTGACAGCTTCACCGGGCCAGCGACAGATTTCATCGCATTGGTCTGAGCGGAGGAGCCAACGCGGCTAACCGACAGACCGGTGTTAACGGCGGGGCGGATGCCCTGATAGAAGAGTTCCGTTTCCAGGAAGATCTGGCCGTCGGTGATCGAGATCACGTTGGTCGGAATGAAGGCCGACACGTCGCCGCCTTGGGTCTCGATGATCGGCAGAGCCGTAAGCGAGCCGGAGCCGTTGTCTTCGTTCAGCTTGGCCGAACGCTCCAGCAGGCGGGAGTGCAGGTAGAACACGTCACCCGGATACGCTTCGCGACCGGGCGGACGACGCAGAAGCAGGGACATCTGGCGATATGCCACGGCCTGCTTGGACAGGTCATCGTACACGATCAGCGCATGGCGACCGTTGTCGCGGAAATGCTCGGCCATCGCGGTGGCGGAATAGGGCGCAAGATACTGCATCGGCGCAGGCTCGGAGGCTGTCGCGGCGACCACGATGGAATATTTCATCGCGTCGTTTTCTTCCAGCTTCTTCACCAGCTGTGCAACAGTGGAGCGCTTCTGGCCAATGGCGACATAGACGCAGTACAGTTTCTTGTTCTCGTCGTCGCCAGCGGCCTCGTTATAGGTCTTCTGGTTCAGGATCGCGTCAAGCGCCACGGCGGTCTTGCCGGTCTGACGGTCGCCGATGATCAGCTCTCGCTGTCCACGGCCGATCGGGATCATGGCGTCGACCGACTTCAGGCCGGTAGCCATCGGCTCATGCACGGATTTACGCGGGATGATGCCCGGTGCCTTCACGTCGGCAACGCCGCGCGTGTCGGTCTTGATCGGGCCCTTGCCATCCAGCGGGTTGCCAAGCGCGTCCACCACGCGACCCAAAAGGCCGTCGCCGATCGGCACGTCCACGATGGACTTGGTGCGCTTGACGGTATCGCCTTCCTTGATCGCCCGGTCGGAGCCGAAGATCACGGCGCCCACGTTGTCGGCTTCTAGGTTGAGCGCCATGCCCATGATGCCGCCCGGAAACTCGACAAGTTCACCGGCCTGCACATTGTCGAGGCCGTGCACACGCGCGATCCCGTCACCCACGGACAGCACGCGGCCCACCTCGGCCACTTCGGCGTCCTGACCGAAATTCTTGATCTGGTCCTTCAGGATCGCAGAAATCTCTGCAGCTTGGATACCCATTTATCCGACCTCTTTCATTGCATTCTGTAGGGAATCGAGGCGCGAACGGATCGAGGTATCGATCATTTTCGAGCCCACCTTGACGACAAGACCGCCGATGAGACTTTCATCGACGGTCGCATTGATCTTCACATTCTTGCCCACGGCCTTCTTGAGCGTTTCGGCAAGGGCTTTGGACTGTGCCGCGGTTATCTTGACGGCGCTGGTCACGTCGGCGGTGATCTCGCCCTTGTCCTCGGCGATCATATCGCGCAGCTGGCGCACCAGGTGCGGCAACACGAAAAGCCGGCGCTTGGCAGCCATCAGCGCCAAACCGTTCTTGAGGTCAGGCACAAGACCCATCTTGTCCGCAACGGCCGTGATGGCAGATTGCTGTTCGTCGCGGCTGAACACCGGGCTGGCGATCAGGTCGCGCAGATCGGCGCTGTCATCAAGGGCTGCGGAAAGATCGGTCAGGTTGTCTTCGAGCTTGCCAAGGGTCTTGGCATCCTTGCTGAGCTCAAAAATCGCGGTGGCATAGCGGTCTGCAATGCCGGTAGAGATCGAAGCTGGTTCTGACACGTCCACCCTTCCGGTTATCTGTCCCCCGTGTGCAAGAAAGACGGCACAAGGGCCGCCTGACACGAGGAGTTACATGATGGTGATCGCAAAATCACCGGAATTCGGCGTGGGTGTAGCAGAGCCTTCACAGTCGGGCAAGCCGCTTGAAGCCTGCATAGACCAAAGGATATATCGGAATTTCAAGGCCTTAGCCGAACTGCGACTCAAAGCGCAAAATTACCGCATTGGAAAAACGACTGTTTTTGGCAGGAAATCGTGATTCCCCATGCCGCAACTGCACAATCACCGGTCAAGACCCCGGCCCATCACGTTACCGCTACCATGGCCGCAAGCGCCCGGGACGCGCACGACTCGCTGGCGAATTTTGCAAAATCCCAGTCCGTTTTCTTGGCAGCAGACCGCCACGCCACGCTTTGCATTTGCCACGTTGTGGGGCATGGGTGGGATCATGCTGCGCCCTGCCCTCTTTGTCACGGTACTGATCGCGCTTGCCATCGCGTATGGAACGCTTTCGCCACCGGGGCCGCCGGGCCCGGCATGGATATTGACCGACAAGCAAATCCACGCGCTGGCCTTTGCCCTGTTGATGCTGCCTGTCGCGCTGACCAATCCGCGCTTCGCCCTGCGTCTTGCGCCGGTCCTGTTTGTCTATGGCGGCGCGATCGAACTGATCCAGCCAAGTTTCGGGCGCGGTGCGGAGTGGGGCGATCTTCTTGCGGATGGTATCGGGATCGTAGCCGGGCTTTCGTCAGGATGGGCAGTCAGACGGGCTTTCACGCGCGGCAAGCGGGGCAAGCGCGACACCCGCGTCTGATCAGCGTCACACCGGTTTGGCCGAGGGTTTGGGCTGCAACACGCCCAGGGGTTGCCGCACCGTGTCCTTGATGCCCGTGCCGCTGGTCGGCGCGTGAACCCGCTTGCTTGCCTGGACGATCAGCACGCCGCCGGAAATCACCCAGGACAGGCGCCCGCCCATGCCTTCGGACACGCCCGCCATCTTGCGCCAGAAGCGCCGCTCGGAGGGCATCTGGTACAGCGTTGTCACGTGCCGGTCGGGCATGAATCCGTGCGACTTGAGCTGCGTTTCAAGCTGCGTCTGGCTGTAGGGCCTGCCATAGCCAAAGGGCGTGCGATCCGAGCGCGACCAGAACCCGGCGCGGTTGGGCACGATGAACAGAACCGACCCGCCGGGCCCCAGCACGCGCCAGCATTCCTCCAGCAGATCACCGGGCCGGTCCGAGGTTTCCAGCCCATGCACAACAAGCAGCTTGTCGACATGGCCGGTTTCAAGCGGCCAGAAGGTTTCCTCGCATAATACGCTGACATTGGGCAAATCCTGCGGCCAGCGGATCACGCCTTGCGGCGCGGGCATCAGCCCGACAACCCGCCGGCTGGTTTCAAGATAAGGCCGCAGGAACGGCACCGCAAAGCCGAAGCCCGCCACCGTCTGCCCCTTGGCCTCGGGCCAAAGCGCGCGGATTTCCTGGCGCAGCACCTTTTGTGCCGCCCGCCCAAGCGTGCTGCGATAATAGAAATTGCGCAGGTCCTGTACGTCGAGATGCATTGCAGCCCGGCCCATGTTCGGTCACTCTACATTAACTCTAACGGCGAATTGGGAAAACACCATGACCTTGCAGATCGAAACCGTGTCCTGCCTGTCCGACAACTACGCGTATCTTGCGCATGATCCCGAAAGTGGCGAGACAGCGGTGATCGACGTGCCAGAGGCCGCACCGATCCTCAAGGCACTGGCAGACAAGGGCTGGACCGCAAATTACGTGCTGATCACCCATCATCACGCCGATCATGTTCAGGGTCTGGACGAGATCCTCGCACAGCACCCCGCACAGGTCGTGGGCCATGCCGCCGATGCCGCGCGCCTGCCTAAACTTGACATGGCACTGAACGAGGGCGACACCGTCAGCATCGGCAACGAGACCGGCACCGTGATCGACGTGTCGGGCCACACCATCGGGCATGTGGCGTTTCACTTTCCGCACAGCGCCGTTGCCTTTACCGCCGACAGCCTGATGGCGCTTGGCTGTGGCCGGGTGTTCGAGGGCACCATGCCGCAGATGTGGGCCAGCCTGCAAAAACTGGCCGCGCTGCCGCCCGAGACGACAATCTGCTCGGGACATGAATACACACAGGCCAATGCCAAATTCGCGCTGACCATTGACCCTGACAACCCGGCTCTTATTTCAAGAACCAAAGAGATCGAAGACGCCCGCGCCAAAGGACAGCCCACGGTCCCCTCGCAGCTTTCCGAAGAACTGTCGACCAATCCATTCTTGCGTGCCACGGATGCGGCCGTGCAGGCCAATCTTGGCATGACCGGGGCAGCACCCACCGAGGTCTTTGCCGAAATCCGCACACGCAAGGATAATTTCTGATCACACAAAATGAGCAATTACAGGGGACAAGGATGAAAAGTGATCGGATGCGGCGAAAAAAACCTTGAAGGCCGGACAGGATCGACCAAACTTTAACCCCATAAGACAAAGGTAGAGGCACACGCCGACGCCCAGAAAAAGGAGCACCACCGTGCCGTCATTCTCGAACACGCTGGAACAGGCAATCCACGCGGCCTTGGCACTGGCCAATGCCCGCCAGCACGAATTCGCCACGCTCGAACACCTGCTGCTCGCGCTGATCGACGAGCCTGATGCGACGCGCGTGCTCAAGGCATGCAGCGTCGACACAGAGGATCTGCGCACCACGCTTGTGGAATTCATCGACGACGACCTGTCCAATCTGGTCACGGATATCGACGGCTCCGAAGCGGTCCCGACGGCCGCGTTCCAGCGCGTGATCCAGCGCGCCGCGATCCACGTGCAAAGTTCCGGCCGCACCGAGGTGACGGGCGCAAACGTGCTCGTCGCCATCTTTGCAGAGCGGGAATCGAACGCCGCCTATTTCCTGCAAGAACAGGATATGACCCGCTATGACGCGGTGAACTTTATCGCCCATGGCGTTGCCAAGGATCCGGCCTACGGCGAATCCCGCCCCGTGCAGGGTGCCGAGGAAGCCAGCAACAGCAATGGCAGCGGCGGCCAAAGTGAAAGCGATCAGGTCGAGAATGGCGAATCCGCGCTCGCCAAATATTGCGTCGATCTGAATGAAAAGTCCCGCAAGGGCGATGTCGATCCGCTGATCGGCCGCGACAGCGAGGTAGAGCGCTGCATCCAGGTGCTGTGCCGCCGCCGCAAGAACAACCCGCTTCTGGTGGGGGATCCCGGCGTCGGCAAGACTGCCATCGCCGAAGGGCTTGCCCACAAGATCGTCGGCGGCCAGACACCGCCGGTTCTGTCAAAGACCACGATCTTTTCGCTCGACATGGGCGCGCTTCTGGCAGGCACGCGGTATCGTGGCGATTTCGAAGAGCGGCTCAAGGCCGTGATGACCGAACTTGAGGAACATCCCGACGCGGTGTTGTTCATCGACGAGATCCACACGGTAATCGGGGCGGGTGCCACGTCCGGCGGGGCGATGGATGCCTCCAACCTGCTCAAGCCCGCGCTTCAGGGTGGCAAACTGCGCTGCATGGGCTCCACCACGTTCAAGGAGTTCCGCCAGCACTTTGAGAAAGACCGCGCGCTTGCACGCCGGTTCCAGAAGATCGACGTGGTCGAACCCACGGTCGATGACGCGGTCAAGATCCTCAAGGGTCTCAAGCCCTATTTTGAAGAGCATCATTCGGTAAAATATACCAATGACGCCATCAAGTCGGCTGTGGATCTGTCCGCGCGCTACATCAACGACCGCAAGCTGCCCGACAAGGCTATCGACGTCATCGACGAAGCCGGTGCGGCGCAACATCTTGTTGCGGCCTCCAAGCGGCGCAAATCCATCGGGGCCAAGGAAATCGAGGCCGTCGTGGCCAAAATCGCGCGCATCCCGCCCAAGAACGTCTCGAAGGACGATGCAGAGGTGCTCAAGGATCTCGAAGCGTCGCTCAAGCGTGTCGTTTTCGGTCAGGACACCGCGATCGAGGCGCTTTCAGCGGCAATCAAGCTGTCCCGAGCCGGTCTGCGCGAGCCGGAAAAGCCTATCGGCAACTACCTGTTCGCAGGCCCCACCGGCGTCGGCAAAACCGAGGTGGCCAAACAACTGGCAGATACGCTTGGCGTGGAACTGCTGCGCTTCGACATGTCGGAATACATGGAGAAACACGCGATCAGTCGCCTGATCGGCGCGCCTCCGGGTTATGTCGGCTTTGATCAGGGTGGTCTGCTGACCGATGGCGTAGATCAGCATCCGCATTGCGTGCTGCTGCTCGATGAAATCGAAAAGGCGCATCCGGACGTGTTCAACATCCTGCTACAAGTCATGGATCACGGCAATCTGACCGACCATAACGGACGCACGGTGAATTTCCGCAACGTGGTTCTGATCATGACCTCTAACGCAGGCGCGACCGAACAGGCGAAATCCGCTATCGGTTTTGGCCGCGACCGCCGCGAGGGCGAGGATACCGCCGCGATCGAGCGGACTTTCACGCCGGAATTCCGCAACCGTCTGGACGCGGTGATCTCCTTTGCGCCGCTGCCGAAATCGGTCATCCTGTCCGTAGTCGAAAAGTTCGTGCTTCAGCTTGAGGCCCAGTTGATGGATCGCAATGTGACCATCGAACTGACCAAACCCGCGGCCGAGTGGCTGGCAGACAAGGGCTATGACGACAAGATGGGGGCCCGCCCGCTTGGCCGGGTCATCCAGGAGCACATCAAGAAACCGCTGGCCGAAGAACTGCTTTTCGGCAAGCTGGCCAAGGGTGGTGTTGTCAAGGTCGGTGTGAAAGACGGCAAGATCGACCTGCGTGTCGAAGGGCCGGACCATCCACGCCTGTCAGGCGGCAAGCCGCCCTTGCTGACCGCGGAATGATGAAACCCGTCGCCGGCGCGATCTTCGGGCTTATGCTCGCAGCGCCGGCGATGGCCGATCCCCCGATCCTGTCGCTGCCCATAGATTGTGACCTTGGCAAGACCTGTTATCTTGAAGACTACGTCGATCTTGATCCCGGCCCCGGCCAGCGGGACTACACCTGTGGCCTGAAATCCCGCGACGCACATCGGGGCACGGATATCCATTTGTTGTCCTTCGAGGCGATGAATGCCGGTGTCGATGTTCTGGCCGCGGCCCCCGGTCGTGTCGCCGCCTTGCGCGACGGGGTGCCCGACCGCGCCGTGACCGACGAAAATCGCGCCCTGATAGAAGGCCGCGAATGCGGGAACGCCGTGCGAATAGACCATGGCGAGGGCTGGCAGACGCTTTATTGTCACCTCAAGGAGGGTAGCGTTGCCGTAACCCAGGGGCAGCAGGTGGACACCGGCGATGTGCTTGGGGAGGTTGGCCTGAGCGGGCTGACGAACGCCCCACACATCCATCTCGGCGTACTCAAGGACGGCAACATCATTGATCCGTTCCTGCCCGAGGCAAAAGACGGGGACTGTGGCGGTGCCGAGGACGGGCTTTGGCAGGACGCGCCCGGCTATGACCGTGCGGGCCTGTTCACCGCCGCCTTTTCAACCGGGGTACCAGAGTTTGACGCGGTCAAATCCGGCGCGGCGCGTGTCACAGAGACGGCACCGGATGCGCCGCTTGTGCTTTATGGCCATGTTTTTTACGCTCAACCAGGCGACACTCTCACACTTTGGGCGAACGGGCCACAGGGCGAGGTTTTCCGCACCGTGATCCCGCTGGATGCACCGCAGGCGCAGCTTTTCCGCGCCTATGGCCGCCATGCGCCCGACGGTGGCTGGCCCGCAGGCGATTACCGTGGGTATGTGCGCCTTGACCGGGATGGACGGGTGATCGCCAATCGCCACGCCGATATTTCAGTCACCGCTCGGTAAGTTTCAATTCGATCCGCCGGTTC
Source organism: Paracoccaceae bacterium (assembly GCA_024742835.1). Lineage (GTDB taxonomy): Bacteria > Pseudomonadota > Alphaproteobacteria > Rhodobacterales > Rhodobacteraceae > Roseovarius. The sequence goes on along the minus strand of JANSXS010000013.1, from coordinate 15,611 downwards.
TGCGCCCGCGCTTCGGGGGTGCTGGCTGTGTTGACGGGCTGGAACTCGCCAAATCCATTGGCAGCAAGCCGATTCGGCGGCAGCCCCTGTGCGTCGATCAGATAGCGCACCACAGACAGCGCGCGCGCCTGGCTCAGCTCCCAGTTATCGGCAAAGGTCGCCCCGGCCCGCAGCGGGATGTCATCCGTATGCCCGTCCACCCGCAGCACCCAGTCAATGCCGGGTGGAATGTCATCAATGACATCCAGCAACAGCCCCGCAACCCGCGCAACCTGTGTGCGGCCTGCTTCGCTAAGATCCGCCTCGCCGGGCGCGAAAAGCACCTCGGACGAGAACACGAAACGGTCACCCTCGATCTGGATCCCCTCGCGTGCGCCCAGAACCTCGCGCAGACGCCCGAAGAATTCCGAGCGGTAGCGCTCCAGATCCTCGCGCTCGGCCTCAAGCCGCTTGCGTTCCGCTTCTTCCAACTCGCGGCGGCGGCGTTCCTCTGCCGCGACCCGCGCCAGCGCTGTGTTCAACTCGTTGCCCAGAGATTGCAGTTGCACCTCGGCTGCGGCCTCACGCTCTTGCGCATCGTCCAAAAGCGCCTGTAGCTGGCCCAACTGCTCGCGCAGAGCGGTGACCTGCTGGCTTAGCAAAGCCTGCTGTCGCTGCGCATCGCTGGCAATCTCTTCTTGCTCTGACAGTTCCCGTTGCGCCTGCGCCAGAAGCACCGCACGTTCTTCGGCAGCCGAGAGCCGGTCTTCGGCCTCCTGTTCAGCGGCCAGCTTGGCGGCAAGCGCGGCGGTCAATTCCGCGCGCATTTCTTCGGCCGTCATTTCAACAGAAGCGCGTTCAGCCTCAAGCGCGGTGATCCGCGTCTGCGCTGCCTGCAAGGCCGCCTCGCTTGATTCAAGTTCCGCTTGCATCCCGGATACTTCGCCCGCTTCCGCGCGGGCCTCGTCCAGCGCTAGAATCGTGGCGGCCAAGCGCGTATCAAGATCCGCCTGGGCGGATTCCGCCGCCGCCAAAAGGGCCAGCGTGTCTTCGGCGCGCTGGCGTTCTTGCTCCAACGCCAGCGTCATCGCTGTCAATTCCGTATCGGCATTCTCCAACCGGTCGCGCAACGCCTCTGCCGCTGCGGCCTCGGCCAGCCTCGCGGCTTCCTCGTCGGTCAGTGCGTCCTGCAAGTCGCCGACCTGTGCGCTCAGCGCCGCGCGCGCCTCTTCGCCCTCCTCCGTCTGACGTTGCAGATCCGCGACAAGCGCCTGCAACGCCTCGCGGCGCGCGGCGGCAAGCCGGGCCGCCTCGCTTTGGGCATCAACCTCATCGCGCAGCCCGGCAAGCGCCAGCTGCAATTGTTCGTTTTCACTCAGCAGCGTATCGCGCGCGCCTTCCAGGTCGGCGACCTGCCCCAACGCCTGATCACGCTGGGCCAGAAGGCTGGCAACCTGATCCTCGAAACTGGCGATCCGGGTTTGCGCAGTCTCCAGCGCGGCTTCGGCCTGTGCGCTGCGACCCTGAAGCGCCGTGATCAGCGCCGCCTGCTCTGCCTGCCGTTCGCGCGCATCACCCAGCGTGGCGGTCAACTGCCCGACCCGCTCGGTGAGCGTTGCGTTACGATCCTGTTCAAGCCCAAGCGCACGGGCCAGCGCTGACACCTCGGCAGAGAGTTCGTCCAGCTTGCTTTCCTGACCGGTGATCGTTTCGCGCAGGACGAATTGCACCACCATGAAAATGGTCAGAACGAACATCAATACCAGCAAAAGACCGGTCATCGCATCCACGAAACCCGGCCAGATCGAGGCCTGAAACCGCGCGCCCGTGCGTCGGGACAGGGCCATCGCCTAGCCCCCCTGCTCCGTGTCGCGGGGGCCAGCCGTCCGCGCCACACCCGCCTTTGGCCCCGTGCCGGTCTTCTGCCCCTGGGACAAAAGCGCACCGACCTGAGACATCTTCTTGGACAGGGTGCGCAGATCAGTGCGCAGTTCGGTCATGGTTTCCTGACGGCCCGCGCTGATTTCCTCAAGAATGCGCAACATCTGAACATCAATCGACCGCAGCCGCATTCGGCTTTCGGCATCCAGCCCCTCGCCGAAATGCTCGCTTCGGGCCTCAAGCCTTTCAAGCAGGCGTTCCTGCCCCTCGGCCACGCGCAAAAGCGCGGCATCCGTGGCGCTTTGGCCATTGGTTTCCATCCGGGTCGCCAGCCGGTCCACCGCATCGGCCACCACGCCCAGCTTTTCGTCCACCATAGCGCGGCTGATATCCGATTGCGTCATCATGAGCTGCAAGCTTTCCATCTGCTCGCCCATGTTGTCCACGACGGCCTGCATCACCGCCGCATCGCTGCCACCCTCGCCATCGCCGCCCGCGAAACCGACGCGGGTGATGGTCGACATCCATTCTTCCAGTTCGCGGTAAAAACGGTTCTGCCCGTGGCTCGCGAAAAGCTCCAGCAAGCCGACCACGAGCGACCCCGCAAGCCCCAGCAGCGACGAGGCAAAGGCAACCCCCATCCCGCCAAGCTGCGCCTCAAGCCCGGTCATGAGCCGGTTGAACACGTCCACCCCACCTTCGCCATCCTGCGGCGCAAGGCTTCGGATCGTGTCCACCACCGCCGGAACAGTAGTGGCAAGCCCGTAGAACGTCCCCAAAAGGCCAAGGAAGATCAACATGTTGACGATATAGCGGGTGATCTCGCGTTCTTCGTCTATCCGCTGCGCGACAGAATCGAGGATCGACCGTGCAGACCCGGACGCGATCTTGAGCCGCTTCTTGCCCCGTTGCCGCAACAGCGTCGCCAGCGGCGCGAGCAATTGCGGCGCTGTCACCGGCTCGTCGCCCGGACGATCGGCAGCGAAACTTTCGATCCAGCGGACCGATCCGATCAACTGCACGACCTGCCAGAAACAGGCCACGACACCGATCAGGAAAACGAAAAAGATAAATCCGTTCAGATAGGGGTTGGCCTCGAACACCGGCAACACGCGGGGCAGCGCCAGAAAGGCCAGCGCGCCCACAAGCGCAAGCACGATCACCATCAAGGTGATCTGCCTCACGGGTTGCGAAAACTGCGGCTCGACCTCACGGTCCGGCTGGTCCATCCGGACAACTCCCGGCACTGTTATTCTGGCCACAACCCTACGCCGTCAATCATGGCAAGCCAAGGGTTTATGCTGCAAGCGCACGGACGCGTCGCACAAGCCAGTCAAGCTCCTGGTCATGGATCCCCAGTTCCTCCAGATGAGCGACGGTCTGGAAAAGATATTCGGTATTCGGCCCCCGCCCACCAATCGCGCGCGCGATGATCCGGGCCTGTTCTTCCAAATCCAGCCCGCCGCAATACTGCACATGGGCCGCGTCGATCACATAGGTCACGGCCTCGACCTGCCGCCCGTCGTGCAACTCCAGCGGCAGGCGCTTTTCCAGATAGGCGGCAGAAACCAGTTCGCGCTCGCGCAGGTAGCTCAGCACGCGGTCTTCCTCTTCCGGGTCCACGGCCAGGGCCACGCCCCGGCAATAACTGCGGTCGGACGCATCCAGCGCCAGCACCAGCCCCGGATCCTCCGCGGTGCCGCGATGATGCACCGAGCGCATACAGAAGCTGCGATGATATCCCGTCAGCCGCGCCAGCACACGCTCGGCCGGTACAAAGCCCGGATTCCAGACAAGCGAACCATAGCCGAATACCCACATCGTCATTTTGCTGTTCCTCGCGCTTTTGAGGTCTTAAACACCATCATCAAAAGACATGAAAGCGGCGGCAGGCAGATGCGAACACTCCTCATTGTAATCTCGTTGTTGGCCGCAGGCTGGGCCGGGTACTGGGCCATCGGCTCTGCCGGAGTCACGACGACATTCGAACGATGGTTCGAGGCACGCCGCACCGATGGTTGGGTCGCCGAATACGAGACGCTCGAAACGCGCGGCTTTCCAAACCGCTTTGACACCACGCTGCTCGACGTAACCCTTGCCGACCCCGATACCGGGCTGGTCTGGGACGCGCCCGTTTTCCAGATGCTGGCGCTAAGCTACCGCCCCAATCACGTGATCGCGGTCTGGCCCGACACCCAAAGCCTCGCCACGCCTCAGCAGAAATTCGACATCCAGAGCGATGACATGCGCGCCAGCCTTGTTACACGCCCCGCGCCGCGCCTGCCACTGGATCGCCTGACCCTGACGGCCACCGCGCTGTCCATCAAGGACAGTGACAACAGCCAGCCAACCCGCGCCGACAGCCTGACACTGGCCGCCGAACGCAGTGCCGGCGCCGAGGCGAGCTATCGCTTTGGCCTGAATGCCGATGGGCTGTCGCCAGCGCTGGACTGGCGCGCGAAGCTCGATCCAGGCGGCACCCTGCCCGACCGCCTTGACAGCTTTCAGGCGGATGTGACCGTCGGGTTTGACAAACCCTGGGACATAACTGCCATCGAAGAGGCGCGCCCACAGCCCCGGAAAATCCAGCTTCGCCTCGCCGAAGCCCGCTGGGGCCGGCTGGAACTGCAAGCGGCCGGCACACTCGATATCGACATGGCTGGTCGCCCGACCGGAGAGATCGTGGTCAAGGCCCGCAACTGGCGCGAGATGTTGAGCCTCGCCGTGACCTCTGGCGCGCTGCCGCAGGGGCTGGCCGATACGCTGGAAGACGGGCTGGGGCTGATCGCGGGGATGGCGGGCAATCCGCGAACGCTGGATATTCCGCTGACCTTCCGCAACGAGCGCATTCGGCTTGGCCCGGTGCCCATTGGCCCCGCGCCCCGGCTTGTGCTGCGCTGACACGTCAGCGGCAATATGGCCCGTAGCCATGTTCGGCGGTGTCGAAGTGGAAATGGTCCTGATGATGCCGGTCAGAGTTCGGGCCAAGCACCGTGCCGAATGGGCCGCAGGCGCTGTTGTGCAACCGTTCGAGGATGCGCCCGTTCTTGCCGCGCCCCCAATCGTGCAGCACTGAAATTTCCGATCCGTCGGCCAGGCCGATGGCAGCGATGTCGATAGCCTTGCCCTTGGCATGTTCGGATAGCCGTGCGCCGGGCTGGTGGTTGCGTGTGCGGCAAGCGTAATGGGCCGCCACTTTCAGCGACGACAGCCCGCCCCCGGTGCGGCCCAGCTCGGGGATTGCCGCGTCTTTCACCCAGGCGTTCAGCGTGCGCGCCGTGCGGCAATCCATCTGCGCCGGCTGGCTGAGCGAGATGCCGCTGACGGCGCTGACCGCCACCGCGTCAGCAATGCCGCAAGCGCCGTTGCCGGGCACCTTTCCAACCGAATTACCCTTGATTTCCGGCATCCCGCAAACCGACCCGCGGGTGGAAACGTCCGCATCGTCGCGCCCGACACCGAATGGCGAACACCCGATCAAGGCCAAGGGAATCACCAACATGAACCGCAAATCTTCAGCCCTTCTTGACGCGTCCGAAATCCGGCGCGTCGGTATCCTGCCCGGCCTCAATGATACCACGGCGAATCGCACGTGTCCGCGTGAAATAGTCGAACAGCATGTCGCCATCGCCGGTGCGGATCGCACGTTGCAGGGCAAACAGCTCTTCTGTGAAGCGGCCAAGGATTTCCAGCGTCGCCTCGCGGTTGGTCAGGAACACGTCGCGCCACATGGTCGGGTCGCTGGCGGCGATGCGGGTGAAGTCGCGGAACCCGGCGGCGGAATACTTGATCACCTCGCTGTCGGTCACGCGGCGCAGATCATCGGCCACGCCTACCATCGTGTAGGCGATCAGATGCGGCGCGTGGCTGGTGACGGCAAGAACCAGATCGTGATGATCGGCCTCCATCTCATCGGTGAGCGCGCCCATCCCCTGCCAGAGCCGGGCCACACGGTCGACCGCGCCACGATCAGCGCCCTCAACCGGCACGATCAGGCACCAGCGATTGTCGAAAAGCTCGGCAAAGCCCGAACGTGGCCCGGAATGCTCGGTGCCCGCCAGCGGATGCGCGGGCACGAAATGCACATTGTCCGGCAGGTGCGGGGCCACTGCCTCGATCACCGCGCGCTTGACAGAGCCGACATCCGACACGGTCGCGCCGGATTTCAGCGCGGGCGCGATCTCGGCGGCCACAACCCCCATCGCGCCCACCGGCACGCAAAGCACGATCAGATCCGCGCCACTGACCGCCTCGGCAGCAGTGTCGCAGACCCGATCACAAAAGCCCACCTCGCGCGCCGCGGCGCGCGTCTCGGCAGAGCGCGCAAAGCCCGTGATCTCGGCCGCCAGCCCGGCCCGCCGCATCGCGTGCGCCATGGAAGAGGCAATCAGGCCCAGCCCGATCAGCGCGACCCGGTCGTAAATAGCACTCATGCGATATTGCCCATGAACTGCCCGACCGCATGTGCCACCCGGCGGCAGCTTGCCTCGTCGCCCACGGTGATGCGCAGGCAATGCGGCAGCTTGTAGCCCGCCACACGCCGCACGATCAGGCCCTGGGTTTTCAGGTAGTCGTCACAGGCCTCGGCCTGAATCTGGTCGGCAAACCGGGCGAGGATGAAATTGGCGGTCGACGTGTCGGACGGGACGCCATGTTCGGCCAGCGCCTCGGCCAGCCATGCACGCTGGCGGCTGTTGTCGGCGCGGCATTTCTCGGCCCATGCCCGATCGCGTATCGCCGCCTCGGCGGTGACAAGCGCCGCTTCGCTGAGGTTGAAGGGCCCGCGAATGCGGTTGAGCACGTCGATCACCGGCGCCGGGCCATAGCCCCAGCCCACGCGCAAGCCGCCCAGCCCGTAAAGCTTGGAAAATGTCCGCGTCATCACCACGTTGTCGCGCGCCTCGACCAGCGCCGCGCCACCGTCGTAATGCTCGACATATTCGGCATAGGCCCCGTCCAGCACCAGCAGCGCCTTGTCGGGCAGGCCCTCGGCCAGGCGGGCTATCTCGCCGTCGCCGATCATCGTGCCGGTGGGGTTGTTGGGGTTCGCGATGAAGACAAGGCGCGTCCGGTCGTTACACGCCCGCAGGATCGCGTCGACATCCGTGACCCGCTCGCGCTCTGACACCTCTACCGGCGTGGCACCATTGGCCAGCGCACCGATGCGATAGATGGCGAATCCATGTTCGGTATGAATGACCTCGTCACCCTGCCCGGCATAGGCCTGACACAGAAAAGCTAGGATCTCGTCACTGCCCACGCCACAGATGATCCGACCGGCATCCAGACCGTGGATCTCGGCAATGGCCGCGCGCAGGCTTGCATGATCGGTCGACGGATAGCGATGCAGCTCGTAGGCGGCCTTGCGAAAGGCCTCTTTCGCGGCCTCGCTTGGCCCGAACGGGTTTTCGTTCGAGCTTAGCTTGACGGCATTCGCGATCCCTTCGACATGGCTCGCGCCACCAACATAGGGCGCGATGTCAAGGATACCTGGCTGGGGCGTGATCTTGGTCATGGCGTCTGTCTCCTCGGGCCGTTCTAGCGGCGGGTTCCGGGCTTGACCATCCCCCATGGCAGCACAAGAAAAAAGGCCGCGGCGGTATCCCGTCGCAGCCCCTTTTTGCGGTGTAGAACTTGTAAAGCGCATCGCCTTTCGCTGAAGGCCGAACGCTCTGGATCAGTTCTGCGCGTAGAATTCGATGACGAGGTTCGGTTCCATCATGACCGGGTACGGCACATCGCCCAGCGTGGGCACCCGCACGAAGGTTGCGGTCAACTTGGAATGGTCCGCATCAATGTAGTCCGGCACGTCGCGTTCCGCCAGTTGCGTGGCCTCAAGGATCGACGCCATCTGCTTGGACCGGTCGCGAACTTCGATCACGTCACCCTCTTTCACGCGGTAGGAGGGGATGTTCACGATCTGGCCATTCACGCGCACGTGCTTGTGATTCACGAACTGGCGGGCGGCAAAGATGGTTGGCACGAACTTGGCACGGTAAACGACCGCGTCCAGACGGCGCTCCAGCAGGCCGATGAGCAGCTCGCCGGTATCGCCGCGCTGACGCTCGGCATCCTTGAAGATGCGGCGGAATTGCTTTTCGGTCAGGTCGCCGTAATAGCCCTTCAGCTTCTGCTTGGCACGCAGCTGAAGACCGAAATCAGAGATCTTGCCCTTGCGGCGCTGGCCGTGCTGGCCGGGGCCGTATTCACGGCGGTTTACCGGGGATTTCGCACGGCCCCAGATGTTTTCGCCCATGCGGCGGTCGATTTTGTACTTGGCAGCAGTTCTTTTTGTCATCTGCTGATCTCCTTCGGTCAGGGTTTCGAAGGGCGTTGTCCTCTTCCCGGATTTTGCCGGGCCGACAGGGTTCCCCTTGCGGGGTCCACCAACACCAATGAAGCCGCGCTTATATCCGCGACATTGCCGGAGTCAACAGGCCCCGTCGGGAAATGCCGCCGCCTTGTCAGGCCAAGCCGCGCGGAATGCGAGGGGCGCAGCGGGCAAACCCTGATCAGGCAGCCTCGTGTCGCAGGATCGCGGCCTCCGACGTGCTGAGGTTGCGACGCGCAAACCCGCCATATGCCTGTGGCTCCAGTTCCAGATCGGGGTTGATCGCAAGCAGGCGGTGCCGGTCGCCGCTGTCTAGCGCTGTCAGCGCAGCACTTGCCGGATGGAAGCTTTCGGCCTCGACACCATTGGCCCAAAGGATCTGGTGACGCGGTAAAAGCAAGTGGATATAGGTCACCTCGCGTACATCAAGATCGACCTTCACCGTGCCCCCGTTGATCAGATCGCGCGCCGCGACCAGCACCTCGGGGGTGTTGAACAACGCCCTTGCCACATCGCCCTCCACCAGCATCCGGTGTTCGGGGCTGACCAGCAATTCCTCGTCCGGTCGCTCGACGCCAAGCGCGCCTGCGCGGATACGCACCGGGCGCAAATGCGGCATCGCGAACAGCCGCGCGCCACTCATTCGGCGGCTGCCGATCCACTGGATGTCCTCGTCGCCATTATCCTTGGTACATACCCTGTCGCCTTCGCGCAGATCCTCCACCAGACGCAGACCATCCGGGGTCTGGATCCGCGTGCCACGGGTGAAGCAGATGATCCCGCCACTTTCGGGGCCACGCGTCCGGCGTCTGTTTGCGCCGATGGAGTGATGCACGACCCAAAGATCCGTGTCACGCGGGGGAATGTCATCCACGAACAGCAAAAGCGGTGGGGCACCTCCGCCCGCCTCGATGAGTGTGACCGTATATGTCTTGACCCCGTTGGTGACGACGAAACCGCAATCGGCCAGCGCTCCGCTGTCCTCCACCGCGTCAAGATCCGTTGTATGTGTCCGGGCGGCCTTTACCAGCCGCCTCACAAGTTTTGCCGCGCATTTGCGGCTCACTTTTTCATGTTCGCCCTGCTCAAGCCGCAAAACCTCGTTCGGGCCATCAACCCGAACCAGATCTCCATGCCAGGCCCACGCGGACCCGACACCCAAAGACCGGACAGGGGCGGCTGCCAAGCCGTCCACGTCCGTCTGCGACCAGGAGATGACGAACGCGCCTCGAAAGCCCGTTCTCATTACCTGTATGCCTACCTCAGTTTACTTTTTTTATTAACCCGACGCTACCAAAAGCGAATCAACCTGGAAAGCCCGCACAAAACGTTTTGTTCAGAAATTCAAACGCAGTCGCACCGAACCCACAACCTGCCCCTCGCGCTGCGCCTCGAATTCTTCACCAAGCCACGTGAGACCATAGAAAACGCTGGCCCCACGTTCCCCTTGCCAGTTCACCCCGGCCCGCACACGGTTGCGCGCCTCGGTCAGATCAAAGCCACGGCCCGCGCGCAGCAACTCGCTGTCGAAGACATGGGCGGTATCCGCCCCGAGAACAACGCTCGCCCCCGGCGTCCTGTCCGGAACCGCTTCGTAAAGATGGCCGCTCACAACATCCCGCACCATCAGGCTCCGCGATCCGAAAGAGCCGATCGTCAAATCGACACCCGCGCGCAACAAGGTCTCCAGCCCCCATCGTCCTTCGACGAAAGGACGCATACGCATTCCGCCAAGCGCAACACGATGCCCCATCTCCCCCACCAGTGTGGGCGTCACATCATTCGAAACCTGCTGGCGTCGGGCCCGGTTCGACATCTCGCTACCGCCAAGGACATCATGCAAAAGCACCTGAAAATCATCGAGACCGGTCTGCGGGCCAGTGACCACGACATCACCACCCAAGGCGAACTGAGTCGCCCCCCTAGAAAAATGCGTGTGCAATCCAAGCGACAGCACACCCGCAAAAGGCCTGTCCCCGCGCGCCGGTCGCGCAAGGCTTTCGGGTGCTACGATCTGCCCCCCGAAACGCAATTCCACGATCTCGCCGAACCCGCCCGGCAAATGCCCCTCCCATGAAGGCCCCCAGACGCGGCTCGACGCAAAAGACCCGGCTTGCCAGCGATCATGGGAATCACCAAGAATATCGTTGGTCAAAAGCCAGCCATGGCCAAGCCGCTCGCGCGCCTCGACACGCGGCGAACCCGCCATAAAAATCATGAAAACAAGAAAAAAGCTCAAAAGGCGCGTCATGTAAATCATCCCGAACACGTCGCCCCCAAGCAGTGTGATCGTACCAAAGCTGACCCCGCAACTGCCAGCCCAAACCACGCGACGCGCCGAAGCGTGGATTTAAAGCCACAGCCAGGACAGGAAGGAACCAAGATCAGGGACAGGATCCATGCCCGAACGGCAGGACGGTGCGATACGCGTCGCAAGAGGGGCGTTGCCCCTCCACGCAACCCTCTCGCATGACTTTGCGAATCCGACCGCACACCGGAGACGGCGCGAAGGCGACGGCGAGACAACATGTGCGCGCCCTGGCGCGCTCCTTCATGTCAAAGGGCGCGCATCCAGAATTGTAGCGGATGGTCAGTTTCCTCGGCCGTGTCGAGATCTTTCCACTTGAAATGCGCCACGGCACCGGAAAGCTTTTCATAGCCCCGCTTGCGCCAGAAGGCGTCAAGCGGTCGGTAATCGGCAGGACGAAGCGGATGGTTGTCGGGGCGGACGACACCGCAAAACGCGGCATGGCGGCGCCCCAGGTCTCGGGCGTGTGCCTCGCGCGCGTCAAAAAAGGCATGTCCGATCCCATGCCCGCGATAGGCAGGCAAAAGCACGCTTTCGGCGCAATAAAAGATATCCTCGGGCCTGATCGCCTGCCCCGCGAAGGCCGCACCGAAATCATCGGCGTGCTCTTCCATCGGCGCGCCCGTAGAGGCCCCAATCAACTGCGTGCCATCGAACGCACCGACGAGAATCGCGCCGGGGCTGTCGCGATAGGTTTGCAGATAGCGTCGCTCATAATCCGCGTCGCCATCATACAAGTAAGGCCAGGCACGGAACACCTCGATCCGCAGGCGCGCTACCTCGTCCAGCGCCGCCTCCAGCGCATCGCCACGCAGAACCCTTGTCTCGATCATGTCGCGCCCCGCCTCAGCCGACCTGCCGCATCCAGTCGGCCAGGTTGTAATAGGTCACGACACGGGTGATCTTGCCGTCTTCCAGCGAAAAGAACGAGCCCGCCGGCAGCCGATAGGTCTGGCCCTTTGCCTCTGGCAGGCCCTCGTCGGTTTCGAGGTAAGTCCCGTTGACCACGAATTCAGCGGCGGCACGGGTGCCGTTCTCGGCTTCGAAGATCACCATGTCGTTCAGGGTCTCGCGGTAGCAGCGGCTCATATGCGCACAAAAGCTGCGGAAGGCGTCCTTGCCGGTACGCACCTGCCCCTCGTTCACGTGATGCGCCACGTTGTCGTCGAGACAGGCCAGCATGGTGTTGGTGTCGCCGGTATTGAAGGCGTCGAAATAGGTTTTGATCGTGGAAATGGCGGTCATGTCAGTCCTCTGGTTCGCCCCATCTGTGCTTGAGATGGGTCATGATCTGGTCGCGCGTCTGGCGATACGCGTTGAGCTTGGCCTCGCGCGTTTCGCCAAGCCCGGTGGGGTCCATGATGGGCCAGTACACCACATCGAGATGATAGACCCGCGTCAGGTCCAGCGCCCGGCGCTGGCTGGCCGGGCTGAGCGCCACGACCAGATCGAAGGACGACAGATCATCGCCCCATTCCTGCATCTCGTCAAAGCTGCGGGTGCGGTGGCGCGACAACTCCACGCCGATTTCCTCGCAGACGGCGATGGAGAACCCGTCGATATCCATGTCGCCCATCACCCCGACGGATTGCACATAGGTGTCGGAGCCATAAAGCTTTTTCATGATCCCCTCGGCCATGGGGGAGCGCACGGCGTTGTGATCACAACAAAAGAGCACCGATTGCGGCAAGGGCTCGGCCATGCGCCTCAGCTCCCGAAATGCAGCACGCAGATCAGCGTGAAAAGCCGACGCGCGGTGTCGTTGTCGACCTTCGCCTTACCCTCCAGCCGCTCTTCGAGCACGCGCGCACCCTCGTTGTGGATGCCGCGGCGAGCCATGTCGATGGTCTCGATCTGGCTGGGCGGCAGGTTCTTGACCGCATCGAAATAGCTTTCGCAGATGGCCCAGTAATCCTTGACAACCTGCCGGAAGGGCGACAGCGAAAGATGAAACTCCGCCGCGGGCTGGTCATCCTCGGTGCGGATATCGAAAACGAGGCGCTTCTCGCGGATCGACAGACCCACGCGGTAGGGGCCATCGGGCGTGATTCGATCATCGCGCGGCGGCAGGGAAAACGAGTTTTCCTCGATCAGGTCGAACATCGCGACCTTGCGCTCCTGCTCGATCTCGGGCGTGGGCGGCGGCAGATTGGCGTCGTCAAGTTCGATATGGCAAATGCGGCTCATGGGGCTGTCTCTTGCATGGTCCTGCCAACCCCTAGCGCAGAGCGTGCAGCCGGGCAATCCGGCAGATGCCGGATCGTGCCAAAGGGTGGGCAATTTTGCCCACCCTACTCGCCAAAGCGCCCGTCCTGCTGGCCGCCGGTCCAGTCCGGCGGGACAAGGCCCTTGCCGATCTCGCGATGAATGGAGGAATGCGGCCAGTCGGCGGGCCGCGGGACCAGCCCGTGCCTGACGGGATTGCCCCAGCAAACGGACACGTGCCGCCGATAATCCGCATCATCGCGGATCACATGTTCCCAGAACCGGCGCTGCCAGATGCCGCATTCGCGCTTGGAGACCTTGCTGGCGGGCAGGTGTAACGGGCGATGCGCCCGGTCCACGGCGCGTGAAAACCGTGCCTTTATCTTGCGCCAGCGTTCCGAATAGACGCTGTCGCCCAATGGCAGGGTCCAGACCGCATGGAGGTGATCGGGCAGCACGACAATCGCCTCGCAGCGCACCGGCATGTCACGGATCGTGGCGGCATAGGCGGCCCGCAGATCATGGATGTGGCTGATCAACAGATCAGATCCACGGTCCTGAAGGGCCAGAGTGAAAAAATACGTGGCACCGGGCGGGCGCAGGCGGCGATAATTTGGCATGTCGCCACCATAGCGGACCGATGATTAACGCCAGGCTAACGCGTGTAGGGTGGGCAATCCTGCCCACCTTGCGCCTTACCCTTCGTTGAGACGGTTGAGCCGTGCACGCACGCTCAGCCCATGCGCCTCCAGGCTTTCGGAAATCGCCAGCGTTTCCGCCGCCGGGCCGATCGCCTTGAGCGCCTCGGGCGTCATCCGCGCCATCGTCGTCTTCTTCATGAAATCCAGCACGTTGAGCCCGCTGGAAAACCGCGCAGAGCGCGCCGTGGGCAGCACATGGTTCGGCCCGCCCACATAGTCGCCGATGGCCTCTGGCGTCCATGCCCCCAGGAACATCGCGCCCGCATGGTGGATCTTCGCCGCCAACCCTTCGGCATCCGCAACGCACAGTTCCAGATGTTCCGCTGCGATCCGGTTGGCCAGATCCGCCGCGACCTCAAGATCCGGCACGGTTATCACCGCGCCGAAATCACGCCAGCTTGCGCCCGCGATCTCGCGCCGTTCCAGCGTGGTCAGGTTGCGCTCGATGGCGACCTGCACCGCCTTGCCCATCGCCGCATCATCGGTGATCAGGATGGCCTGCGCGCTTTCGTCATGTTCGGCCTGGCTGAGCATATCAAGTGCGATCCATTCGGGATCGTTATCACGATCCGCGATGACCAGAATTTCGGACGGGCCAGCGATCATGTCGATGCCCACCCGCCCAAAGACGCGGCGCTTGGCCGCCGCCACATAGGCGTTGCCCGGCCCGGTGATCTTGTCCACCGGCGGGATCGTCTCTGTCCCGTAGGCCAGCGCCGCGATGGCCTGTGCGCCACCCACCCGGTAGATCTCGTCGACCCCCGCCAGCCTTGCGGCCAGCAGGACCAGCGGATTGGCCACGCCACCCGGCGTCGGCACGGTAATGGCCAGCCGTTCCACCCCGGCGACCTTGGCGGGGACCGCGTTCATCAGCACCGACGACGGGTAGGACGCCAGCCCGCCCGGCACGTAAAGCCCGGCCGCGCCCACTGCCGACCAGCGCCAGCCAAGCACAGCGCCCGTGTCCTCTGTCCAACTGGCATCTTCGGGCAATTGCCGCTCGTGGTAATCCCGGATGCGCGCCGCGGCCAATTCCAGCGCCTCGCGCTCATGCGCGGGCACCTGAGCGATCAGCGCATCGACCTCGGCCACGGAAAACCGCAGCGTCTCTGGTGTCAGCGTCAGGCGGTCGAACCGTTCCGTCAGCTCGATCAGCGCCGCATCGCCGCGCTTGCGCACATCCGAGATGATCGCGGCCACGGCCTCGTCCACATCCGGGCTGTCCTCGCGCTTGGCGCTCAACAGGGCGCGGAACCGCGCATCGAACTCGGGATCGGTGGCATCAAGAAAGACTGGCATCGCGAACACTCCTTGCTGAGCCGTCCTTTAAATCGTCCCGCGCGCGGCCTCAACCCGGCGCGCGGCGCGGCAAAATGGGCACCTGGCCCGCCTGCGGCCTTATCGCCCCGCGACCGTCTTGCTGTATTCAGCCATGATGCGGACCCCGCCCGCAGAGCCATCCTCAAGCAATTGCCGGTAAAGGCTCGTCGCGCCCGCGCAATACGCCTCGGGCAGGTCTGTCCGGACGTCCAGAAACGCGCGGATCGCTGTCTCTGCCTGAGCGTCGGTCGCGATCCAATCCTTGATGAACAGCTCCCAATCGGCCTCGTCCGGCGGCGCGCGGGGGGTGGGCGCGTCCTGCCCCGCGACCATTGCCTGGAACTGCGTCAGAATCATCACACGCATTTTGTCCTGATCCAGCGCCGCCTGTTCGAATCGCGACAGGGCCGCCAGCCCACCGGCAGCCAGCCGCGTGCAAAGCTCGGGATCGGCGCGCACGGAGTGCAGCACGTCAAGCTCTGCTTGTTGCAACTCCAGCAACATGGCTTCGGGGGCCTGCGCGATCAAAGCGGCATTCTCGCGGCGAAGCGTATCGGTAAAATCGCGGTTTAGCGCCATCACCTGCTGCCCCTTGTGCGCCTGCGCCAGCCGCGGATCGCTCATGATTTCAAGGGTCTGGTCGCGGTGCGCCTTTATGCGCTCGGGAAATCGGTCTTCGATCAACTCGAACAGGACGTCAAAGGTTTGCACGGAGAGTTCGGCTTCGATTTCCTCGCGGGTCATGCTGAACCGCCCCGGGTTTACCGGAGAGTTTCTGGTTCAATAGTTAGGCTGCTTTTTCGTCAGCGTTCAAGCTTGCGTAGAATGCCTCCTCTGCTTCTTGTGGCGTGATGTAACCGATGGCGCTGTGAAGGCGGGTTTTGTT
>JANSXS010000041.1 GCA_024742835.1 Paracoccaceae bacterium | reverse complement strand
CCCCGTCGATCTGGTATCTGGCGCGGCTGGAGTTGTCGTCTGGCGGGGTGATCGGGGCAACGATCCCCGGCGTCCCGGCCATCCTTGCGGGGCGCTCGGGCGCTTTGGGCTGGGGTATCACCTCGTCCTACATGGACGATCAGGATCTGTATATCGAACGGCTGAACCCCGACGATCCACGCCAATACCGGACGCCAGAGGGGTACAAGCCCTTTCGCACCGAAAGTTCCATTATCCGGATCAAGGATCAGGCCCCCGTCACGCTGACCCTGCGATGGACGGAAAACGGCCCCGTACTGCCCGGCTCGCATTACAACCTGGCAGAGGTGCTCCCGTCGGGTCATGTTATGTCGCTCGGCTGGACGGCGCTGTTGGACAATGACACCACCATGAGCGCTGCCATGGAGCTGATGCGGGCCATGTCGGTGCCGGAGGCGATCGAGGCCGGGCGGCGCTATGTTGCGCCCTCGCTGAACCTCACATTGGTGGATCAGGACCGGATCGCGATGAAGATGATCGGCGTGATGCCGCGCCGCGACGCAGATCATGAAAGCCTTGGACGCCGCCCCAGCCGGGGCTGGATCGACGAAAACCGCTGGCAGGGGCTCAACGCCTATTCCGCGAACCCCGAATTCATCGAACCGGCGGGTGGCCTGTTGGGCAATACCAACAACAAGATCGTGGACCGCCCCTTTCCGCTGCATGTCAGCTACGCCTGGGGGGATACGCAGCGCGTCTTTCGCTGGCGGCGGTTGATGCAGAACCGCGAAGTGCATACCCGCGACAGTTTCATAGAGGCGCAGCTGGACACCGTCAGCTTTACCGCGCGGTCGCTTTTGCCGTTGATCGGCAAGGATCTGTGGTTTACCGGCGAATCCGCGCCCGAGGGCACAAGGGAACGACAGCGCCAGCGGGCGCTTGACCTTTTGTCCAACTGGAACGGCGAGATGAACGAACATCTGCCCGAGCCACTGCTTTACGCCGCCTGGTTGCGCGCCCTGCAAGAGCGGCTGATCATCGACGATCTGGGTCCGCTGGCGGCAGAGTTCACCCATCCCGACCCGGTTTTCATCGAGCGGGTGTATCGCAATATCGACGGGGCCGCCGCGTGGTGTGACGTGCGCCAATCCACCTTGCAGGAAACCTGCACCGATATCGCCCGGCTGGCGCTGGATGACGCGCTGATCCGGATCGAAGAGCGATATGGCTCCGCGCTGGAAAGCCTGCGTTGGGGCGATGCGCATCAGGCGACCCATGATCACCCGGTTCTGGGCGACGTGCCGTTGCTGCGCTATTTCGTGAACATCCGGCAATCCACTTCCGGGGGGGATAACACGCTGATGCGCGGGCGCACGCTTGGCACGGGGCCAGAGCCGTTTCTGAACGTTCATGGCGCAGGGTTTCGCGGGGTCTATGATTTCACCGATCCCGACAGCAGCGTGTTCATCACCTCTACCGGGCAATCCGGGCATTTCCTGAGCCGGCATTACGATGATCTGGCACAGCTTTGGCGGCGGGGCGAATATATCCCGATGTCGCTGGATGCCGAATTGGCGCGCGCGGCCTCGGTGGGCGTGACGCGGCTGTTACCGCGCTGAGGCCATTTGACCGGATGCCCGCGCGCTTGTAGCGTCGTGTCAGGGCATTTCCCCAAAAGGCGATGGATGTTGGATCACCCCCTTGTCCGGTTTGAAAACTTGCGCGTGTCCTTCGGGACCACGGCGCGCGGCGTGACCGGGGTTCGCGATCTGTCGTTTTCCGTGCAGCCCGGCGAGACGGTCGCGCTTGTCGGGGAAAGCGGCTCTGGCAAGTCGGTCACGGCGCTGTCGCTGATGCGGCTGGTGGAGTTCGGCGGCGGGCGGGTGAGTGCAGGGCGCATCCTGTTCGATGCGGGCCAGGGTGGTCCCGTGGATCTGGCCCTTGCCAGCCCGGCGCATATGCGCAACCTGCGCGGCAACCACATCGGCATGATCTTTCAGGAACCGATGACGGCGCTCAACCCGGTGTTCACCATCGAACGGCAGCTGACCGAAGGTCTTCGCGCGCATCCGCGGCTAACCCGGCCAGAGGCCCGCGCTCGCGCGCTCGAACTTTTGCGGCAGGTCCACCTGCCACAGCCCGAGCGGTGCTTGCGGCAATACCCGCACGAGCTTTCGGGGGGGCAGCGACAGCGTGTCGTGATCGCCATGGCGCTGGCCTGTGGGCCGCGCCTTTTGATCGCCGATGAGCCGACCACGGCGCTTGACGTGACCACGCAGGCCGAGATCCTTGCATTGATCGACAGGCTCAAGCGTGACACCGGCGCGGCGGTGATCTTTATCACCCATGACATGGCCGTGGTCGCGCAGGTGGCCGATCGCGTCGTGGTGATGCAGAAGGGCCGCAAGGTAGAGGAAGCGCCCGTCACGCAGCTCTTCACCGCCCCGCAGGCCGCTTATACAAAGCAGCTTCTGGCCGCCGTGCCGCGTCTTGGGGCGATGCGTGACAAGGCGTTTCCCGAACCCATGGCACGGCCCGATGCGCCCGATCCGGTGCCGGTGCAGGGCAGCGACAGGGTGCTCTTGGCGGTCGAGGGACTGAGTACCCGCTTTGCCCTGCGCGGCGGGCTGTTGCGGCGGCGCGTGGCGAAGCTTCATGCGGTCGAGGATGTGTCCTTTACGCTCAACCGTGGCCGGACGCTTGCGCTGGTTGGGGAATCTGGTTGCGGCAAGTCCACGCTTGGCCGCTCCGTCCTGCGGCTGGTGGAGCCATCGGCGGGGCGTGTCACGCTGGACGGCACCGAGATCACCGCGCTGGCCCCGGCGGCGCTGCGGCGCGCGCGGGCGCGGATGCAGATGGTGTTTCAAGACCCTTATGGCAGTCTTAATCCGCAAATGCGCCTGCTCGATCAGGTGACAGAGCCGTTGCGCAATTTCGGGCGCGGCAGCCGGAGCGAACGCGCGGCGCGCGCCGAGGCGCTTTTTGCCCGTGTGGGTCTGCCTGCCGGTTTGCTTGGCCGCTATCCTCATGCGCTGTCGGGCGGACAGCGGCAACGAGTGGCAATCGCGCGTGCGCTGGCGCTTGACCCCGCGCTTGTGGTGGCCGACGAGGCGGTCAGCGCGCTGGATGTCAGCGTTCAGGCGCAGGTGCTGGATCTGATGCTGGACTTGCAGGCCGGGCTTGGCCTGTCCTATCTGTTCATCAGCCATGACATGGCCGTGGTCGAGCGCATGGCGCATGACGTGGCGGTGATGTATGCGGGCCGGATCGTTGAGATCGGGCCACGCGCGGCGGTGCTTTATGATCCGCGCCACCCCTATACACAGGCGCTGTTGCAGGCGGTGCCGGTGGCAGACCCATCGCGGCGGCGTGTGGAAAAGGAGTTGAATTTCCGCCCTGTTCCCTCACCTATATACCCCAAGGGGCACATTCCCGCGCCCTCTGTCTACAAACAGGTGGCGCCGGGGCATCATGTGCTGACCACCGATTGCGGCTACTGAAAAGGATACCCCATGCCGGTCAAGAACCGCTTTGCAGAATTGCATGATGAGATCACAAGCTGGCGCAGGGATCTGCATGAGCACCCCGAGTTGCTGTTCGACACATATCGCACCAGCGCCATGGTTGCCGAAAAACTGCAAGGCTTTGGCTGTGACGAGGTTGTCACCGGGCTGGGGCGCACCGGCGTTGTCGGGGTGATCCACGGGCGCCAGACCGGTTCGGGCAAGGTGGTGGGCCTGCGCGCCGACATGGACGCGCTGCCGATCCACGAGGCGACGGGGCTGGACTATGCCTCCAACACGCCCGGCAAGATGCACGCTTGCGGCCATGACGGGCATACCGCGATGCTGCTTGGCGCGGCGCGTTATCTGGCCGAGACGCGCAATTTCAACGGCACCTGCGTGGTCATCTTCCAGCCCGCCGAAGAGGGCGGCGGTGGCGGGCGCGAGATGTGCGAGGATGGGCTGATGGCGCGATTCGGCATCCAGGAGGTTTACGGGATGCACAATTGGCCCGGCGTGCCAGAGGGGCAGTTCGCCATTCGCCCCGGTGCGTTTTTTGCTGCGACCGACAAGTTCGACATCATCATCGACGGCAAGGGCGGGCACGCCGCCAAGCCACAGGAAACCGTCGATCCCGGCGTGGTCGCGGCGCATCTGATAACCGCGCTGCAAACAATTGTCAGCCGCAATGCGGACCCGACCGGACAGGCGGTGGTGTCAGTCACCGCGATGCAAAGCTCGTCGCATACGTTCAACGTGATCCCGGCGCGGGTGGTCTTGATGGGCACCGTGCGTACCATGGACGAGGCGATGCGCGATCTGGCGGAAACCCGGATGGCGGCGCTTTGCGAGCATATCGGCGCGGCCTTTGGCGCAACCATCCGGCTGGACTATGCGCGCAACTATCCGGTGATGGTCAATCACGACGCGCAGACAGATTTTGCCGCCGCCGTGGCGCGGTCTGTCAGCGGGCAATGCGATGACGCGCCGCTGGTCATGGGCGGCGAGGATTTCGCCTTCATGCTCGAAGAACGGCCCGGTGCCTATATCCTGATGGGCAATGGCGACAGCGCGCCGGTGCATCACCCGGAATACAATTTCAACGATGCCGTCATCCCCACGGGATGCAGCTGGTGGGCCGGGATCGTCGAACAGCGGATGCCCGCCTGAGCCAGGCACCGCGCCCGCTCAATGCAGGCGCGGGTCCATCGCATCGCGCAGCCCGTCGCCCAGATACGTGACAGACAGCACGGTCAAAGAGATGGCAAGCCCCGGACAGATTGCCCGCGCGGGATAATCGGCCAGATAGATCACCGCATCGCTCAACAATCGGCCCCAGGTGGGAAAATCGGGCGGAAAGCCCAGTCCCAGAAAGCTGAGCGCGCTTTCGGTAACGATGGCGGTGGACAGGCCAAGCGCGCCCGATACCAGAATGGGTGACAGCACGTTGGGCAGGATATGCCGCAGCATGAGCGCGACGGGCCGACACCCGGCGGCGCGCGCGGCCAGCACGAATTCCCGTTCGCGCAGCGCCAGCGTATCGCCGCGCACGATGCGCGCGGTGTTCATCCAGCTTGTACCGCCGATGGCCAGCACGATCAGGATGAATATGCCGCCCTCGGGGCCGAACACGCCCGACAGGCTGTCGCGGAACAGCAGGACCATCACCAGCAACAGGGGCAGCAGCGGCAGGGCAAGGAAAACATCCGTCAGCCGCATCAGCGGCCCGTCAAGCCAGCGGAACACCCCCGCCAGCAGCCCTACCAGCGTTCCCAGCAAAAGCGCCACGGCCATGGCCGACAGCCCCACCGCCAGCGAAATCCGCCCGCCCCACAGAACGCGCGCAAATGTGTCGCGGCCCAGTTGATCGGTGCCGAACGGGTGTGCCAGGTTCGGGCCTTGATTGCGCGCGGCCACGTCGATGAACTCGGGCGCGATGGGCCACAGCAGCGGACCGATGAGCACGGCCAGCACTATGACCGCGAAAAGCCCGCCGCCCAGAACTGCGCCGGGCTGGTGCAGCACTCGGCGCGCAAGGCCGGGCACGGGTGCAAGCGGGGCGTCACTCATAGCGGATCCTCGGGTCAAGCCAGCCATACAGCAGATCCGCGGCCAGATTGGTCAGTACGATCAGAACCGCGAACAAAAAAGTGATCGTGTGGACGGTGGGCATGTCAGGCGCCTTGATCGCGCCGATCAGTTGCGCGCCGATTCCGTTGATCGAAAAAATCTGTTCGGTGATGATCGCCCCGCCAAAGATGGCCGGCATTCCCAGCGCGATGACCGTGACCACAGGGATCATCGAGTTGCGCAGCACATGCACGCCCAGGACCGTTGCCTCGGAAAGGCCCTTGGCGCGGGCGGTACGCACGTAATCCTGCCCCAGATTGTCCAGCACCGCCGCCCGCATATAGCGCGCGATCTGCGCCGTGGTTTGCAGTGACAGCACCATCACGGGCAGCACCATCTGCTTTAGCTGCACGGTAAAGCCCTGCCAATCCGTGACCCGGTGCGTGGTGTCATAGATCGCCGGAAACCAGCCAAGTTGCACCGCGAAGACAAGGATCAACAGCGGCCCGGTGAAAAAGGGCGGCACCGAATAGCCCACCACTGTCACGAATGTGCCCGCCTGATCAAAGATCGAGGCGCGGCGATAGGCCGACCATATGCCGATGGGCAGGGCGATCAGGATGCCCACCACATAGGCGGTGCCCACCACCCACAGGGTTTGCGGCAGGCGCTGGACCACCACATCCATCACCGGCCCGCGATGCTGCCAGCTGAGGATGCGCAGCTTGCCCTCCGAAAAGTCGGTGCCGAACAGATGGTCGACCAGTACCAGAGGCTCGACCCAGACCATCTGCACCAGCCATTTCCAATAGCGCAGATGCACCGGCTCCCCAAGGCCAAGCGCCTCGCGCATCTGCGCCTTTACCTCGGGTGGGACTGTCAGTGGCACCTGGGCCATCGGATCGCCCGGCGCAAGTTCCAGCAGCAGGAAGATCAGCAGCGATATGACCAGAAGCGTGGGAACGGCAAAGGCCAGCCTTCGGATCGTGTAGCTCAACATGCGCGGGGCGGCCCTTGTCGGTCAGCGTAGGGCAAGTATCGTTCCTGCCGGATTTGGGGGCAACGCGTCTAAAGGTCTTTGCGGTGCCAATCGGCGATGTTCCACAATTCGCTGTCCCACACATTGAGCCTGACACCGCCAAGCGAATTGGCGTGTGCGGCCACGCGTCCGCGATCGACCAAAGGCAGGAGTATGAACTCCTGCATCAGCCTGTCATTCATCGCGCGCGCAATGGCCGCGCGTGCGCTGATATCGGCGGTTTGCTGCATCTGCGCGATCAGCGCGTCATACGCCTCCGAGCAATAGCGCGAGATATTGCTGCCCTGCCATTGGTTTTCCGGGGTCGGGGTCTTGTCACACTGCCAGTTGGCCAGATATGCGGCCGGGTCCGTGCCGTCGAAATTGCGCGCGTACATCTGCACATCCGCGTAGAATTTCTGGAAGGTGTCCGGGCTGCCGGGATCGCTGCCGAAAAAGACGCTGGCGTCGATATTGCGCAACTCTGTCTCGACGCCGATCTGTGACCACCATTGTTTGATCAGCGCCTGAAAATCTTGTCTGACCGCGTTGGTCGAGGTCTGGAAAAGCAGGCTCAGGGCCACGCCATCCTTGTCACGGACCCCGTCACCGTTGCTGTCGATCCAGCCCGCCATGTCCAGCAGGGCCTTTGCCCGTGGGATATCCTGCCGCTTGCAGGCGTCGTTGGCGTCAGAGGCGTAGATCGCGGGTGCGGGCAGCACGTTGCAGGTGACGCGCCCGGCGGTGCCGTATCCCAACTCTACCAACAGCGCGCGGTCGATGGCCAGGCTCAGCGCCTGCCGCACGGCTGCGTCGCTCAGAAAGGGGTGTGGATGCGCGCGTGTGGACCGCGCCGGGCCTAGACCGCGTGCGGGATCGGTCAGGTTTATGACGATCCGTTCCACGAGGGTGCCAAAGGCCGACACGACCCGGCCGCGCCCGGCGGATTCCATGTTCGACAACACGTCAGGCGCCAGTTGCAGATTCCATGCGTAATCGAACTCGCCGGTTTCCAGCACCGCGCGGGCCGCCGAGGTGGCATCGCCCCCGCCCTTGAACAGCACGCGGGCAAAGGCGGGCTTGGCCGGGTCACGATATTCGGGATTGGCGGTATAGGTGATCACGTCATTCGGGCGGAACTCTTCGACAACAAAAGGCCCGGTGCCGACGGGCGCAAAATTCTGCGCGGTGCATTCCGGTGCGCGCGGCCCCAGGCAATCGGCGAATTGCGCCTTTTGCAGGATCGGCGATTGCGCCCCGATAAAGGCACTGTAGGGAAAGGGCATCGGCCCATCGAAGTGCAGTTTCACGCGGCGCGGGTCGAGGATGTCGATCGCCTCGATGCCGCTGTATTTTTCGGCCTGCGCACAGCCGCCACCGGGGGCGGTGCAGTAGTCCCATGTAAATTTTACGTCCTGCGCGGTGACGGGCGTGCCGTCAGACCAGCTTAGACCCTCTTGCAGTGTCCATATGATGGATGTCAGGTCTTCGGACACATCGCCGTTTTCGACCGTGGGGATGCGCTCTGCCAACCAGGGCACCATGCTGCCCGTCTCATCATAGCGTGCCAGTGGTTCGAGGATCAGGCTTGCGGCCTCCAGATCCTTGGTGCCGCCGGACAGATATGGGTTCAGGATAGAGGGCGCTTGCCAGTATATGATATTGACCTGGCCCTGCGCCCCGCGTTCTGCCTGCGCGGGCAGCCCCATGACCGATGTCAGCACAGCCGCCAGAACAAACCCCGGATACCGCATACCGCACTCCTTTGCCGGGCTGCGCCATCCGGCCTTGATCCCTGTCTTCGGCGGATGACAGTCGCAGTCAGTCCGCTGTTGTAACCGCCGGGCAACGCGGAAACGCAAAAGCCAAAACCAAGGGCATCCATCGTAAAAAAGAACCAACAGGCATCATAAAATCATTGGTCCTGAAAAAAGGCAAGGCGCGCCTCTGTAATATGAGCGGCGCGCCTGTTCAGGTATGTCTGATATGTCAGTGACGGTGGCTTTACTTGGCGCCGGTCGGGCCGATGATCATGATCATCTGGCGACCTTCCATCTTGGGCATGTTCTCGACCTTGCCAACGCCCTCGACATCCCCGGCAACCCGGTGCAAAAGTTCGCGCCCCAGGTCCTGATGCGCCATTTCGCGACCGCGAAAGCGCAGGGTAATCTTGACCTTGTCGCCATTCTCAAGAAAGCGCATCACGTTGCGCATTTTCACGTCATAATCGTGGGTATCGGTGTTGGGGCGAAACTTCACCTCCTTCACCTCGACGATCTTCTGTTTCTTGCGTGCTTCGGATTCGCGCTTTTGCTGTTCGTATTTGTATTTGCCGTAATCCATGATCTTGCAGACCGGCGGTGCGGCATTCGGGGATATCTCGACAAGATCAAGCCCGGCCTGTTCTGCGAGTTCCATAGCCTTTTCGGGTGTGACCACCCCGACATTGTCGCCGTCCGCGCCAATAAGGCGGATTTCGGGGGCGCGGATACGGTCATTTACTCGGGGTCCGGTGTCGCGGGTTGGCGGCGCGTTGTGCGGTCTGCGGGCTATGGTCTTGTTCCTTCCGGAATTGTTTATGTTCGAGGACGGAAAGTAACGCCGCGTGAGGGGCGATTCAAGCGGCAAAATAGGCAGAACCGGGCCTATCTGCGCTGAAATTCCCCTTGCGCCTTTCGCATCCGGGGGCCATCTGGCCTAATAGTGTGGGAAGCGTGCGCCGCAAAGGTGCGTTGCGTAGGTAAAAAAGGGGTCATGAAACATGAAAAACCTGATTTGGGTTATCGTTGCGGCAGTCATTCTCGGGGGCGGCTACATGCTGTTCTCTGGCAAGTCTCCGCAAGACATTGCCAATGATATCAGCGAGACGGTCGATGAGCCGGACACGCTCCAAAGCGCGGCTGAGGCGACAGGCGAGGCCGTAGAGACCGCGGCCGAGACGACCGTAGAGGCGTCAGGCGCAACCAATACCGCAGCCGACGCGCTGGAGCAAACGGCCACGGACGCCGCCGAAGTCGCGACCGGAACAGCAGAAGAGGCCGCAGAGGCAGCAAGCGAGGCGGTGGACGAAGTAGCTGACATGGTTGAAGAAAGTGCCGCTGCCGTGACGGACACGGCCCCCGATGCCTCGGGGACCGAGACCGCCACGCAAGAGGCGGACGAGGCGGCCGGAGACATGGTCGAAAACGGCACCGAGGAAACCGGCGGCCTGTCAGATGCCTTGACCGTGGACGGGTTCGACCTTGACAAGGTGACAGAGGCGATCGACGCATCCGATCTTGGCCAGATGGAAAAAATGACGCTCAAGAACGGGATCGAGCAGGCCCGCGACAACCCGGACGCGCTCGCCCAGATCCTGGCACGGATCCGCGATGCGCTTGGTCTGGGTGGCGGCGCGAACTAAAGCGTTTTGCACGACGAAAAGCCCGCACCGATTTCCCGGTGCGGGCTTTTTCATGTCGCAAAATCCGTGGGTTAGTCCAGAAACGCCTTTTCCACCACGTATTCCTTGGGGTCCGAATTGGCCCCTTCGCGCAGCCCGTAGCCTTCCAGCATGTCCTTGATCTCAAGGTTGAAGGCCATGTTGCCGCAGACCATCGCGCGGTCCGTATCCGGCTCCAGCGGGGCAACCCCCAGATCCTCAAAGACCTCTCCCTTGCGCATCAGGTCGGTGATGCGGCCCATCTTCGGGCTGTCCTCGCGGGTGGTGGTGGGGTAATAGCGCAGCTTGTCGGCAAAGCCTTCGCCGATCAGTTCCGCCAACAGCTCGTCCGCGCGGATCTGCGCGATCAGCTCCGCGCCATAGGTCAATTCGCCCACCTCGCGGCAGGTATGGGTCAGGATGACCTCGTCGTAATCCGTATAGGTCTGCGGATCGCGCAACAGCGAGGCAAAAGGCGCGATGCCCGTGCCCGTTGCAAACAGCCACAGCCGCTTGCCCGGCAAGAGGGCGTCATGCACCAGCGTGCCCACGGGCTTGGGGCGCAGGATGATCTCGTCACCCGGCGCGATATGTTGCAGCCGCGATGTCAGCGGGCCGTCCTGCACCTTGATCGAATAGAATTCCAACTCGTCATCCCAAGACGGCGAGGCGATGGAATAGGCCCGCAGCAGCGGCTTTTCCTTGCCGGTCTTTTCGTCGGTCTGCATCAGCCCGATCATCACGAACTCGCCCGAACGGAACCGCAGGCTGGCGGGCCGCGTCACGCGAAAGGAAAACAGCCGGTCGGTCCAGTGTTTCACCTGTGTCACGGTCTGGGCATCGGGCAGTGTGGGGACTTTGACGGGTTTTGCGTCTGTCACGGATACAGTCTCGTTCATGGCGGTCATCATGTCCGCGCTGTTGCACGGACACCCTCTGATAGTCTTTGATACAGGTCAGGTGAAGGGGTTATTGCGCGGCAATCCCGCCCGATTGTGCGCCGCGCAGGCTCGCCTGATAGTCATGCGCGCGCCAATTGGCCCGGAAAAGCCATTGATCCTCGGGTTGTCGCGCGGCCAGGTCGGCGGGGATTTCCACCTCGTCAAAGCCCGCGCGACGCGCCATCGCGTATTGATCCGCGATCACATGCCCGCGTGCGCGCAGCCGCCCCTGATAGCCCATCAGCCGAAGCTGCCGCGCGATGGTAAAGCCGCGCCCGTCCGCAAAGCTGGGAAAATCCACGCGGATGAGGGGAATATCGACCAGCCGCCCGGCCAGTTCGGCGGGGTCGCTGGAAGAGGCCAGATCAATGCCGCAGCCCGGATAGGCATCGTTCAGCGCCGTTATGGGCTGGTTGAAATCCTCCGGGCCAAAGCCTGCGTCGGTGACGATGATGGTCTGTGTCATGCCTTCTCTCCTTGTCGGATGGCTTTGCCATTGACGAAATGAATGCCGCATTCGGTCTTGTCCTGCCCCGGCCAGCGGCCCGCGCGGATGTCTTCGCCCTGTGCGACGGGTTGGGTGCAGGGCATACAGCCGATGGAAGGATAGCCGCGGGCCACCAGCGGATGCCGGGGCAGGCGGTTTTCCTCCATGTAGGTCTGCACGTCGTCGCGCGTCCAATGGGCCAGCGGGTTGACCTTGATGCGGCCTGTGGCGGGTTCAACCTCGAAGAAATCGAGCGCCTGACGCGGCCCGCCGTGATAACGTTTGCGCCCGGTGATCCAGCCGTCAAAGCCTTGCAACGCACGCTCCAGCGGCCTTGTCTTGCGCAGAGCGCAGCAGGCGTCGGTGTCGTGGTGATGCAAGGTCTTGTCGGGGTCCTCGGCGCGGGCCTCGGCCGTGTCGGCGCGGATGATGCGCAGATCGGTCAGGCCAAGCCGTTCGGACAGCTCTTGCTGGTAAACCAGCGTTTCCGCGAACAAAAGCTCGGTATCCAGAAAAATCACCGGCGTCTCACGGCGCAGGATCGACACCATGTGCAACAGCACCACCGATTCCGCACCGAAACTTGACACCAGCGCGATCCGGCCCGTTTCGGGACGGGTCAGCGCGTGTTGCAGGACGGATATCGCCGCGTGCTGGCGATACCAGTCATTCAGGCCCTGCACCCGGTCGGGAAGATCATTCAGCGGCATAGGCCGCCTCCTGCGTGTAAAGCGCGGCCTTGAAGGGGGCCATGCCAAGGCGACGATAGGCTTGCAGGAACGTCTCTGCCGGGCCGTTGCGATGGTGCAGATAGGCGTCGATCAGCCGCTCGATGGCGGGAATGATCTCATCCGCAGAGAAACCTGGCCCGGTGCGCTGACCCAGTTCGGCGGTCTGCGTATGGTCGCCGCCAAGCGTGATCTGGTAGTTTTCCACGCCAGCCCGGTCCAGCCCCAGAATGCCGATATGGCCCACATGGTGATGCCCGCAGGCGTTGATGCAGCCCGAGATCTTGATCTTCAGCTCGCCGATCTCATGCTCCAGCTTCAGTTCGTCAAAGCGGGTGGCGATCTCCTGCGCGATGGGAATGGAGCGCGCGGTGGCCAACGCGCAGTAATCCATGCCAGGGCAGGCGATGATATCCGAGATCAGCCCGATATTCGCCGTGGCCAGCCCGTGTTTTTTCAGGATCGCGTGGACCCTTGGCAGGTCGGATTTATGGACATGGGGCAGGATCACGTTCTGCTCGTGGCTGATGCGCAATTCGTCATGGCCGTACTGCTTGGCCAGATCGGCCAGAACGCGCATCTGGTCGGCCGTGGCATCGCCCGGCGTTGCGCCATGCGCCTTGAGGCTGATCTGCACGATGGCATGGCCCGGTGCGCGGTGCGCGGCGAGGTTCGTGTCGGCCCATGCGCGAAACACCGGATCCGTTTTGCGCGCGGTGTCATAGACCGCCGTGCTGGCCTCGCGAAAGGCGGGCGGGGCAAAGGCGGCCTTGATCTCGGTAAAAAGCTCTTGGTCGATGCCGCCAAAGGCGGGACGGATCAGCGCGTAACGCTTTTCCACCCGCGCGCGGATCTCGTCGATACCATGCTCGTGGACGGTGATCTTGATGCGCGCCTTGTACTTGTTGTCGCGCCGCCCCAGCGTGTTCCAGACGCTGACGACTGCCTCGACATAAGGCAGCAGATCGGCCTGAGCGACGAAATCGCTCAGCACCTTGCCGATCATCGGGGTGCGGCCAAGCCCGCCGCCCACGATGACGCGATAGCCGATCTCGCTCCCACGCTCGACGATCTGGATGCCGATATCGTGGGCGCGGATCACGGCGCGGTCATTTTCAGCGCCGGTCACGGCGATCTTGAACTTGCGCGGCAGGAACTGGAATTCGGGGTGGTCGGTGGACCATTGCCGCAAGAGTTCGGCCACCGGGCGCGGGTCTGCGACCTCGTCGGCGGCGGCCCCGGCGAAATGATCCGCCGTCACGTTGCGGATCGTGTTGCCGCTGGTCTGGATGGCATGCATTCCCACCTCGGCCAGCGCATCCAGCATGTCGGGCACGTCGCGCAGTTCGGGCCAGTTATACTGGATGTTCTGGCGCGTGGTGAAATGGCCATAGCCCTTGTCCCAGCGGTCGGCGAGATAGGCAAGCTGGCGCATCTGGCGACTGTTGAGCGTGCCGTAAGGGATCGCCACCCGCAGCATGTAGGCGTGCAGTTGCAGGTAAAGCCCGTTCATCAGGCGCAGCGGCTTGAACTCGTCCTCGGTCAGCGATCCGTCGATGCGGCGCTCGACCTGCGCGCGGAACTGGCGGTTGCGCTCTGCCACGAAGGCGGCGTCGAATTCGGTGTAATCATACATCTTGCAGCGCCTCTTGCTTGCCGTGGACATAATTGGACGGGCCGGTGCGGCGGAATTCCTCGCGGAAATGCACCGGCTCTGGCCCATCGGGCGACGGCGCGGCATCGGCCAGATATGCGCCGACCACCTCTTCTGGCTGGCCCTCGGCGATGATCAGGCGCAGGCGCGCGCTGTCTTCGTCGGTGATCAATTCGGCCTCATGAATGGCGCGCGTCCAGCGGTCATCGGCGGTCAGGTACACCACATCGCCCTCCAACAGGGCGTTGGCGGTGACGATCTTGGGGGTAAAGGGCTTCGCCATCAGGCAAACTCCTGTGTTTGGGTGATTTTGCGGGCCTCGGTCGCGCGCGGGGCAAGCCCGATCAGCATCAGCGCGGGGCCGGTCAGCTCGGCGCTGTCCATGTCGCGCACCAGCCGGTCCAGCGTGCTGGCGATGCGGCGTTGATCCGGGCGCGAGGCGTTTTCTATCAGCGTCACAGGCGTAGCGCGGTCGGCGCCGTGCATGATCAGGCGGCCCTGAATGAAGCGCGCAGATTTTTTGCCCATATACACGGCGGCGACCTCTCCGGGGCGGGACAGCGCGCGCCAGTCGTGATCGGCAAAGCCCTTCATGTCATGGCCGGTCAGCAGGCGGACCGACCCGTTGCGACCGCGTTTCGTCAGGCTTTGCCCGATGGACGCAACGCTGGCAGAGGCGGCGGTGATGCCGGGGACCACGTGCCACGCGATACCGGCCTGCATGACCGCGTCGATTTCCTCGTCCAGCCGACCAAACACCGTGGGATCACCGCCCTTGAGCCGCACCACCTGCGCGCCAGTCTGCGCGTGCTCAACGATCAGCGCGTTGATCTCATCTTGCGCCATGGCGGGGCCAAAGCCGGTCTTGCCCGCGTCGATCAGGATCGCCTCGCGCCGCGCGAGTTCCAGTATCTCGGGCGTGACCAGCCGGTCGTGGATCACGACATCAGCGGTATCCAGCGCCTTGCGCGCCTTGAGCGTCAGCAAGTCCGGATCACCCGGACCCGCCCCGACAAAGGCGACATGCCCCTCACGCTCGACCGCGTTCTCGTGTTTTTCCAGAAGGGCGCGCAGCGCGGTGTTCACGCCATCCTCGCCATGCTCTTCCAAGGCGCGGGGACCGGCGTCAAAATAGTAATCTGCCCAGAAATCTCGGCGCTTGCGGCCCATTGGCAGCACCTCGACCGTGCGGCGGAACGCCTTTCCGATGCGCGCCAGAACACCCAGCGTCGCGGGCAGCTTGGCCTCCAGATCCGCCTTGATCGCGCGGGCCAGCACAGGTGCCGCGCCCTCTGTGCCGATGGCGACGGTGACGGGGTCACGGTCCACGATGGCGGGGGTGATGAAGGCGCTGTCTTCAAGGTTGTCCACGATGTTGATCATCGCCCCGTCCGCACGGGCTATGGCGACGGTGCGGGCGTCCTTGGCGTCATCCTCGTCTGCGGCGTAGAACAGCACAGCGCAGAGCGTATCGCCCGGTTCCATCGCGCGGCGCACAAGGCGCAGGCGGCCTGTGGCGGCCCAATCTTCGATTTCGGGCGCGGGTGTGTGGGCGAAGACGGTCAGATGCGCTTCGGTCTTGAGCAGCAACCGCAGCTTTGCGAGTGCCGCCTCGCCGCCGCCCGACAGAACGACGCGCCGGCCTTCCAGACGGACGAAAATGGGGAAATGTTTCATGCTACGCGACCCTGATGATCCGATTGACTTGGGTCATAATATAGAAAATATTCCCATCATAACGCCATGGGAGCGCATAATTAAGAACAAATGTTCTGTCATGCTGCGGTGCGGTGCAGGATGTTTCGGAAAAAAGGGGGCTGTGGAATGGCCGTTCGTCTGGACGATCTGGATCGGAAAATTCTTGTGGAGCTGCAACAGGACGGCGGCCAGTCGCTGGACGAGATCGCCCGCCAGGTGGGCAGTTCCAAGACGCCTGTGTGGAACCGGATTCGCAAGATGCGCGAGGCGGGCGTGATCAGGCAACAGACATTCCTGCTGGATGCCGAGGCACTGGGGTTCGAGGCGTGTTTCTTTGTGCTGATCCGCACGTCAGAGCATGACGCCGACGGGCAGGCGCGGTTCCTGACCGCGCTCAACGCCCGGCCCGAAGTGTTGGAGGCGCACAGGCTGGCAGGGGATATCGACTATATCCTGAAGGTCGTGGTCACCAACGCGCGGGCCTATGACACGTTCTATCAGGCGCTGATTTCAGAGGTGAAGGTGCACAACGTTACGGCACTTCTCTCGATGGAGGAAATCAAGTCGACGACGATGCTGCCGATTTAGGCTGGATGAACGCTGGCCTCCAAAGCCCTGATGATAGGGGAGAACTCGGCGGCGGTCAGGCTTGCGCCGCCCACCAGCGCACCGTCTACATTCTCGATGCCGAAAATCTCGGCGGCGTTGGCGGGTTTGACCGACCCGCCATAAAGCAGGCGCAGGCCCGCGGCCTCTTGCGCGCCAAGTTCGGCGATCAGCCCCTCGCGGACAAAGCTGTGAACATCCGCGATCTGTGCCTTTGTCGGGATCTTGCCGGTTCCGATGGCCCAGACCGGTTCATAGGCCACAACCGTGTTGGCGGCAGTGCAGGTATCGGGCAAGGAGGCAGAGAGCTGCGCACCGATGATTGCCAGCGTTTCGCCCGCTTCGCGCTGTGCCAGCGTTTCGCCAAGGCAAATCACCGCGATCAGCCCGGCTTGATGAGCCGCAATCGCTTTTTGGCGTACCCTGTCAGAAGTTTCGCCGTGATCCTCGCGCCGTTCGGAATGACCAAGGATGACCGCGCTTGCGCCCGCATCGGCCAGTTGCGCCGCTGCGATGTCGCCGGTATGCGCGCCCGAGGCGGCAGCGTGGCAATCCTGCCCGCCCAAAGCGACAGGCGCGTTATCAAGAAGGGTCCGGGCCGGGTGGATCAGGGTGGCGGGCAGACAGACCAGAACATCGACGCCCGGATCGGGGTGCGCCCTGGACAGCGCCTCAAGCTCCGCCAGAGTGGCGCTTGTGCCGTTCATTTTCCAGTTGCCGGCCGCAAGTTTCCGCATCTTCAAAAGCCCCCTGACTACCACGCTGTGTTTTTACGTTCCGGGGGCTTTCCGTGCAATGGTTACATACCGTCGAACTTGATCGACTCGCCACAGCCGCAGGCTTCGGTCACATTGGGGTTGTTGAACACGAACCCCGACTCCAGCAGCGACACCTGATAGTCGATCTCGGTGCCGAACAGGAACATCTGCGCCATCGGCGCGATCATCACCCGTGCGCCGTTTTCTTCGACCACCTCGTCATTCGGGTCGACCTCGGTCACGTAATCCATGGTATATTCCATGCCCGCGCAGCCGCCCTTCTTGACACCGATGCGCAAGCCCTGATGACCGTCGCTATCCATCAGTTTCGCAATTTGCGCGGCCGCCTTGGGCGTCATCGAGACGGCCTGTTTTCCGGGAATTCCAAACATGTGAATTTCCTCTTCGCCTGTTGAGTGCGTTACATGAAGCCAAGTTCAAGGCGGGCTTCGTCGCTCATCATGTCCATGCCCCAGGGCGGTTCCCATGTCAGCACGACATCCACCTGCTTGATCCCCGCAAGCGGCTCGATCGCTTCGGCGACCCAACCGGGCATTTCACCTGCGACAGGACAGCCGGGCGCGGTCAGCGTCATGATGACATGAACGGCGTTTTCGTCATTGATCTCAATGGTGTAGATCAGTCCCAGATCGTAAATATTGACCGGGATTTCCGGGTCATAGACTGAACGGCACGCCTCGACAACCTGATCGTAAAGCGGATGATCCGTCGAGGAGGGCGCGATGAGCGGGGCGCCTTCGATGGGGTCTGCGTGCTGCGTCATGTCGACTCCTCGCCTGTGTTCCTGACGAAACATATAAGATTTATGAAGCGCCCCGTCCAGAGGGTGCAGACTGTCAGCCCTCCGACGTGCCGGATTTCGTCTTGGCAGACCGGCGGCGGACGGGCAGGGGGCGGACCCGTGCTTCGATTTCATCGTAGAGCTTGCCGGCGATGTTCCCATTTTCGCCGATTACCTCAATATCATGTACATCCCCCATACGGGTGAACTGGTAGTGTTTATTGCGGCCTTCGTGGGAGCCTGCAT